>DATKCE010000036.1:0-100199 GCA_035513335.1 Acidimicrobiia bacterium
GAGAGGGGCACCCTCCTGGCGCTCCATCTCGGTCGTCGCAAAGACGAGGGAAAGCTCTCCCCCGAGCAGGTCTCCTTCGGCAAGTTCGACAACGTCCGCAACGCTCTCGAAGTGGCCCGCAGCGCACGCTCGATACTCGGAGGCAACGGGATCACCCTCGAGTACCCGGTGTTCCGCCATATGGCCAACCTGGAGACGGTGATCACCTACGAGGGCACCAACGAGATCCACACTCTGATGATGGGTCAGGCGATCACCGGCCTCAACGCCTTCACGTAGGCACTCGATCCTCCGTTGATGGTGGCGGCTAGAGGTAGTCGGGGAGGTCGCCGTTGCGGTCCACGACCACGTCGTCGAGGTCGAGCCAACCGGCGACGAGATCCAGCTCCTTGCGAAGGGCGCGTCCCACCCTCTTCTTGTCGACCCCGGGCTCGGCGAAGGCACCCTTGACCTGGAGGGCGTTGCGGCGCCGGTCGGTCTTCAGGTCGACCCTGGCCACCAGAACGCCATCGTGGAGGAACGGAAGCACGTAGTAGCCGTAGACCCGTTTCGGCTCGGGGACGTAGATCTCGATTCGGTAGTGGAAACCCCAGAGTCTCTCCACGCGGTTGCGGTGCCAGATGAGGTTGTCGAAAGGAGAAAGGAGGGCGGTGCCTCGCTGCCAGCGAGGCAGGGGAACCTCGGGATGTAGGTATGCCGGCTTTCCCCAGCCTTCGACCTCGACCTCCTCCAAATCGCCGGCCGCGACGAGACGACGCAATACCGGCCGGGCAGCAGGCATCCGGATCCGGTAGTAGTCCGCCAGGTCCTCGGCAGTGGCGACGCCCATGGAACTAGCCGCGAGCTTCAGCAACTCGGCCAGAGCCTCGTCATGCCCAGGTTCGGGGGCCTCCAGGTGCTCGCGGGGGATCACCCTCTCAGGAAGGTCGTACATCCGCACGAAATTGGGACGTGCCGCCGTGGTCACCTTGCCCTGGACGAACAGCATCTCGAGGGCCACCTTGCCGTTGGACCAGTTCCACATCCCCTCCCCCTTTTCCCCGGGGTTCTCGAGATGGCTGGTCCGCAGCGGCCCCTTTGCCCCTACCTCGTCGAGGACTGCCTCCATGTAGCCGGGCTGATCGGCGATCAGCTTCTCGGCACGGTTCCACTGCCAACCGTGGTTCATCCGCCAGCGGAAGAGACGGTGCTGGTCGCTCGGCATGAGCGACGCCATGTGGCCCCAGTACTCGAACATCTCCCCGGAGGTCCAGAGCCAGTCGTCGAGGGCCTCACGGTCGTACGGACCGATGCGTGAGAAGAACGGCATGTAGTGGGCGCGGCTGAAGACGTTGACCGAGTCGAGCTGGATCAGGCCGATCTGCTCGATCACCTTGCGGAAGTGGCGGACGTCCACCCGCCCGCCGGCTCGACCCTCGATGAAACCCTGTGCTCCCAGGGCATAACGACGCGCCTGGTCGTTCCTCATCTTCCGCATGTGCCGTCTCACGCTACCGGCATGGCATCATCATTCCCGTGATCGAGCGTTACACGCTTCCCGCCATGGGGGAGCTCTGGTCGGACCAGCACAAGCTCCAGACCTGGAAGAGCGTCGAAGTGGCGGCGCTGCGCTCCTTCGAGAAGCTGGGCAGGGTCCCTCCCGGAGTGGCCGACGCCACCGAGGGCGCCCGTTGCCCGACCCCCGCAGACGTGGAGGCGAGGGAGGCCGTCACCAACCATGATGTGGCCGCTTTCGTCGATCTGCTCGGGATGGCGGCTGGAGAGGAAGCCGCCGGCTGGGTTCACTACGGCCTGACCTCCTCCGACGTCATCGACACCGCGGGCGGGCTAGTCCTTCGCGACGCCGCCGATCTCATCTTCTCCGCCCTGTCCGACCTCCGCGACACCGTGGTAGGTCGCGCCTTCGAGCATCGAGACACCTTCATGATCGGCCGCACCCACGGGATCTGGGCAGAGCCGACCACCTTTGGTCTCAAGCTCGCCGGATGGGCCTTCGAGCTGAGCCGTGACGAACATCGGATCGGCGCGGCCAGGGAGATGATCGCCGTGGGCAAGATCTCCGGAGCAGTCGGGACCTACGCCCACGTTCCCGCTCAGGTCGAGGCCGATGTCTGCTCTGCCCTCGGTCTCGGGGTCGAGCCGGCATCGACCCAGATCACAGGGCGCGATCGTCATGCGCAATACCTGTCCACCCTGGCCTTGGTGGGGGCGTCGATCGAGCGGATGGCGACCGAGATCCGTCACCTCCAGCGTTCGGAGGTCGGGGAGGCCCGCGAGGGCTTCAGCCGGGGGCAGAAGGGCTCGTCGGCCATGCCCCACAAACGAAACCCGATCCTGTCCGAGCGGATGACCGGGATGGCCCGTCTCCTCCGCGGCTACGCCCAGGTGGGTCTCGAGAACGTCGCCCTGTGGCACGAGCGAGATATCTCCCACTCGTCTGCGGAGAGGGTCGCCCTGGCAGACGCTTCCATCGTCCTCCACTACATGCTGGTGAAATTCAAGGGTCTGGTCGACGATCTGGTGGTCGACGCGGAGCGGATGATGTCCAACCTGGAGACGACCAGAGGACTCGTGTTCAGCCAGGCCGTCCTGCTCGCGCTCGTCGAGGCGGGGATGAGCCGCGACGAGGCCTATCGGATCGTCCAGCGCAACGCCATGGAGGCCTGGGACGACAAGGGCCACCTACGCGACCTGCTGCGCGCCGACCCCGACGTCGAACTGGACGACGACCAGCTCGACCTGTGTTTCTCACTCGAACGCCTCGTCGAGACCTCCACCCCTGTGTTCGAGCGTCTCGAGCAGCTGCGCTAACCGTCGCCCGTCCCTGGCCGTCTTCGCGCATCGGATGCGCTCAAAAACGCTCCATTCGATGCGCGAAAACGGGAAGTCGTCAGCCGAGGTCGTAGACGCGGGCCAGGTCCTCTTTGAAGGGGCGGGCGGGCAGCAGCACCTGAGCGCCGTAGGAGGTGCGGTACTCGCGTACCGAGAGGGAGAACCGCGCCACAGCGTTCTTCGAGATGCCCCGGTAGCGCCAAGCTTCGCCCACCGCCTGACTCAACGACCACGACGAGTCGAGGCGCAACGAAGACGACACCGCGGCGAGCCGATCGACCAGGGATGCCGGTGACGAGAAGTGGGCGGCCTTGCCGGCGAGCTGGAACAGGACGTCCTGTTGTCGCTGCTGTCGGGTGAAGTCCGAACCTCCCACTCTCCTCCATTCGCCATCGATCAACTGCTCGGGTTGGCGCGAGCGAACCCAGGCGAGCGCCTTCACGCCGTCGATGACATGGCACCCGGATTCCTCCAACTCCAGATGCGCCTTGGCATCGCGGGTCGGATGGTCGACGCAGACGGTGATCCCGCCCATGACGTCGACGAGACGGGCGAAACCCCCGAAGTCGATCCGGGCGACGTGGTCGATCGGGGTCCCGGTGTAGTCCTCCACCATGATCGCCATGAGCTCCAGGCCAGACGCTCCCCTCGAGCACCCGCCGAGACCCGAGTTCAACCTGGTGAACGTCTGTCGACACAGGTTCCACACAAACAGGTCGCGGGGCAAGCTCACCATGATCGGAGCGGCTCCGTCGGTGGGCTGGAGCGCCAGGATGATGGTGTCAGCCAGGAAACCGGAGGCGTCGGTCCCCACCAGGAGATAGGAGTCGAACACCCCGTCGGGGATCGGCTCACCGAAAGCCGCGGTATTGAACGGCGGCTGCTCCGGTTGCTCCGCCAGACGGGCCTCGATCAGAGCCATCTCAGCGTCCAGGTCGTAGACGGGCTCATCGAAGTCGTAGAGGGTGGAGGGCGGGGACGGATCAGACTCTTCGGGCGGGGCTCCGATGGCAATGCGCGCATCCTGGGGAGCGAAGTCCTCGACCGCCACGATGTCCAGGGCAGCGTTCACCTGGTGGGCGTAGAAGCCCCCCAAGCCGAGCAGGGTGCCCGCGACGACGATGGTCAAGGCCTTCCACGGATGGAAGACGATGTACTCCAGAACGCGCAAGACCCGCGAAATTCTACGTATGAGGCGTCTCTAGGACCGGTTGATGTACACGGTTCCTGTGAACAGGGCCACGGTCCGACCGTCGCCGCGAACCACCTCCGCTCGATAGGTCCCCAGCGTGCGGCCCCGCGACACCTCCCTGACCCGGGCCTCGAGACGGTCTCCGGGTCGGCTCGCCGCGGTGAGGACCAAATGGGTGTCGATGGCGACGGCGGCATCTCCGGCGTTGTTGGAAGCCAACGAGAAAGCGCAATCCGCCAGCGAGAAGATCATCCCGCCATGACCTACTCCCAGGAAGTTTGAGTGTGACTCGTCGACCGCCATGGCGACGATTATCTCCTCATCGGTGACGTCGATCAGTTCGATGCCCAAACTCTTAGCGTATGCGTCGTCGGCGAGGAGCCCGGCGACACGTTCACGCTCGAATCCACTCATCCTCGCAAGGCTAGGGGGAAGGCTTCAGACCTCGGCGTCAGCGACGCTACGCTGCCGCGGCGTGCTGGCACTCCCACATATCGCATCCGGCAAGGTCAGGGAGATCTACGAGATCGATCTCGCCCACCTCCTCTTCGTGGCCACCGACCGGATCTCGGCCTACGACGTGATCCTCGACCAGACCATCCCTGACAAGGGCCGGGTGTTGACCGGTCTCAGCCTCCACTTCTTCGAGCTGCTCGACACACCGAACCACCTGGTGACCACCGACCTCTCCGGGATCGAAGGTCTCACCGACGAACAGCTCGCCGAACTGGCCGGTCGGGCGATGGTGGTGCGTCGGGCGGAGGTCGTCCCCGTCGAGTGCGTGGTACGCGGCCATCTCTACGGATCCTCGTGGCGGGAGTACCGGGAAGGCGGCGGCCCCACCACCGAACATCTCCCCGAAGGTCTGCAGCTCGCCGACAAGCTCCCCGAACCCATCTTCACCCCGGCCACCAAGGCCGCCAGCGGCCACGACGAGAACATCACCGAAGCCCAAACCCGGGGGATGCTCGGAGACGAGCTCTACGAGGAGCTGAAGACAACGTCGATCGACATCTACACCCGAGCCAACGACTACGCCGCCGACAAGGGAGTGATCCTCGCCGACACGAAGTTCGAGTTCGGTCACGCCAATGGCGAGTTGCTCCTCATCGATGAGGTGCTGACCCCTGACTCCTCCCGCTACTGGCCCACCGACGCATACGAGCCCGGCGGCGAGATCCCCTCGTTCGACAAGCAGTACGTGCGCGAGTGGCTGGAACGCCAACCCTGGGACAAGAACCCACCCGCCCCAGCCCTGCCCGACGAGATCGTCGCGGGGACCCGACAGCGATACGTGGAGGCCTACGAGCGGATAACCGGCGAGAGCTTCGACGACTACCTCGGAGCCACCGGGCGATGAAGGTGACGGTCACCATCGACCGACGACCGGAGATCGCCGACCCCGAGGGGACCACGGTCGAACGAGCCCTACACGAGCTCGGATTCACCGAAGCGAGGTCGGTGCGCATGGACCGGGTGATACACATGGAAGTCGACGGCGAGGACCCCGCCGAGGTGACAGCGAGGGTCGAGGACATGTGCCGCCAGCTCCTCGCCAACCCAGTTTTGGAGGACTTCTCGGTAGAGGTGGAGACGTGAGAGCAGCGGTCGTGGTATTCCCGGGGGTCAACTGCGAGCACGACGTAGCCGATGCTCTCAATGCCCTCGGCGGCGAGGCGGAATTGGTCTGGCATCGGGAGACCGACCTCGCCGGATTCGACGGAGTGGTGCTCCCCGGTGGGTTCGCCCACGGAGACGCCCTGCGCACCGGGGCGATTGCCCGCTTCTCCCCGGCGATGAAAGAGGTGGCGCGGCTGGCGTCCGTGGGGGCTCCTGTCCTGGGGATATGCAACGGCTGGCAGATGCTCTGCGAGGCGGGTCTCATCCCGGGTGCCCACATCGCCAATCGTGACCTGTCGTTCATCTGCCGGTTCGAGGAGGTCGAGGTTGTCGATACCGACTCGATCCTCACTCGGGCCGCTACCCCCGGACAGCGACTCAGGATCCCGCTGAATTCCTATGAGGGCAACTGGGTCGATCCCTCGGATGCCGGCCGGGTGGTGCTCCGCTATCTGGGCGACCCAAACGGCTCCCAGGCCCGCGCCGCGGCGGTGGCGAACGTCGCGGGCAACGTCGTCGGAGTGATGCCTCACCCGGAGCGAGCAACCGACCGACTGCTCGGGTCGACCGACGGTCAGATCCTCCTCGAGGGCTTCCTCGGCTCCCTCGTCCCCGCATGACCACCACACAGGAACCGATCTACCGCCAGTTGGGCATGACCGACGCCGAGTATCGGAAGGTCGTCGACATCCTGGACCGAGATCCCCGGCCCGCCGAACTGGCCATGTACTCGGTGATGTGGTCGGAGCACTGCTCCTACAAGTCGTCCCGCAAGCATCTGAGGCGGTTCCCTACCGAGGCCGAGTGGGTGGTGGTGGGCCCGGGCGAGAACGCAGGCGTGGTCGACATCGGAGACGGATGGCTCGCCGCCCTCCGTATCGAGAGTCACAACCATCCCTCGTTCGTTGAGCCCTACCAAGGAGCGGCGACCGGGGTGGGGGGCATCCTCCGGGACGTTTTCACCATGGGAGCGAGGCCTATCGCTCTGTGGGATCAGATCCGTTTCGGCCCCCTCGAAGAGCCCAAGAATCGTTACCTGTTCAAGGGGGTCGTCTCCGGGATCGCCGGCTATGGCAACGCCGTCGGGGTCCCCACGGTCGGCGGAGAGGTCGAGTTCGACGATTGCTACACCGGCAACCCCCTGGTCAACGTGATGTGTATCGGTCTGCTCCACCGAGATCAGCTGGTGCTGGGCACCGCCGGAGGTCCCGGTTCGGTGGCCGTGCTGCTGGGCAATGCGACCGGACGCGACGGGATCGGGGGAGCCAGCGTTCTGGCATCTGCCTCGTTCGACGAGTCATCGGGGGAGAAGCGGCCCTCGGTGCAGGTAGGGGATCCGTTCGAGGAGAAGAAGCTGATCGAAGCCTGTCTCGAGCTCTATGAGCGCGGCCTCGTGGTCGGCGTCCAGGACCTGGGGGCCGCCGGGCTTTCATGCGCCACCTCCGAGCCCGCTGGTCGAGCCGGGGTGGGCATGGAGGTCGACCTCGACGCGGTCCACACCCGGGAGACCGGCATGACCGCACCCGAGCTCTTGATGTCGGAATCCCAGGAGCGGATGATGGCATTCGTCGAACCCGACAATGTCGACGACGTCCTCATCGTCGCCGACAAATGGGAGATCGACTCTGCGGTCATCGGTGAGGTCCGCCCCGGAGGGACCCTCACGATCAGACTCGACGGAGAAGTGGTGGCCGAGGTCCCGGCAGCCTCGCTCGCTGACGATGCTCCGCTCTACGACCGTCCCGCGACTCGCCCGACCTGGCTCGACGAGGTCCAGGCGATGCATGCCGACCGGGAAGTGCACGATGTCGGAGAGACACTGCTCGAGCTGCTGTCCGACCCTGCCATCGGTTCGTCGGCCTGGATCCACACCCAGTACGACCACATGCTCTTCCTCAACACAGTGGTCGGGCCGGGGTCCGACGGCACCCTGTTACGGGTCAAGGGAACGGACAAGGCGCTGGCTGTATCGACCGACGGGAACGGCCGGCTCTGTTACCTCGACCCGCGGGCCGGCGCCGCCCGCCTCGTCTTCGAGGCCGCACTGAACGTCGCGGTCACCGGAGCCCGGCCGCTGGCCGTCGTGGACAACCTCAACTTCGGCAATCCCGAGAAGCCCGAGGTCATGTGGCAGTTCAAGGAGACAGTGGAGGGTATGTCCGCGGCCTGCGAAGCCCTCGGCATCCCGGTCGTCGGGGGAAACGTCTCGTTCTACAACGAGACCGACGGGGTGGACATCCATCCCACTCCGGTGGTCGGGCTGCTCGGTCTGGCCGATCCGATGCCGGCGGACCCACCCCGCCTCTCCCGGGCACGGGAGGGCATGGAGATATGGGAAGTGGGCCCGGCCCCAACTCCCAACCTCGCCGGCTCTTCCCTGCAGCGTCACGACGACACCCTCGGTGGGCGACCCACCCCCCCGAGCCCTGAGACCGCCGTCAGAGTGGTCGCACTCGCCGCCGATCTCGCCCATCGAGCAGCCGTGCTGCACGACGTCTCAGACGGGGGGCTGGCCGTGGCATTGGCCGAGATATGCATCGTCTCCGGGATCGGAGCCGTGGTGGAGGCCTCCCACCCTTTCTCCGAGGATCCGCACCGATTCCTTGTCATCGCCGAGCCAGGGTCGATCGAGCTCCCCACCGACATCTCTCGAAGGATCGGGACCATAGGTGGCAGAGGGCTTTCGATCAACGACGACGCCGTCGCCCTCGGTCGTTGCGCAGACGCCTGGCATCACGCCTTGCAGCGAGCCATCGGCGCGGGCCCGTACTGACGACCCGATAGCATCGAATCGTCGCCAGCGTTGGCACGGCCAAGAACGCCCTCAAGCTGGCCGACGTCGGGGTCCCGGTCCTCACCCTTGACAAGACCATCGACAACGATGTCGCCGGGACCGACATCACCTTCGGCTTCGACACCGCAATGAGCATCCCACCGAGGCGATCGACCGGCTCCACTCGACGGCCCACTCGCACCCCGACCCCGGCCGACCGTCTCCTCGCCACGAGGCTCGGCACCGCATACGCCGACTTCATCGCCGACGGCGTCCACGGAGTCCTCGTCGCCGCCAGAGGGGAGATCACCGAGGCCGTGCCGCTGAAACAGGTCGCTACCAAGACCAAGACGGTCCCCCTCGACCACCCTTGGATCGGAGCCGCCCGCCACCTCGGCGTCGCCCTCGGCGACTGACGCTTCCCCAGCAATCCTGTATCGAGGGCCAAGTACGGAACCCCCATGGGCTTCGAACGCCTCGATCGAAACGCCGACGTAGTCTCGGGTCGTGACCGAACGACCATTGGGCGCCATCCTCACCGGTGGCCACAGCACCCGCATGGGACGCGACAAAGCCGATGTCGCCGTGGCGGGTCGCCCGATGCTGGACCGGGTCGCCGAGGCGTTGGCCGCGGTGTCCGACCGTGTCGTGGTCCTCGGCTCCGACCGAGCCGGGTGGGAATGCTGGCCCGACTCGGTGCACGCCCAGGGGCCCTTGGCGGGAATCGCCACCGCCCTGTCCCGGGCGGACACCGCCAGGATCGTCGCTGTCGCGGTCGACCACCCCTTCGTGACCTCCCGGCTCCTCGAGCACCTGGTGGCCGTGGAGTCGGATCTCCCGGTGGTCCCCGTCGACGAGAGCGGTGTCCGACAGGTCACCTGCGCCGTGTACCCCGCCGACATCGCCGCGGCAGCCCGTGACGAGGCGACCTCTGGCGGTTCGATCCAGACCCTTCTCGACCGGGTCTCGTTTCGTCCGGTGGCTCCCGACGAATGGAAGCAGTGGGGCGAGGACGGACGGTCGTGGTTCAGCGTCGATGACGAAGAGGCGCTGCAAAGAGGTGTGGAGACGTTCCTGGACGAGAGATCCCAATAGGCTTTGCCCATGAGCGAGAGGATCACCGGTCTCATCTACGTCGGAGACCCGATGTGCTCGTGGTGCTGGGGTTTCGCCCCCGAGATCGCGTCGCTCGCCGAGGATCTTCCCGTCGAGGTGGTCGTGGGCGGGCTCAGGCCCGGTCCCATGGCCCAAGTGCTCGACGAGGGTATGGCCGAGGTCCTTCGCCACCACTGGGAGGAGATCGCCCAACGAACCGGACAGCCCTTCGACACTTCCTTTCTCGCTCGCCGCGACGAATGGCTGTACGACACCGAACCGGCGGCGCTCGCCATCACCCAGGTTCGAGAAGTCCTCCCGGATCGGACTCTCGACTACTTCACCGATGTGCAGATGGCCTTCTACGGAAACGGTGAGGATGTCACCGACTTCGAAGTGCTCACCTCCCTGATCTCCGACTACGGCCTCGATGTCGAGAGGTTCGCCACCGACCTGGCCAGCGAAGAGGCCAAGAAGCGGGCCTGGGAGGACTTCTCAAGAGCCCGCAATTGGGGGATCAGCGGGTTCCCCACTCTGGTCGGCGAGTTGGAGGACGGGCGTCTCGCCCTCCTCGCACGGGGATGGACCTCCGCGGACGTCGTCCGAGAGCGCATCGCCTCGATGGCCGAGGCGGAGGCCAGGTGAGGGCAACTCACATCCCCGATCCCGACATCCACCCGGGCGCCTGAGCGCGCGGGACACCAGGCGCTGAACCGCTCGAGAATCGGAGAGGGAATCTGGCTCGCCGCTCATCGCGAAAATCTCGGCTGAAAGTCCCCTGCGTAACTGTGAACTGCAACGGGACAGACCTAGCATCGAGTCGTGCCCGAGGAGGCGAGTACCTGGCTGTCGGAGAGGCCCCGCGAGGCCTGTGGAGTCATAGCCGCCTACTCGACCACTGAGCGGGTTTCACACGTCCTCTACTTCGGGCTCTTCGCCCTCCAGCATCGTGGACAGGAGTCGGCGGGCATCGCCACATCGGACGGCGAGACGGTGACCGTCTTCAAGGATCTCGGACTGGTCAACCAGGTCTTCGACGAACCGACCCTCGCCGGTCTCGACGGCCTGCTCGGCATCGGGCACACCCGCTATTCCACCACCGGCTCGAACAACTGGGCCAACGCCCAGCCGGCTCATCGCCAGGTGGGCAACACCAGCGTCGCCCTCGGCCACAATGGCAACCTCACCAACACCGAAGAGCTGGCGCGCTCGCTCGGGATCCAGGGGGCAACAACCGACTCGGACTTGATGGCCGAGGGCCTGGCGCGGGCCATCGACGACAACCGCTCGGACGCCCGTGGCCTGGAGATGGCACTCATGAAAGTGGCTCCCACCTGGAAGGGCGCCTTCTCACTGGTGATCATGGACCAGGGCCGGATCGTCGGCATGCGCGACCCCCACGGGTTTCGCCCCCTGTGCCTCGGATCGCTGGAGGGGGGAGGCTGGGTGATCGCATCGGAGTCGTCGGCCCTCGACCTGGTCGGAGCCAGATTCGTCAGGGAGGTCTCGCCCGGCGAGATGGTGGTGATCGACGCCGGAGGGCCCAAGTCCTATTACCCCTTCCCATCCCCCAACCCCGGTCTCTGCGTCTTCGAGTTCGTCTACTTCGCCCGACCCGACACCCACATGTACGGACGGTCGATTCAGGCAGCACGCCAGGAGATGGGAAAGATCCTGTCCCGGGAGCATCCCGCGGAAGCCGACGTCGTGGTCCCGGTGCCGGAGTCGGGGATCCCCGCCGCCCAGGGGTTCGCCGCTGCCAGCGGCGTCCCTTACACCGACGGCCTCATCAAGAACCGCTATGTGGGCCGAACCTTCATCGAGCCCAGCCAGATGCTGCGCGACCAGGGGATTCGCCTCAAGCTAAATCCGATCCCCGAGAGCCTGGAGGACCGGCGCGTCGTCCTCGTCGACGACTCCATCGTGCGGGGGTCGACCACCAGGCAGTTGGTCACGATGGTGCGCGAGGCGGGCGCGGCTGAGGTGCATCTGCGGGTCTCCTCGCCTCCATATAGGTGGCCCTGCTTCTACGGGATGGACACTTCGGACCGGTCGACGCTGATCGCCGCCCGCATGGAAGTGGATGAGATCAGACAGCACCTCGGCGCCGACTCGCTCGGCTACCTGTCCCTGGAGGGTCTCCTCGATGCGACTGGGGTGGCCGACGCCGGCTTCTGCACGGCGTGTCTCAGCGGCGAGTACCCGACCGAGGTGCCGGAGACGGCCGACAAGTTCCAGCTGGAACGGTCCTAGTGGTCGGTCGCGTAAGTCCGGTCGCGTATTTCGGCGGGGCAAGGGCGTCGCTCGCAAGGACGCAGGACGAAGTCACACTTGGCCCGTTCGGCAAGGACGAGGACGCCGCGAGCGGCGTCATCTGGCCGTTGAAATGCCAGCGGACTTGCGAGACGGGCCACTAGTGGTCTCCTATCGGGGGGCCGGGGTCGACCTCGAAGGCGCCGGCCGCCACACCGACTCGATCGCCTCCACCGTGACCGCCACCTGGAAGACGGAGGTCATCGGCACTTTCGGAGGGTTCGCCGCCGGGGTCCGTCTGCCGGAAGGAATCGAAGATCCCGTCCTGATGATGTCCACCGACGGGGTAGGCACCAAGCTCGACGTCGCCCGGCGCGCTGATCGTTGGGACGGGGTCGGCTTCGACCTCGTCGCCATGTGCGTGGACGACCTGGCGGTCGCGGGGGCCTCCCCGATCGGGTTCGTTGACTACCTGGCGGTTGGATCGCTCCAACCCGAGCGGGATCGGGCCATCGTCGAGTCCGTTGCCGCCGCCTGCCTCCGAGCGGGTTGTCCGCTGCTCGGAGGAGAGACCGCTGAGCACCCCGGCGTCATGGACCCAGACGCGGTCGATCTCGCCGGTGCAGTGATGGGGGTCGTCGAGTCGAAGTCCGTATTGGGCCCGGACCGGGTCAGAGACGGAGACGTCGTCGTCGGGCTTCTCTCCCCGAACCTCCGGTCCAACGGGTTCTCCCTGGTCAGAGCGGTTCTCGGCGAGGAGGTCGTCGGCCACGCCGACATCCTCCTCGAGCCGTCGGTGATCTACTCACCGGTCGTCCTCGCCGCCGTGGAAACCGGAGGCATCCACGCCGCCGCACACGTCACCGGTGGCGGGATCGCCGCCAACCTGGCCCGTTCTCTCCCCGAGGGACTGGGGGCGACCATCGACACCCGAACCTGGGACCGACCCGCGGTGTTCTCCCTCCTGTCCGAGCGAGGGGTGCCCGAGGAAGAGATGCGGCGGACATTCAACCTGGGTATGGGCTTCTGCCTCGTTGCGGCGAAAGGGGCGGTCGAGGAGGTGATCGAGGTGGCTTCGGCGCATTCACCTCGCGTCATCGGGCAGATTCGCCCTGGACACGGGGTCGTCCTGAATTGAGCTTTGCCGAGGCGAGTGCCGTCTCCGGCGGGCCGGGGCGCTGGAAAGCCGACCTTCCCCAGGGTTGGGACATCTTCGAGGTGACCAACGGCGGGCTGCTCATGGCTATCGCCACCCGGGCCATGGAGGCTGAGACGGCCGGACGCGAGCTGATCTCGGCAACGGGAAGCTACGTCAACCCCGCCGGCAAGGGCTCGATCGACGTCGAGGTCCTGAAACTGAAGAGCGGTCGCAGCCTGAGCACGCTGCGGGCCACGCTCTCCCGCGACGGCAAGGACCTCGTCTACGTGACGGGAGTATTCGCCGAGCCCGAGCGACCCCGACCTGAGCAAGACCTGATCGAGGGCGGCCCACCGGATCTCCCCGCGCCTGATGATTGCCTACGCGCCGTTCCCTCGGAGACCGCTCCGCTACCCCCGCCGTTCACCGGGAAGGTCGACGTCCGCATCCACCCCGACGACGCCGGGTTGTTCACCGGCGAGCCCGGTGAGGATGCGGTGATGCGTGGCTGGTTCCGTCTCCTCGACGGCGAGGCGTTCGACGCCCATGCGGTGGTGCTGGCCACCGACGCCCTGCCCCCGGCGATCTTCAACTCGCAGTATCCGGCGGGATGGACCCCGACGGTCGACCTCACCGTCCAGGTGCGCAACCCGTCCCCACGGGGATGGCTCGCCTGCATGTTCACCACTCGGTTCGCCACCGACGGCATGCTCGAGGAAGATGGAGAGCTCTGGGACGAGTCGGGCCGTCTCGTCGCCCTCTCCCGCCAACTCGCCCTCGTCCCCCGCTAGCCCCCGACCGTTTTCGCGCACCAACTGCGCTAGAAACGCGCCATGCGCGAAAAAGGGGTCGCTTATGGCTCCACGCTTTCGATCTCGTCCACCAGTTCCTGTTTCCGGGCCGCGTCCAGGAACGAAGACTCGATCGAATTGGCCGCCAGCATCGCCAGCCGCTGCTCACCGAACCCGAGGTCGTCGTAGAGGACGAAGTAGTTCTCCCCCACGTATCCCCCGAAGTAGGCCGGGTCGTCGGAGTTGACGCTCACCAGGAGCCCCGCCTCCATCATCTCAGGGAGGGGATGATCGACTATCCGGTCGACCACCCGCAAAGCCACGTTGGAGAGCGGGCAGACCGTGAGCGGGACCCGGTCGCGACGCAACCTCTCGACCAGGTCGGGATCCTCGAGACTGCGCACCCCGTGGTCGACTCGCTCCACACCGAGCACGTCGAGGGCGCCGATGACATACTCGGGAGGTCCCTCCTCCCCTCCGTGGGCGACCGCCCGCAGACCCAGCTTCCGGGCATGGGCGAAGGCGTCGGCGTAGATCTCGGGGGGATATCCCACCTCCGAGGAGTCCAATCCCACCGCGATCACACCATCGAGATGCGGCTCCGCCTCCCGGATCGTGTCCATGGCCGATTCGCCACCGAGATGGCGGAGAAAACAGAGGATGAGGCTCGAGCTGATCCCGTGCCTGGCCCCGGCATCGGCCATACCGCTGCGAAAGCCCTCCATGAAGACCTCGAACCCGATGCCGCGTTCGGTGTGGGTCTGGGGATCGAAGAAGATCTCGGCATGACGCACGCCGTCGAGTGCCACCCGATCGAAGTAGGCCATCACCAACTCGTAGAAGTCCTGAGGGGTCTGCAGCACCGCCGCCCCCTGGTAGTAGATGTCGAGGAACGACTGGAGGTTCCGGAACCTGTAGGCGGCGGCGACCGACGCGACATCCTCGAACGGAAGTTCGTAACCATTCCGCTCGGCCAGGTCGAACATCATCTGAGGTTCGAGCGTGCCCTCGATGTGGAGATGCAGCTCAGCCTTGGGCAGTCTTCGGATGAACTCTTCCATCCGGCGACGCTACCGCCTGCTGCCGCGCAGCGCAGCCGATCGGTCAACGATGGTGTCGCCGGCCCGGATCTCTCAGAGGGCGATGTCCTGGGGTCGGACCGGAGCCCGGTTGATGTCCTTGCCGGTGGCGTCGCGGATCGCCGCCACCACCGCTGAGGTGGATGAGATGGTCGGCGGCTCACCGACTCCCTTGGCACCGAACGGGCCCCAGGACCCGTCTTGTTCGATCAGCAAAGCCTCGACGTCCGGAGCATCGAGGATGGTGGGGAGCAGGTAGTCGGTGAAGTTGGGGTTCTTGATCACCCCGCCCTCGATGACCAGCTCCTCCATGACCGCCAGCCCGACACCCTGGAGGATCCCGCCTTCGATCTGACCGCGCACAGCCCCGGGATGGAGGGCCCTGCCCACGTCTTGAGCCGTGTCGACGCGGACCACGCTGACCAAGCCCAGCTCTACGTCGACATCCACCACGGCGCGATGGCCGGCGATTGCGAAGTCGGCGTGGACCACTCCCTGACCGTCGTCGTCGGGCGCCTCGGTGTCGGGATGGCGGAAGGTGACGGTCTCCTCCCAGCCCTCGTCTACCAGGGCCGCCATGGGAACGGAGAGGTCACCGCCCCGCCAGACACCCTCGTCGTCGAGTTGGTCACCCTCGTGATGTTCGAGGATCCTCTCCCGGAGCCTCGCCGCCGCCTCGAGAGTCGCTCCGCCGGAGATCTGGGTCTGTCTCGACGCCGAGGTGGAGCCGGCCGAGTCGATCCGGGACGTGTCGACATGCCGGACCACCGCTTCGCCGATGCCCAGACCGGATCGGGCGAGTTGGGCGAGAACCGTCACCAGCCCTTGGCCCACCTCGATGGCGGCGGTCTCGACCACAGCCCCTTCCGCGGTCAGCCGCACACGGGCCTGCGCGTAGTCGTCGAACCCTTCCGAGAACCCGAGATTCTTGATTCCGACCGCGTAGCCGACGCCACGCTTGACGTGATGTGATTCGGTGGTGAGGCCACTGCCTCCCGGGAGGGGGTGGAAGTCCGGTTCGACTATGGGCATCGCCGCCAGCGAGTCGATCACATCGACCACCGGAAGAGGGGTATCGATCACCTGACCAGTGGTAGCCAGGACATCACCGCTGGCCAGGGCGTTGCGGCGTCTGATCTCGAGAGGGTCGAGCCCGAGCTCCGCGGCAAGCTTGTCCATCTGTGCCTCGTAGGCCACACACACCTGGACGGCCCCGAACCCGCGCATGGCTCCGCAGGGCGGGTTGTTGGTGCGGGTGCCGGCACCGTCGATGGCTACCGAGTCGCACCGATACGGCCCGAGCGCGAAGTAACAGGCGTTGGCCAGCACCGCGGCAGTGGTGGAGGCGTACGCCCCGCCGTCGATGACGATACGGGCCTCGACCCGTACCAGCTTGCCCTCCTCGTCGGCCTCGTGGCGATACCACATGAGAGCCGGATGCCTGTGCACGTGGCCGGTGAACGACTCCGAGCGGTCGTAGACCATCTTCACCGGCTGGCCGGTGTGCAGGGCGAGCATGCACAGGTGGATGTGGAGATTGACGTCCTCACGGGCCCCGAAGGCTCCACCGATCCCGGCAGGGTGGGCTCGCACCTGGTCCGGGCGAAGACCCAGACTGGCGACCACCTGCTCCTGGTCGACGTGGACGAACTGGCTGGTGGCATAGAGGTCGACCCCGCCGTGGCCGTCGGGGATCGCCAATCCGGCCTCGGGGCCCAGGGGGGCTTGGTCTTGCATGCCCACCTCGTAGAAACCCTCGACCACCACCGGCCCGGCGGCCTCCTGGTCACCGCGCCGGATCTTCATCCGCCGGAACACGGCGTCGGCGGCATCGGCCTCCTCGGGATCGACGAACGGGTCGAGCTCCTCGTACTCGACCCTCACCGCGGCGGCGGCGCGGCGTGCCGTGTCCTCGTCCTCGGCGGCAACGATCGCCACCGGCTCACCCCAGTAGCGGACCACTTCCCCGGCGAGGACCGGCTGGTCGGGGTGCTCCAGGCCGAATGCGGCCCGACCCGTCACGTCGTCGGCGGTGAGGACCGCATTGACACCTCCGATAGCCAGAGCGGGGGCGATGTCGATGGAGATGATGCGGGCGTGGGCATGGGGACTGCGGGTGGTGGCGCCCCAGAGCATGCCTTCGGAGACCAGGTCGGAGGCGTACTCGAACTCCCCTCGAAGCTTGGCGACGCCGTCGGGCCGGAGCGGGGACTCCCCTATGCCGCCGGCGACCCGGCCCGGTGCCTTCGTGGTGCGCGTGGTCATCGTCCGGCCAGTCCCTCGAACGCCCGAATTATGGCTCCGTACCCGGTGCAGCGACAGATGTTCCCGGCCAGAGCCTCCTTGATCTCGGCCGGCCCGGGGTTGGAGTTGCGCTCGAACAACTCGGTGGCGGCGACGACGATGCCCGGCGTGCAGAACCCGCATTGAACTGCCCCGGCCTCGTGCATCGCCTGCTGCACACGATTGAGGATCTCTTCATCTGCCACTCCCTCGACGGTGGTCACATCCGAACCCTCGACGTCGGCCGCCAGCACGAGACACGAGCACACCAACTCACCGTCGAGAATCACCGAGCAGGAGCCGCATTCTCCCTGCTCGCAGACCGCCTTCGACCCGGGGAGCCCCAGCTCGTCGTGGAGCAGGTCCAGCAGGCTGAGCGGACGCAGGACCCGGGCGCTGGCAGGCCTGCCGTTGAGGGTGAAGGTGACCATCATCGGAGACACCTCTCCAGCAGACGGCGGGCGAGGACTCCGGCGGCGTGACGCCGATAGGCCTCGGTGGAGCGGTGGTCGGTTATCGGCCTCACCTCTTCGCTGACGAGACGCTGGAACTCGTCGAGGTCGGACTCCTCCGGCCTGTCGATGGCCGAGATCATCTCCTCGGCCCGAGGCGCTCGCATCGGAGTCGGGCCGACGGAACCGAGTCCCACTGTGGTTGTTCCGTCTTCACGCCGGGTGACGACCGCACACACGGTGGCGATCACCATCGCGTTGCGGATCCCGACCTTGGCGAACTCCTGGCGCTCCGGCATGGCGTCGGGAAGGAGGACAGCGGTGATCAGCTCGTCGTCTGCCCGGGAGGTCTTCTTGACTCCGGTGAAGAACTCGCTCCACCCCACGGTGCGGGTGCCCGAAGACGAAGCCAGCTCGATCTCCGCGTCGACCGCGACCAGGAACGGATGACCGTCACCGGCCGGGCTCGCCGTTCCCAGGTTCCCGCCGATGGTCCCCGCGTTCCTGATCTGGGGGGAGCCGACGGTGCGGGCGGCCTGGGTGAGGGCGCGGGGCCCTTCCCGCTCGATCCGTCGCCAGGTGACACTGCTCCCGATCCGGTTGCCTTCCCACTCCTTCAACCGGGAGACGCGACGAAGCCCCACGACGTGCTCGGGCCGGATGTGCCCGAAGTTGGTCTCGACCATCAGATCGGTCCCGCCGGCCAGGGGCATGGCGCCGTCCGCGACCGCCGCCAGGGCGTCGTCGAGTGTCGTGGGATGGTGGACCTCCACGGTGGGAAGTTACCCCACCAGATCGAGTGACAACGTGTTGTGACGCTCGATCAGGGCCTCCACGTCTACTCCCTCCACCCGACCGTATCGCACCAGTGGCGCTCCCCCCACCCAGGAGTGGTCCACGCGTGAGGGGCCACAGAGGACCACCGCAGCCACCGGGTCGTGGAGCGCACCGGCGAACTCGACCCGGTTCAGGTCGATGGCGATGAAGTCGGCGGCACGACCCGGGGCGAGCATGCCGATGTCGTCACGTCCCAGGACCCGCGCTCCGCCGACGGTCGCCATCTCCAAGGCCTGGCGGGCCGTCAACTGGGTGCCTTCTCCGATCCCGGGTGACACGGCGAGCCGGTTGAGCAACAACGCCTGACGTGTCTCGGCGAGCATGTTGGACGTGTCGTTCGAAGCCGAGCCGTCGACACCGAGCCCCACCGCCACGCCGGCGTCCAGGTAGGGCCCTATCGGCGCCAGACCTGAGGCGAGACGCATGTTCGAGCTGGGACAGTGGGAAATCCCGGTGCCGTCATCGCCCATCCGACGTACCTCGTCGTCACCGACATGGACCGAATGGGCGAACCAGACGTCGGGACCCGTCCAGCCGAGGGTCTCCATGTAGGCCACGGGACGGTGGCCGAAGTTCTCCAGACAGAACTGCTCCTCGTCGTCGGTCTCGGCGAGGTGGGTGTGGAGCCGGACTCCGGCTCCCCGTGCCAGCTCGGCGGACTCCTTCATCAGCTCCGGGGTGACACTGAACGGTGAGCAGGGAGCGACCACCACCCGGCGCATCGCCCCACGGTGGTGATCGTGGAAACGGTAGATGGCGCGGACGGTGTCTTCGAGGATGGCGTCGTGGCTCTCGACCACCGAATCGGGGGGCAGCCCGCCGTCGCTCTCCCCGAGACTCATCGACCCGCGGGACGCGTGGAACCTGATGTTGAGACCGTCGGCACCCTCGAGTTGGTCGTCGATCCGGGATCCGTTGGGCCACAGGTATTGGTGGTCGAACACCGTTGTCGCTCCGGAGACCGCCAGCTCGACCAGTCCGGTCCGGGTGGCGGTACGAACATGATCGGGGGTCATCCTGGCCCACACCGGGTACAGGGTGCGCAGCCAGTCGAACAACCCGGCCTCCTGGGCCCCCGGAAACACCCTGGTGAGCGTCTGATAGAGATGGTGATGGGTGTTGACCAGCCCGGGGAGAACCACGTGTCCGGTCAGATCGACCACCTCGTCGGCAGAGGCCGGGAGGTCGTCGGAGGGGCCGACCTCCTCGATCCACCCGTCCCGGGCAAAGAGACCCCCGTGGCTGATCTCCCGGCCATCCATCGTGACCAGGACCCGGGCGTTGCGGACCAGCAGCGTCGACATGGGCATCAAGCTAACGGCGTTCATAGAGTTCGGGCCATGACTCTCAGCGCAGACTCGATGAAGACGTGGGCCGGCCGACTCCAGCACGCATCGGCGCGCATCGCAGCCGATTTCCCCGGCGACGGCCCGGAACGCCAGCCCGTCCACACCGTCTACGGCGGCGCCCAACTCTTCTCGGCGTCGACGCCGGCCCGGTTGGGTGAGCTGGCGGAGGACTTCGCCTCACGGTGGGCTGCCGGACCGGCACAGTTCGAATCGATCCTGGGTCTGGAGGCCGGGCTGGCGGAGCGGGTCCACGGCGCGGTCATGGCAAAGCTGGAGCAGGAGCCGGTCGAGGACTTCCGCATCGACTTCGAGGACGGCTACGGACACCGCTCCGACCAGGAGGAGGACCGTCACGCCATCGGCGCCGCCCAGCAGGTGGCCGAAGGGATGGGCGCTGGGACGCTCTCCCCCTTCATCGGGATCCGGGTCAAGTCGATGAGCGGGGAGCTGCACGGGCGGGCGTTGCGGACGATGGACCTCTTCGTCACCACCCTGGTCGAGGAGGCAGGTCGGTTGCCCGACGGGTTCACGGTGACACTCCCCAAGATCCAGGACCTGGCCCAGGTCGAGGTGACGACCGAGGCCCTCGCCGAGTTGGAGTCGGAGCTCGGCATCGATCGCATCCCGATCGAGCTGATGGTGGAGACCCCGCAGACGGTCGTCGACGTCGACGGCACCTCAGGGGTGGCCAAGTGGGTCGATGCCGCCGCCGGCCGGGTACGCGGAGCCCACTTCGGCACCTACGACTACACGGCATCGCTCAACATCACCGCCGCCTACCAGACGATGGACCATCCGGCGTGTGACTTCGCCCGGCACGTCCTCCAGGTGAGCCTGGCCGGGACCGGGGTGTGGCTGTCGGACGGTGCCACCAACGTGATGCCGGTCGGCGACGACCCAGAGGTGGTCCACGGCGCGATGCGGCTGCACTACGACCACATCCGCCACTCGCTGTCACACGCCTACTACCAGGGGTGGGACCTCCACCCGGCGCAGTTGGTGACCCGGTACACCGCCGTGTACGCCTTCTTCATGGAGGGCCTCGAAGCCGCCGGGGAACGGCTGTCCAACTTCGTCGAGGCGGCGGCCAAGGCGACGCTGGTCGGCGACGTGTTCGACGACGCCGCCACCGGCCAGGGCTTGTTGAACTACTTCCTGCGCGCCATCAACTGCGGCGCCATCACCGAAGAGGAGGCCACCACCCGAACCGGGCTCACCGTCGACGAGTTGAGGACCCGCTCGTTCCTCCGCATCCTCGAGGGAAGACGGGAGGTTTGAATCCGTTCTGTGAAGATCTATAGACACGGTGTGTCGGTAGACCTTCACAGAACGGTTGGGTTACCGGGTGACCGTGAGGTGGATGTCGCCGAACGGTTCCGAGACGGGGTGGAAGACCGTTCCCTCCCACTCCAGGCCGAAGCGGGTCAGGTCGAAGGGGAGGTGGTGCTGGTTGGGCAGACGAAAACGGACCTCGGTGATCTCGGAGATGGCCTCCAACACCGCCTCACCCATGAGATAGCCCTGGTGCTGGACCGAGGCCGACCAATCCTCGAAGAAGCGGTCGACCAAGACACCACGTACCAATCTCCAGGTGGCCGAGGTGTCCGACGGAATGACCGAGTAGTCCCAGTCGGCGGTGACCGATGTCGCCAGGAGCCGATCAGAAGCCTCGGGGAGGATCGTGAAGTGGTCCTTGGGGAATCCCTCGAACGCCGAGCCCGAGGTCTTGAGCACGACCAGACCCTCGATGCCCGCCGACGTCGACTCCTGCGATCCCCGGGCCACCCGGGCCGTCCGGCGCTCGGAGCCGCCGCCGACGAAACCGTGCGCCGTCTCCCGCGCCCAGATCATCTTCTCGATCGAGACCTCGGCGCCGTGGACACCGTCCCTGGCCAAGAAGTGGTCGCAGAGCGCCTCGCCGAAACGCTCCAGGTCTCGGGAGAGCCGATCCTGGGCCAGCCCATAGACGGTATTGCGCATGGTGTCGGTCGGCACCACCGCCGAGTTGTCGCCTTCGGTGTGTGCCGGGGCGACGTCGCCCTCCAACAGGATCCGGACCCTCAGGTCGACGAAATCGTCACTGTCGTCGCCCCGAAAGACCTTCGAGATCCGCACATCGCTCTTGCCCCAGCGGTTGGCTCCCAGAGGCATCTCAACTCCCCCGGTAGGTGGTATAGCCGAAGGGGCTGAGCAGGAGAGGGACGTGGTAGTGGTCCCGACTCTCGTCGATCTCGAAGACCACCGCCACGAAGGGATAGAACTCGTTGCCGTACTCACCGGTCTCGAAACCGAGACGGTGCCGTCCCGACGACAGCCCCCCGAACCCGGTCACCCGGCCGTCGTCGTCGGTGACCCCCTCGCCGACCCGCTCCCACCCGTCGCCCAACGCTCGGGAGAGATGGACCCGCATTCCCGCCGCCGGCTCTCCGGTGGCGGTGTCCAACACGTGGGTGCTGAGTGTTGTCATGAGACCTCCTGGCACAACATGCGGCGAAGCCTGGTCGCCGTGATCCTCCTCTGCTCGCCAGAGGCGTTGGCGATCTCTGTGTGGCGATCGTTCTCGAGCCGGTCGCGGGCGATCGCCAGCATCTCCTCTGCGGTCCTGCCGGTGGCGTACACGATGTAGGTGAAGCCAAACTTGTCCTCGTAGCGACGATTGACGTCGATGAGGTCGCGAATCGTCTCTCGCGAGGCCGTAGAGGTTCCCACCTGCTCCCGATTGGCATTCTCGTCGTCACCACGCTCGCCGATCCTGGGATGTCCGGCGAACGCTTCCAACCAGCCTCTCTCCTCGAGTGAGTCGAAGACGTCGTCCGCCACATCGAGGACCGCGTCCGCCGTCGCGAACGGTCGGCGGGCGATCATCTCGTCGACCCACGTGGTCGAGGCGCAGGCAGCGTGGAAGAAGCGAGCCGCCGCCTGACCGAACAGGGCGTTCAGATAGCGAACCCTGACCGCACCGGCCGCGGCAGGATCCGGGTTCCCGAAGACGCGGAGTCGGGCGATACCGCCGTCGGGGTGAATGGAGAGGCGAAGATACTCTCCGACCGCGCCGCCGGCCCCGACCACGTTCTGCTTGTGGGGATCGACCGGAACCCGAGAGACCACCTCTGTCCACGACCTGCCGTCGTCGGAGAGCTCGGCCGAGACCCAACCCGGGGCGTTGCCCTTGAAGTGGGTCGTGTCGATGATCAGATGGTCGACGCGACCGCGCATCCCCAGCCGAACCACCACCCAGTCGTGGCCGGACTCGCGACGTCGTCTCGTCTCCCAGCCGTCCCACATACCCACCGACTCGGTGGGCCACAGCATGTTGGCCGGATGCGAGTAGTGCAGGTCGGAGGCGTCGACGACCTCGCCGCCCACCGTGGACAACGCCAGGTCGATCTCGTCCTCGGGACACACCAGGGACATCGCTGGTATGGGCTCCCCCTCGACACGGAGCCGGGCAACGCCTCCATCGGGATAGATGTTGAGTCGAACCATCTCGACTCGATGCGGGTCTTCGACATCGAACTCGGCGACCGTCGACCCGGCGAGATCGGTCCTTGGGATCACCTCGAGCCACTCCGCCCGATCCAGATCGTCGACGCCGGTGACGTCGAGAGAGAACTGCTCGGGGAAGTTCCCGGTGAAATAGGAGGTGTCGACGGACACCTTGCGGATGCGACCCGGGATACCGAGCCGGACCACCACCCAGTCGTGGCCGGGCTCGCGCCGTCGACGGGTCTCCCACCCGTCCATCCACTTGCCTCGATCGGTGTATTCCTCCTTCGCCACCGGCGGTTCGACTTGGATCAGGTTCACCGCCGCGGCGAAGAACTCGTCGTTGAAGGCGACGATCCGGCCACCGACCCGCTCTGAGATGAGATCGATCATGTGCGCTCCAGCATCCTGGCAGGAGAGCCCAGGATGGTGTCGACGACACGTCCCCGCAGTCTCATTCCCTCGTACGGCGTGATCGGGTGTCGATGGTGCAGCTGGCGGCCCCGAACCACCGTCTCGTCGTCCGGATCGAACACCACGAAGTCGGCGTCTTTGCCCACCTCGATCGAGCCCTTGCGGTCGGCGAGGCCGGCGAGTCGGGCCGGGGAGTGGGCCAGCCACCATCCCAACTGCTCGAACCCCACGCCTCGATCGGCGGCGCCGGTCCAGGTGACCGGCAATCGGAGCTGCAGTGACGAGATCCCGCCCCAGGAGGTGGCGAAGTCGCCGGTCTTCATCCCCGGTGGAGATGGCGAATGGTCGGAGACCACCATGGAGAGCGTCTCCGAGATCAGGCCGTCCCACAGGGCTTCGCGGTGGGCTTTCTCACGGATGGGCGGAGCGCACTTGAACTCGGTTCCGGTGACGTCTTGGTCGGTGAAGATCAGGTAGTGGGGGCAGGTCTCTCCAGTGACCTTCCCCGAGGCGATGGCATCGACTCCGTCGCCAGATGAGACATGGAGGATGTGGACGGGGGAGTCGAGGAGGGCAACACGCTCGATGGCGACCCCCTCGGCCCGGGGCGGTCGAGACGCCAGATACTCGGAGTAGGTAGCGCCCGGTTCACCGAGATGATCGTCGGCCTCGGCGTGGACCAGGAGGGGGACGCCGAGGGCGAGACCGTCGAGATCCTCGATGGGCGTCGGAGGAAACTCGGGAACGCCCGAGTCGGTGAGGAACGTCTTGAAACCACAGACGCCGCGCTCCACCAGGCCCCCTATCTCACCGCTGGAGCCGGGGACGATCCCACCCCAGAAGGCCACATCCACGGCGAGCTTGCCACGGGCGGCAGCAAGCTTCGCGTCGAGCCCGGAGAGAGTGGTGGTCGGGGGCACCGAATTGAGTGGCATGTCGACGATCGTGGTCGTTCCCCCGGCGAGAGCGGCACGGGTCGCGGTCTCGAAACCCTCCCAGTCGCTGCGACCAGGCTCGTTGACGTGGACGTGTGAATCGACCAGCCCGGGCAGGATCACCAGATCGCCGAAATCCCGGTCGGCCTGGCCTCCGCCGATGTCGACCACCACACCGTCCACCCAACGCACCGTGGCCGGTCGCACCTCGCCACCGACCACGACCCGGTTGGAGCGCAACGATTGCATCCCCGGCAAACTACTGCCGCCGGGAGACGGTTAGTTTCGGAGAATGGCGACGCCTCAGACCGCGGAGCGGACCCTCGACCACGCCTTCATGATCGGAGGCATCATTGCCCTCGCCTTCGGAGCGGCCCTGCTCCTGGGGCCGGAGGCCGCCACCGGTGTCTCCGCACTGTTGCTGGGGCTCTGGTGGCTGATCCACGCCGCTCTGATCCTCTTCGCTCTGCTCACTCACCGCGAGGACTCGACTTGGAAGCTCACGGTGGTGGTGCTGGGCGGGATTGCCGGTCTCGCCGCTCTGATCGACCCGGTGCAGTCGGCGAGCTTCCTCGATAGCGCCCTCTCCATCCTGTTCGGCGTGATCGGTGTCGCCGTTGCCGGAATCGCCTTCTACGGCGGATTTCGTGGAGGCGGAATGGGCTCGATGCTCTTCGGCGTCGTGAGCGGGGCCATCGGAGCCGTGCTCCTCGTCTATCCCGGCGGCTCGTTCGCGATGCTCGTCATCGTGATCGGTGTCATCCTCGTCGTCCATGGCATCGCTGCCATCGCCATGTCCTTCAACACCCGAGGCACCGCCGCGAGCGATGGTTAGGCTTGGGTGGAAATGGCCGACCTCCTGTCACGTCACAACGACGTCCTCGCCCCAGTAATCGCATTCAACACAAAGATCCATGCCGAAACCGCCAACGGGATCTGGATCAACGACCCCGACGGCAACCGTTGGGCCGACTTCGCCTGTGGCACCGCGGTCACCAACCTCGGGCACCGGCATCCCGCGGTGGTCGAGGCTGCCAGAAGCCAGCTCGACAAGATGATCCACTCCGGCATGGTCGTCCACTTCGAATCGCTCGTCGAGGCCGCCGAGAAGCTGCGTGCTGTTACACCTGACGGCATCGAGAAGTTCGGCTACGCCAACTCGGGAGCCGAGGCGGTGGAAGCCACCGTGAAGATGGCCAAGTACACCTCGAAGCGGCAGGGCATCGTCACCTTCCGGGGTGGGTTCCACGGGCGGACGATGGGCTCGGTCGCCTACACCACGTCGAAGGCGAAGTATCGCGACGGCTATCACCCCGTCCTCGGCTCGGTGTTCGTCGCTCCTTTCCCCCACCCTTACCGATGGGGAGTGAACATGGAGACCGCGGTCGAGATGTGCCTCCACGAACTGCGGATGATGTTCAAGCACGTGGTCTCTCCCACCAGCATCGCTGCCTTCCTCGTCGAGCCGGTCCAGGGCGAGGGTGGCTACTACCCGGCGCCTCCAGAGTTCCTCTCCGAGATCAGGTCGATCGCCAACGAGCACGGCATCCTCTTGATCTACGACGAGGTGCAGACCGGGTTCGGGCGCACTGCGGAGTGGTTCGCCACCGACCACTTCGCTGCCAAGCCCGACATCATGGCGTTCGGCAAGGGCATCGCCAACGGGTTCCCGCTCTCCGCCTACGGCGCCAGCCGCGAGATCATCGACGCCTGGCCGGCCGGCTCCCATGGGACCACCTACGGAGGCAACCCGGTGGCGGCAGCCGCCAGCGGCGCGGTCATCGACACGATGGGTGACCTCCTGGCCCACGCACGGGAGCTGTCGAGCCACGCCCTCCATCGCTTCCACGAGCTGGCCGAGAGGCACGAGACCATCGGCGACGTGCGTGGTCTGGGACTGATGATCGGAGTGGAATTCGTGGAGGACCGGGAGACGCGCACCCCCGACCCCAAGGCTTTCCAGCACATCGCCTCCCACGCCTTCGACAACGAGCTGATCATCATCGAGTGCGGGCCCGACGGAAACGTCCTGCGCTTCATCCCGCCCCTCATCACCACGATGGAGGAGCTCGACTGGGCCATCGATCTGGTCGCCGAGGGTCTGGAGAGCTGGGAGACGACCTGACCCAATCCCCGGAACCGTTCGGGGACTAGATCCATCTAATGGACCATGAGAACGAAGACACTTGGTGCGCTGGTCGCACTGGCGCTGGCCCTCTCCGCCTGCGGCGGCGGGGACGGCAGTGGGGTAGGGGTGGAAGGCGATGAGCCGGTGATCCAGATCATCTCGGAGGGCGGCTTCGTCCCCGTCGAGGTGGCGCTCAACACCGGGCCCCGGTACACGGTCCTCGGCCACGGTCGTTTGATCTACCAGGGGTTTCAGACCCTCGAGTACCCGGGTCGTCTGGTCCCGCCGTACATGGTGGCGACGCTGGACCGCAATCAAATGAACGCCATCCTGGCGATGGTCGAGGACATCGGGCTCCCCGATATCACCGAGGAGCGAGACGACGCCAACATGGACGTGGTGGCCGACGCCCACACGGACACGATCGTCTACCGGGACGAGACCGGGGAGCACCGCCTCTCGGTCTACGCCCTCGGCATCGACGACACGCCCTCCGACCGCAACACCGCCTTTCTCGAGCTCCTCGAGACCCTCGACCGTTTCGTGGGAGAGGCTCCCGCCGAGCCCTATGTGGCCGAGCGGGTCAGGGTGGTCGCCGGCATCGGGTTCACCGATCCCGAGTTCGAGGACGTGCGCGAGTGGCCCCTGGACAACGCCGACCTGTCGACCTGGGAGGAGCTGGCCAACGGCTGGCACTGTCTCACCATCGACGGAGCCGTCCCGCAGGTGTTCGAGGAGGCCACCCAGGCCACCACCTGGGAGCACCCCGACGGAAGCTCCGCGCCGCTCGCGCTCCTGGTCCGCCCGCTCCACGCCGGCGAGCCCGACTGCCCCTCCTAGAGCTTCTGTCTCGGGTCTAGGTCGAGACCTGTGGGACGCGCTCCATGGCGATGTCGATGCGGTCCTGGGGGTGTTCGTAGTCCTCGAGCTCGCCGTCGAAGAAGGCCTGATAGGCCGCCATGTCGAAATGCCCGTGACCACTGAGGTTGAACAGGATCACCTTCTCCTCGCCGGTCTCCTTGGCCCGCGTGGCCTCCAGCATGGCGGAGGCAACGGCATGGGTCGGCTCGGGACCGGGGATGATCCCCTCGACACGTGCGAACTCGACGGCCTTGGCGAACGTCTCGGTCTGGTTGAGCGACTCCGCCTCGATCACGCCCTCCTCCTTGAGGTGGGAGACCAGTGGGGCCATACCGTGATAGCGCAGGCCGCCGGCATGGATGGGGTCGGGAATGAACGGATGGCCCAAAGTGTGCATCTTGACCAGGGGAGTCATCTGACCCGTGTCACCGAAGTCGAACTGATAGCTGCCCCTGGTCAGTGAAGGTGCCGCAGCGGGCTCGACCGCCCGAATCACCGGGTCCATGGTGCCTGCCATCTTCTCGCGGGCGAACGGAAACGCCAGACCAGCGAAGTTGGAACCGCCACCGGCGCAGCCGATCACCACGTCGGGCGTCTCCTCGACCATCGCCAACTGCTTCAGTGCTTCCTCACCGATGACCGTCTGGTGCATGAGGACATGGTTGAGAACCGACCCCAGCGAGTACTTGACGTGTTCGTTGGCCGCCGCCACCTCGACCGCCTCCGAGATGGCTATCCCGAGACTGCCCGGCGTGTCAGGGTCCTCCTCGAGGACCTTGCGCCCGTACTGGGTGTTGGTCGAGGGTGACGGGTGGATGGTTCCGCCATAGGTCTCGATCAGCGCCTTTCGATAGGGCTTGTGGTGATAGGAGGCACTCACCATGTAGACCTCGCACTCGAGGTCGAACAAGGAGCATGCGAACGCCAGGGCCGACCCCCATTGGCCGGCTCCGGTCTCGGTGGACAGCTTCTTCACCCCGGCCCCGGAGTTGTAATAGGCCTGAGCGACGGCCGTGTTCGGCTTGTGGGACCCGACCGGGCTCACCCCTTCGTATTTGTAATAGATGCGGGCAGGGCCTCCGATGAGCTTTTCGAGCCCGTGAGCTCGATAGAGGGGAGACGGCCGCCACATCCGGTAGATCTCGCGGATCTCCTCAGGGATTTCGATGAAGCGCTCTTCGGCGACCTCCTGGAGGATCAGATCCATGGGGAACAGGGGGGCGAGGTCGTCGGGCCCAACCGGCTCATGTGTGCCCGGATGCAACACCGGCGGCGGGGGCGAGGGCAGGTCCGGCACGATGTTGTACCAGTGGGTGGGCAGGTCTGATTCGGAGAGGATGATCTTCGTCGACATGGGCGGGAACCCTACGCCACGTGCCGCCGAACGCGAGGGCGAGCGTAATCTCGGGTTCTCATGACCGTCCCGTCCCTCTCCCACCAGGCAGCCTGACTTGGAGGTCCACGACTTCCTGGCGGGCGTTGTGGTGCTCATCGGCCTGATCGGGATCGTGGTGGTGATCCTCCCCGGACTGGTCCTCCAGGTGCTGGCGGTGGGTATCTGGGCGCTCGAAGACGCGAGCACCAGGGGCTGGGTGGTCTTCGGCCTCGTCACCGGCATCGCCGTCGCGGCGTCGATCCTCAAGTACCTCTCCCCGGGGAGACGCCTGAAACGAGCAGGCATCCCCGGCTGGCTCCTCCTCACCGCGGTCCTGGTCGCCACGGTCGGGCTCTTCGCCATTCCGGTGGTCGGCGCCCCTCTCGGCTTCGTTCTCACCATCTACGGGTTCGAGCGCTCCCGGAAGGGAAAGGAGCAGGCTTGGCCGTCGACGAAGAACGCCCTGCGGGCGGTCTTCACTTCGATCGGGATCGAGCTTGCCGGCGGGTTCGCCATCGCCGTGGTCTTCTTCGCCGGGATCCTGCTGACCTGACGCATCCCCCGGGTCAGTCGGCGGCGGCCTCGGAGGCCTTGTCGGATATCTCCGCCACGATGTCGGCGTTGGCCAGGGTGGTCACGTCTCCGAGTTGACGATTCTCGGAGATGTCCTTGAGCAGTCTCCGCATGATCTTGCCCGAACGGGTCTTGGGCAGATCTCCGGTGAAGACGATCGACTTGGGCTTGGCGATGGGACCGATCGAGCGGGCCACATGCTCACGCAACTCCTCGATCAGGGTCACGTCGCCGGTGGCGTTGGCGCGAAGCGTCACGAACGCGGCGATCGCCTGACCGGTGATCGAATCGGAGCGTCCCACGACCGCAGCCTCGGCGACGGCGGAATGGCTGACCAGTGCCGACTCCACCTCGGTCGTGGAGATGTTGTGACCCGAGACCAGCATGATGTCGTCGACTCGACCCAAGAGCCAGTAGTAACCGTCCTCGTCGCGCTTGCACCCGTCACCCGGGAAGTACCGCCCCTCGAACCGTGACCAGTAGGTGTCGACATAACGTTGGTCGTCGCCGTAGATGGTCCGGGCCATTGCCGGCCAGGGCTCGGTGATCACCAGATAGCCGCCGCCGCCCAGGGGGACGCTGTTGCCGTCGTCATCCACCACTTCGGCGGAGATGCCCGGAAAAGGCTTGGTTGCGGAGCCGGGTTTGGTGGGGGTGATCCCCGGTAGCGGGGTGATCATGATCGCTCCCGTCTCGGTCTGCCACCAGGTGTCGACGATCGGGCAGTTCCCCTTCCCCACGTGCTCCTGGTACCACATCCACGCCTCGGGGTTGATCGGCTCACCGACCGTCCCGATGACGCGCAAGGTCGACATCTCGTGCTCGTCGACGTGCTCGTCTCCCCACTTCATGAAGGCGCGGATCGCCGTCGGAGCGGTATAGAAGATCGTCACGCCGTAGTCGTCGATGATCTGCCAGAGCCGGTCGAACTCGGGGTAGTTGGGAGCGCCCTCGTACATGACGCCGGTGGTGCGGTTGGCCAACGGGCCGTAGACGATGTAGCTGTGCCCGGTGACCCAGCCGATGTCGGCGGCGCACCAGTAGACATCGGTGTCGGGCTTGATGTCGAAGACATACGAATGGGTTGTCGTGATCCCGGCCAGATATCCCGCCTGGGTGTGGACGATCCCCTTGGGCTTGCCGGTGGTGCCCGACGTGTAGAGGATGTAAAGAGGGTCCTCGGCGTCGAGCACCTCCGGCTCACATTCGTCGGACTGCCCTTCGACGAGGTCGTGCCACCAGATGTCCCGGCCTTCCTCTATGTCGACGTCGTGGTCCGTCCGTCTCACCACGATGGCGTGCTCGATGCCCGGTGTGCTCTTCAGCGCCTCGTCCGTGTTCTCCTTCAGCGGGACCACATTGCCGCCACGCCAGGCACCATCCTGGGTGATGACGATGCGGGCGTCGGCGTCGAGTATCCGCGAGGAGAGGGCATCGGAGCTGAACCCGCCGAAGACGACCGAGTGAACCAGCCCGAGTCGCGCGCAGGCCAGCATGGCTATCGGCAGCTCGGGAATCATGCCCATGTAGATAGCGACCCGATCTCCCTTCTCCAGGCCGAGGCTCTTCAGGGCGTTGGCGAACTTGTTGACCTCCCGGGCCAGGTCGGCGTAGGTCAGGGTTCGGGTGTCGCCGGGCTCGCCGATCCAGTGGTAGGCCACCTGGTCGCCATGGGCTCCCAGGTGCCGGTCGAGGCAGTTGTACGAGAGGTTCAACTCGCCGTCTTTGAACCACTTGAAGAAAGGTGGATTGGAGTCGTCGAGGACCTCGGTGGGCTCGGTGAACCAGGTGATCCGGTCCTGAGCCTGCTTCTGCCAGAAAGCCTGATAGTCCTGCGCCGCCTCCTCGTGGACACCAGGCTTGGCGTTGGCCTGTGCCGTAAACTCCTCAGCGGGGGGAAACGTGCGGTCCTCCCGTAGCAGGTTCTCGAGAGCCTGCGACATTGATTACTCCTCTTCCATTAGTCGGTCCCTCGAACCTACCAGCGCGTTGGACCAGGCGACGATGCCGAGGATGGCCGCCAGGTAGATGACGACGTCACCGGTGGCGGTGTAGGGAGTGTCGAGGCTGGCGGACCGGTACGTGTCCTGCAGGACAACCATCTCGGCCAGGCCGGTGACCGGGCCAACGGAGCCATCGATGTCGACCACCGTTGACTTCCCGGTGACCGCGGCGTGGATGATTGGGACACCGAGCTCGACGGCCCGCATCCGCGTCATCCCGATCCAGATGTCGCTGGTGGGGGCGATGCCGTAGGAGGCGGTGTTGGTGTTGACGATGATCACTTCGGCGCCGGCCCGCCTGGTCTCGAGGGCATAGCGGGAGAACCCTCCTTCCCAGGAGATGACCGAGCCCACCTCGCCCATGAGCACCGGCCCGTCGCCGCGGATCATGTCCCGGGGCACCCGGTCGAGGGCTGGGATCCAGTCGAACAACGGCCGCAGCGGGATGTATTCACCGAACGGGACGGGGTGCTGCTTGCGGTACTCGCCCACGATCTCCCCGTCGGAGTCGAAGTACACGTTGGCATTGATCCAATCTGTGTCGCTGACCACCCGATCGCCTCCGACGACCATCCGTGAGCCGAGACGGCGCGCTTCTGCAGCTATCGCCTCCCTGATCTCGTCGTTCAAGACGGGATCTGCGTTGGTCGATCCCGTCGACCCCTCGGGCCACACCACCAGCCCCGCGGTGGCTGGCTGGAGAGAGCGGGTCAGCTCGAGGTGCTGTCCGTAGGTGCGGAGACGCTCGTCCGGTGGGCAATGCTCGAACGGGCACGGTGTCGAGCCCTGGACGATGGTCACCGGCGCGCCCACGGCCGGGACATCCTGGGCCATCAACCACGCGTACGAGGCGAAGACCACCAGCACCACGCCAACTCCCGCCCAGAGCGCAGCCCGGCCGGCGCGCCGTGCCACCAGCTGCGCGAGCACCGCGGCGACCAGCACCACCAGGACGGTCAGTCCGCTGGTACCGACCACCGCCGCCGGCTGGCGGGCGAAGACGTTGTCGGAGAGGGCATAGCCGGCCGCCCCCCACTCCATGCCTCCGACCGGGAAGTGATAGCGGATCAACTCCATGACCGACCACCCCCCCACGGCCAGCACCATCCACTTGCCCGGGCCCTGCTCCCCGTGGCTGGCCAGCCACCAGGCGTAGAAGGCGAAGAACACCGCCTGGACCGGAATCAGGACCAGGGCTATCAGCTCCAGCTTGGCCATCCACCACATGAAGCCACCGAAGAAGACCAGCCCGTATAGGAAGCCGACCCAGAGAGCGTGACGTCGGTTTCCCACCTCGAGCAAGGCCCAAAGGAAGAGGGCGAGACCGGGGAAGATGAGCACACCGGGGCCATAGGGAGGAAAGGCCAGGAACGAGAGACACGCTCCGATCACTGCGAGCACGACCGCTTTCACGCCCGGCACGGTAGGAAATCTAGAGTCCTTGTGATGTGGGAAGGTGACGTCTGGGTTGCAGTGCGCGCGGCACGCGCCGGTGCCGACATCGTCCAGACCGGCTTCTTCCAGCAGCTCGACACAGAGATGAAGAGCGCCGTAGACCCCGTGACACAGGTGGATCGAGACGCCGAGAACGCCATCAGGGGGATCATCGCCAGCCACTTCCCCGACGACCGATTCCTCGGTGAGGAAGGCGGCGGTGACGATTGGAGGACAGGACGGATCTGGGTCGTCGACCCCCTCGACGGCACCGTCAACTTCGTGCACCGACTCCCCCAGGTCGCAGTCTCGGTGGCACTTTGGGACGGGGGGAAGCCGCTGATCGGGGTGATAGTCGACGTTGCCCGGAACGACGAGTACGTCGCGGTCTCCGGCCAGGGCGCCACCCGTAACGGAGAGGCAATCCGAGTCTCCGAGACCGCGACTCTCGACGAGTCGCTAGTCTGCACAGGTTTTCCGTACGACCGCCGGGAGCACGCCGCCGCCTATCTGAAAGTGGTGGAGGAGGTCATGCTCAACAGCCAGGGCACCCGTCGTCTCGGCGCCGCGGCCCTCGATCTCGCCTGGGTGGCGGCGGGGCTGTACGACGCCTACTGGGAGCACGGCGGTGCCCATGGGATCAAACCCTGGGACGTTGCCGCGGGCATGCTCCTGGTCACCGAGGCCGGAGGCACCTACACCGACGAGAGCGGCGAGACCGACCGCCTCCAGGCACGCGCCCACGTGGCCAGCAACGGGAAAGTCCACGACGAACTGCGCTCCATCGTCGCCAGAACGATGCCGGAGCACCTGAAGGACAGCCGGTGATGTACCACGACCACCATCTCCATCCATTCGGATACGCCTCCCTGGTCAACGGTCTCGAGTTGATGGACGCCTCCGACCTGGACGAGGTGATGCGTCTGGTCACCGCTCACGGTGAAGAGGTAGATGGTCCGATCATCGGGCAACGCCTCAACGACGAAGGGGTGAAAGAGCTCCGTCTCCCCACCGCCACCGAGATCGACGACGTGGTCGGAGACCGTCCGGTCTTGCTGTACCGGTATTGCGGGCACATCGCGGTGGCGAACAGCGCCGCCCTCCGTCTCGCCGGCATCGATGCCGACACCCCTGACCCCGAGGGTGGCAGTTTCGACCGTGACGCCTCCGGACGGCCCGACGGCATCCTGCGCGAGACCGCGGTGACTCCGGTCTCGAAGGCATTGGAGCCTCACACCCGACCCCCTTCCGACCTGGAGATCATCTCGGCTCTCGCCGGTCTGCGCAGGATGGGAATCGGCTCGATCACCGGGATGATCTCGGTGTCCGACGCGGTGTGGTGCGCGGTCGACGATGAGGTGGAGACCCTCGTCAGGCTGGGCCCAGACCTTCCCGTCGACATCGACGTCCTTCTCATCGCCGCCAACCCCGACGACCTCAGGACGGCCAAGGAGCGCATCGATCGTGCGGAGGGCCCCATCACGTTCGTGGGCTACAAGGATTTCATCGACGGAAGCCTTGGCGGGCATACGGCCGCCATGTACGAGCCGTTCGCAGATGACCCGACGACGAGAGGGACCGAGCGCTACCGCCACGACCACATGGTCGAGATGGGCCGAACCTCGCTTGAACTGGGCGGCTCGGTGGCGATCCACGCCATCGGAGACCGGGCCAATGACCTGGCCCTCGACGCGCACGAGGAACTGTTCGCCAGCGGTGCAGACCCGGCCCGCCTCCGCGTCGAGCACGCTTCGTTACTGGCCCCGAAGACCATCGAGCGCATGGCCAGGCTCGGGGTGACCGCCTCGATCCAACCCGCCTTCCTGGCTTCCGAGGAATCATGGCTGGAGAAGCGGCTCGGACCGGCACGCATGGACCGCGCCTACCCCTTCCGCTCATTGCTCGAAGCGGGGGTGCCCCTGCTCGGGGGTAGCGACTCACCGGTCGAGCTTCCCTACCCCGAGACCGGGATCAACGCCGCAGTCGACCGCCACGGAATCAACCCGGAGGAGGCCCTCACCAGGGATCAGGCGGAGGCACTGTTCGCCGCTCCCCAGCGGTGAAAACGGATAGGCCAAGCTCCTGAGCACCGTTACCCTGCTCCCTCCATGCCCAAGTACCAAGACCTCACACCCACCCAGATCCACAAGGGCGTCGACCACGCGATAGCCCATGCCGAATCGGTGCTCTACGAGTTGGTCGCAGACGAGGATGATCGCACTTTCGAGAACACGATGCGCCCCCTCGACCGGATCGGCGACATCCTGGCCCACGCGTTCCACGACTTCACCTTCATGGGCTACGTGCACCCCGACAAGGAGGTACGCACCGCGGCGAAAGAGGCGGAGGAGAAGGTCAACAAGTGGGCTTCGGACATCTACTTCCGCGACGATCTCAACGCCGCCGTCCAGGCGTTCGCGGTCACCGACGAAGCCGATACGCTCGAAGGTGAGCCTTCCCGGCTCTTGGAGCACGTCCTTCGCGACCTGAGGAGGGCGGGTCATGAGCTCGACCCTGAGACCAGAGAGCGGGTCCAGTCACTGACCCAGCGGCTCATCGAGTTGGAGGTCCGGTTCCAGCAGCACATCGACGAATGGGACGACTGGATCCTGGCCACGCGGAACGACCTGGAGGGTATGCCGGACAGCTGGATCGAGGGTCTCGACGTCGACGAGGAGACTGGGAAGTTCAAGGTCACCATCGCCTATCCCCACCTCATCCCTTTCCTCGAGAACTCCCCGCGACGCGATATGCGCGAGCAGCTTCGCTTCAAGTTCAACACGGTGGCCGTGGAAGAGAATCGCAAGCTCCTCGAGGAGGCGGTGCGGCTCCGACAAGAGATCGCCGAGGCGTTCGAGCTCCCCACGTGGGCGCATCACCGGCTCGAGCTGCGCATGGCCAAGACTCCCGAGCGGGTCAAGGAGATGTACGACGAGCTACGCGATCCGCTCACGGAGAAGGGTCTCGAAGAGAAGGCCGCGGTCGGCGAGTTGCTCGAGGCCGATACCGCCGATCGCGAAGTCCAAGGCTGGGACTGGGCGTACTACGACACTCAGCAGCGTAAGACCGACTACGGGGTGGACAACTTCGAGGTAGCAAAGTATTTCCCCCTCCAGCAGGTGCTCGACGGGATGTTCGAGCTGACCTCCGAGATGTTCGGGATCACCTTCGAGGAGGTCGACGAGTTCGACTCCTGGCACCAGGACGTCAAGCTCTACGCCATGCACGAGAGGGCGACTGGAGAGGAGATCGCCCGCTTCTACCTCGATCTCTTCCCGCGCGAGGGAAAGTACGGGCACGCGGCAGAGTTCCCGCTGATCCCCAGCCGACGACTCGAAGACGGCTCCTATCAGAGCCCGACGTGCGCAATGGTCGCCAACTTCACCAAGCCAACCAAAGACCAGCCCTCTCTCCTCCAGCACAGCGAGGTGGAGACCCTGTTCCACGAGTTCGGTCATGTCCTCCATCAGAACCTGGGACGAACCGAGCTGGCCAGATTCTCGGGGACCAACACCGAACGTGACTTCGTGGAAGCGCCCAGCCAGATCATGGAGCACTGGATCTGGCGCCCGGACGTCCTGAAGCGGTTCGCCCGCCACTATGAGACCGGGGAGCCGATCCCCCCGGAGCTCGTCGAGCAGTTGGTGTCGGCCCGTCTGCTCAACAAGGCGATGTGGCAGCTGCGACAGATGGCCTACGGGTGGTGGGACCAGGAGCTCCATGCCGGCCCCGGCCGGGACATCGACGCCATCTACCGGGAGGGTGCCGAGATCTCTCTCCTCCCCCACCACGAGGGCACTTTTGCCCTCGCGTCCTTCGGTCACCTCATGGGCGGCTACGACGCCAGCTACTACGGCTACATGTGGGCGGAGGTGTTCGGTGACGACATGTTCTCCCGTTTCGAGGCCGAAGGCGTCACCAACCCGGAGGTGGGCATGGCCTACCGCAACGAGGTCCTGGGCAAGGGTGGGGCTTTGGACGCAGACGAGATGCTTGTAAACTTTCTGGGAAGAGAACCGAGCAAAGAAGCGTTTCTCAAGAAGCTGGGTATCGCGGGAACCGAATAGCGAGTTCCCGACGTCAGATTACCGATACCCAACCGGAGATTTACCCCCGATTAGCGATCCGGCACCCACGATATGGAGTGCGCGGTCAGGGTTGACAGCCTTGGTCGGGTCAGGTTTTCCCCCAGACGTTCCGATATACCAATCGAGTGCCGGCCCAGGACCAGGAGGGCCAAAGAAAATGACAGACACAGTGAGAGGTGCAGCAATCAAAGGCATGACCCGCCCATCGAAGCGGTTCGCCACCGGTCGCGTGTGCGCCAAGAAGGGATGCGAGACCAAGCTCTCGCAGTACAACAAGGCTGAGCATTGCCACGCCCATGCCCCCGTCCGGTTTCCCCGGGTACGCGGCAAGATCGTGGACAGCGACGAGTAGACCGCGCCGACCCCAACGAGGAAGGCCCCCGACCCCAGGTCCGGGGGCCTTCCTGTTCCCGAACCCTGGGTTGCAGGACCCGCTGAGCGAAGTCTGGCGCCCTCAGTTCGGTAGAATCCCCGGAAAAGGGAGACCGATGACCACCAACACGACCCTGCAGGTGCCCGAAGTCCACTGCGCCCATTGCAAGACCAGCCTGGAGGGAGCGGTGGGTGAGCTCGGAGGCGTATCCCGGGTGGAGGTGTCGGTGCCAGACGCCACCCTCGACGTCGCCTTCGACGAAGCCACCGTAGACCTGGACACCATCAAGAAGACCATCGAGGAGCAGGGCTACGCCGTCTTCGGATAATTCCCGCACACTCCTCTTCGACGTCGACGGGATGACCTGCGCCACCTGCGCGGTGCGGGTGGAGCGCGTCCTCAGTCGTCAGGAGGGGGTGGAGAACGCATCGGTGAACCTCGCCGGCGCCTCCGCCTCTGTCCGAGCGGACGAGGAGGCCGACCCCTCCGAGCTGGCTGCTGCCGTCGACAGGATCGGGTATCGGCTCACCATCCACGACGAGGACCACCAGACCCGCGACGTCGTCGAGATGTACTCCGACGAGGAGCGGGCGCAACGTCGCCGTTTCCTGGTCGCGCTGGCTTTCACCGCCCCGGCGATGGTCCTCCATCTGTTCGGCCCCCACGCCATGTGGAACGCCATCGTCCAGGGGATCCTGATCACCCCCGTCGTGTTCTGGCCCGGCGCCCAATACCACAGCCGGGCTCTGAAGCAGGCCCGAGCCGGAGCCGCCAACATGGACACCCTGATCTCGTTGGGATCGCTGGCGGCCTACTTCTACTCCCTCGCGATCCTGCCCACCGGGGGAGCCGTCTTCTTCGAGACCGCGGGGATGATCATCACCCTGATCACCCTGGGCAAGGTGTTCGAGGCCCGGGCCAAGGGCCGCGCCTCATCGGCGATCCACCGGCTCCTCGAGCTGGGCGCCACCGAAGCCACCCTCCTCACCAGCCAGGGCGAGCGACGAGTCCCCATCGACGAGATCATCCCCGGTGACCGCATGGTGGTGCGACCCGGGGAGCGGATTCCCACCGACGGACTGGTCGAGTCGGGCGCCAGCACCGTCGACGAGTCGATGCTCACGGGGGAGCCACTCCCGGTGGCCAAGGCGGCAGGAGACGGAGTCGTCGGAGCCACCGTCAACCAGGCGGGGCAGTTGGTGGTCCGGGCGACAAGGGTGGGATCGGACACGACTCTGGCCTCCATAATCCGCATGGTCGAGGAAGCCCAGGGATCCAAGGCTCCCATCCAGCGGATGGCCGACGTCTACAGCGGCAGGTTCGTTCAGGTCGTCCTGCTATTCAGCCTCGCAGTGTTCGGCTTCTGGCTGTTCGCCGGCGACGGGGTGGGGACCGCGCTTCGGATCGCGGTTTCGGTCCTGATCATCGCCTGCCCCTGCGCCCTCGGGCTGGCCACACCGACTGCTGTGATGGTGGGCAGCGGCAAGGGAGCCGAGTTGGGCATCCTGTTCAAGCAGGCCGAGGTGTTCGAGAGGGCCCGGGGCATCCAGACCGTGCTGTTCGACAAGACCGGGACTCTCACCACCGGAATCATGGCCCCCCAACTCGTGAAGACCAGCGAGGACCGGCGCGATTTCCTCCGTCTGGTGGGATCGGTCGAAGTGGCATCCGGGCATCCCATCGGGATCGCGATCGGTCTCGCCGCCGACGAGGAGGACGTTGAGTTGGCCCCGGTCGACAACGTCCAGAGCATCCCCGGAATGGGCGTGACCGGTGTCGTCGACGGTCACCGTGTGGTGGCCGGAACCCTCACCCTCATCGAGGAGCAGGGACTGGCCGGTGCGGAGCGATGGCGAGACGACTTCGTCGATGCCGAGCGGGTCGGCCACACCACCTTCTACGCCGGATGGGACGGTGAGGTACGGGGGATCCTCGCCGTGAGCGATTCGATCCGGGCCGAGTCGGCCGCGGCGGTCGCCCGTCTCGATCAGATCGGACTTACCGCCGAGATGGTCACCGGCGACAACCGGGAGGCCGCCGAGCGGGTCGGCGAGGCGATCGGGATCGACAACGTGTACGCCGGCGCGACACCCGAGTCCAAAGCCAAGCGGGTCGGTGAGCTCCAAGAGAAAGGCCAGGTGGTGGCGTTCTTCGGTGACGGGGTGAACGACGCCCCCGCCCTCACTCAGGCCGACATCGGCATGGCCGTGGGCTCCGGCACCGGTGTGGCGATCGAGGCGGGAGACATCGTCCTCCTGCGCGACGACCCGAGGCTGGCACCGGTGGCAGTGGAACTCGCCGGTGCCACGTTGAAGACGATCCGCGGCAACCTGATCTGGGCATTCCTCTACAACACGATCGCCATCCCGGTGGCCGCGATCGGGCTTCTCAATCCCACGATCGCGGCGGCCGCCATGGCGTTCTCGTCGGTGTCGGTAGTGATGAACGCGCTCCGCCTGAAGCGGTTCAATCCGTTCTACGAACAAGACCCCGTAGCCACCTCCGACGTGTAGTTTGGGATCATGAGCTCGCTCCAGTGGCTCGACCGCCCGGTGCTGAACGAACCCGTGGCGTTGATCGCCTTCGAGGGATGGGGTGACGCGGGAGATTCGGCTTCCGCGGCGGCCGCGCGCTTCCTGAGCTCGTTCGACCACGACCTCGTGGCCTCGTTCGATCCCGACGAGCACTTCGACTTCCAGGTGCGCAGACCAATGGTCTTCGTCGATGAGAGCGGAACCCGCCAGATCGACTGGCCGGAGAACGAGATCCACGTGATCCACAACGACTCTCGGGACGTCGTGGTGGTGATCGGCGAGGAGCCCAACTACAAGTGGAAGGCCTTCGCAGCCGAACTGGTCGAGGCGTTGCAGGGACTCGGAGTCGAGAAGGCAGTGACTCTCGGTGCCTTCATCGGGCAGGTGCCACACACACTGCCGGTTCCCCTGGTCGGCTCGTCCAACAAGCCCGACTCCCTTTCGCTGCACGGGCTGCTTCCATCGGGGTACCAGGGCCCGACCGGGATCATCGGGGTGCTCAACCATGCCCTCGGCAACGCCGGCATCGAGGTCATCTCGGTATGGGCGGCGGTGCCGCACTACCTGTCCAACCAGGACTATCCCCCCGCGGTCGAGGCACTCACCATCAAGACGTCGGAGCTGCTGGGGATGACCGTCGACATCGGCGACCTGACCTCCAAGGCGCGCCAGTTCCGGGATACGGTGGACGAGGCGATCGAGGCCAACTCGGAGCTGGCTGAGTACGTCGAGCAGCTGGAGATCGAGGCGGCCGAGGAGGGGGAAGGCCACGCGGAACGGCTGGTCGAGGAGATCGAGGACTTCCTCAAAGACCGCTGACACCCCGACTGTTGTACGAGTTTGCTCCGTGAGGGCGCATATTCGTACAACAGAGAACCGGCCCCGTCAGGGCCGGTTCTCTGGTACTACTTCTTGCGCTTGTGCCTATTGGCCTTGAGACGCTTGCGGTATTTGTGCTTGGACATCTTCTTACGACGCTTCTTTACGAGCGATCCCATGAAAAAACAACCTCTCGGGGAAGACCCTTCCAATGGTCGCGCCACGACAGGATTAGGTCAAACCAACTCATGGCCCCATGACAGGAAAAAGGACCTTCGCCACGACGATGGCGAGGCCCCTTGATTCCTATGTCTTCCGTGTTTTACGTCGCCGGAAGAACACGACGTGACCTCATTCTACAGCAACTGTCGCCTACACCAAACCCCTGGTCTCCACAGGGTCGGCGATGACCTCGACACCCCACTCGTGGAAGGCGGCGGCCACCCGGGCCATGTCATCGACGGTGGTGATCGCCACCACCGATGGCCCAGCACCGGATCGGGCGGCGTGTAGCGCTCCGGCACGTCGGGCCACGTCGATCAGCTTGGCGACATCGGGGCTCATCGCATCACGAGGCGCCTCGTGGACCTCGTCGCCATGGGCCGCGGCCAGCAACTCCGGGTCCCCCGTGATCAACCCCGCGCTCAACGCCGCGGTTCGGGCAACACTACGGATGACGACATCGCGGTCGTAACCGGCCGGAAGCACCGCGCGGGCCTCCTGGGTGGCGAGACGGGTGTCGGGGATGGCGATGACAGGACGCAACGAAGGGTGGAAGGGGAGACGGATGGGCATCCCCTCCGCCGGGATCAGCTGCATGCCCCCGTACACCGCAGCTGCCGCCTGATCGGCATGGCCCTCCATGTCGGCTGCGATCCGGAAGACCCGGTCGGGAGGGGCCCCCTCACCAACGGCGAGCAACGCCGCGGCCGCTCCGGCGACGAAGGCCGCCGCCGAGGAGCCGATGCCACGGGCAAGCGGCACCTGGTTGTCGACCTCGATGGTGAGGGGACGATCCCCGATCGCCTGCCGCGCCGCGGCCACCACCCCGTCGTGCTCGACGTCGGTAGGACGGTGTGTGCCGACATGGGACACCGACCAGCCGTCGGCGAGACGGGCCCTCACCGTGCATCGCGGGCTGAGGGCGAGCGCGATCGTGTCGAAGGCGGGGCCCAGGTTGGCCGTGGTGGCAGGTGCGGAGGCGGAGGACCAGTCGTTCACGCCGCGAGCCTATCGGGAGTTACCGTTCCAAACGTGGGTGACATCTTCGACTTCGAGAACCTCTTTCCCCAACTGATCCTCGCGCTCGGCCTCGCCCTCCTGGTCGGGAACGGGTTCGCCTGGTGGAAACACCGGCATGGCGAGACACCCGAGAACGTCGAGGATGCCCAATACCGCCCCGGGCGGGTCGGGTTCCTCATGGTGGTCGGAGTGCTCCTCACCGTCTGGGGAGCGGTGACTCTGCTCACCTGATCAGGTCTCGATGGCAACTCCGGCTCCGGAGCGGGCACATCGCTCGAAGGCGAGGGAGGCGATAGCGGTGTCCTGGGCCCCGGTTCCGGTCAGATCACAGACGGTCACGTCGTCCTCGCCGGTCCGGCCGGGCGAGTTCCCGGTGATCACCGCGCCCAACTCGGTGGCCCGAGCCCGGTCGAAGCCAGCCTCGACGGCTGCTCTCAACTCGCCGAGACGAGCACTCTGGGCGATGCTGTCACAGAAGAACCCGTCGGCCGCGGCGACCACAGTGGCAGCCACCTCCTGCTTCCCCTCGGCGTCGGAGCCCACCGCGGTGATGTGAAGCCCCGGGTGGAGCATTGCCTCGATCACCAGGGGCTCGGTGGAGGGTGTCGTGGTGACGACGATGTCCGCCCCGTCGACGGCCTCGCCGCGGGTGGGCACGGCCTCGGCAGCGAGGTTCAGCGCCGCGTTCAACTCCGTGGCAAGCTTCTCGGCCTGCTCCCCGCGACGGGCCCACACCCTGACCCGGTCGACCGGGCGCACCAGGGTCAGCGCCTCCACCTGGAGTCGGGCCTGTCTCCCGGCACCGAAGACACCAATGGTGGAGGCACTCTCGTTCGAGAGATGACGAGCGGCCACGGCTCCCGCGAGAGCGGTTCGGAGGTCGGTGAGATAGCCGTTGTCGAACAGCGCGGACTGGGGGATGCCCGTCTCCGAGTCGAAGAGCATCATCAGGCCACCGAGACTGGGCAGGCCCCTGCTCGGGTTGTCGAAGAACCCGGCGGAGACCTTCACCGCGATGCCGGAGTAGCCGGGCAGGTACGCCGACTTGATGTCGATCTCGCCGTTGCGCTCGGGCACGTCGATGCGCATGATCGGAGGCATCGAGCCCACTCCCTCGCTGATCAGTGGGTAGATCGCCTCGATCGCAGCGAGCTCCGCCGAGCCGAAGCCGACGGCCTCCCTAAGGTCGGACTCGGTGAGGACCCGAATGGTTCCCATCGCGACGCAGCCGACCTAGATGCCCTCGAGTGCAGCGTCGAGGTCTGAGATCAGGTCCTCGACGTTCTCGATGCCGGCGGAATAGCGGATGAGCCCCTCGGGGATGCCCAGGGCGGCACGTTCATCCTTCGGGACCTCGACATGGCTGCTGGTCGCCGGCGGGGCCACGATTGTCTCGACCGAACCGAGGTTGGCGGCGGCATGGGCAAACTCGAGGCGGGGGATGAACTTGCGGATGGTGTCGAGGTCGTCACCGAGGCTGAAGCTGAGCATTCCCCCGAAACCACTCATCTGGCGCTTGGCGATCTCGTGTTGGGGATGCGACGGGAGCCCGGGATAGTGCACCGCCTTCACCTCGGGATGCCCCAGGAGATGCTCGGCGATCCGCTGGGCGCTCTGGTTCTGGCGCTCCACCCGGAGCTCCAGGGTCTTCATGCCGCGGAGCAGCAGATAGGCGGCCATCGGGTGCAGGGTGGCCCCGTTGATCTCTCGGTAGCGAAAGACCCTCTCGACCAACTCGTGCGATCCCACGACCACTCCGCCCAGGGCATCGGCGTGCCCACCCAGGAACTTGGTAGCACTGTGCACGACGAGATCCGCCCCGAGAGTGAGGGGTAGCTGGTTGATCGGAGTGGCAAACGTGTTGTCCACGATCACGACAGCACCCTGCTCGTGGCCGGCCCGCGCCAGACGCTCCAGGTCGATGACCTTGAGTGTCGGGTTGGTGGGTGACTCCAGATAGAGGATGTCACAGCCTTTGGCGATCTCGGCTTCGATGGCGTCGAAGTCCGTGGTGTCACAGAGCTCCACGTCCACGTCGTAGACGGGGAGGAAGTCGGTGAAGACCTTGCTGGTCCCCCCATAGGTGTCCTTCACGCTGACCACCCGCCTGCCCGGCGCCAACAGTGCATGGAGGGTGTTGGAGATGGCGGCCATCCCGGTCGACGCCGAAGTGGCGGCCTCTCCCCCCTCGAGAAGCCTTATCTTCTCCTCGAACACCGCAACGGTGGGGTTGGTGTTGCGGCCGTAGATGTGACCCTCGGCGTTGCCCAGAGCCACATCGATCCACTCGTCGAGATCGTCGTATCCGAACGAGACGCTGTGCACCACTGGCACCTGCGTGGCGCGGTCGAGGAGATATCGGTCTTCTCCGCCCCACACCGACATGGTGCCGCGGCCGAGCCCTTCTTCGATCATGTCGCCTCCTTTGAAGCTCACGCCGGGACCACTGGAAAGGTCGTGACGTGCTGGTTGAACCTGGTGAGCAGTCTCCTCATGTGATCGGCACGCACCGATGCCACCTCGCCGATGGACCCTTCGGCCAGTGCAGCCATGGTCTCGCCCACCTCTTCGGCCATGACGTCGATCTCACGCTCGATGTCCATCTCCGGGAGGAACTGCATCCAGACGCGCGCCGTCTGCACGTAGAGGAGATCGTGGATCCGAGCCAGGGCGGCGTTGCCGATGACGCCGAGCATGGCCTCGTGATACCGGTTGTAGAGGGCGCCGAGCATCCGGATGTCCCGGGTCTCCTTGAGCTCCGCGAGTTGATTGCGGATCTCCGCCAGCGTCTCGACGATCTCGGCACCACTGGGGAGACGGATGAATTCGCCCACCATCTCCGCGATCCGGAGCCGCATCGCCCAGATGTCGCGCAGCTCCTTGGGGTCGAGTGGGGAGACACGGGCTCCCCGGCCCTCACCCTGCTCGACGAGCCCTTCGAACTCGAGGCGGTCCAGAACTTGTCTGATCGGAGTGCGACTCACCCCGAAGTGCTCCGCCAACTGCTCCTCACGCAACCGCGACCCGGGAGGCAAATCGAGAAGGATGATCTGCTCCCTCAACTCGGCGTGGATCTCATGCCTTGTCGGCTTTGAAGTCAAGAGGGAAACACCTTCCACCTATTCGTCTCTCCTCGGAGGCGACCAGATTGTATACCGTCTGTCGACATTCAGTAGTTTGTCCGTATACACTCCCACCAGCGATCGGAGGAGACCGCATCCGAGACGGGAGAAAGTGGTTCGGAGCCAATCAGCTCTCGAGCGCATCACTCGATCCTGCCCGGACCGAATTCCCGCCGATCGCTCTTTCGCGTCATGGGTCGACCTACCCGTGCGCCGAAACCACCAAGGAGGAAGACCACTGATGAATGTGAACAATCGAGGAGTCGCGTGGCGTCTGCTCGCGATCTTCGCCGTGCTCGCCATGGTCGTTGCCGCCTGTGGCACCGACGACGGCACCGGAGGCGACGATGGCGACGCCGGCTCGGACGGGGGCGACAGCCTCCTCGAGCAGCTCCGCGAGTCCGGCACGGTGACCGTCGGCATTGCCAACGAGATCCCCTATGGATACGAGGACGAAGAGACCGGTGAGATCACCGGCGAGGCGCCGGAGATCGCCAAGCGAGTGTTCGAAGAGCTCGGCATCCCCAACATGGAAGCCGTGGTGACCGAGTTCGGAGGTCTCATCGGGGGCCTCGAGGCGGGCAACTTCGACATGATCGCCGCCGGCATGTACATCAACCCCGACCGCGCCGAGAACGTGCTGTTCACGGACCCGGACTACTGCGTGCTCGAATCGATGCTCGTGGAGGAGGGGAACCCCTTCGGCCTCACCAACTACAACTCCGTGGCGGAGACCGACGCCAGACTGGCCGTCGCCTCAGGGACGGTGAACGTCGACTATGCGGTGTGGGCCGGGATCCCGGATGACCAGATCGTCGAGTTCGCCGGGATCGAGGACCAGTACGACGCCATCGCCGCCGGACGCGTCGATGCCGTCTCCGGGACCATCCTCACCGTGCAGCAGCACGCCAACGTGATGCCGGGGTACGAGGCACTGCCTGCCTTCCCGGCCCTCGACGAGGAAGGGAACGAGATCCTGGGCTGTGGCGGCTTTGGTTTCCGTTACGAGAACCAGGAGCTGCGTGACGAGTTCAACCGGGTGTTGAACGAGATGAAGCAGTCCGGCGAGGTCGCCGACATCGTCGAGGAGCACCTCGGGCTCAGGACGCTGGCCGAGGATGCCGAGGACCTGACCCTCGAGGACCTGATCGGAGGCTGACGACAGTCAGCCGCAAGCGGGCTGTCCGGGGGAGGGAGCTCCCTCCCCCGGATAGCCCACCGGAACGAGGCCGTCTTGTTAGAAGAGTTCCTCCTCACCCCACGTCAGTACAGCAACCTGATGAGCGGAACCTGGGTGACCATCCAGGTGATCCTCGGCTCCTTCGCCCTGGGCACGGTGATGTCACTGATCATGGGTGTGGCCCGGCTCTCGACCCGGAGCTGGGTACGGGGGACAGCACTCGTCTACATCGAGTTCGCCCGGGGGATCTCGGCGATCATCCTCCTCTTCTGGATGTTCTTCGCCCTCCCCATCCTCTTCGGGGTGAGGTCGATGCCCCCGATGATGGCGGGGATCCTCGCTCTCGGCCTCAACATGGGGGCTTACGGATCCGAGATCGTGCGCGGTGCCATCCAGTCGGTGCCCAAGGGTCAGACCGAGGCCTCGATCGCCCTCAACCTCACCGAGCGACAGCGCCTCCGCCACGTCGTACTCCCCCAGGCCGTCCCCATCATCCTGCCCCCTTACGGGAACCTCACCATCGAGGTGCTCAAAGGGACCGCCCTGGTCTCGCTGATCGCCCTCACCGACCTCACCCGGGTGGCACTGGTCATACGCCAGAACCGGGTCCTCTCCGACGACCCGGTGAACGTCCCCTTCCTCTGGATCAACGTCCTGATCATCTATCTGATCCTGTCCCAGGTCATCGCCCAGATCTTCAAGGTGGCCGAGCGAAGGTCGGCGCGAAAGTTCGGGAGCGCCTGAGTCATGCCTCCTGCCCGCTGGAACTGGGAGTACGCCTGGGAGATCACCCCGGCTCTGATCGAGGGGATGCTGCGGACCATCCTGGCCACCCTGCTCGGTATCGTCATCGCGCTCGTCCTGGGGCTGTTCTTCGCCCTGGGCCGCCGCTCGGAGAGGAAATTGATCTCCTACCCCGTGGCCTCGTTCATCGAGTTCGTGCGCTCCACCCCGCTGCTGGTGCAGCTCTTCTTCCTGTTCTACGCCCTGCCCCAGGTCGAATTCCTTCCCCGGTCGATCAGCACCCTCTCTCCCCTCACCACCCTCGTGGTGGGACTCGGAGTGCACTACGCCTGCTACTGCTCGGAGGCCTACCGAGCCGGAATCAACAGCGTGCCAAAAGGTCAGTGGGAGGCTTCCACCGCGCTCAACCTCAAGACCACCAGCAAGTGGCGCAGCGTGATCCTACCCCAGGCGATACCGCGCTCCCTTCCCCCGCTGGGCAACTACTTCGTGGCAATGTTCAAAGACGCTCCCCTGGGCGGGGCAATCACCTACGCCGGGGTCCTCTTCATCGCCCGTGCGCTCCAGTCAGCCGACTTCCGCACCGTGGAGCCGTTCACGATCGCCGGGATCCTGTTCCTGATGGTCAGCATCCCTGCCGCCATGGCCGTCCGCCGTCTCGAGAGGAGAGTCGCCTATGAGTCAGATTGATTATCCCGGGCCTGCGCCCAAGGGAGCAGCCTCAGTGGAGATGGAAAGAGTCACCAAGGCCTTTGGAGAGCTGGTGGTGCTCAACGAGCTCGACCTCAAGGTCGACGACGGCGAGGTGGTGGTCATCATCGGGCCCAGCGGATCCGGCAAGACCACCATTCTGCGGGTGGTGATGACCCTGGAGCGCATCGACGACGGCTACATCAAGATCGGCGATCGCCAGCTCTATCACGAAGAGAAGAACGGCAAGCTGGTGCGGGCCTCTGAGAAGCACATCCGCTTGGTGCGCTCCGACATCTCGATGGTCTTCCAGCACTTCAACCTCTTCCCCCACATGTCGGCGCGGGAGAACGTGATGCTCGCCCCGATGAAGGTGAAGGGCCTCAAAGAGGACGAGGCGGCCGAGAAAGCGAAGGCGCTGCTCGACCGGGTTGGCCTGGGCGACAAGCTCGACCACCGCCCTGCGGAACTGTCCGGCGGGCAGAAACAGCGGGTCGCCATCGCCAGATCGCTGGCCATGGAGCCCAGAGTGATGCTCTTCGACGAGGTGACCTCGGCCCTCGACCCTGAGCTGGTCGGGGAAGTCCTCAACGTGCTCCGCGAGCTGGCAGCCAGCGGCGACATGACGATGATGCTGGTTACCCACGAGATGGGATTCGCCTCCGAGATGGCCGATCGGGTCCTCATGTTCGACAGGGGCCGCATCCTCGAGCAGGGGCCACCGGACAAGATCTTCAAGGATCCCGATCACGAGAGAACCAAGAGCTTCCTGCAGGCGGTTCTGAGCCATTAGTCACATTTGAGATCGAAGGGGCATTCCATGCCGGACGTGCCGTTGCCTTTCACACGGGAGGAGTACGCCAGTCGCCTGGCCAAGGTGCGCTCGGCCATGGACTCCACCGGCATCGAGGTTCTGGTCGCCACCGACCCGTCCAACATGGCATGGCTCACCGGGTATGACGGCTGGTCGTTCTACACCCACCAGGCGGTGATCATCACCCACGACGGTGACCCCATCTGGTGGGGCCGTCTCATGGACTCCCATGGGGCCATGCGCACCGTCTACATGGGGGAGTCGAGCATCGTCGGCTACCCCGACGACTTCGTCCAATCGACCGAGATCCACCCCCACCAGCATCTGGCCGAGATGCTGAAGGTCAACGACCTCGGCTCGGCCCGGGTCGGGGTCGAACTCGACAACTACTACTACTCCGCAGCCGCCCACGATCACCTGACCGCCGGGCTCCCCGAGGCCACCTTCCTCGATGCCACCGGGTTGGTCAACTGGCAGCGGGCGGTCAAGTCGGAACAGGAACTGGAGTACATGCGGGCCGCGGCACGCATCGTCGAGAGAGCACACGACACCATCCTCGCCATGGTCGAGCCGGGACTGCCCAAGAACGAGTTGGTCGCCGAGGTATACCGGACCTCGATCCGAGGGGTCGACGGCTACGGCGGCGACTACCCGGCGATCGTGCCCCTGCTTCCCACCGGCGCGGACGCCTCAGCCCCCCATCTGACCTGGGATGACAGACCCTTCGAGAACAATGCAGGCACGTTCTTCGAGCTGGCAGGTTGTGTCCGCCGCTACCACGTCCCGCTATGCCGCTCCGTCTACCTGGGAAGCCCGCCCCAGGAGATGCTGGATGCAGAGAAGGCGCTGGTCGAAGGGCTCGAGGCAGGACTGGAGGCGGCCCAGCCCGGAAACCGCGCTTCCGATGTGGCCGCCGCCCTCTACTCGTCTCTCGACAGGGCGGGCATCACGCGCGAGGGCCGTTGTGGGTACCCGATCGGGCTCAGCTATCCCCCCGACTGGGGTGAGCGCACCATCTCCATCCGGCTCACCGACCACACCGTCTTCGAGCCCGGGATGACGTTCCATTTCATGCCCGGCCTGTGGATGAAGAACTGGGGTCTCGAGATCACCGAGTCGATCCTCATCAAGGAGTCGGGCCCGGCAGAGACCCTGGCCAACTACCCGCGACAACTGTTCGTGAAGCCATGACCGCTCCCCACTGGCCCACGCTCGACGACATCCGTCAGGCCGCCAAGCGCATCGAAGGGGTCGCCAACCGGACCCCGATGGTCCCATCGTTCGGCCTCGGCGGTGCCAGGGACGCCGAGGTCCGGCTCAAGCTGGAGACGACCCAGCCCACCCGCGCCTTCAAGGTGCGCGGCGCGGCGAACGTCATCCTCAGCCACGAGCACATCGACCCAGCCAAGGGCGTGGTGGCCTACTCCACCGGCAACCACGGACGGGCGGTGGCCTACGTGGCCGCGACCCTCGGCCTGCCGGCGACAGTGTGCATGTCGCACAACACCACCGTCGACAAGCGAGATTCGCTGGCTGCGATGGGAGCGACCGTCCGTCTGATCGGCGAGTCCCAGGACGAAGCAGCCGACCTGGCCCGCTCCCTCGAACGAGAGGGCGCTCTCCTCGTCGACCCGATCAACGACCCGCTCACCACGGCGGGACAGGGCACGATCGGGCTCGAGATCGTCGAAGACTGGCCCCAGGTCGACACCGTGGTGGTTCCTGTCTCGGGTGGGGCCCTCATGGCAGGCATCGCCCAGGCGGTGAAGAGCCTATCCCCCGACACTCGGGTGGTCGGGGTGTCGATGAACCGGGGAGCGGCGATGTACGAGAGCCTGCAGGCGGGTCGACCTGTGGCGATCCCGGAGGTGGAGAGTCTCGCCGACAGCCTCCAGGGCGGCATCACGCTGGACAATCATCACTCGTTCGAGATGGTGCGCGACTTCGTGGACGAACTGGTCCTCGTCACCGAGGCGGAGATCGGCTTGGGGATGGCCGAGGCGGTCATCGAAGAGAGGCTGATGTTGGAGGGAGCAGGAGCAACGCCCATTGCAGCTCTCATGAGCCGGGATCGGGACCTATTCGGCGATCACGTCGCCCTGGTCGCCACCGGTGCCATGGTCGACCACACCACGATCGTCCGGCTGGTCGATGAGTACCGCGACGACGTGACCCGGATACTGGGACGGGCCTCGTGAACCGTCTCCGGGACCCGGCGATGCTGATCCTCGGTGATCTGGTCGGGTTTCCCACGGTCACCTCGGAGTCCAATCTCGACCTGATCGAATACGCCGCAGGCCACCTCGAGCCGCACGCGTCGGACCTGAGACTCACCCACGACGAGGACCGACAGAAAGCCAACCTCCTAGCCACCATCGGGCCGGTCATCGACGGAGGCGTCGTGCTCTCCGGACACACCGACGTCGTCCCCGCCGACGAGTCCGACTGGACCGGTGCCCCGTTCGTCGCCATGCGGCGTGATCAAAAGATCTACGGGAGAGGCACGGCGGACATGAAGGGATTCATCGCCTGTGCCATGGCGATGGCACCCACCTTCGCCGAGATGCAATTGACCCGTCCGATCCACATCGCCCTCACCTTCGACGAGGAGGTGGGATGCCGCGGCGCCCCCGCGCTGATCGACGACCTCCTGTGGCGCGGTCCCAAGCCGGCGGTCGCCATCGTCGGGGAGCCCACCGAGATGGGCATCATCACCGCCCACAAGGGCTGTTACGAGTACACGACCATCATCACGGGAGTGGAGGGCCATGGCTCCCAGCCAGAGCTGGGGGTGAACGCGGTCCACCATGCAGCACGTTTCATCGGTCGTCTCATGGAGCTGGGTGAGGAGATGAAGAAGCGGTCCCCCGCGTCCTGCCCATACGACCCTCCGCACACCACTATCAGCACCGGGACCATCTCGGGCGGTTCGGCCCGCAACGTGCTCGCCGGCGAGTGCGTCATCGAGTGGGAGATGCGACCCGTCAATCGCGCCGACGCCAGCTTCGCCCTCGCCGAGATCGAAGCATTGGAAGAGGATCTGCGCTCCGTCATGGGACCCGGGGCGTCACTGGTGACCGTACGTGAAGGAGAGATCGACGGTCTCGAAGACGACCTGTCGTCGGCGGCGGTCCAGATGATGCGGGAGCTCCTGGGCACACAGGAGACCGGCACTGTGCCATTCGGGACCGAGGCCGGCATCTACCAGATGGCTGGCATCCCTGCCGTGGTGTGCGGTCCGGGAGCGATCGAAGTCGCCCATCAACCCGACGAATACATCGACCTCGAACAGCTCGAGGCCTGCCTCGACATGATGGAAGGACTAGGTGAGAGACTATCCGATACATGAGGAGAGAAAGTCAGCTGCGATCTGAGCGGAAAGCCCTGGTCATCCTGCTCGCTGCGCTGCTCCTGGCCGTGCCCGCATGCGGTGGCGACGATCCCGAGGCGTCTCCCCTCGAGAACCTGGAGCTGGTCGCCGTCGACTTCGAGCTCAACTCTATCGTCATCGAGAACACCGGAGAGGACATGGTGCGCACCGAGGGCCTCTGGGCCTATCGAGACGGAGAGCAGTTCCGGTTCAACATCTTCATCATCGAGCCCCGGGCCTCGATCCTGTTCAGCATGAGGCGGCTCGGTGACATCTCCACGAGCGGCGGGGAGCTGGCGCTGGCCTTGTCGGAGAACTTCGACGATCCCGACTCACTGCTGGAGTACGTGGCCTGGGGTGAGGACGGCTTCGAGCTGGCCGCTACGGCGACCGAAGCCGGGCTGTGGCCGCCCGACCTGGGAACAGTGGACGCCCCCCCGGGTTCACTGATCCTCATCCGCGTCGACCCGACCGGGACCGGCCCTCTGGCCTGGCAGGCCAGCGACGAGATCGACTGAGACGTCTTCGCGCATCGAGCTCTTTCAGCGCAGTCGATGCGCGAAAAGCGGTGCTTATGCCTTCGTGCGGGTGGGGATCACCATCACCGGGACGGTGGCATGACGCACCACCTTCTCGGTCACGTTGCCCAGCCGCCACCGATCCACCCCCGTGCGGCCATGGGTGGCCATGACGATCATGCGGACGTCGTCCTGTTCATCGGCGAAGTCCACCAGGGCTCCCGCGGCGGTCTCGCCGGGAATCACCTTGTAGTCGACGTCGACGTCGTTCAGCTCCGATACGGTACTCTCCAGATACTGCTGGATCAGTTCGGGCACGGCGGTCCCCTCCGACTCCGCGAGGCTGCGGAGATCGGTGCGCAGCCTCTCTCCGGCGACCGTGACCAACAGGAGCTGGTCCCCTACCCCGCGGGCGATGTCAGCCGCAGGCTCGATCGCCTTCGTCGAGACCTCGGAGAGGTCGAGGGGCACAACGATCTTCATCAAGTCTCCTCCTCGTGGCCGTCTGGCCACCATAAGGGAACCGTCAAGCGATGACGAGATCGCGTGGGGTCGTGGTGACGACCTCGGCTCCGTCCTGTCCCACGATCACCGTGTCCGAGGTGAAGTAATCCCCGAGAGCGGGGTCAGTGATCCAGGACAGGACGTGGAAGGTCATCCCTGCCGCAATCTCGACCCGGCCACCGCGGCGAATCCCGAGAACCGTGGAGCTGCCCACCCAACTGGGAGGGAACCCGATCCCCACCGAATAGCCGCAGTGGTGTCTCTGGAGACGGTCGTGGCCGAGCCGGTCGTCGACCACTTCCTGCCAGGCGTCGTATACCTCCCCGGTGACCACCCCTGGTCGAAGCTTGGAAACCACCGCATCGAACGCCGCCAGGGCCAACTGGCGGGCGCGGCCCGCCCCTGGTTCAGCCCTGGCGAGATAAGCCATGCGGGTGAGGGGAGCGTGATAGCGAGCGCTGGCACCCGACAGCTCGACGAACAGAGCCTCACCGGGCATTAGGTGCCGGTCACGCCAGGTCGAGTGCTCCTGATGCAGGGTCTCCGACGATCTGATCAGCGGAACGAACCCCGGGTACTCACCCCCGCCCAGGATCATCTCCCGGTACGCCGCCGCAGCGACCTCCATCTCATTCACTCCCACCCCTGCCGTCGACAGGGCGGCAGCCACCGAACGATCGCTGATCGATGCCGCCTTGCGAATGTATGCGATCTCGCGCTCCGACTTGACCAGACGGACTTCGTCGACGAGGCCGGCGCGAAACCGATCGGCCGTGCTGGGCGACCGGCTGGTGTCCACCCACTGCACATCGGGAAGGCCGCGTTCCATCTCCTCCCAAACCCCGGCCGGGAGGAACATGCTGGAGCGGTCGACACCGACCCGACCCCCGGTGAACCCCATGTTACGCAAAGCCTGGACCGCCGCCGTCCCGGCGTCCTCGTCGTCGCCGTATCCGATGTGATTCACGTCCGGGGCTTGCTGGCTGATCGTGTAGGCCTCCATCCTCCTGGTGAGCAGGATCGGCTCGCCCTGGCGGGGCACGACGAGCATCGTGAACGCGAAGTAGCCCTGATGGTTGAGACCGATCAGGTAGTAGATGTTCTCGGGGCTGGCCACGACCAGCGCGTCGAGGTCGTGTTCCCCCGAGCCCATCAGCGTCCGAACCTGCTCCATCCGCGCGGTGTACTCATCGGCGGGAAAAGCCCCGGTCGTCGGTCTCGGTGTGGTCGACCCGACCCCCTCTCCATGGGCGGCAGTCACCGGGAGATCAGCCTCTCGCCAAACTCAGCAGTCCCGATTCGGGGTCGTCGGCGACCGCCTCGTGGATCGCCACTGCCACCGCGACCAAGGGCACGGCCAGGAAGGCCCCGAACAGCCCGAAGGCGAGCCCACCGGCGGTGACGCCGACCAGGATCACCAAGGGGTGGAGGCGAAGGGTCTGACCGAAGACGAGTGGCATCAGCACATCGCCTTCGATCTGCTGCACTGCTACCACCACTACCAGGATGATGAGCCCGTCGGTCAAGCCACCGTTGACGAAAGCGACCGCGACGGCCAGCAAGCCCGACACGAAGGCGCCGACCAGGGGGATGTAGGCGCCGAAGAACACGATGACGGCGAGCGGGAAGACGAGCGGCGCACCCACCAGCCACAGCGCCAGCCCGATGAAAAATGCGTCGAACAGCCCGATGATGGCAATCCCCCCCATGTATTGAGACAGTGTGTTGCGGCCCACGCGGAAGCCGGTCTCGACCTTGTCGGCGACCTGAGACGTGAGCCTGTGCTCGAGCCCGTCGACCAGGGCCCTCCCATCCTTGAGCAGAAAGAAGGTGATGACCACGGCCAGCGCCGTGCCGGTCACGAGTTCGAGAACTGCGGTCGCCCCGCCGAGGAGGGTGTTGCCTCCGACGGTCTGCACCCATTCGGTGAAGGTCTCCCAGTAGTCGTCGATTTGGGCTTCGGTCAGCCCCAGCGGCCCGTTGACCAGCCAGTCACGCCCGCTGGAGACCATTGCCCCGACATCATCGGCAAGGGTTTCGAAGTTGTCGGCTACCTGGGGCACGATCAAGGTGACGACGCCGACGATCACGGCAACCGCCCCCATCAGGGTGAGGAGACTGGCCAGTGCCGGAGGGAGACCCCGCTCTTTCAGCCAGTTGAAAGGCTTCCAGAGGACCGCCGCCAGGAACATGGCCACGACGAAGGCCAAAATCACGACGCTGATCGTGGTGAGGGCGCGGAAACCGAAGTAGACGACCACGCCGATGGCAATCAGACGCCATGCGATGTTTCCCCACCTGGTCAACCAGGCGGGGATCGGCTCGGATTCCACAGGTGCTCCCATCGACGTCTCTGCCAAAGGTAGTGAGACCGGACCCGGGATCACCGGCAGCGCAGCCGGGAACCGGTGTGCCAATCATCGGGTCGGCGCTACTCTTGCCCCCGCGCGGGTGTAGTTCAATGGCAGAACGTGAGCTTCCCAAGCTCAAGACGCGGGTTCGATTCCCGTCGCCCGCTCCAAGTGACCCACCACCTGGAACATCAGTGATCTTCTCCGACCGCTCGATCCGCGAAGCGATCGAATCCGGGTCGATACAGATCGATCCTTTCGATCCGTCGTTCGTGCAGCCTTCCTCCGTCGACCTTCGGGTGGGTGACGGATTCCGGGTGTTCGTCAACCACAAGTACTCCGAGATCGACCCTCGATCGCCACAGGAGGATCTGACCCAGTTGGTCGAGGTCGGGGACGAGGCGTTCATGCTCCACCCCGGTGAGTTCGTCCTCGGGTCGACCCTGGAGCGGGTGAAGCTGGGCGGTGACGTGGTGGCGAGACTCGAGGGCAAGTCGTCCCTGGGGCGTCTCGGCCTGCTGATTCACTCGACTGCAGGCTTCGTGGATCCCGGGTTCGAGGGCCACATCACCCTGGAGTTGTCGAACGTGGCCACCCTGCCGATCGCAATCTATCCGGGGATGAAGATCGGCCAGATCAGCTTCTATCAGATGACCACCGAGGCGGAGTTCCCCTACGGCTCCCCCGAGCTGGGCAGCAAGTACCAGGGACAAACGGGGCCGACGGCGAGCCGCTCCCATCGCGACTTCGACACGAACTAGTCAAACCGCGCTTTCTCGAATTGGTCCGAGGTCCCGACCCCGAGACGGCTCGACGATCGGCACAATGAGAGCGAATCCTCGCCCATCTGAGTCCCCACTCGGAAGCGTCCACAGGCTTCCCGGGCAAGTGACGAACCCCCTGCGGCAGCCTCCGGCTGCCGCACGCACCACCACCGGCTCAGCTGACGTCGCGGCCGAGATTGGCGAAGCGGGTGAACTCGGGCTGGAAGGTCATCTCCACCGGACCGGTGGAGCCGGCGCGGTGTTTGGCCACGATCACCTCGGCGATCCCCTTCTTGTCCTGGTCCTCGGGGTGGTAGTACTCGTGCCGGTAGACAAACATCACGACGTCGGAGTCTTGCTCGATCGACCCAGATTCGCGGAGGTCGGAGAGCCGCGGCCGCTTGTCCTCCCTCGACTCGAGGGAGCGGTTTAGCTGGGAGACCGCAATGATCGGGACCTCGAGCTCGCGGGCCAGGTTCTTCAGGTTCCTCGAGATCTGGGCGATCTCCTGCTGCCGGTTCTCATGGCCGTGGGCCTCCATCAGCTGGAGGTAGTCGACGACGACCAGTGACAGCCCCTTCCTCCGCTTGAGACGGCGACACTTGGCCCGGATGTCGGTGACGGTGACCACCGGGGAGTCGTCGATGTATATGGGTGCTTTGTACATCCGTCCGGCGGCGTCGACCACTCGCTGCCAGAGCGGCCCGAGCTGACCCGAGCGCAGCTTCATCGAGTCGACCTTGCCCACCGAGGAGAGGATGCGCTGGACGATCTCCTCCTTCGACATCTCGAGGGAGAAGATGGCCACTGGCTCACCGGCGGCGGCAGCATTGGTGGCGATGTTCATGGTCAACGAGCTGTTGTGGACCACGACGTCGTTGGCGACGAAGTTGTGGTGTCCGTCGATGGTCAGATCGTATGTGGGTTGTGGACCGGTCGGCTCGATCGAGACGATGGGATCCCAGACGATGTCGGAGTTGGCGAGAGTGAGGAGTCGATCGCTGTTGAGCGTCTTGGCGATCTCACGAAGCAGTCGCTTCGAGAGTCGACGCTTCTTGACATGCCAGTTGTGGTTGCGGGGACGACCCGTGGCCTCGGAGATGTCTCCCCAACTCCTCTCGCCCTTCTCGGCAATGACCATGTCCCACACTTCCATTGGAAGGAGCTGGTGGGCGGCGGCATTCACCTTGCGATTCAGAGCGACCTGGAGGACGTCGGCCATTCGCTCCAACTTCCCGTACGCGCCGATGTGCCCGACGAACTTCTCGACGTTGTCTGGATCCTGGAACGAGATGTCGAACGCCAGGCGACGACTCCCCTGGTACCCGACCATCCGGCGTCTCTTCTTGGCCACGATCCCGAAACGGAGGAGGAGATGCTGGATGTCGTCGGCCAGCTGCGCGGAGACCGTGCAGTACTCGATCCGGTGGTTGTCCTTGTCGATCCAGGCACTTCCGTCACAGGCATAGAGCCGATTGAGGAACAAGGCGATCTGCCTTTTCGGGGCGCGAAAGATGACGTCAGGGACATGCTTGTGGTGGGCGGTGCGACCATGGAGACCGTGTTCACGGAGAAGGGTCGTCAGTTCGTTTGGTCTCCCGGGACCATCGCTGCGTCGCAACCGGTAACCGAACGCTTCGCGATCCTGTGACAACTCCAAACCCAGCTCGCGAGCCCATTCACTGATGTCGTTGATCAGCTCGGGGTTGGTATTGGTGAACAATGGAGTCAGAGCGGTGATAGTCCCGTCGCCGATCATGTATCCGAGGAGAGCAACTTCGGCATCGGTCAACTCGGCAACAGAAGAGTCGGTCTCGATGAGTCCGGGGACGGCGATCTCCTTTCCCCGGGTGAGGGTCTCGAGCTCACTCCAACCGTCGATGGTCTTGAACGGGTGATTGGCAGTAGCCGTGATGGTGCGTCCCAGCCGGGTCGTCACCTCGAAGGTCTCCTGGATGCCCTGATCCAGCCAACCGACTTGGCGGCCTGGAAGCAGCGCGAGAGTGTTCTCGGCAAGCGACACCACGGTCCCCACCGAGGTGAGCTGGTCTATGCGGCGAAGTGCTCCCGATGTTGGGTCGAGCACGCGAGTCGCGCCACCAAGGCATTTTCCCATCGCCGGTCTTCCAGCAATTACCACGAGGTTGGAGGGCTGGAGACCGGCCAGCTTCTTGTCGAGGTCGACGAACCCGGTGGCGAGACCGGTGATGTCGCTCCCCTGCTGTTCCAACAGCTCGATGTGCTCGAGGACGTCCTGGAACATGGGCCCCACCTCGAGGAGTGTCTGTGACGAACGCCGCTCGGCTACCCCGAGCACCGCCTGCTCGGCCCGGTCGAGGACACTCGAGATCTCGTCGTCGATGCTGAAGGCGAAGTCGGTGACTGCGGCACCGGCTCGAATCAACTCGCGACGCTTGGCATGCTCCTCGACGATCCCGGCGTAATAGGTGACGTTCGAGGTCGACGGGACGATGTCGACGAGACGGGTCAAGTACTGGACCCCACCGACCTTCTCCAGCTCCCCCCGTCGACGCAGCGACTCGGAGACCGTGACGGCATCGATCGCCTGATTGGCGTCGAATAGCTCGCGCATCGACTCGAAGATCGCCTGGTGCGCCGGAACATAGAAGTCCTCGGGGTGGATACGGTCCATGACCTCGTTGGCCGCCTCCTCGGAGAGGAGGAGTGCGCCGATCACCGACTCCTCGGCCTCCCGGGAGTGAGGCGGGCTCCGATAGCCGGGTCGCATCTGGGTTTGATCGCCAACTGTGGTCATCTAAGTCCTCGTCCTCCATTCGAGCATGCGCCACCGACAGATCTTCGGGTCTCGACACGCAAGACCCCGCCCGGGCGGATAAGTCGTACCGCCAGCAGCGGGGGGAAGTGAAGGCAACATAGGCCCACGGCATCGTCGGCACCAACACCAAACCGTCCTTGATTTTCCCGACCTCCGGATTCATTTTCGCGATGGAAGTATCTGGGTCAGAAACGCGAAATCGAACGTTAGAACGGGAAAACAGCCACTATCCGGTGACCCTTCTGTGGAGCCAGGGCCGGATATTCGGCCCTGGTGCATTAGGAAAGTTCGGGGACGCGTCGCTAGGCCGGGATGATGTCGAGGGTGAGGGGGAACTCGACTTCGGGGTGGGCCTTGATCTGGATCTCGTGGAGCCCGATCGCCCTGATCGGCTTCTCGATGTGGATCTGGCCCCTGTCCACCTCGATCCCGGTGAACCGATGAATACCCTCCACGATGTCGGACACGCCCACGGATCCGTAGAGCTGGCCCTCGTCACCCGCCTGGGCGGCGAGCACCACCCGGCTACCCACCAGCTGGGTGGCGATGTTCTCAGCTCGCTCCTTGGCCATCCGCTCTGCCTCGATGCGAGCCTCACGGATCGCCTCGGCCTGGGCGATGGCGCCGGCGTTGGCCTTGATCGCCTTCTGCTTGGGGAGGAGGAAGTTGCGGGCGTACCCGTCGGCGACGTCGACAACATCGCCACGCTTTCCCAGCGGGTCTACGTCAGCGGTGAGGATGAGCTTCATCGCCCACCCACGTAGGGGAGCAGAGCCATCTCACGGGCGTTCTTGACCGCCACCGCCACCTTCCGCTGGCACTGCGGGCACAGCCCGGTCACGCGGCGGCCGCGGATCTTGCCCCGATCCGAGACGTACTTGCGGAGGAATGCGGTGTCCTTCCAGTCGACCATGCCCTCGGGACAGATCGTGCAGGGCTTGGGCTTGCCGCGCCGGAAGTCCTGTCGCCGCCCGCGTGTCGATACGCGCGGGGTTCTCCTGTTCTTACGAGCCATCAGATCCTCCTAGAAGGGGGCCTCGTCGGGCCCATATTCCTCACGCGCCGAGGGCGTGCTGGCGCCGGCCGACTGCCGGTTGTCTGACCAGTTGTCCTGACGCTGTGTCTTGTTGACGGTGGCGGTCGCCCAACGGAGGGACGGCCCTATCTCGTCGACCTGCACCTCCACGACAGAACGCTTCTCGCCCTGCTCGTTCTCCCAGCTCCGCTGTTCGAGTCGACCACTGACGATGACCCGGGCTCCCTTCTGGAGCGATTCGGCGGCCTGCTCGGCCTGCTCACGCCAGATGGTCCCGGTGAAGAAGCTGGTGTTCTCTTGCCACTCGCCCGACTGATCCCGCCAACGCCGATTGACGGCCATGCGGATCTTCGCCATGGCGACACCGGACGGCGTGAAGCGCAGCTCTGGATCGTCGACCAGGTTTCCGATCAAAGTGATATTGCTTGACATCGAGTTCTCCTCTGCTCAGTCCCGCTACCGACTATGCCGGTTCGCCGGGACAGAATCCAGTCACTCCTCACCGACACGGACGATCTTGTGGCGAACCACCTCGTCTGCGAGTGAAAGCATCCGGTCCACGCCTGCCACGGCGTCGGCACCAGCTCGGAAGGAGACTACGGAGTAGTAACCCTCGCTGAGATGGTCGATCTCGTAGGCGAAGCGTCGCTTCCCCCACAGGTCCCGCTTGGTGACCTCTGCCTCCCTGTTGGTGAGGTAGGTCTCGAGCTCGTTGATCTTCGACTCGACGTCGTCCTCGGCCAGGTCCGGCCGATGAATCGTCATCAGTTCGTATTCGCGCATCACACCTCCTGTGGACATCCATACGGAAGGCCCCACCAGCTCGGTGGAGCAGGGGCCGGCGGCGCGAGTCGCCGGATATGGTGGAAATGCTAGACCGTCCCGGGCCTTTTCCCCAGTCGGGTGAGTCAGCCGCGATCCGGGCCCGAGTAGACGGCACGATGTCAACCATCATGATCGACCAAGAGCCTGTCGCCCGCCGTCAGCTCGATCTCCCCGGTCGGGGTCTCGAGCGCCCACTTCACCACACCGGGAGACGCATAGGTGGGACAGGGGTCGGAATGACACGGCGTCATCGGAGCCGAGCCGATCAAGATGCCTTCGCCATCGAACCACCAGACGTCCAGGGAGATGACGGTCTCACTCATCGCGAAGGTCGCCGGCCGAGGTGTCTCGAACACGAAGAGCATGCCGTCGATTCCCTCCGGCATGGCATCGACTCCGCGGAGCCCCTGGTTGCGCTGTATGGATGTGTCGGCGACCAACAGCGTCAGCGATCTTCCGTCGATCTCGGCCTCGGTCCGGTCGAATCCATCCAAGGTGCTGGGCTCCGCCGCGCAGGCGGCGACCATCAGCATGGAGAGGGCGAGGAGTCTCAGAGTCCTTTGAGCAGTTCGTCGACGACTTCCGCCGGGGCGTGGTAACTCTCGTCGTCACCCGGGAACGACCCGGACTCGACATCCGCCTTGAACTTCTCGAGGGCGGCGACTGCGTCATCGGCGAGTGAGGCGTACTGGCGGACGAACTTCGGATACCGGCCCGATCCCAGTCCGAGGACGTCGTGGAAAACCAGGACCTGACCGTCGGTATGGGGACCGGCACCGATGCCGATCGTCGGAGCATCGACCTCCTTGGTGATGATCTCGCCGAGGAGGTCGGGGACGCCTTCGATGACGATCGAGAAGCAACCGACATCCGAGAGGGCCTTGGCGTCATCGATCATCTCCCGGGCGGCAGCGACCACCTTGCCCTGGACCTTGAAGCCACCCATGGCGTGGACCGACTGGGGAGTGAGCCCGACGTGGCCCATCACGGGGATCTCGGCGTCGAGGATGGCCTCGATCACGGGAAGTCGCTTTCTCCCGCCCTCCAATTTGACCGCCTCGGCCCCACCCTCGCGGACGAGGCGGCCGGCGTTGCGCACTGCATCCTCGGGCCCCAGGTGGAAACTGAGCCACGGCATGTCGGCCACCACCAGTGTGTCGGGCTTCGCCCGCTTGACGGCCCTGGTGTGGAGAACGATCTCGTCGAGACCGATCTCCAGGGTCGTCTCCATCCCGTGGACGACGTTGGCGACGGAGTCGCCGACGAGCACGATGTCGACACCGGCGCGGTCGGCGATCACGGCTCCCGGATAGTCGTATGCGGTCACCATGGTGATCTTGGGCCCGCCCTTACGGTCCAGGATCCCGGGTGCAGTTACCTTGGTCATTTGCCCCGAAGGCTACCCGCGGGCTCGTGCGTGGCGAACCGGGAAGGCTCAGCCGCCGGAGCGGGCGTTTTCGGCGGCCACTTGCACGTCGCGCCAGTCGGTGACCGCCAGTCTCGCCCACCGGATCAACAGCCTGAGGTTTCCCTCGCTGAGAAGGAGTATGTCGTCGATGAGCTCCTCTGGCGGGGTCACCTCACCCCGGGTGCCGCGCCATGCCATCTCCAGCAGCTCGAGGAGGTCGAGGGCCCGATCAGTGCGGTCGGCGAAGAGCACGGCCACCTTGGTCCGGCGCTCGGCGCGCCTCTCCGCAAACCCGGCGGCCATGCTCATGACACCCGGGCCCGGATCCAAGCGATGTCGGCTGCCTGCTCTTCCGCACCACCTGGTGTCTCGACCACCACCGGCGCGTTCGCCCTGCGGATCGTCTCGACCAGGTCCTCCGGCGGGATCTTTCCCTTTCCCAGGTTCTCGTGGCGGTCACGACGCGACTCGAGGGGATCCTTCGAGTCGTTGGCATGGACGAGGTCGATTCGACCGGTGGCGTCCATCACCCGTTCCACCAGACCTTCGAACGGCTCGCCGCCGGCCCAGGAGTGACACGTGTCCAGGACGAACCCCACCCCGAACGACCCGATCTCCTCCCAGAGACGTCTGATCCACTCGACCCGGCGGGCGGCCGCCTTGTCGCCCCCCGCGGTATTCTCGATGAGGACGGTCATTTCGGTGTCGAGTGCCTCCAACGCCTTCCTCCAACGGTCGATGCCCTCCTCTTGGGGGCCGTCTCCGGTGACGTGGCCGCCGTGGACGATCACCGCCTCGGCCTCGATCTCGCTGGCGGCGTCACAGGTGTCCTGGAGAATCTTCCGGCTCGGGATCCTCACCCGGTTGTTGTCGGCGCAGACATTGATCAAGTAGGGGGCATGCACGTAGATGGGGATGGAGGAGTCCTTCAGCTCTGCGGCGTCCACACGCGGGATGGGCTTTTTCCATCCTTGGGGGTTGGAGAGGAAGATCTGGACCAAATCGGCGTTACGTGACTCGGCCTCGGCCAGAGGATGCTGGTTTGGGGTGTGGGCACCGACCAGCATCAAGACTCCTCCTTCCAGAGGTTGGCCGTCGTCTGACGCCTCATGCGCTCCACCGCATCCACGGCATAGTCGGCGATCCGCTCGGCGACGTGATGGGGATCGTCGTCGAAGTCCTGCGCCATGATCCCGAGCTCGCGTTCCTCCACCCAGCGGGCTCCCCAGGGATTGCCAGGCAGCCCTTCCCGATCGAAGACGGTGACCACCAGCAGCGGAATCTCGTCGCCGTCGTCGTCGATGACATCTCCCCCCACATCGCGGATGTTCTCCCAGGCGATGACGGCGGGACCACGATGCGGGCCCTGGATGCGAACGGCGAGGCCGTCGTCCCGGCATTCGACGACCTTGGTGGGGAGGAACAGCTCCTTGAGGCCCCAGATCACGAGGAACGCCCCGAACAGAAACATCACCCAGGCGAAGATGACGTCGCGCGGCTCGAATATCTGGACGTCCTCGGGGCGAAACATGAGGTCGGTCAACCACCGCGTGATGCGTCTCCGCGTAAGCACGTCGAGGGAGATGACGAGGAGGGGAATGCCGCCCATGGCCATCAGCCACATCTTGAGCGCAGAGCGACGGACCACGACGGTCACGGGCTGACCCCCAGGTCCTCCGGCGTGACCAGGGCGATGTGCTCGATCCCCAACCCGGCGAAGTTGGCAGCCGCTTTCCCGTCCGACCGGTCGACGAGAACCACCGATTGGACGACGCGGTAGCCCTGCTCCAGCAGATACCGGGCCGCTTCCACGGCAGCCCCACCCGTCGTGGTGGTGTCTTCGATCACCGCCAGCGACATCGAGATTTCGATCGGGCCGACTATCCGACCCCCGGTCCCGTGGTCCTTGTCTTCCTTGCGGATCGAGAACGCCTTGATGTCGCGCCCCTGGATGGCAGCGGTCATGGCGGTGGCCACCGCGATCGGGTCGGCACCCATCGTCATCCCTCCAACCGCATCGACCTCGGAACGAAGAACGCCCAATACCGCCTCACCGACGCGTCGGGCACCGTCTCCGTCGAACGTGGTCTGCCTGGCGTCCACGTACCAGTCGGAGACGGCACCGCTGCGCAGGGTGAACGGACCGTCCGTGCGAAGGGCGTTGGCGGTCAGATGGTCGACGAGGGCATCGAGGGCCACGACCCCATCGTATTGGCGACGTCATACGAAACCGCAACGCATAGATTTGTGACCGATGGACTTGTTTCTCGTCAGACACGGCCAGCCCGACTGGGCTCCCGACCGAATCGCCCGCAACGACCCCGGGCTGACCGAGCTCGGTCGCGAGCAGGCGGTGAGAGTCGGCCACCGATTCTCCACCGTGCCGGGGGTGGATGAGCTGTGGGCATCCCCGATGAGCCGCTCCATCGAGACCTCCGGGCCGATCGCATCGGAGCTGGGCCGGGACCGGGAGGTCTTCGACTGGCTGCGAGAGATCCAGAACCCACCCGAATGGGATGGCGAGCCGGTCGACATCATCGAGGCCGCTCTCGAGAAGGCGAACTACCGCAACATGGACGAGATGTGGGACGGTCTTCCCACCGGGGAGTCGTTCCGGGACTTCCATCAGCGGGTGGTCGGTGGTCTGGTCGAGACCTTGGACTCCCACGGGGTGCATCCCGCCAGCCCCGGTGATCGCCACCTCTGGAAAGTCGACGACCCCGACCGCCGGGTCGTGATCGTGGCCCATGCCGGGACCAACGCCGTCATCCTCGGCCATCTGCTCGGGCTGGATCCGGTGCCCTGGGAGTGGGATCGGTTCCGCCAGCCCCACACGGGAGTGTCACGACTGACCACCTTCCGGGTGAGCACCGGCTGGGCCTTCTCGCTACGACAGTTGGGCGACGTCACCCATCTCCATCCGGGGATGGTCACCGCTTAGCTCGCTTCGCTCGTGGTATCGAGTGTGCTCTCGGCTGAGGCCGACTTCGATCGGGGATGAGTTACATACGCGCCCTACCCCGAGGTCCCAGAGCCGAGAGCGAGGCGGGGGGTTCGAGGGGGGTCGTCCACCCTCAGAGTCACTGCGGGGGGTTCGAGGGGGGTCGTCCCCCCTCAGAGTCACTGCCCGAAGCGGCGGGACCGGCCCTCGTAGTCGCGTAGGGCGCGCAGGAAGTCGACGCGACGGAAGGCGGGCCAGTTCACGTCCACGAAAACGAACTCCGAGTAGGCGGACTGCCAGAGCAAGAACCCGGAGAGCCGCGACTCGCCGGAGGTGCGGATGATCAAGTCGGCGTCGGGGAGGTCGGCCGAGTACATGTGCCTGGCCAACGATTCGGTGTCGATGTAGTCGGCGATTTGCTCGGCGGGAATCCCGTCCTCGGCCAGCCGGGCGACCAGGTCCTTGGTGGCGTCCACTATCTCCTGCCGACCCCCGTAGCCCATGGCCACGTTGAGACGGCGCGACCCCGTCGGGTGCTGCTCCTCGGCACTCTTCGCCGCTTCGACCAGGCGGGCCGGCAGGAGATCGAGACTGCCGATGAACTTCAGAGCCATGTCGTACTGGGCGCATTTGGCCGGAAGGCGGTCGAAGAGGTCGATGAGCACGTCGAAATAGGGGTCGAGCTCCTCCGCCGGTCGGGACAGGTTCTCAGGTGACAGCACCCAGGCGGTGACTGCGGGGATCTTCAGATCGTCGGCCCAGCCCAGGAAGTCCTCGAACCGTGCCATGCCGACACGGTACGAGTCGGTGTAGCTGGGGAGTCCCTCGGCCCGGGCGTGACGCCGGTGACCGTCTAGCACCACCCCGATGTGATTGGGCAGACGGTCCCTCTCGAGCCCGGCGAGGAGGTTGCGCTCATAGATGCGGTAGAGGAGACCAAGGGCCATAACGGAAGACTCATGGTACCTGCGCAGGGTTCGTTGACCGTCGGGTCGTTCGAATCAGATTCCCCGGCCGTTGCCATATCCTGTCGCGTGATGGAGCGGATGACCCTTGGTCGCATGCAGAACCCGATTCGTGGACTCCTCCACGGGAGTGCGGCCGTAGCCACCCTCGCCGGCACCGCCTACCTCGTCTATCGCACCTGGGAAAACACGGCCGCGTTGGTCGGGTCGCTCGTCTTCGGGACGGCTCTGCTCGTCATGTACACCGTGTCGACGCTGTATCACTCCATCCCTTGGAGCGCGGAGTGGAAGAGGCGGCTCCAGCGTGTCGACCACTCGATGATCTATCTCGTGGTCGCCGGCACCTTCACCCCGATCGCCGTCGCCGGCCTGGAAGGTCAGGCCATGTGGTGGTGTCTCGGGTTGGTGTGGGGGATCGCCATCGTGGGCATCACCCTCAAGCTGGTGCTTCCGGGTGTGTCGACCGGTCTCTCGGTGACGCTCCAGTTGGTCATGGGATGGACCGTGATCTTCTGGATACCCCGAATCTGGGACTCACTGGGCCCGGGCGCAATCGTCTACATCGCCATCGGAGGTTTCTTCTACACCGTGGGCACCGTCTTCTTCATGACCAAGCGGCCGACGCTGCTCCCGCGGGTCTTCTCGTACCACGAGCTGTTCCACGTCTTCGTGGTCCTGGCCAGCACTTTCCACTTCCTGGCCGTTGCCCTCTACGCCGTGCCGGCGGTGGTCTAGTAGGGGAGGACCGACGTCTCGGCGCATAGCGCTTCGACGGCGTCGACGTCTTTGGGTACGTCTCCGGTCAGGTTCTCGTTTCCCTCGGAGGTGATGAGGATGTCGTCCTCGATACGGACGCCGATGCCGAGGAACTCCTCGGGAACCTCGTGCTCGATCTTCTCGGCTTCGTCTTTCTCCTTTTGCTCATGGGCTGCGGCCGCCTTCCTGCCGAGACGGACCCGCCGCTCGTTCCAGTCGTCGACGTCGTACTCGAGCAGGGTCAACTCGATCTTTGCCTTGTCGAGACCCACGTAGATGCCGGGCTCGACGGTGAAGCACATCCCGGGCTCGAGCGGGCGTGACACGCCATCGATGCGGTAGGCGCCGCGGTCGTGGACGTCTAGGCCCAGCCAATGACTGGTGCCATGCATGAAGAAGGTGGAATAGTGGTGCATCGCCAGCGACTCGTCGACTCCCTTGGGGAGGAGGCCGAGGTCCACCATCCCCTCGGTGAGGACCCGCTTCGACTCCTCGTGGATGGTCTTCAGCGACGAGCCGGGCACCGCCAGGTCGATCCCCTTGCGCTCCGCACTCAGCACCACCTCGTAGATGGCCCGCTGGGTGCCGGAGAAGGCGCCGTTGGCGGGGAACGTGCGCGTGATGTCCGAGGAGTAGCCGTCGATCTCCGCGGCCGCGTCGATGAGAACCAGGTCGTCCTCGTCGATCTGGTCGTCGTTGTCGACGTAGTGGAGGACACAGGCGTTGGCACCGGAGGCCACGATCGATGCGTAGCCGTTTCGAGGTGAGCCGCGGAGACGCCAGAAGTACTCGAGCGCGGCCTGAACCTGGTATTCCCACATGCCGGCCCGGGCAAAGCGCATCGCCTCACTGTGACCCTCGGAGCTGAGGCGGCACGCCTCACGCAGACTCTCGACCTCGTCGGCGCTCTTGAAGAGCATCATGTCGCCGAGAGGCACTGACACGTCCTTGACCGTCGAGGGAACGGTTCCGCCCATCCGCTCTCGGTGGACGCGGGCGTTCTTGACGATCGAAGCGATCCGGTCGTCGTAGTGATCGTTGCCCGTGGCGTACCAGAGGACCTCCCGGCCGTGCATCATCCGCTCCAACACGTCGTCGAACTCGCTCAGCTCGTAGGCGGCATCGGCGGCGTAGTCGAGCTTGGCCCCCTCGGTCCCGGCCCTGATCCCGGTCCACACCTCCAAGTCGGGATCCTTCGGCCGAACGAAGAGCACATAGTCGCCCTCGTCGTGATCTGGTGCGATCACCGCCACGGCCTCCGGCTCGTGGAACCCGGTCAGATACCAGAAGAAGGTGTCCTGGCGGAAGGGATGGGTGACGTCGTGGTTACGGATCGCCTCGTGGGCTGCAGGAATGACCGCGATCCCCTCCGTCCCCACGATATCGGCGAGACGGCGTCGTGCCTCTGCATAACGGTTGGACATGGGCCCGAGATTAACTGCGTCCCGGATGGGTAGGTCCTCCCTCCGTCTTCGCGCATCAGATGGCGCGCTTCAGCGCACTCGATGCGCGAAACGGAGGGCGTCAACGGCTCAATCGGCGAGCTGGAGGTCGACGAGGAGGGGGAAGTGATCCGACCCGAGATCGGGCCCGAGACGCCGGTCGGTCACCTCGAAGTCCGGTGAGTGCACCAAATGGTCGATGGGAACCCGCAGGAGGAGGTTGGACTGGGTGGAGAAACTGGGCTGGAGACCGAAACCGACCTGACTGCTCACCAGATCGGCCGACGCCATCAGCCGACGAAACGGGTACGACCAAGGGGTGGAGTTGAAGTCGCCGGCGATGACGATTTGTCCGCTCTGACCCGAGGCCCATTGCCCTGCAAAGGCCAGCTGGGCATCGCGATAGCCCGCTCGTTCTTCATCGGTCGGCGCCAATGGGTGGACGCCCAGGATCGACACTGTCGTGTCCCAGCCATCGGGGACGAAGGTGAGTTCCACGGCGCGCGGGCTGTTGGCGGCGAACCCGAAGGAGACGGCTTCTACGGCGTCACCCCTGACAAGCACCAGCGTCCCGAAGATGAGCCGGTCAGAGCGAGCCCGGATCATCTGGTAGTCGATCGCCGCCGACTCCATCGCCACCTCCCAGGGACGGCTCGCCTCGTGCAACAACACGACATCGGGGCCAACGGTTTGGATGTATTCGACCACGTCGGAGTAGCTCTCGTTCGTGGAGAGCAGGTTGAACGACATGACCCGCAGCGATGGGGAGTCGAGGCGCACCTCGGCCGGCGAGCCGACGAAGAGGGGAAGCACCGCGATCAGATTCACCACCGCCATCCCCAGCACCGTGTAGCCCACCTTCCGCCATCGCGACATCATGATGACCAGCCCGAGGAAGGCGAGCACCACCACATACTGCGCACGGAAGTTGGCCAGCACGTCCAGCCACCACACCCATCTCCCTAGGAACGCCGCCAGCGACACGATTGCGAGGGCGAGCGCCGGTACCGCTACAACGATCACGGCGAGGAGGCTAGGAGGTTCCGACCCGAAGGGGAGAGGCCGGTGAGACGGCCCCGACTACTCCTCTTCCACCGGTGGTGGCCCCGGATCCTCCATGCCGTGCTCGACCGCCCAGGCCCGGGTGACTTCATAGGCCTCAGCCCGCGGGTAGGGGCCGTCGTCGATTCTCTTCTCGAGGAGGAGGTCCATGATCTCCCCCACCGCGGGCCCCGGCTCCATGCCGAGATACGCCATGACATCATTGCCATCGATCGGAGCGCGCAACCTCGCCAGTTCCTCCTGCTGCGACAGTGCCTCGATCCGCTCTTCCAACTCGTCGATACGGCTCTGGATCGCCTGCTCCCGGCGTTTGTTCGCCGTGGTGACATCGCAGCGGACGAGTTCGTTGAGACGATCGAGGAGATGTCCGGCGTCGCGCACGTAGCGGCGCACCGCCGAGTCGGTCCATCCGAGCTTCAGTGTGTGAGGTCGGAGATGGAGATAGACCAGCCTGGAGACCTCGTCGACCACCTCCTTGGGATACCGCAGTTGCCGGAGCCGATGGCGCGCCATCCGAGCTCCCACCACCTCATGGTGGTGGAATGTCACCCCGTCGGAACCGAACTCCCTGGTTTCGGGTTTGCCGATGTCGTGGAGCAGAGCCGCCAGCCGGAGGGTCAGGTCGGGCGAAGCCTTGTCGACGACGGCGAAGGTATGTGCCAGAACGTCCTTGTGGTGGTGATGGGGGTCCTGTTGCATCGCCAGGCCGGGAAGCTCAGGGAGGAAGTGATCGGCGAGACCGGTCTCTACGATCAGCCGCAGGGCCTCACCGGGGGAGGGGGCAACGAGGAGTTTGCTCAGTTCGTCCCTTATCCGCTCCGCCGAGATGATCTCGAGCCTGGCTCGCATGCGGCGAACGGCCTCCACCGCTGCATCATCGGGGACGAACCCGAGTGTCGCCTGGAAACGAAACAGGCGGAGCATTCGCAGGGGATCGTCTCCGAATGAGATGTAGGGCTCGAGCGGCGTGCGCAGCGTCTCCCGGGCCAGATCGGCCAGACCCCCGAACGGATCGACTGCCTCGAGGTCGGGGAGTGAGAGTGCCACCGCGTTGACTGTGAAGTCCCTTCTCCCCAAGTCGTCGACGATGTCGTCCGAGTAGGTGACATGTGGCTTCCGGGAGTCGTCCCGGTAGACCTCACTTCGATATGTGGTCACCTCGATGGTGCGGCCGTCCTTGCGTGCCGCCACCGTCCCGAAGCGAGCTCCCACCTCGTAGACGGCATCGGCCCACGGCCCCAGTATCTCGGCGGTCCGCTCGGGGCGGGCGGGAGTGGCGAAATCGAAGTCCTCCAGGGGCCGCTCGAGAAAGGCGTCACGAACCGATCCACCGACGAGGAATATCTCCTCACCCGCCTCCCCGAACAACTCGGCGAGCTGAACCGGAGGCAGGTCGGGACTGGTGAGAAACTCGAGCCGCGGTGGGATCACAGCGCGTGAGGTTATCGGCGAGTCGGGCGTGGCCCACCGACCTCAGATGGCGATGCCTGCGGCTTGCGCCTTCGCCCGGATCTCGTGGGTGTTACGCGCGTGGGGGAGCACCGCCTCCAGCTTGACCGATCCACCGATCACATGGTTGAGCAACGCCTGATCGAAAGTCTGCATCCCGTGGAAGCCACCTTCCTTGATGACGTCGAATAGGAAGGAGGCGTCCTCGCCTCCGACGATCCACTCCCGTGTCCGCTCGCTATTGGTCAACACCTCGACGGCGAGCACCTGTCCACCTTCACCGGCATCGACCAGGATCTGGCTGATGATCGCCGCGACCTGGGCGGCGAGCTGTTTTCTCACTACTCCCTGCTGGGACTCGGGGAACATCGTGATCAGACGAGAGATGGTGTCTGCCGGGTCGCTGGTCCGCATCGACGTCACCACGAGGTGACCGGTCTCCGCGGCGTCGATGACTGCCCGCGCCACCTCCGGCGAGGTGACCTCGGAGACGAGTATCACGTCGGTGTCATGCCTCATGGCCGCCCGGATCGCCCCGGCCGTGTCGCCGGTGTCCACACCGACCTCACGCTGGACCACGACCGAACGTTTGTCAGGATGCAGCACCTCGATCGGGTCTTCGATCGTGATGATGGCCCGACCTTGATTGGAGTTGATCCAGTCGATTATCGACGCCATCGTCGTGGTCTTGCCCGAGCCCGAAGGGCCGGTGACCACGATGAGACCGGCCTTGTCGGCCGAGATGCGCTCCAGGGCCTTGGGCAGACCCAGCTCGGAAAACGACTTCGAGCCCGGGACCACTCGACGAAGGACCAACGAGACCGAGCCACGCTGACGGAACGCGGTGGCGCGAAACCTGCCCAGCTCGTGTCGGCCGTAGGCGAAGTCGGTCGAGCCTCCCTCTTTGAAGTCCCTCGCCGCCTTCTCGGTGAACATCTCCTCGGCGTAGGCCTGGGTGTCGGCAGGACGCAGCGGGTCGTAGCCGTCGAGACGGCGTAGGACTCCCTCGATCCTCACGATCGGTGCCGACCCCACTTTCAAGTGGATATCTGAAGCGCCGTGTTCCACGGCCTTCTTCAACAGGGCGTCGATGTTGTTTTCCATTGCAATCACTACCTCGCCTAATTCCAAACGGGTTATCGGCGCTGGTCAGGCGAGAGTTGAGGAATTGGGCCCGTTCAGACCCGCCAGTGGCGACCGATCGCCTCCGCGGCAGCGGAGAGGGCCGACGCCGCCCGGTCGGGAGACCGGCGATGCGACCCGGTGGTCGCGTTGGCTCCTTCGAGCCCAAGCAGCGCCTGGCGCGCCGACTCACGGAGCGCGGTGAGGTCGTAGCCCCCCTCCAGGGCGAAGATGGTCCGACCGGGCGGGTGAATCGAGGCGAGCCGAGACGCCATCCACCCGTAGTCGGGGGATTCGAGGAAGAAGCTGGCCAGCTCGTCGTTGGCGTGGGCGTCGAACCCCGCGCTGACGAGGACCCAATCAGGGCCGAACTGGGCGACGACCGGCAGCACCAGCTCCTCCCAGCCCCGGCGGTAGATGTCCCCGGCGGTGCCCGCCGGGAGGGGGATATTGACCACCGTTCCCTTGGCGTCCCCTCGATCGATATCATCTATGTGCCCTTCGAAGGGATAGAAGCCGTCCTGGTGGATCGAGGCGTAGAGGACACCGGCGTCGTCGGCGAGCATCGCCTGGGTTCCGTTGCCGTGGTGGACGTCCCAGTCGAGGATGGCCACCCGCTCCCTCCGCGACCGGAGGTAGGCGGCGGTCACGGCGACGTTGTTGAAGATGCAGAACCCCATGGCCCGGTCGGGCATGGCGTGATGACCTGGCGGCCTGGAAACCGCGAATCCGGTCGCATCCGATCGCTCGACCAGTTCTTCGACCAGCACCCGAACTCCTCCGGCGGCGGTGAGCGCCGCGTCCCACGTCGCCGGGCCGGCGAACGTGTCCATGTCCAGGGCGCCACCACCCAGCTGACAGAACTTCTCGATCATCTCGATGTACGAGGAGTCGTGCACCAGCGCCAACTCACTGCGCTCGATGGGCGGAGCCACGATCTCGTCGAAGGTCAGCCCTGAGTCTCGGACACCCTCGAGCACCGCCCCGACCCGAGCCGCCCGTTCCGGATGACGGGGGCCGGTGTCGTGACGCAGCGCCGAAGGATGGATGGCAACTACGACCTCCATGTCCTTACTCTCGCACAAGTGGCGACCCTTCTCCGTGTCGAGGGCTCCTGGCCGGGTCCGATCACGCTCAGCGCAGGTTGGCTCAGGGCGCGCGCCCGGCCGTGGAACGATTCCGTGACCGAACCGATGGTCCGCCTCGAGCGAGGGGGTGCCGAGTTCCTGACCGCGGTGACTCGAAGCCTCCGCGACATGGGACCGGGCTCGGTTTACTCACCAGCTCTCTACCCGGGATCGACACGGGTATGGAAGAGGGCCGGTTTCACCGATTACTCCACCCTCGACGTCATGGAGCGCAGCCTCGGGCTCGGATCTCCACCTCCGGGTTCCGGCGGAGTCGGCGTCGAGGACGACCCGAATTGGGACGAAGTCCTCGAACTAGACCGTCTCGCCTTCGAGGGTTTCTGGGGTATGAGCCGGCTTGGACTGGCGGAAGCCCACCACACCAACAAGACCACCGTGCTGTTGACGGCCAGGACCGCGGGGCGTCTCTCCGGATACTGCATCGTCGGGGCGCAATGGGGAACCGTCTACCTGCACCGCATCGCGGTGAGACCGGAGGAGACCGGACGGGGACTCGGGGCCGAGCTCGTCGCGGCAGCCGTCGATTGGGGCGCCTCCACCGGGTCACAATCGATCGTGCTCAACGTGAGACCTGGGAACACCACGGCGAAGCGTCTCTACGAGCGTCTCGGCTTCGCCGACACCCGGACCGCGCTCGAGGTCCTTCGTCATGACCGCAGCTAGCTGCTGAACTACTCGGGTGCCGGCGTCCATACCCGACCGATACTCGCTCGAAGTCCGCTTGGGAAGAGACGGGGACATCGAGGAGTGGCTTGCCACCGACACCTCGCTCGATAGACCTGTTCTGATCCGGAGCCTCGGGCCCGAGTCGACGCCCGAGCGTCGACGTCAGTTCGTCGAGTCGGTCAGTGGCGCGGCCAAGACCTCACACGCCCACCTGGCTCGGGTCTTCACGGTCGCCACGGTCTCCGGTGGCGCATACGCGGTATCGGAATGGACCGGGGGAGCCACTGTCTCCGATCGAGTCGCAGCCGAGCGGCCGATAGACCTGCCCGACTTCCTCCCCAACGCCTCCGGCCTGGCCGGAGCCCTGGCCGCATTGCATTCGGAGGGGGCCATCCACGGGCGAATCGACCCTTCGGCGGTCTCCTACTCCGGGGCCCATCCCGCCAAGTTGGGAGCATTCGGCCGCCCACCCGCCACCGACGCCGCAGGTGACGTTCGTGCGCTGTCGGCGACCCTGGAGACTGCTCTGACTGGAGCCCCACCCGGGGGCCCGCCACCGTCCGAACGGGTAGACGGCGTGCCGAGGGCCATCGACGCCATCCTCCGATCAGGACAGTCGGGGAAGCTGACGGCTGACGAGTTGGAGAAGGCGTTGCGGGCAGCACCGACCCCGCGGCCCCCGCAGCCGGAGAGCGGCTCCACTCCCCGGCGCCTCCTCTTCGCCGCGATCGGGTTGGTGCTCCTCGCCGTGGGCCTGGTAGTGGTGGGCTTCTTCCTGTCCGGTGGCACCGCGTTGGTCATACCCACCCCAACCACCGAGGCTCCGGCTGCCACCACCTCGACGTCGATCGTCACGACCACCGCCGGGCCCGGGGAGGTCGTCGTCGCCGAGGTCGACACCTTCGACCCGTTCGGAGAAGGTGGGGAGAACGATCATCTCGTCGGCAACGTCATCGACGGAGACCTCGAGACCGAATGGGTCACCGAGCGCTATCTCGATCCTCTTCCGCTACTCAAGCCCGGAGTAGGACTGACGGCGTTGGTCGAGGGCGTCCCCGACCGCCTCCAGCTCATCGGGCTCAGCCCTACGACGGCCTTCGAGATCCTCTGGTCGGAGCGGCTGGACGACGACCCTGACGCATGGGAGCGGATCGCAGGCGGTACCGCCTCCCGTTCGGCGATATCCATCGAACTGCCCCCGCGGCCGGATGGGAACTGGCTGCTGTGGCTGACCGACCTCCCACCCCGAGAGGACGGAAGCTATCAATCAGCCCTGGCGGAATTACGCTTCCTGCCGTGACCACCGCAGCCCAGGACGCCGAGCTGTTGGCACGGGTGGTCGATGGCGATCGTGATGCCTTCAACCAGATCATGCGTAATCACGAGGATCGCGTCTTCTCGGTGTGTCTCCGTCTAATGGGGAACCGGGAGCTCGCTCTCGATGCGGCCCAGGAGACTTTCCTCACCGTGTTCCGCAAGGCCAACCAGTTCGAGGGAAAGGCCGCCCTGGGGACATGGATCTATCGCATCGCGGTCAACACCTGTTACGACCAACTGCGGAAACTGAAGCGGCGGCGGACCGATCCGATACCCGAGCATCTCGACCCGACTGATCACCAGGCAACGGATGCCGTCGAGTCGGCGGGGATTCGCCCCGAGATCCAACGTGCCCTCGCCACCCTTCCCCCCGACTTCAGGTCGGCCGTGGTGCTCTCGGACATCGAAGGAATGTCGCTACCGCACGTGGCCGAGATACTGAACGTGCCGGTGGGAACGGTGAAGTCGCGGGTCTTCCGGGCGCGTCGGATACTGGCCACCGAGTTGGGGAACCAAAACCAGTGATGAGAGCATCCAAGAGGCGAAATGCGTGACCGAGAGCTGGAGTTGATCGCCGCCCTGGTCGAGGGACGGCTCGACCACGAGTCCGAGGCGCGCGCCCTGATCGAGGCCAACCCAGAGCTCAGGGAGGAATACGAGGCTCAAGTCCTCGCCTTCGGGGCACTCACCGCAATGGGCTCCGTCTCCCTGAGCGAGACGGAGCGCTCCTCGCTCCACCGTGATGTCTGGACCGCCTTGCGTCACCAGCCGGCAGCATCCCCCAAGGGCCAGTGGTACGTGCGCATGGCTGCAGCGGCCGCCGGCTTGTTCGTGGTCGTGGGCCTGGCGGCGGTCCTCAGCAGTCAGGGGGGGCCCGACGACGACGGCTTCGCCGAGATCGCCGCCGGCGTCACCGAGAGCGACGCCTCAGACGGAGGGGACGACGACGACGCAGATGATGAAGCAGATGCACGAGTATTCGAAGACTCGGCGGAGACCACGGTTGCGGCCGCCGAGGAGCCGGCCGCGGGGGCGCTCTCCGCTACATACTTCGCCCAGGAGGCGGCGGCAGTGCGCTCCGGGGAGTTCACGTCAGGTGCTCAGTCATACGACGATGGTTCCAGTGGAGATGTCGGCAGCTGTCTCCAACAGGCAGGTCTGGAAGGACATGTCGCGATCGTCGTCCTCACCCCTCCGCCGGAGGAGACTGGCGACGCGGATGGCGAATCGCGACTCATCGCCGCGGTGCCCGAAGGATCACAGTTGGCCGAGGCGCCAGTCGCCTTCGTGGACATGGCCTCTTGCCGGCTGATCCACATTGAAGAAGACTGACCCGACTTCGAAGCGGGATTCCGACCGGCCACAACTAACCTCGTCGGGCATGCACGAATACGCCGCCAGGTTCGCCGACCTCCTCGAACAGGTCGCCACCCGGATCCGAGCCATGACCGTCGACCGGGTCGGGCGTGTCATCAAGGTCGCCGGGCTGGGAATCCTCGCAGCCGCGCTTGCGTTGACGGCATTGGTATTCCTGGTGTGGACCCTGTTCGGGGCCCTCGAGATTCCGTTGACCACAGCAGGAGCGTTTGCAGTGTTCGGTGCCGTCCTGGCTGTCGCCGGGGGCGTTATGTGGTTCCAGAGGTCGAAGCGAAATGACACATGAGAAGCTGATCATCATCGGTTCGGGCCCCGCCGGCCTGACCGCGGCCCTCTACTCGGCGCGCGCCGACTTGAGCCCACTGGTGCTCGAGGGCGTCGCCGCCGGGGGTCAGTTGATGATCACGACCGACGTCGAGAACTATCCCGGTTTCCCGGACGGGATCATGGGCCCCGAGCTGATGGACAAGTTTCGCAAGCAGGCCGAGCGGTTCGGGGCCCGGATGCGTCAGGTCGACGTGACCGCAGTCGATCTCTCTCAACGGCCCTTCGAAGTGAGCGTCGGCGCCGACGAGTACACCACCGATGCCCTCATCATCGCCACCGGGGCCGAGGCCAAGTGGCTGGGAATACCCGGGGAGAAACCGCTCACCGGCAAGGGCGTCTCGGCATGTGCCACCTGCGACGGCTTTTTCTTCCGCGACCAGGAGTTGGTCGTGGTGGGAGGTGGGGACACAGCCATGGAGGAGTCCCTCTTCCTGACCAAATTCGCCTCCAAGGTCACCATCGTGCACCGACGTGACGAGTTCAGGGCCTCCAAGATCATGGCGGCGCGCGCACTGGAGCACGAGAAGATCGATGTGCTCTGGAACACGATCGTCACCGAGATCCAGGGCGACGACACGGTCACAGGGGTCACCATCGAAGACACCGTCACCGGGGAGAGCCGCGACTTCAGCACCGACGGGGTCTTCATGGCGATCGGTCACAAGCCGACCACAGATCTCTTCGTCGGCCAACTGGACATGGACCCGACCGGTTATCTGATGGTTGGTCGTAATGGCGGGACCCGCACCTCTGTGGAAGGCGTTTTCGCCGCCGGAGACGTTGCCGATCACGTCTACCGGCAGGCCGTGACCGCCGCGGGGACCGGGTGCATGGCTGCGATCGATGCCGAGCGCTGGCTAGCCGACCAGGAATGATCGACCCGCGCTCCGCGTTGTCCCAGTAGAACAAGGAGAACCACACACATGGCAGAGATAGTCACACTCAACGACGGCACCTTCAACGAAGCGATCAGTTCCGACAAGCCGGTGCTCGTCGACTTCTGGGCCGAGTGGTGTGGCCCCTGTCGTGTCATCGCCCCCGTGCTCGAGGAGTTGGCCGGGGAGCAGGAAGGTTTCACGATCGGCAAGCTCAACGTAGATCACAACCCCCAAACCGCCGCCGCCCACGATGTGATGAGCATCCCCACCTTGATCCTCTTCAAGGACGGTGTCGAGAAGCGCCGCATCGTCGGCGCCGCCCCCAAGCACAAGCTCCTCAACGAACTCTCCGAGTTTGTTTCCTGATGGCCGGCCGACTTCGAGCGGTTGCCTCCAAGACCCGGACGTGTGATCAGGGCAGGGGGATCTAACCTCAGCCTGCGATCCAGGCTCAGATCCTCGCTCGTACAGACGCCGGTCGACCGGCAGCTTCCGCTCCCAACCCCCACCTTCTCATACAATCCCTCATCAATGCGTCTCTACCGGGTCGGTGACAAAGGTCCAGCGGTCCGCGACATCCAGGATCGTCTCGCCGCGCTCGGCTTCGAGTCCAAAGACGAGCGCTCCATCTTCGCCAAGGGAACCGAGCGCGCCGTCGCCGACTTCCAGAAGGCCAAGGGTCTCGACGTCGACGGCATCGTCGGGCCGGACACCTGGCGCTCCCTCTACGAGGCTGGATACCGACTCGGCGACCGCCTCCTCTTCCTGCGGCGCCCCATGATCCGCGGCGAAGACGTAGCCGAGCTCCAGTCCCGGCTCAATTCGCTCGGGTTCGACTCCGGCAAGGTCGATGGCATCTATGGCCCCGGCACCGAACACGCCGTCATCGACTTCCAGCACAACCGCCACCTAGCAGAAGATGGAAGGGTTGGCCCCGAAGTGGTCACCGAGCTCCATCTGGTGACCCGGGGGGAGATGAAGGAGGGGCGACAGGCAATCAGAGAGCGCGAGTGGCTCCGCATGCTTCCAGAGACCGTGGCTGGAGCCAGGGTCTTCCTCGACGCGGATTGTCGCGATGCGGAGGAGACCAGGGATGCCTGGGAGGCTGCCTCGGCGGCGGCACTGGCGATCCAGGACGCCGGGGGCCTCCCGATGATGTCGCGCAGCAACGACACCCAACTCCCGGAGCGGCTGCGAGCCAGACGCGCCAACCGCATGGGGTCGGATCTGATCATCGCCTTCCGGCTCAACCGTGAAGGTGACGACTGTGTGTTCTACTTCGCCTCAGAGCACAGTTCGTCGCGCGCCGGGCAGGAACTGGCCGAGTCGATCGCCCTGACGGTGGGGGCTCGCGTCGAGGGGCGGGCGTTCGCGATGCTCAAAGAGACCCGCGCCCCCGCTGCCGTGGTGGCATTGCATACTCTCGACGAGAAGAGCGGTCTCGCGGTCGCCGAAGGCCTCAACCAGTTCTTCGCCGAAGCCCGCTGATGGGCGGTCGTCAGGCCAGGATCCGGTAGATGCGCTCGAGGTCGGCGAGGGAGCCAAATCGGATCTCTACCTTGCCCTTCTCGTTGCGGTAGTCGATCTTGACCTTGGAACCGAGCCGGTCGGCGAGACGGTTCTCCAACTCGATGATCTCCACGGGGCGTATCTGGCGGACCTTGGTGGCCGGTGACGGGTCCTCCATCTCGCGACGATCCCGAACCGCATCTTCGATCTGGCGCACGCTCCAGCCTTCCTCGGCTGCCTTCTCGGCGAGATAGATGGAGTACTTCTCGTCGGTCAACCCGAGAAGGGCCCGGGCGTGGCCGGCGCTGAGCGCACCCGTGTCGATCATCCTCTGCACCGCCCCCGGCAATTGCAGCAAACGGAGCGTGTTGGACACCGCCGGCCGCGACTTACCCACCCTCGCCGCCACCTGATCCTGATTCATTCCAGTATTTTCCAGGAGTTGCTTGTAGGCATGCGCCTCCTCGAGTGGAGTGAGATCCTGACGTTGCACATTCTCCACCAGGGCCTCTACCAATGTGGTGTCTCCCGTGGAGCCTCGCACCACCGCCGGGATCGTTGTCAACCCTGCCTTGCGGGCGGCGCGCCAGCGTCTCTCCCCGGCAATCAGATAGAGGGTGCCGTCGTCCTCACGGGAAAGCACGACCGGCTGCAATACCCCCACCTCCTCGATCGAGGCGGCCAGCTCTTCCAGGGTCTGGTCATCGACGCGACTGCGGGGCTGGTCGGGGTTGGGTTTGATCCCGTCGACGGGCACCTCCAGATAGGTCGGATGATCCCCATGGTCGCTCTCGGTGGGAATCAGCGCCTCCAGACCCCGTCCCAGACCTGCCTTTCGCTTCGTGGTCACACCCTGCCTCCTATCGATGACGGTCGAGAAATTCCCGGCCCAGTTGACGATATGCGATGGCACCCCTGCTCATGGGGTCGAAAGCCTCGATGGGCTCGCCGTAAGAAGGAGCCTCGGAGAGACGCACCGATCGAGGTATCACGGTGCTGAAGGCGACGTCGCCGAAATACTCACGCACCTGCTCGGCCACTTCACGTGACAGCTTGGTCCGCCCGTCATACATGGTGAGTATCACTCCGGTGACCTTCAACCCCGGATTGAGGTTCGAGGAGACCAACTCGACGTTGCGGAGCAACTGGCTCAGACCCTCCAGGGCGTAGTACTCGCATTGAATCGGTATGACCACCTCTTGAGCGGCGGTGAGGGCGTTGACCGTGAGCAAACCCAACGAGGGGGGACAATCGATCAGCACGACGTCATAATCGTCGTCGAGCTCCGAGATGGCGTTCCCCAGACGTGTTTCACGTGAAAACATCGACACCAACTCGATCTCGGCGCCGGCGAGGTCGATGGTGGCCGGCACCACGAACAGATTACGAACTGAAGTGGGCTCGACGGCGTCTTCCAGAGGAGACTCCTTCAGGAGAACATCGTAGATGGAGATCTCGATGGAGCCCCGATCGATGCCGAGACCACTGGAGGCATTCCCCTGGGGATCGAGATCGATCAAGAGTACCCGTTGATCCTGAAACGCCAACGCAGCGGCGAGGTTGATGGCGGTGGTCGATTTTCCCACGCCGCCTTTCTGGTTGGCGAGGGCGACCACAGTGGGTTTGGTCATGCGCGGCGCATGATAAGAAGCCAGACGGGTTGGTCAAGCACATGTCGAGGTATTTTTACCGTGGTCCATCCCGTGTGCCGGGGAGGCGCCACCCAAGAACCCCCCGCCACCGCCAGGCCCCCAGGGGCAAGAACCCGCTGCGCCACCACGGCCAACTCCGCTGGAGGAAGACTGGCGCGCGACACCAATGCCGGGGCCGGGCCCCGCAGGTCCTCGATTTCCTCCGCCACCACTTGACAATTCTCCAATCCGAGGATCCGGGTGACGCGTCGCAACAGGTCACTCCGACGACCTGAGCGATCGACGAGGAGGAACTCTGTCTCGGGAAGGGTGATGGCCAAGGGAATCCCGGGAAGCCCGATACCACTGCCCAGATCCCAGACCTCATCCACCACTTCCAACTGTGAGGCGAAGAGGATCGAGTCGGCGAGATGTCTTCGATCGATACGCCCTAACTCTCCGGGACCAATCCCCCCGGTTCGAACTCCCTCCTCAGCCAGCCATCGTCCAAACCGTTGCATACGCTGGCACTGAGTCTGGTCCAATTCGATGCCGGCATATCGGGCAGCTGTAACCCAGGCTGGTTTCACGTGAAACAAGGTAGCTCCGGTGGTGGTGAGGGGCTACCTTGACCCTGGAGCCGTCTACTCCTCTTCGGAGGAGTCTTCGGCCACGGAGAGGACCACATAACGCTTCGGTGCCTCCCCTTCCGAATATGAGGTGACCCTCTCGTGAGCCCCGGCGGCGTCATGGATGACCTTGCGATCCGCCGGGCTCATCGGTTCCAGCATGATCTCGCCACCTTCTTCCATGAGTTGTTCGATCAACTGCTCAGCATAGATGGAGAGAGCCTTCCGCCGACGCTCCGCATAGCCGGCGATGTCGAGCCGAATCCGGCCGGTTTCCTTGCTGTAACGCTGCAGGACCGTACGGGTGAGCTCGTGGATGGCAGAACGCACCGATCCACGCACGCCAACCAGCGCCTCGGTCTGGGAACCCTCGACATCGATGATGACGACATCGTCGTCGATAATGGTCGAGACAGATCCTTCCAGCCCGTAGGCCTCGACGAGACCCTCGAGAAACTCCCGGGCCACATCCGCCTGCTCCTCGAGTGACAGGGTGGGGCGATCGTCGGACACGTTTGACTCCGTTCTGGCGTGCTTTCCGCCGGATTTCCCCTTGGCGGGTTTCTTCTCCGGCCGCTTACCCCCATTCTTAGCGTTCTGCGACCGATCTTGCTGCCGATTCCGGTCGCTCTTGTCATGGGACCGGGCCGGCTTGTCGTTCTTGTGTCTCCCCTTGCCCCGTCGCTTCTTGGCGGGACGACGCTTGACCCGCACCACTGCATCCTGGCCTCCCATGCCGAGAAACCCCTTTACCGGCTCGGTGACCACCTGCACCGCCACCTCGTCGGGGTCGGTGACTCCAAGCTCCTGCATGGCGGCCTCGACGGCCAGGTCAACCGACTTCGCCCTGACTTCGATTTCGACGTAGTCCACGTCATCTCCTCCTGCGCCTGCGGCGCTTGTTGGTGGCACCCGGCTGTGGCTTTCGAGGCTCGGCGTCGTCGGAGTCACCGCTCTCGGGACCGTTCTTCGGCCCGTTCTTTCGCGCGTCGGTGTCATCCGATGCCGAACCCGGCGAGGGTGGGCGCCCATCGATCTTGAAAATCAACACTTGCTGACCGAGACGGAACAGGTTCGAGGTTGCCCAGTAGAGCACGAGACCGGCGGGGAAATTCCAGGAGATGAACCCGATGAAAAGGGGCATGATCTTGGTGACCGCCTGCTGGGCTCCAGCCCCCGGTTGGTTCTTGTTGATCTCCTGGCCGTACATGGAGTGCCACTGCTGTATGTACTGGGTCGCCACCATGAGCACGATCATGATCAGGTAGGGGAGCGCACCGACGAACCCGACCTCACCGACGGCTCCGGCAGGGGACTGACCGAGCATCATGCCCAGAAACGGTTCCCCACCTGCGGCGATATCGCTGCCGAGTGCGGTGTTGGTGAGTCCGTAGTTGGGGTTGAGAGGATCCTGGAGCAGTCGGAACAGAGCAAACCAGATCGGCATCTGCACCAGCAGCGGGAGAAGACATCCGCCCGGTGTGGCCCCGGCCTCTTTCTGCGCCGCCATCAGACGACGCTGCATTTCCTGGGGGTCGTCCTTGTACTCGGCCTGGATCTTCTTGATCTGGGGCTGGAGGGAGCTGAACGCCCTCGTGGCCCGGGTTTGTTTCAGCGTGAGCGGGAAGACGAGGATGTTGATGATGATGGTGAGGAAGATGATGGCGAGGCCATATGAGACGCCAACGCTGAGAGTCTCATGCAGGAGGTCGTAGAAGAACGACAGCCCCGAGCCCAACAGCGCTATCAACTGATCGAAAAGTGCGCCCATCTAGGTAGTTCTCCGGTTCTCTGGGACGGGGTCGTAGCCACCCGGCTTGAGAGGGTGACATCTGGCGAGACGACGCACCCCCAACCAGGTGCCCCGCCAAACCCCGAAGCGGGCGATCGCCTCGGCAGCGTAAGAGGAGCATGTCGGCTGGTAACGGCAGTTGGCTCCCAGATTGGGACTTACCAATTTCTGGTAAACACGTATCACACCAACGACCCAGGTGCGGGGACGAAGAGCCTCAACCATGCCGCAACTCCTCGGTCGCGCGCGCCAGCCAACTTCGGATCTGGTCATATGGGGCTTCCGCCACCTGTCTCGTCGCGATGATCACGTAGTCGGTTCCTGATTGAAGTTCGACGCTGTCCGCCGCCGAGCGAAGCCGTCTCTTGATGCGGTTTCGTGTTACAGCCGAACCGCAACTCCTGGAGACCAAGAGCCCGAGGCGAGGAAGTCCGGACGGCCCTGGCGAGCCGACCATGACGATCCCCCCCGTGCGACGACGCTTGCCGTCTGACAGGACTCTACGGAAGTCTCGAGAGTTACGGAGAGATTGATAACTAGGCAGCGAGTCGCTTCCGGCCCTTATGGCGACGGTTCTTGATCGTCGCTCGCCCGGCGCGGGTGCGCATGCGGTGTCTGAATCCGTGACGCCGCTTTCTGCGGCGAACTTTTGGTTGGTATGTCCTCTTCATGGCAAATCAAAAGTGGTAGAGGGGGAAGCCACACAGATTACGGATCAACCGGGCTCTACGCAATGTGAGCTGGGCCGAGCCCTCCCAACGACGCCCCCCAAACGTCGCCTCGCTCATGGGGGGAGAAACGGTCGTCCGTCGAGGCCGCGAAGAAAACCAAACCAATCGCGAAAATTCGATTAGGCGCTGCTGGTCGTTTTCCTGGTGGGCACGAGCCAGCCATCATCTGGAAAAGAAGCCTGTCATCAGGCAAATCGTTGTGGAAAGTCTGGCGGTGGGTCTTCCACAACGGTGATTCTCGCGTTCTTGACGCGCTGGGAGCTGAAACCAATACTCGCTCGACTCAACCCGGGAGTGTCCAACTTCCCCGTCGTTGCTTGGATGACAGCGGCGCAACCCGGACCGACAAGTAGCAAACCCGCTGGAGGATGTGCACAGAGGTATCCACAGATGTGGACTGTTCTGTGGACAAATTCGGCTCAGGGAGGAGTGGCCACCAAGTGACGCAACCCGAACGAGCTAACGACCTGTGGGCGGATTTCCGGGATTCCCTCAAGTCCGGCGTCTCGGAAGCGAACTGGGACACCTGGCTGTCCCGTTTGGAGCCCGACGCCGACGGGGACCGCATCGTGCTGGTCGCCCCATCCGAATTCCATCTCCGTTGGGTCCAGGACAAACACGGCGACTTGGTCGAGGGCGCCTACCGATCGGTGTTCGGGACCGATGCCGAGCCGGTCTACAGGGTCAGCGAGACCCTCCCTTCCGAGCATGGGCTTCCCTTCGAGGTAGATGAGATCCCGGGTACTTCGGAAGTCGAGCCCGGCCCAGCGTCACCTCCCACCAGGGCGACCAACCTCATTAACCGCTATCGATTCGAGAGCTTCGTGGTGGGACAGTCCAACCGCTTCGCCTGGGCGGCTGCCATGGCGGTGGCCGAACAGCCCGGAGCCCACTACAACCCGCTGTTCATCTACGGCGGGGCCGGCCTGGGCAAGACCCACCTCCTCAACGCGGTCGGCCATCAAGCCCTCGAGATGTATCCGGACCTGGTGGTGCGGTACGTATCTTCGGAGAACTTCCTCAATGACTTCATCGAGTCGATCCGTCGCAAACGCCCTGACGATTTCAAAGCCCGATATCGAGGCGTCGACATCCTCCTCCTCGACGACGTCCAGTTCTTCGAGGGAAAGGAGCAGATCCTCGAGGAGTTCTTCCACACCTTCAATTCCCTTTATGAGTCGGGCAAGCAGATGGTGATCAGCTCCGACCGTCATCCCCGCAACCTCTCCACGCTCGAAGACCGTCTCCGCAGCCGGTTCGAGTGGGGGCTGCTCACCGACATCCAGCCTCCCGACATGGAGACCCGACTCGCCATCCTCCGGCGCAACGCCGAGTTCGCCCCGAGACCGGTCCCTGTGGGCGTTCTGGAGCACATCGCCGGCCTCGTCTCCGACAACATCCGGGAGCTCGAAGGAGCGCTGACCCGGGTGACGGCCTGGTCGGCGCTCAATCGTCGTGACATCGACCTCGAGACCGCCGAACGGGTACTCAAGGACATCGTGACCTCGGAGGAGCCGGTTCCACTCGGACCCGAGACCATCATCCGCACCACCGCCCACGCCTATGGTTTCTCCGTCGAGGACGTCCTCAGCTCGAGCCGACGTCAACCTCTGGTGCTGTGCCGTCAGATCTCGATGTACCTCTGCCGCGAGTTGACCGACCTCTCGCTCCCCAAAATCGGAGAGCATTTCAACCGTGACCACACCACCGTCCTCCACTCGGTCGAGAAGGTAAAGCGCATTCTCAGGTCCGACCGGGCCGTATTCGATCGTGTGAATCAACTCACACAGGAGCTGAGGAAAGGTGGTGGTGTTTCCACAGACTCCTGAGTTATCCACCGGTCATCCCCAGATCGCGAAGAAACGCGCACAACGATGTCCACAGGAGATTCTCCCGCTACCACGTGGTCGAACCGCCATTATCCACACTTCCACAACCCCCTACTACCACTAATACAGTTCAATGAAGATCAATAACAACAGAAGAAGGGACAACCACCTGTGAGAATCCGAGCCCAGCGAGACGATCTCGCCGATGTGCTCGCCCGAGCGAACCGGGCGGTGGGCACCAGAACCGCCCTCCCGGTCCTGCAAGGGCTCTTTTGTGAGGTCTCCGGCAACACGCTCCGAGTGACCGGCACCGACCTCGACATCACGGTGCGAACCCAAGCAGAGGTCGAGGTCATGGAAGAGGGGCGGGCGGTCATTCCCGGGAGATTGCTCTCCGAGGCGGTCCGGAAGATGCCGGCCGGACAGGTGACCATCGGAGTGAGTGACACGGACATCGAGATCCAGGGGAACGGGCCCCGGTTCACGCTCCGGCCCCTGGCAGTAGACGACTTCCCCACGCAAGAAGATATCGTCACCGACGGGGTGGAGGTGGACGGTGAGGCGTTTGCCGAAGCGATAAACCAGGTGACCGTGGCAGCATCGGGAGACGGTGCCCGACCGATCCTCACCGGTGTCCTCTTCGAGACCTCTGACGAAGGTCTTCGCATGGTGGCCACGGATTCGTATCGCCTCGCCAAGCGAGACCTGGCCGGATTCGGTCTGGAGGGCACGGGTCTTGTCCCGGCACGTGGTCTCCGTGAGCTTCCCCGCACCATCGGGGCACCCAAGGTGACCGCACAACTCCGAGAGAGGGAAGCCGTCTTCTCCTCAGAACGCGGGATCCTCCGGCTGCGGCTGATCGACGGCAATTTCCCCAAATACCAATCGTTGCTCCCCGAGACGTATCCGAATCAGGTGGTACTCGACAAGGAGGAGCTACTCGAGGCGCTGGGCCGGGTCACCCTCGTCGCCGAGGACCACATCCCGGTGCGGCTCAAGATCGGTGAAGGGGGCGTGGATGTCACGGTTAGCCGTCAGGATGTGGGTGGAGAGGCGGAGCACCTATCCGGTGAGTTCACCGGAAGTGACGAGGAAGTGTCCATCGCCTTCAATCCGAGGTATCTCCAAGACGGGGTGACGGCCATCCTTTCGGACAAGGTGAGGATTCGGGTCATCGACGCCTTCAAGCCTGGGGTCCTCGACTCCGGGGATGGGAGTGAGTTCCTCTACCTGTTGATGCCGGTTCGGGTTTAGTACCTAGTGCCAGAGCACCGATGAGGGTCGACTGGGTCTCCCTGATCGATTTCAGGTCCTATCCGGCGCTGCAATGGCGCCCGGATCCGGAGGTGAACCTGCTCATCGGCCCCAATGGGGCGGGAAAGACCAATCTGCTCGAGAGTGTGGCCTATCTGGCAGCTTTGAAGTCGTTTCGGTCGGTTCCTGACCGCGCAGTCATTGCCGATGATGCCGACTCAGCGGTGATCCGCGCTGGACTGGTCGGCGAGGACCGGCAGCGGCTCGTCGAGATCGAGATCCCGCGCCAGGGCTCCCGCAAGACCCAGGTCGACAAGAGCCGACTTCGTAGCACCACCGATCTTCTTGGAGTGTTGCGTGTGGTGGCCTTCCTCCCCGACGACCTCGATCTCATCAAGAGGGGACCGGCCTATCGGCGCGAGCTCTTAGACGACGTCGCCGTGCAGCTGTGGCCGACAGCCCACCTGGACCAGGCCGAGTACGAGCGGTCCCTACGGCAACGCAACGCTTTCCTCAAACAGGGCGACCGCGACAATGCCACCCTCTCGGTTTGGGATTCCCGACTGGCCCAAGCGGGAGGACGGGTCCTGGCGAGGCGGGCTCGGGTCATCGAGACGTTGAGCAACCTTCTCACAGAGGCCTACTCGGAGATCGCTCATTCCGAAACGGACGCCGCCTTCACCTACACGCCTTCGTGGTCAGGTGATCTCGACCAGGCTTCGGCGGCCGAGTTCGGGAACCGTCTCACCGAGGCCCTTGAACAGTCGCGGCAGATCGATTACGAACGAAGGATGACCACCGTCGGACCCCACCGTGACGAGCCGGGCTTTTCGATCAGCCGCCACGACGCCCGCAGCCATGGAAGCCAGGGCGAGCAGAGGACGATGGCATTGGCGGTGAAGCTGGCGGCGCATCGTGCCGTAGCCGCCGCCGCCGGCGAGGCACCGGTGCTGCTTCTCGATGACGTCTTCTCCGAGCTCGACCCGGAACGAGCCGCATCGCTGGCGACCGTGTTGCCCGAAGACACCCAGACGATGATCACCTCGGCTCGGCCGGAGGACATCCCCCTCGAGGGGGCCATCTGGCGCGTCGGCGACGGAGTGGTGGCATGAGCCCCGAGCGCGATCTCGAGCACTTCTCGGAGTCGGTGGACGACATGTTCGCCCGCCTCGGCCTGCCCGACCCGATGGTGATGGCGGCAGTCAGCACAGAGTGGGAGCGACTAGCGGGCCCGCCGTGGTCCGGGCGTTCCAAACCGCTCTATGTGAGGAGCAAGACCCTGGTGGTCGAAGCCTCGAGCGCTTCGATGGTGGCCTTTCTCCGCTATGGGGAGTCGAGTCTGCTCGAGAGGCTCCGGGAGCGTTTTGGCGAAGGTGTCATCGAGACTATCGACATCAAGGTGCCGAACTGACTGACCAGGATAAATGCCAGGAATGGATTGGGTTTTGTCACTCCCCGACGACTAGAATGACATATGTGAAAGTTGCCGAAGAACCGGCGCGTTTCCACCTCACCAGGTCCACTATTTCACAGCTATTAGGAGGGTCGTGACGGCCACCCGCGACAGCTACAAAGCCAAAGACATCACCGTTCTCGAGGGTCTCGAGGCGGTCAGGCGCAGACCCGGGATGTACATCGGCACCACCGGGCCCCGGGGTCTCCACCACCTCATCTGGGAGGTGGTCGACAACTCCGTCGACGAGGCGATGGCCGGCTATTGCGACAAGATCTCGGTCACTCTCCGTGCCGACGGAGGCGTCGAGGTCACCGATGACGGGCGGGGCATCCCCGTCGACAAGATGGAGAAGACGAAGCGCTCGGCGCTGACCACCATCCTCACCACGCTCCACTCCGGCGGGAAGTTCGAACAGGGCGCATACACGGTTTCGGGTGGCCTGCACGGGGTGGGCATCTCGGTCGTGAACGCCCTCTCCACCCGGCTCGAGGCCGAAGTGCGGCGCGACGGCAATCTCTACACCCAGGAGTTCGAGGTCGGCCAACCCAGGACCAAGGACCCGAGGAAGGAGCGGCCGGCCAAGAAGACAGGAACCACCATCCGGTTCTGGCCCGACCCCGACATCTTCAGCGAGACCACCGAGTTCGACTACGACACCGTCGCCTCACGTCTACGCGAGACCGCATTCCTCAATCGCGGCCTGCACATCACCCTCGTCGACGAGCGTGAGGGGGAGCCGAGGGAAGACGCCTTCCACTACAAGGGTGGGTTGACCGACTTCGTCAACCACCTCAACTCCAAGCGCGATCCCCTCCATCCCCACATCGTCGACATCTCCGACGCCACCGAGGACGCCGAGATCGAGTTGGCGATGCAGTGGACCAATACATATACGGAGTCCATCCTCACTTTCGCCAACAACATCAATACCCACGAGGGCGGCACTCACGAGGAGGGCTTCCGCAAGGCGCTGACCAAAGCGATCAACGACTTCGCCCGGTCCAAGAACATCCTCAAGGAGAAGGACGCCAACCTCACCGGCGAGGACGTGCGCGAGGGGCTCACCGCCGTGGTTTCCGTCCGGGTCAAAGAGCCCCAGTTCGAGGGTCAGACCAAGACCAAGCTGGGCAATACTGAGATCCGGTCTTACGTGGAGAAGACCCTCAACCGCATGCTCCCCGTCTGGTTGGAGAAGTACTCCGCGGAGGCGCGGCGCATCGTCGACAAGTGCATCAACGCGGCCAAGGCTCGCGACGCAGCCCGCAAGGCACGCGAGCTCACCCGTCGCAAGTCGGGTCTCGAGTCGGGTGGCTTGCCCGACAAGCTGGCCGACTGCTCCAGCCGTAACCCCGACGAGTCGGAGCTGTTCATAGTCGAGGGCAAGTCGGCGGCGGGTCCCGCCAAGGCCGCCCGCGACTCGGAGACCCAGGCCATCCTCCCCATCAGGGGCAAGATCCTCAACGTCGAGAAGGCCCGGCTGGCCAAGGCGCTCCAGAATGCGGAGGTCCAGGACATCATCACCGCGGTCGGGACCGGGATCGGGGACGACTTCGAGCTGGAGAAGGCCCGCTACCACAAGATCGTCCTCCTCGCCGATGCCGACGTGGATGGGGCCCACATCCGCACCCTCCTGCTCACCCTCCTCTTCCGCCATCTCCGGCCCCTGATCGAGGCCGGGTATGTGTATGTGGCGCAGCCTCCCCTCTACCGGGTGAAAGTGGGTTCCAAGATCCATTACCTCCATGACGACCGCGCCCTCGTCGAGTTCCAGAAGGATCACCCCAAGGTGAAGCCAACCCGGTTCAAGGGCCTCGGCGAGATGAACGCCCGGGAACTGTGGGACACCACGATGAACCCGGAGACTCGCACACTGCTTCAGGTCGAGATGGCCGACGCCGCCCGCGCCGAGGAGGTCTTCGAGACCCTGATGGGCGACGATGTGGCCAGCCGCAAGTCGTTCATCCAGCAGAACGCCGACGACGTCCGCTTCCTCGACATCTAGCGAGAACCAGACATGACCGACGAACAGAGAGCCCTGGGCAACGTGCCCGAGATCGAGATCACCTCCGAGATGGAGGCCAGTTTCATCGACTATGCAATGTCGGTGATCGTCTCCCGGGCCCTCCCCGACGTGCGGGACGGGCTCAAGCCGGTGCAGCGCCGGATCATCTACTCGATGTTCGAGAACAACATCAGCCCGTCCTCGGCGCACCGGAAGTGCTCCAAGGTCGTCGGCGACGTCATGGGCAACTACCACCCCCATGGGGACCAGGCGATCTACGACGCCCTTGTCCGGATGGGCCAGGACTTCTCGATGCGGCATCTCCTCATCGACCCACAGGGCAACTTCGGGTCGATCGACGACCCTCCCGGCGCCGCCCGCTACACCGAGTGCCGTCTCACAAAGCTGTCCACCCATCTGCTCGAGGGAATCAACGAGGACACGGTGGACTTCGTCGAGAACTACTCCGGCGAGCTCCAGCAGCCGTCGGTTCTGCCCGCTCGCTTCCCCAACCTCTTGGTCAACGGTTCCCAGGGCATAGCGGTCGGGATGGCCACCCACATCCCGCCTCACAACCTCGGTGAGGTCATCGACGCCGCCCTCCACATGATCGACAACCCTGATGCGACGTCGGAAGAGCTGCTGAGGTTCATCAAAGGCCCCGACTTCCCCACCGGGGGGTTCCTGGTCGGCAACGGCGGGATTCGCGACGCCCTGACCACCGGCCGGGGCTCGGTCAAGATCCGCGCCGTGTGCGACGTCCAAGAGATTCGCAAGGGTCGAACCGCCATCGTGGTCACCGAGCTTCCCTATCAGGTGTCCATCGAGCGGGTCATGGCGAAGATCAAGGACCTGGTCGACTCAAAGAAGCTGAGCGGCATCGCCGACACGCGCAACGAGTCCTCCGACCGGGTCGGCACCAGACTCGTCATCGAGCTCAAGCAGGGTGCGGTGCCCCAGGTGGTGCTCAACCAGCTCTACAAGAACACACCACTACAGGACAGCTTTGGCTACAACATGGTGTCGCTCGTCGACGGTGTCCCCCGCACGCTCAACATCGCCGAGATGCTCGGCTATTACCTCGATCACCAGATGGAGGTCATCGAGCGCCGGACCCGGTTCCGTCTCGATCAGGCCGAGGCCAGAGCGCACATCCTCGAGGGCCTCATCATCGCCGTCGACGACATCGACGAGGTCATCAAGATCATCAGGGGATCCGAGGACACCGGCGCCGCCCGCGCCAATCTCATCGAGAGCTTCGATCTGAGCGAGATCCAGGCCAACGCCATCCTCGACATGCCCCTGCGCCGCCTCACCGCTCTCGAGGTCGACAAGCTGCGGACCGAGCTGGCCGAGTTGCAGGAGACGATCGCCGAGCTCAAGGCGATCCTCGCCGACCCCAAGCGTCGTTGGTCGATCATCACGGACGAGCTGACCGGCATCAAGGAGAGCTACGCGGACAACCGGCGCAGCAGACTGGTCCCCGACGAAGGTGACCTCAGTCTCGAGGACCTCATCGCCGACGACGAGCTCATCATCACGGTGTCAGCCACCGGATACCTCAAGTCGGTACCGGCCTCGACCTACCGGACCCAGGGCCGGGGCGGCCGCGGCGTCAAGGCTGCCGAGGTGAGTGGCGACGACGTTGTCCGTCACCTGGTCCACACCACCGCCCACGCCTATCTGTTGTTCTTCACGAACAAGGGCCTGGTCCACCGGGTGAAGGCCCATGCCATCCCCAGACAGTCACGCACCGCCAAGGGGGTGATGGCGCAGTCGGTGCTCCCGATCGCACCCGACGAGACCATCCAGGCGGTCATCGACACCCGGGACTACGAGACCGGCCGCTATCTGGTCATGGTGACGAAGAGGGGGCAGGCCAAGAAGACCGAGTTCAAGGAGTACGACTCGCGCAATCAGACCCTCGTCGCGATCAAGCTCGCCGGAGACGACGAATTGGTCACGGTGCGCACCACCAACGGTTCGAACGACATCCTCATCTTCACCAAGAACGGGATGGGAATCAGGTTCAAGGAGTCGGAGCTGCGCAGCATGGGGCGGGGCACCCAGGGGGTGCGCGGAATCAAGCTGCGCGACGGCGACGAGGTGGTCAGCGCGGTTTCCAACATCGATGGAGAAGAGGTGCTCCTGCTCACCTCGGGCGGATACGGCAAGCGAACCGCGATGGACGAGTTCCGGGATCAGAGCCGCGGTGGTATCGGGGTGAAGGCCTTCAAGATCACCAAGGTGCGTGGGAACCTGGTGGACGCCCGCGCCGTCAGGCAGGACGACCAGGTGTTCCTCATCTCCACCGCCGGGGTAGGCACCCGTCAGGCCGTGGGCAAGATCAGCCGTCAGAAGCGCGATTCCACCGGTGTGAAGGTGATCGACGTGGGTGAGGGCAACGAGCTGTCCGCCGCCGCCAAGATCTCGGAGGAGATCGCGCAGGAACTCTGAACGGCCCGAGTGACGTTGGACTATTCCGTTCTCCCCTTAGACTTCCACCCCAGTAACCAGGAGCCGCCATGGCAACCGTCCGGCGCGTAAGACGCATAATCCGCAAGATCGATCCCTGGACGACCCTCAAGGTGTCGGCAGTCGTCTGGGCCGTACTCGCCCTCGCCTTCGTGCTCGGAGCGGTCATCTTCTGGTCGGTGCTGGAGCGGGCCGGGATCCCTGAGCGGCTGGTCGGCTTCATGGTCGAGGTCACCCTCATCGAAGAAGGGTCCGACCCGTTCGCCAACACCGAGCAGTTTCTCCGCTTCCTCATCTTCGGCTCCGTGGTCGGATGGGTGGTGGCCACCGGAACGACGGTGGCCGTGTCGGTGATCTACAACCTGGTGTCCGACGTGGTGGGAGGGCTGGAGATCGTGGTCCTCGAAGAGACCCTCAACCCGGTCGTCACCTCACAGCAGGTGCTGCATCCGCCCAGCGACTACCGGGCCCCCAACGGTGTGGTAACCCCACCTCCGGACCACGCCGACCTCCCCACCGAGGAGGTGGCTCGGACCGATGTGAAGCCGGCCGAAGGGGCCGAAGAGGCGGAGAGGGCCCAAAAAACCGGTTGAAACCGTTCTGTGAACGGAGCGCGAGAAATACTGTCGCGTGGCGTTCACAGAACGGTGGGTCACTCACTCTCCGCCATGACCAGACCCATCTCGGTGGCGGCTTCCAGATAGGGGAGAGCGAGTTCCCACACCGGTCGGCCGTCGCCGTCGGCGACGGCGATCCCGGCGGCGAGAGCGATCCCGGACATGAAGTCTCCCTGATCGACCATTGCGACCCGTCGGCCGGCTCCGACGGCGAGACAGGCCCCGAACTCGTTGGGCGATTGAGCCAAAGCGACCGGACGGCCCCCCACCATGGCGTCGAAGACCCCAACTCTTCCCACCGGATCTGGAAAACGCGTGGTCCGGGTGGTGTTGGCCTCCTCGACGTCGGGGTGGGCCACCGCCACCAGCCGTGGATCGGGCTCCCGGGCGGCCATGGAGATCGCCAGACCGGCGGGGAAGGCTCCCCACACTGCGATGCCGTCGCCACCTTCCTCACCATCCCAGATGAGGGGGACTCCGTGTTCCCGCGCCAATTCGGGTGCGCTGGCTCCATGTCCTACCAGGAAGTCGCACCCCTCGGCCGAGTCGACCACCTCGAAGCTCCTGGACGTGGCGGGGCCGATCACCACGACCTCGTCGACCCCGGGGTGGGCGTGGAGGGAATGGGCGGCACGGACGGCCGTATCCCCGGTGACCAGCAGTCCGACCCTCACGAAGGCTGAACCGGTGTCCACTCCTCGGCCGGCTCGGGCTCATCGTTGCTACGGAGCAGGGCCACCGCGGCTGCGGCTGCGGCCGCGATGACCAGGAGAGAGGAAAGACGCTTCACGATTATCAGTGTAAGACGGTTGCCGCGTGACCACGAAGGTCGTTGCCCGCTTCTATCCCAAGAGGCGAGGTTTGTGAATAGTGCGGCTTCGGCGCCACGATTGGGGGTGCTGTGGCTCACCAACAGCCGGTCAGAAGGATCACCCGCCACCTCGCTGTCCTCGTTGCGATGCTGACCGCGTGTGCTCCCGGGCTGGTTACGGGGGAACTCCAGGGTGTTGCCATCGAGAACCCGGCCGAAAGGCCATCGTTCACCCTCACCGACACCTCTGGTGAGCCTTACGAATTCGCCGCGGCGACCGAGGGTAAGTTGACCCTCCTCTACTTCGGCTATCTCAACTGCCCAGACATCTGCCCGGTCCATCTCGCTCAGATCGCCGAGGTGTTCGAGCGCATTCCGAACGTCGCCCGTGACACCGAAGTGGTGTTCGTCTCGGTGGACCCCGGACGAGACTCGCCCCAGGACATCAGGGAGTTCCTCGACAACTTCGACCACCGTTTCGTCGGCCTCACCGGCACTGAGGATGAGTTGGTGAGGGCGCAGAGCGCCGCCGGCGTCCCACCCGCCGTGATCGTCGAAAATGGAGACGACTACACGGTCGACCATGCCGGCTGGGTCATCGCCTACGGCCCCGACGGGCTGAACCACGCCATCTACCCGTTCGGTACCCGGCAGAGCCAGTGGGACAACGACCTGCAGATCCTGGCCGGGATGGACTGACGACGATGCGGCGGTTGAGGTCTCTCAGCGGCTCCGCCCTGCTGATCGGGGTTCTGTCGACGGCGTGCGCCGCGGACTCCGGCCCGATCACGGTCGACGGCGCACGCATCGGCGAGCCCACGGGCCCCAACGCCGCCCTCTACCTGACTGCGACCAGCAATGGTGGTCCCGACCGTCTCGTCGGTGCCCACACCGTGGTTGCCGATGTCGTCGAGATCCACCGCACCACCATCGACGGTGACGGGGTGATCGCCATGGAACGAGCCGACTCGCTGGACCTGCCTGCCGCCGGCTCGCTCGTCCTCGAACCGGGTGGTCTCCACGTGATGCTGGTGGACGTCGACCGACTCGAAGCCGGCGACGTCGTGGAGGTGACCCTGATATGGGAAACTGCCGGTGAGATGACGGTCGAGGCGGAGATCGTGGAACCGGCTGACACAATGAGCCATGAGAGGTAGGCCCCTGATCGTCGTGGCGGCACTGGCTCTGGTCGCCTGCAACGGTGCCGGCGATGAGACGGTGTCGAGCCCCGCAGATCTGGCGGCCGACGTCGGGTGCCTGACGTGTCACACCGAGACCAGCACCACCATTGCTCCCACGTTGCACGGCATCTGGGGGACCGACGTGGAGTTGGTCGACGGACGCGTCGTCACTGTCGACGAGGAGTACGTGAGGAGGGCGATCGCCGACCCCACCGCCGATGTCGTCGCCGGCTATGGCCCCACCATGCCGCGCCTGCCGCTCGACGAATCCGAGGTCGATCGGTTGGTCGAATGGGTGAGGAGTCTGGGATGATCGAGTGGTGGTGCACCGCCCTCGCCAGACCCTGGACCTGGGAGTGGATCCCATATCCCGGGATCTGGGCGGCCTCGATCCTGCCTCTCGTTCTCTACGGGCGCTCCCTGCGCCGGCACGAGGGCGTCGCCGACCGCAGGAAGGCGGCTCAGTTCACGGGTGGGGTGGTTGCCTTCTGGATTGCCTCGGACTGGCCGCTGGGGACACTTGGCGCCGGCTACCTAGCTTCGGCGCACATGACCCAGTTCCTCCTCTACACCCTGGTGGCAGCGCCGCTGATGTTGCTGGGAACCCCGGAGTGGATGGGACGACGTCTCACACGGCGTCTTCGCCTCGAACGCCCCGCCCTGTGGCTCGGACGCAACGTCGTCGCCACCGCGGTCATCTACAACGTCATCCTCATCTCGACGCATGCCCCGGGCACGGTGGCGTTGCTGCGTAACAGCCAGTTCGGCTCCTTCGCCATGGACGTGGTTTGGCTTCTGGCCGGGTTCCTGCTCTGGCTCCCCGTGATTTCCCCCCTGCCCGAGGGGCGGGCCTCCTCCCCGTGGGTGAAGATGGCCTATCTGTTCGTCGCCACCAGCGTGGTGGCGGTGATACCGGCCAGCTTCCTCACCTTCACCGAGGTTCCCATCTACGGCATCTACGAACTGGCGCCGCGGGTTATTTCGTTGACTGCGGTCGAGGACCAGCAACTCGCCGGAATAATCATGAAGATCGCGACGATTCCCATCGTGTGGTCGACGATCGCCGTGCTCTGGTTCCGCTGGTCTGCGGGTGAGGCCCGCATCGCGTGATCCTCTCCATGCTGGCCTCGATTCCATCACCGCCGATAAGCGACTTCCACATCGGCCCGCTCCGGGTGACCTTCTACGGCATATTCGTGATGACCGGAGTGGTGGTGGCCTGGCTGGTCACCCGCAACCGCTTTCAGGCGAGAGGAGGGGACCCCGAGGTCGCCGAGCGTATCGTGATCCGGGTGGTGCTCTTCGGGTTCCTCGGCGCCCGGCTCGCCTACGTATCCACCCACCTGGACCGATTCCAGGGGGAGTGGTGGAAGGTGATCGCCATCTGGGAGGGCGGTATCGCTCTCTACGGCGGGCTCACGGCGGGGGCGATCATCATGTACCTCTACACACGGAAGTGGGGAGCCAGTTTCCCTGACTTCCTCGACTCGGTGGCGCCGGCGGTTCCCTTGGCCCAGGCCCTCGGGCGTTTCGGCAACTACTTCAACCAGGAGCTGTTCGGCACTCCCACCGTTCTTCCGTGGGGCCTCGAGATCGCACCTCAGTTTCGGCCTCAGGAATACTCGGGGTTCGACACCTTCCACCCGACTTTTCTCTACGAATCGCTCTGGAACGTTGCCCTGGCCACGTTCATCATCTGGGCCGGTAAGCGCTATCCGTCGTTGCGGGGACGGCTGATCGGCATCTATTTCCTCGGCTACGGGCTGATCAGGTTCCTCATGGAGTTGATTCGAACCGATACCACCTTCAGGTTTCTCGGCCTGTCCCGCAACGCCTGGGTGTCGATCGGTGTCGTGATCCTCGGCGCCCTCGTCCTCTGGTGGCGAAGGATCCAGGTCGAAGACAAGGAGTATTCCCTCGCCTGACCCAGGGCGACGGGGACTGGAACCGTTCTGCTTCGTGACGGCGTCTGAAGTCCACTACCGGAAGGAGTGGCAATGCGTCGACGGAGGAGAACCGGGTCATCAACGAGATTCGTGGCCGCGGTGGGGGTGCTACTGCTGGTGGTCGGTGCCTGCAGCGGGCAGGACTCCGGAGACTTCGGTCAGCTCACAGCACAGAATTCGAACAGCGACGGCTCCGGACGCGCGTCGACAGGAACGACCGTGGCGGCGTCAACGGAAGACTCAGATCGTGGCGGTGGCGATTCGGCACCCCAGGAAGCCCCCAATCGTGACGACCTGGGTGATGGCGGAGTCGCCCCGGTGGCCCTCCCCAACCAGGTCGGACGGGACATCATATTCACCGCAGAGATGACGGTGGCGGTCTCCGACGTAGGGGCCGCCGGTGAGCAGGCGACGCAGGAGATCCAACGTCTCGGTGGCTTCTTGTTCGGGCAGCGCACTACGGGCGCGCCGAACCCGTCCAGTGTGCTCACCTTCAAGGTCCGGCCCGAAGACTTCCAAGCGGCGCTGGCCGCCCTGGGATCGATCGGGGAGTTGCGAGACCAGAACGTTACCGCCAGCGACGTGACCGAGCGGATCGTCGACCTCGAGAGCCGGATCCAGACGGCAGCGGCCAGTGTGGAACGTCTCCGTATCCTCCTCGGCGAGGCCACCGACATCGAGGCGATTGTCGAGCTCGAGTCGGAACTGCTGGCCCGGGAGACCGAGCTGGAGACCCTTCGGGGCAGTCTGCGCACCCTGCAGGACCAGGTGTCCCTGGCGACCATCGCGCTCACCATCACCCAGGCGGCCAGCAACCCCCAGCTCACAGTGGAGGCCACGGCCTACCCTGTCCACGACTCGGGGATGTCCTGTCCCGGCGAGGCAGAACTCCAGGTGGAGACCGCGACGGAGACCACGCTGTGTTTCGAGATCACGAACGCCGGCGACACCTGGCTGGACGACTTCGAGCTACGCGATCCGGTGCTCGACGTGGTCCTCGACGACCTAGTAGTGGTCTTCGGCGACCCAGCCGGATCGCTGGAACCCGGCGACTCCCTGATCGTCGCCGCCGAGGTCACCCCGGAACGCGATCTGCGCACCCAGACCACGGTCACCGCCCGGGCGGTCGACGAGGAAGGCACGGAGCTGGGGAGCCGCCCGGTGTCCCGGACCGTCACCGTGTTCGTCGACACTGTCGACCCCGGTGGGATCCCCAGCTTCACGGAAGGGCTGCAGGCGAGCTGGCAGCTGCTGGTGCGTCTCGGGCAGACTCTGGTCCTGGCGTTGGGGGCGTTGATCCCCTTCTTCTGGATCCCACTGCTCGGGTGGTTCGCCTGGACGCGGATGCGTCGTCCGGCGAAGGCCGAGGAGTAGCGGAAAACAGACACGTCTCCACCCAATTGGGCTTCATGGACACCGTCTCCACACCCTGCGAGGTGTGCGAAGGCAAGAGATTCCAGGCTGAAGTGCTCGAGTATCGACTGGGTGGCAGAGATATCAGCGAAGTCTTCGAGATGTCGGTCACCGAGGCGGAGGAGTTCTTCGGTCAGGGCGAGTCGCGGGTTCCCTAGGCCCGCGCCATCCTGCAGCGGATGTCAGCGGTCGGGCTCGGCTATCTGAGCATCGGGCAGCCGCTGACGACTCTGTCGGGTGGTGAGCGCCAGCGGCTCAAGCTGGCGATCCACATGGCCGAGAAAGGCGGGGTCTACGTGCTAGACGAGCCGACCACAGGTCTCAATCTCGCCGATGTCCATCACCTTCTCCGTCTCCTCGACGGGCTCGTGGACTCGGGGAAGTCGGTGATCGTCATCGAGCACAACCGGGCCGTGATGGCTCACGCCGACTGGATCATCGACCTCGGCCCCGGCGCCGGCCACGACGGCGGCCGGATCGTCTTCGAGGGCACACCCGCCGATCTGGTCGCTGCCCGCTCCACCCTCACCGGCGAGCATCTGGCGGCCCCCGTGGGCCCACCTTGAGGATGGCATTGGCCACCAGCACGAAGAGGTCACGGTCATCACGGACATCACCTCTATTGCAGTGATGAGCCGATCGCGGTAGTGGTTGCGGGGACACAGGCCCCCTCGAGGTCAGTGCCGGCTAGGAGCAGGCCGGAGAGACAGTGCGGATACCACGCCCGGACAACACCATCATCTCGGCGATACTGAGATCACCCGGTCACCGGATCCTCAGCGGGGCGGTTCTGCTGATCCGCTTCCAGGGACGCGTCAGTCGCCGCACCTACATCATTCCCGTCCAGTATCTCGAGCATCAAGACCTGCTCGTGGTGGCGGTGCTCGACAGCGCCAGGAAGCAGTGGTGGCGAAACCTGCGCACAAACCCTGAAGTAGAGATTCTCTTGAAGGGTCGATGGCTGAGGGCGAGAGGAGACGTGGTCGAGGGAGATGCCACGCTGAGAAGGCTCTACATCGCGCGATTCAGGTGGGCGAGCCGTCAACTCGGAGAAGAGACCGTGTTCGTGGTCCTCTCTGAGGTGAGCGGCCCGACCCGTCCGCGGAGAGGCCCAGGTCGAGTCGAGTCTCAGTGAGGTCAGGTCGTGCCGGGGCCAGAACTAGCGTCTCGGTCATCAGGCGCTGGCCTGGACAGGTCCAGGAGGTGGCGTGGGTGAAACCCGAAGAGCCTGATGCGTGGCGTTCATGACTCGGAGGCGCCGACCGTCCGCCTCGACCCATGAATCGGGCCCTCGTCCTGTCACGAGCTCCCCAGGCGTACAGCACCCTGCGTCTCAAAAAGGCCGCCTCCGAACGCAGTCACCAGGTTCGAGTGTTGAACACGCTGCGCTT
>DATKCE010000037.1:0-13311 GCA_035513335.1 Acidimicrobiia bacterium
AAGAGCCCGAGCCCGCCGCAGCCGCCGAGGAGCCGGGCAAGGAGCCCGAGCCCGAGAAGAAGCCGGCGCCGGTGGCAGCCGAGGGCGCCGAGACCGTCGATCTCGACCGTCTCCGGGTCCGCATCGCCGAGAACAACATCAAGGCGAAGCAGACCGCCGCCCACGTCTGGACGTCGGTGGAGGTCGACTACGAGCGGGTCGAGCGGGTCCGCCAGGCCCACAAGGAGGCGTTCAAGGCCGAGGAGGGCTTCTCGCTCACCTACCTGCCGTTCATCTCCCGGGCCACCATCGACGCCCTCAAGGCCTATCCGGTGGTCAACAGCGCATTCAATCTGGAGGAGAAGACGGCAACCTTCTACAAGAAGATCGACCTGGGCATCGCCATCGACCTCAACCAGGAGGGTCTGGTCGTGGCCCGGGTCCGCAACGCCGACGGGCTGCGCATGGTGGGCATCGCCCGCGAGATCGCCAGCCTCGCCGAGAGGGCCCGAGCCGGTGAGTTGGGTGTCGACGACCTCTCCGGGTCGACCTTCACCATCACCAACCCGGGCCCGTTCGGCTCCTACCTGTCTGCGCCGATCATCAACGTGCCCAACGTGGCGATCCTGTCCACGGAGACGGTGGTGAAGCGGCCCACGGTGGTCACTGCCGCCGACGGCCAGGACGTCATCGCCATCAGGCACATCGGGTATCTCGGCCTCACCTGGGACCACCGCGCCTTCGACGGGTCGGTCGCGGTGCTGTTCCTCAAGCGGATCAAGGAGAACCTCGAGACCTGGGATTGGGAGCAGGAGCTGGCGTGACCCGGCTCCGCACCCGCTGGCTGGGCCGCCTCCCCTACACCGAGGCGTGGGACCTCCAACGCGCCTTGCACGAGGGACGGGTGCGGAGGAGGACCGCAGACGACTATCTGCTCCTCCTGGAGCACCCTCCGGTGTTCACCATCGGCCGCAACGGCGACTCCTCCAACCTCCTGGTGGGGATGGCAGGCGCCGTCGACAAGGGCGCCGAGGTCCACCACGTCGACCGGGGCGGGGACATCACCTTCCACGGCCCGGGCCAGCTGGTCGGCTACCCGATCGTCCAACTCGACGACCCGAAACAGATCGTCCCGTTCGTGCGGAAGATCGAAGAGGTGATCATCCGCACCATCGCCGACTTCGGCGTCGAGGGATGGCGCGAGGAGGGCCTCACCGGGGTGTGGACCACCCAGGGCAAGCTGGCCGCCATCGGGATCAGGGTGTCCCGTCGGGTCAGCATGCACGGGTTCGCCCTCAACCTCCATCCCGACATGAGCTACTTCGGGATGATGAACCCCTGCGGGATCACCGACCGTGAGGTGACCGACCTCTCCTCGCTGGTCGGCCGCAAAGTCACGCTCGAAGAGGCGGTCGAAGCCCTCGTCCCGCACTTCGAGGAGGTCTTCGGCTACGACGAGAACGAGACCCAGATGGCGGCGTTCGTGCGCGGCCAGGGCAGGGAGTCGAGCTTCGAGGTCGACCGTCTCTTGAAGGCGGGCACCTTCTCCGCCGAGACCCGCTCCCAGGAGCCGGTGCTGGTCAACGGGCGTCTCCCCGGCGAGCCGGCCCGTCCCGAGTGGATGAGGGTGAAGGCCCGCATGGACTCGGACTACCTCGAGTTGAAGAAGCTGATGCGGGTTCTGGAGCTGAACACGGTGTGTGAGGAGGCCCACTGCCCCAACATCTACGAGTGCTGGGGGATGGGCACCGCCACCCTGATGATCCTCGGCGACAAGTGCACCCGGGCCTGCTCGTTCTGCAACGTGACCACCGGCAAGCCCACCGAGTTCGACATCTTCGAGCCGTTCCGGGCCGCCGAGGCGATCGAGAAGATGAACCTGAAACACGCCGTCATCACCTCGGTGAACCGCGACGACCTCGACGACGGGGGAGCGGGCATCTTCGCCCACACCATCGCCGAGACGCGGCGTCGCTCCCCGAGCACGGAGATCGAGGTGCTGATCCCCGACTTCAAGGGCGACCGGGAGGCGTTGCAGACGGTGATGGACGCACGCCCCGAGGTGTTGAACCACAACACCGAGACGGTGCTCAGGCTGCAACGCGACATCCGCACCTCGGCCAACTACGGGCGGTCGCTGGCGCTGTTGTGGCGGGCCAAGCAGATGTACCCGGAGGGGTTGAACAAGTCGGGTCTCATCGTCGGCATGGGAGAGACCCGAGAAGAGGTGTTGGGGACGCTGGCCGACATGCGGGCGGTGGGCATCGACATCATCACCATCGGCCAATACCTGCGGCCGACGGCCCGGCACCGCCCTATCCACCGTTATGTCCACCCCGACGAGTTCGCCGAGTACAAGCGGTTCGGCGAGGCGATCGGTATCCCGCACGTCGAGTCGGGCCCGCTGGTCCGCTCCAGCTACCACGCCAAAGAGAGCCGCGAGGCGGTCCCGGTGACGATCGGCAGCATGGGCGCCGGTCAGCCGAGTCGGTTCATCACGTAGACGTCCGTCTCGGGAAGTGACCAGAGCAGAGAAGGGGAGCTGAACTCGGCGACCGGGAGACCGGATCCCTCCAGTACCCCATCGAGGTCTTGTGGGCGGGGGTGATAGACCACGACAAACACACGATCGGCGTTCTCGAAGTCGCGATGAAGAACGCGGTCCGAGGTCTCGGCAGGGGAGAGGTACCAGTCGAGCACGATCCGGGGATGACTCTCCACGACGATCCGATCTCTGTCATCGATCTCGGGCATGAGCAAATCGGCCACCGCCGGAGCGTCGTGGAACGCGCCCCCTTCGCGTGACGCTTGCACGTCGCCTGAAGCCAGAGTGGAGAGCCCCATGGCCCCGACTAGGGCAACGGCTATCGCCACGGTCCACTCGTGTGAAGCGAGTCGAGGAAGCCACCGCTCGATGGACGACCCCAAGGCGGCACCTGCCATCCCCAACACCAATGGCCAGGCGAAGAGCCAGACACGTTGGGGAGGCACGACCATCCTGGCGACGGCCAAGGCCAGAGGGCCCACGATGGCGATCGCCGGGGTCAAGAAGGGTCCGAAGATCGCTCGGTTGCGGATGATCGCGATTACGAAGAGGACGATGTAGAGCACAGCAGCGATCTCGTCGCGGAAGACGAGGACGCTCAGATTGGCCACGAGGCGATACCAGGTGGATGGCAACTCCTGCGAGGCGACCGGTTGGATGAACGGGTTGTCGAGGATCGAGTCCAGACCGCTGACGATGGCTGCTGGGGTGTAGACGGCAACGGTGAGAATTCCGGCGACGGCGCCGGCGATCGCCAGTTGGACGATCATGGCCGGGCCTCTGCTGCTTCGCCCGGCGAGGATGTTCACCAGCATCCAGATGCCGACAGCCGAGAGGGGTAGCAGGAACACCGGGACGGTGGCCAGACCGCCGGTCGCCACCAGGGTCCACATCGCCCAACAGCGGAAGGAAGGCTCTCTCAGCAGCCGACGACCGAGCTCGAGGAGAACGATGAATGCCGCCGCCACCATCGTATATCCGCGAGCCACGATCGAGTACTCGATCAACATCGATGAGCCGGCCACCAGGGCACTGGCGAAGAGAGCTGCGCTTCGTCGGCTCGTCGACGAGAAGACCCACCAGTCGACTGCGACGATCAGGGCCAATCCAAAGAGCAGTGCCGGGAGACGGACAGTCCATGTCTCCAGCCCGAAGGCGTTGGTCGAGAGGTTGACCAGCGCCGTGTGGAGGATGTGGTTATTGGGTGCCGAGTAGTTCGTGACTGCGGTGCCGAGGTCGACCGCGAATCGGGTGGCGGTAACCACCTCGTCGTTTCTCATCACATGGCCGAGGAGCGGCACTCTGACCGCGGCTCCGATCAACACGACGAGCCAGAGCGATGCGGTGAAACGCCAACCGTGGCCATTCCCCTGGCCGACGATCCTCGAGGGCGAATCCATCGGTGGTCGGGCACGGTAGCCGGACGGCAAGTGGCATCCGATAGATTGGTTGCGGTGGATCGACTCAGGATGGGATCGATGCTTTTCGCGGTCGCCATGGTATCGATCTCGTGCTCGGGGCCGGCGACGGAACCTCCGACAACCACCTCGCCGCCCGGAGACAGTGCTTCTACGGAAATGGACTCCGCCCCTTCGACTTCCCGGCCGAGTCCCACCACCGGACCTGGTGTGCTGGTCTTTCACAGGACGGAGGGGTTTCGACACGCCTCCATCGAGGCCGGGGTCGATGCCTTCGTCGAGCTGGGATCTTCGAGTGGATATGAGGTCACTGCCACCGAAGATTCCTCGGTCTTCACCACAGCGGGCCTGGAGCCCTACACAGTGGTGGTTTTCCTCAACACGACTGGCGATGTCCTCGACGCGACACAGGAGACCGCAATGGAGGACTTCATCCGGTCGGGAAGGGGCTTCGTCGGGGTCCATTCGGCAGCCGACACCGAATACGACTGGGACTGGTACGGGGGTCTGGTCGGGGCTTACTTCGAAGATCATCCAGCGCCGCAGACGGCCGTAGTCGCGGTCACGTCGACGCATCCAGTGGTCGAAGGGCTTCCGGCCCGGATGGAGAGATTCGACGAGTGGTACAACTTCCGGGGCTTGCCCGGCTCCGAGGTCACCGTCCTGGCCACCTTGGACGAGTCGACCTACGAGGGAGGCGCCATGGGATCGAACCATCCCATCGTCTGGGCTCATACCTACCAAGGTGGAAGAGCCGTCTACATCGGGTTCGGGCACACGGAGGAGAGTTTCGAGGAGCCGCTGGTCCGAATCCTGCTCGACAACGCCGTCCGGTGGGCGGGGAGCTTGAACTGAGCTCGATGCACCGAGCGCATCGAGAGGATTGAACCGATTCTGCAATCGTGACATGCTGGGACCATGCCGATCTCGGAGGCAGCTCGCGCCGACCTCTACACTGGTCTCGTCGAAGTGCTCGGACCCAGGCGTGCGGAGACTTTGATGGCACAGCTCCCCAGATTCGACCCGGCCGAGGTGACCACCAGATCCGATGTCGCTGCGGTCAGATCCGATGTGGCTGTGGTCAAAGCAGATCTCGCTCAGCTGCGGGCCGAGCTGAGAGCCGACATCGGAGACGTGCGTGAAGGTCTGGGCGCGGTCAATCAGCGTCTCGATCGTTTGTTCCAAACCCTGCTGGTGGGGATGTTTGGCGTGGCGGCGGCATTCATCGGACTGATCGTCCGCATCGGATAGATGACCTTCGACTATCCCGACCGCGTCGACCGGCTCCAAACCCTGATGGCGGAGTCCGAAGTCGACGTCACCTTGCTCTCGATCGGAGCCGATCTGCCCTATTTCACCGGGTATGAAGTGATGCCGTCGGAGCGGCTCACCGTCTTCGTAGTCCCTCGGATCGGCGACAGGGTGCTGTTCGTGCCCGACCTGGAGGCACCCCGGGTCGAACCCGGCGAGTTCGAGGTGCGGGCATGGGCCGAGACGGACGACCCGGTGGCCCTGGCCGCCGACCTTGCCGCCCCCTCACGGGTGGCGGTAGACGACCACATGTGGTCCGTCTTCCTGACCAGGTTCCAGAAGGAATGGACCGATGCCGACTGGCTCCCGGCATCGGAGCTGACCCGGGATCTGCGCATGCGGAAGGACGAAGCGGAGATCGAGCTTCTACGCCGGGCGGCTCATGCCGTCGACCGGGTGATGGAACGGATCCCGAAGGAGGTGACCTTTGCCGGCCGCACCGAAAATGACGTTGCCCGCCACCTGGCCGCACTCACACTCGAAGAGGGCCACGACACCGCCGAGTTCGGCATCGTCGCCTCCGGCCCCAACGGAGCATCCCCACATCATCACGGCGGCGGTCGCGTGATAGAGGACGGCGACCTGGTGGTGTGCGACTTCGGTGGCCGTCTTGGGGGCTACTTCTCCGACTCGACCCGAACCTTCGTCGTCGGCTCGCCGGGAGCCGAGAAGTCCGACGTGCACGCGGTGGTGGAAGCGGCCAACCAGGCCGGCCGTGATGCGGTTGCGCCGGGAGTCGCCTGCCAGGAAGTCGATCGGGCGGCGCGAAAGGTGATCGAAGACGCTGGCTACGGTGAGTTCTTCGTCCACCGCACCGGCCACGGGATCGGTCTCGAGGTCCACGAGCACCCCTACATGGTCGAGGGCAACCACTGGGAACTGGACTCGGGCATGACCTTTTCCGTCGAGCCCGGGGTCTACATCCCGGGCAGCTTCGGTGTTCGCATCGAGGACATCGTGGTCTGCACCAATGAGGGCCTGGAGAGTCTCAACCAGTCGAATCGTGGTCTGGTGGCTGTGGCCTGACCCGTCTGGTCAACTCACGTAGGTCCACCACCAGATCTGAGACGTCGCAACTCCGTTCTGTGTCAGAGTGCGGACCACTTTCACCGTGCCCGGAGCAGAACCGGTCACCGAGGCCGACACCCGCTTCGCCTCCGACCCACCCTGATCGAGAACGGTTATAGATGAGTTGCGTGCGCCCCTCGGATGATGGCCCGTCATTTGCCACCCTCCCTGATTCCCCCACAGTTCAACTGTGATCGAAGTCGACGTGTAGGAGGTCTCGATGTAGACCGGTGTAGTGGTGTCGTTGGTGAACCGGAAGTCGATCGAGGAGTAGACCAGCGTTGCCTCGATTCCCAACGGATACCTCGATATCCACCCTGAGTGGGGCTGATGTCGGTTGATCTCATAGCCGCCCCAGAACACCGCGTTGTGGATGGTGGTCCCGAACTGGCTGACACCTCCGCCGACGGCGCAGCAAGCGCCCGTGCCGTTGATCAGATATGGGGCTGGAAGGTATCCTTTCGCACTCGTTCTTGGCCCCACCACCTCGTCGATGGAGAAAGTCTCGCCTGGCATGACGACGTAGCCGTCCACGGCTCGGGCCATGGTCTGGATGTTGGTGACCCGGTTCTGACAGCAATCGTAAAATGTCGTGAAGCGAGACACCCGTTCGATCGGCTTCTGTGGCGGGGGAGTGATTGGCGTGAGCCCGAGTGAGCGGACGAGGAACGTGGCCATCTGGGCACGGGTGACCGGTTCGCGTGGGCAGTAGTGGGTGTTCGTGGGAGGGTTGCAGCCAACAGTGATACCGGCTGCCGCGATGCGGTTGATGTTCTCCTCATGGACCTCTGAGTTGTCGTCGGTGAAGGCTTCCTCAGCCGAGTCCGGCACCTCGTCGGGGAAGCTGCGAACCAGCAAAGTCGCCATCTCTCCTCGGGTGATGCTTCGGTCCGGGCAGTAGTGAGTGTTGGCGGGCGGGTTGCATCCGAGGGTGATGCCGGCCGCGGCGACCCTGTTGATCGAGACTTCGAATATCGAGCTGTCATCGTCGCTGAAAAAGTCGTCTGAGGTTCCCGGAAGACCCAGAGACCTGTCCAGGAACGCCGCCATTTCCCCTCGGGTAACCGGCCGGTCGGGGCAGAAGAAGATTCCCCGATCGTCGCAACCGACCGTGATCCCCGCGGCGAAGATCGCCTCGATCGAAGGCTCATGGGTATCGCCGTCGTCGTCGATGAACGTTCCACCCGGGGGCAGTTCATCAGCTACGGCCACGCCTCCCAGCAAGAACACCGCGGCGATGACGACTCCGGTCAGGCCGGCGAGACGGAGAATCATGTGACCGAGTTTCCCACAAGGACTTGATCAGTCCAAGCAGAGTCGCTGCTACCCGTTGGTTAGTTGGGCAGTTACCACGATGGTGTTGGTCTGGATGAGCTGGCCATTCCAACGCCATCGTCCCACGAGGACGTGGGTCCCGGATGAGAACTGGACGTGAGCGGCCCACAGGCGGGTCGTGACGCCGCTGCTGGTCTCCTGGTCGAGTTCGACGAGCGGCACTGAAGCCCCGTTGAGGTCGAGCGAGAAGGAGGTGTTCGATGAGTTGAGCCGGTTGTGCTCGCTCGTCGAGGCCGGTTGCACCTGAAACACCCCTTCTTGGATCCGGTAAGAGCGACCGGCTGAGAGATCCACGTTGAGAGAGCAGCGTTCGCCGTCTTTGGCACAGGTCATGGTGGCGTGGTCTCCGACGGGAATCCGCTGGGTGACCGACGGCAGGTCAAGCCCACGTCGGAGGAAGGCCGCCATCTCACCACGTGTCACCTTCCGGTTCGGGCAGTATTGGGTGTTGGCTGGCGGGTTGCAGCCCTTGGTGATCCCAACCGCGGCGATGGCGTTTATGTCGGACTCGAAGATGGAGTTGTTGTCATCGTTGAAGTGGTCGATGGAGACCCGGGGCAGGTCGAGAGCTCGTCGGAGGAAGGCGGCCATCTGGCCCCGATCGACATCGTCGTCGGGGCAGTAGCGGTCGTTGGCGGGCGGGTTGCACCCCATGGTGATCCCAACCGCGGCGATGGCGTTGATGTCGCTCTCGAAGATGGAGCCGTTGTCGTCGTTGAAGTGGTCGGTGGAGACGTGGGGCAGGTCGAGGGCCCGCCGAAGGAACGCCGCCATCTCGCCACGAGTCACGTCGTCGTCGGGGCAGTATTGGGTGTTGGCGGGCGGGTTGCAGCCTTTGGTGATCCCAACCGCGGCGATGGCGTCGATGTCTGCTTCGAAGAGATGGCCGTCGTCGTCGTCGAACGACCCGTTGAGCACGATGCCCTTGGCCTCCGTGCTGAGGGCCACTCCCAGTGCGGCGACCGCGACGGCTACGACGGGGACAGCCAACCAGCGTCTCATGAGATCGCTACCGATGCCAGCACTTGGTTGACCTTTGACACCAGTTCGGCCCGGTCGATGTGCGACCCGATCACCACGTACAGGCAGAAGGCGCGTCCATTCTCTGTGAAGAAGCGTTGAACCCCGCTCTGACCGGGGATGGCGTGTTGCAGAGCGTCGCGATCGAAGTCGGCAGGGTCGAGGGACCGGGGGATGCCTTCCGCCCGATATAGGGGAGTACCGGCGCTTTCGGATCCATACTCGAACAGGACGATGAGAATGTCGTCGCTGTTCATCAGCTCGGTGGCGCCCGACCCGAAAGAGCCCCGCCCGGCGGGAAGGGGGAACGACCCGAGTTGCATCAGGGTGGGGCGTCTGGCACCGGACGAGAGCTGCTCAAAACCGCCGCCGTCGATAATCCCCTCCCAACCGGGGGGAACTTCAACGGAGATCCGCGCGCGTGTCAGCCTGGTCACAGCAAACCTCCGACGATGACCCCTGAGCCCAGCACGGCTATCGTGACGGCTGATGCCGTCCGTACGACGGGCCCGGCCTTGGCCAGGGCACGGTTGAACGAGGTCAGCCGGGAGGGGCGGTCCACGAAGCCGGCGGCGATGACACTCGCCGAGCGGCCCAGCCCGAAGGTAGCGCCGACCAGTGCCCCCGCCCACGGAGAAGCGGTCAGCACCGCGGAGAGGTACATGGCGTAGACGGCCCAGGTGACCACGTAGGTGAGGAAGCCGAGACCGAGTTCCAAGCCGAATCCGCCTCCATACACCCAGCCCCGGAATGCTCCGATCCACGTCTCGTTGACCTGGCGGGCCGAGCCGGGTGCCCTCACGCCTGCCAGGTCCAGGGAGCCGGCAGCGAGCGCAACCACAGCGGTGGCGGTGAGCGCCACCTCAGAGCTCTCCGGAAGCACCGCGGACCCGGTGGCACCGAGCACGAGACCGACAGCCGCGCCGGAGAGGAGAGCCCCGACGCTGAACGCCATGACCGTCACCGTCCATCGGTTTTGCCGTGCCCGCTCGCCGAGCGGGTGGATGCTCGAGAGCATCGACTCTCCTCAAGGCGACCAGGTCGAGCGGACGGCGGCGATCAGGGCGACGACGACGGCGAGGGCCAGCTGCACAGTCACTTCTGGACCGGGTCTTCGTACAGCGACGGATCCCCGGGCTCGACACCCGACCGGCTCAGCCGGTTGTCGGTGAACCTCCCCCGTCGACGCGTGTCCATGCGGATCGGGCTGGAATCGGCTGCCGACTGCTGGAAGAGGCCCAGGAGTCGATCCATGTTGGCGGCAGAGCCTTCGCCGATGACGTTGCCGTGGCGGTCGATGAGCATGAAGTAGGGCGTGAGGGGCACCTTGAACTCGTCCCAGGCGTCGTCGGACATGACCACCCGGATGTGCCCCGGTGCGAGCTCGGCCACCCTCGCGGGAGACTCTGAGGTCGGCCCCTTGGTCACGATGATCGGGCGGGTGGCCGCGGTCGGCATTCTGGGCTCGGCAGACAACTCCTCCCAGAACACATGGCAGCTGGCGCAGCCGGACGACATGAAGGCGAGAAGGGTCTCACCGTCGCCGTGCTCGAGGCTCACACTCACCGTCGAACCCTGTGGATCGACGCCGACGATCTCGCGGGACGGGGCTTGGCCAAGACCCGTGGTTCGGGCATGGGGGGACGTTGTGGGATTGTCTCCGTCGTCGGTTGCGCCCAGGCGGTCGAGCCGGCGAAGGATCTCGGCATGGCTCTTGAGGAGTCCAGCCACGAGAATTAACAGCAAGACGATGACCACCGCCTCGATGATGACGACGGCCGTCATCAGGCGTTTCTCCCCCAGGCTGCCGGGGTCCCGCCCGGGTCGCCGAACGTGAAAGTGTTATCGGGACTTCCCGACGTGAGCGCGTTCCGAACCGTCCACAGACCGGAGTCGAACCAGCCGACGCCGCAACGTCCATCGCCGTCCCAGTCTCCGATGACGGGGATCCCACTCCCGTCGCCGAATGTGAAGTCGTGGTCTGGGTTCTGGTTCCCTGACAGCGAGTTGCGCAACAGCCAGCGGTTCCCGCGGACCATACCGATGCCGGTTCGGCCGTCGCCGTTCCAGTCTCCGATCACGGGGATGTCTCCGGGTTCGCCGAACGTGAAGTCGTACTGGGCGTCGCCAGACCGGTTCGAGTCTCTCAGCAACCAGCGGTTCCCTCTCACGACACCAAAGGTGTGCACTCCGTTGCCGCTCCAGTCTCCGATCACGGGGATGTCTCCGGCGACACCAAACTCCACCACGAGATCGGGGTCGCCCGGACCCTCCACCTGACGCAGGTACCAGGTGAGCCGGTTCTGGGTCCCGACGACGCCGTGGCGTGTGCCGCGGACCATTCCCGGAGTGCGGACGCCGGAGTTCGAGAAGTCTCCCATGACGGGGATGTCGCCTACCAGCCCGTACTCGAAGGTCCAGTTGGCAGTGCCCGTCGTCAGAGTGTTACGCAGCTGCCACGTGGTCCCGGTGACGACGGCGGGTCGAGCTGGATAGGGGCCCTTCGGTGTGCTGTCCGGGTGCAGACCGGGTGCCTCAGATGGCGACCCATGGGTATACGTGCTCTGGGCCACGGCATCGGTCGTGGTGCACGACGAGTCCCATTCCCACGGAGGGACACAGGTGACGACTCGGCAGATGATGGGTCCAATGCACGGTTCCTGGTTGTTGCACTGTCCATACCGGAACCGGGTGCACCCGATCTTGCGTTCTCCGCAGTTGTCGTGGTTGCACTTGCACGCAAAGTCGGTGCATCCAGACGAACAGGTGCCGCTGGATCCGCAACCGCATGAGCACTCTGCGGTATGACAGTCCATGTAGTAGCGGCTGTTTCCGTTGCAGTAGGTGTTGCCCTCGGCTCGCCACCATCCGCCGACCAGGGCTCCGGGCGGGCAGGTATTGACGCCGTGAACGTTGGAGCAGAAGTCGGTCCATCCGTCGTTGCATTTCGCGCCCGACGAGCAATCCCCGGGGACCACGGCGGCTTCGGCGGTGATCGGCCGGAGGATGTAGGTGGCTGGAGCCGCCACCAGTGCCGTTCCCACCATCGCGGCGCGTCGCAGGAATCCCCGGCGCGAGGTGTGGGCGTCGAGGAATCTGGCTGCCGAGGTGACCAGCCTGGTGCTCATGAGTGTCGAGCCACGCTCATGAGCCGGGGAAGTCGTGCCAGGAGGAGATACGAGGCGTAGGCGCCGATCACGGCGAATCCGAGATAGGTCACCAGCTCTGCCTGAGGTAGGCCCCAGTCGATCGGTGCCGACCCGCGCAGTGCCACCGTGAGCAAGGCCACCATGGCGACAACGTTGTATCCCAGATGGGTTGCGGTCGGCGGTGTTTCATCGTGCCCGAAGCATCCGCATGACTGGAGGGGAAGCCTCCTGTGGAATGAGGCGGTGAACACGGCGAACGAGAAGTAGAGACCGGCGGCGGCGATGAGCGCGAGACCTCCGGCGGCGAGAGCCATGGCGGCCACGACGACTTCGACGACACCAAGGAACCGGGAGAGGGTGTCAGATGAGGGCAGGCCTGCTGTGCTCATCGCTCCGGTGGTAGGGCCCGGATCGATCAGCTTGACGACCCCACTGGCACCCAGCAAGCCAAGGGCAATGGCTGCGACAGCTTGTGCTACCACTGGGCGCAGCGTAACGGTGGCCGGGTCCACAGCCAACGTTTGCCGCGTGGCCCGTTCAGTCCTGTTCCTCTTCGGGCACCTGGGGCGGCTCGCCTTGAGGTGGCCAGTCGGACTGCGTTTCGAGCGCGGTGGTGCTGAGCGGCTTCAACAAGTCGAGGCTTCGGTAGAAGAAGGCGGCGGCCTCGTCCCTCGGTAGTTCCCGGTCGGGGCAGAACCGCCGTTCTCCGCATCCGCTGGTCAGACCGGCGGCGGCAAAAAGATTGATGGGCTCCTCAGCCCAGTGGCCGTCATCGTCAGAGAAGGCATCAGGGGGTGATCCGCCCAGCCCGAGAGCCCGCACGAGCATGGTGGCGAACTCCGCCCGGGTCATCGTTCGGTCCGGGCAATAGTGGCTGTTCGTCGGTGGATTGCATCCCTTGGCGATGTTGGCTTCTGCCAGCCGGTTGATCACACCTTCGAACGTGCTGCCCTGGTCGTCGGAGAAGTAATCCTGGGTGGCTGCCGGGAGCTCCAAGATCCGGCTGATGAGCGCGGCAGCCTCACCACGTGTGAGCAGGCGGCTCGGGCAAGCCTTCCGGTAGTCACAGCCGTACAGATAGCCAAGGGCGTGAAGCTCCGCTATCGACTTGGCGTGCATCGTCTCGCCGATATCGGTGAATGCGGACAGGCAGCCCACCCGACCCGACGTCGAGACGATGACCTGGTCGTACTCGAGTGAAAGTGGGTTCGGTGTCGGCCAGCTTCCCCCGAAGTAGACGTTGTGCCACATGTGGCGGACTCCCACACCGACTTGGTCGGTGCGTCTGTACTGGATGTCGTTTCGGACCAGCTTCAGCTCGCCGTCCAGCCAACCGCGCAGGAGACCATCGTTTTCTCCGGGAGTGTTCATTTTCACCCGCCCTTCGATGCAGTGCCAGCGACCTTGTTCGAGACTGGCACCCCACCAGAGCCCGTCCCCACAGCTGCCTGCCTGGTCGACGTGATACAGGTACGTCCCAATGGGC
>DATKCE010000038.1:0-37982 GCA_035513335.1 Acidimicrobiia bacterium
CCCTCGCCGGCATCGACGGCGTGCCCACCGTCCAGAATCATGGGGTGGACGGCGAACAGGCTTGGCTCAAGATGAGCGACGGTGGCAATTGGAACCTCTCCAGCCTCCCGAAGAACCTCGCGGTCGTGGAAGCGGCGGGCCACACCCTACGCGACGTTCACAACGCCAAGGCGGAGATCACCAACCTCGCCGTCGGTATCGACAGCGAGTACGTGAAGAGCCACTTCCGGTCGACGATCGAGCGTCTCGGTCGTTACCGGAGACGATTCGGCATGCAGCAGGCGGTGCTCGACAGAGCATTCGACCTCGAGCCTCCGCTGGCCACCGACCCCGTGCCGTCACACACCCGCCCGACCCCTTCGAAGTTCGTGGTCAACGAAGCCGGTGACGTCACACTGGTCGACTGGGAGTGGGCGACTCTGGGACCGCCGGAATGGGACCTCACCCTGGCCGTCTGGCAGTTCGCCGTGAACCATGGTGAGGATGCGGCCGCCGCCTTCCGGCGGGGCTACGCCGCAGAGCTGCCCGAGAGCCGCTACCGCTCCTGGGTGGCCTACCACTCGGCCATGATGATGTTGGACGCGGCCGAGGTGCGCGATGGCCGTCTCGGCGACCTCCACTACCTGGTCAACGATCTCACCGAAGCGGTGATAGGCACCTAGAGCGGCCAATCGAAATCCACCGGATCACACCCTGCGTCTCTTAGCCTGACCATGTCCTGGCAAGGAGAAGGGCATGTTGGAAGCATTGGTGGTTGCCACCGCGACGACGGGTCTGTTTGCGCTCGCCAAAGGGGTACGCGGCAACGAGCGATACGAGATCGACCCTCGTCTCGTGGTGCGAGAGAGAGACGAGGGGGGTGACGACCTCCCCTGTCCATGGTGTTATGCACCAACCGATGAGCACGACCGGCGGTGTCACGGGTGCGGGAGAGCTTTCGGTTGACCCCCTAGGCCCGTCCGCGGTTCTATTGTTGAACTCGTGAGCAGGGTAGGACTGGTTCTCGGAGGTGGGGGCATCACCGGCGCCGCTTACGAGATCGCGGCTCTGATGGCGCTTCGCATGGCCACCAACTGGGATCCCAACCAGGCCGAGGTGGTGGTGGGCACCTCTTCGGGCGCTTTCGTGACGTCGTTGGTGCGCCACGATGCTCTCACTCTCGACTGTCTCGTTCTCCCCAGCGACGACCGGGACGACGTGGCGGACCGGATCCGCACCCACGTCTACTCCAAGGACGCATCGGCGAATGTCAGCAAATGGCTGCGCTACGGCATCGTGCCGGGAGTAAAGAATCCCGGGCTCACCATGTTCCTCGGCTCGCCGGCCCGTTTCAGCGCTGCGGGGATCGGCGACTGGGTCACCACTCACATCGGCGAGAGAGCTGCCCTCGACTGGCCGGCGAACCCCACCGCGATCGTCGCTTACGACCTCCGCAAAGGCACTCGAGCGGTCTTCGGCACGCGGGCAGCGCCCGACGTGGGAATCGCCGACGCAGTGGCCGCCTCGTCTGCCGTGCCCCTGGTCTTCAGGCCCTATGAGATCTCAGGAGACCTCTACGTGGACGGTGGGGTCGCTTCGGGCACACATGCCGACCTGGTGTTAGGGCATCCCGAGCCTCTCGACCTGGTGCTCGTGGTGGCCCCGATGGCCGCCCAGGTGCAAAGACAGAGAGCGCTCTTCCACGAGAAGATGTTCGACCGTGTCGGACTTCGGGCCCTCGCTGAGGAGATCGAGCTGATCGAGTCGGCCTGGCCAGACGCGGACGTAGTGACGCTCTACCCCTCGCCATCGGTTCAGAACGCGATGCGACCCAACCCGATGGATGCTTCCCGTGCGGTTGCCACCTTCATGAGAACCCTGATTTCGATGAAGCGGACCCTGGCCCGTCCCGACATCTGGGGCAAGCTCCGCGAGCACCTCGGGAGCCCGCGGGTCATCCGGCAGGTAGCTGCTCGCTGAGATCGACCCGCTCCGTTGCCTCCAGTCGAGCGATCACGAACACCGCACCGAACCCCACGAGGGCTGCGCCTAGGACCATCACCCAATCTCCGGCCGGGGCGCCGAGCGCCGAGCTATCAACTCCCTCGGGCCATGGCCACAACACCCGCAACGATCCCGCCATGAGCCCGATCAGCCCTCCCAGGATGACTTCGTGATGGCGGCGCAGCGCCCAATGGAGGAGTTGAGAGAAGACGGCGAGGCCCGCCACTGCGCCGAGGAGGAACACTCCGATGACCAGCAGGTCACGCTGGTTCACCGCCTCGAGGACGGCGGCGTACATGCCCACCAGGAGCAGGATCAACGATCCGGAGATCCCCGGGAGGATCATCGCACAGATCGCCAGGGCCCCGGCACCAAAGAACATGAGAAGCGAGGGATCGGACACCATCGCCTCTTCGCCCAGACCCAGGAGCACGAACAGTGTCACCGCCACCACGCCTCCCACCAGAGCCGGGCGCACGGCGGGCTCATCTAGCAGCCCCCAGGCTACGACCACCGACCCGACCACCAGACCGAAGAACAGCCCGGCGAGGATGGTCGGCCGCTCTTCGAGTTGATGGTCGAGGAGGCTGGCCAGGGCCACCACGGCGAGGAGGATCCCCCCGAGGAGCGGAAGGAGGAAGACCCATTCCACCTGTCGCAGATGACGCCGGAACCCGGTGAGGTCTCCCGTGGCCAGCGAGCCGAGGGCGGAACTGCCCTCCCGTATCGAGTCGACGAGACGCTCGTAGATCCCGAGCACGAGTGCGATGGTCCCGCCCGAGACACCGGGGACGAGGTCGGCCGTGCCCATGAGGAAACCACCGATGACGGTGCGGAGCAGATGGATCACGAGAGGACGAGTATGGCCTCGAGGGGTGAACTGACCAAGGATCAGCCCAGGGAGGCCGGGTCGAGGTTGGCTCCCGAGAGCACCGCAACCACCCGTGCTCCGGGCTCAGGCCGGTACGCCCCGGTCATCAACGCTGCGATCGTGGTCGCCGCCGCCGGTTCGACGGCGAGACGACTCTCGGACCAGAGCCATCGCTGAGAGTCGACTATCGCATCGTCCTCGACCAGCACCGAGCCGTCGATCCAGTGCCGAGCGGCCCATGCATGTTCGCCCACCCGACGGGCACCGAGTGAGGATGCAGCGACACCGGACACATCCACGTCGACTCGCTTGCCCGCCGCCACGGCGGCATGGAACGAGCTGCACTGCCGTGGCTCGACCGCGATCACGCCGGCGTTGTCACGGATGCAGGCTGCGATCCCGGCAATGAGACCACCACCACCGACCGCCAAGAGCACGACATTCGGGTCGGTGTCCTCAGCGATCTCCAAGGCGATCGTCCCTTGCCCGGAGACCACCTCGTGCTGGTCGTAGGCGTGGAGCCGGTAGGCGCCCGACTCCTCGGCGAACTCCTGTGAGGCTTCGTATGCGTCGTCGTAGTACCCCGGGATCACCCGGACATCTGCCCCGTGGGTTCGAATGCGGTCGAGCTTCTCAGTGGGAGAGGTCTCGGGCACGAAGACGGTGGCACGGTGCCCGAGACGCGAAGCGGCATAGGCGACCGCGGCTCCGAAGTTTCCCCCGGAGGCCGCCACCACACCCGAGTCGGGGACGTCGATCGACGTCAGCGCGGAGAACGCACCCCTCGCCTTGAACGACCCGGTCACCTGGAGATGCTCCAGTTTCAGGGTGAGCGAGTACTCAGAGGACAGGGGCGAGCCGAGGTCGAGCATCGGGGTTCGCCTGACGTAGCCGTCGATGCGGCGGGCGGCGGCACGGATGTCGTCTCCCGTGACAAACGGCTTCATGGGCCGGGGCGAGCGGGTCACACGATCCGACGCTTGCTGGCCCAGCGGGCCAATTCGTGCCGGTTGGATAGTTGGAGCTTGCGGAGGACCGACGACACGTGGGTCTCCACCGTCTTGATCGAGATGTTGAGCTTCCGGCCCACCTGTTTGTAGGCGAATCCGCGGGCGATGAGTCTCAAGACGTCTTTCTCTCTGCTGGTGAGCTGGTCCAGTTCGGGGTCGATGTCAGACGGGATCGCACCAGCGAAGGCATCGAGAACGAACCCGGCGAGACGAGGCGAGAAGACTGCGTCTCCAGCATGGATCCTGCGTATGGCATCGGCGAGATGTTCTGGGTCGATGGTCTTGGTGACATAACCTCTGGCTCCGGCGCGGATCATCGCGATCACGTCTTCGGCCTGATCGGATACCGAAAGAGCGAGGAACTTGATGTCGGGATTGGTCTCGGTCACTCCTTCGACGATGGCGATACCGCCACCGTCGGGCATGTGCACATCGACGAGGACGACGTCGGGGCGGTAGCCCCGGATCTCCTCTATGGCCGCATCCACATCGTGTGCCGTGCCCACGATGCGGAACTCTTCGTCGAGCTCGGCTTTCACCCCCGACAGGAAGAGACGATGGTCGTCCACCAGGTAGACCTCGATGCTCACGGCGCCAGCTTCAGCATGACTTCGGTTCCTTCACCGGGCTCGCTCACTATCTCTGCGCTTCCACCGATCTTCTCCATCCTCGACCGTATCGACTCCGAGATTCCCTTGCGGTCAGCCGAGATCGAGTTGACATCGAATCCTTTCCCTTGATCGGTCACGAACACCTCGACCGAGTCACTCTCGACCTCGAAATACAGCGAGATTCGATCCACACCTGCGTGCTTGGCCGCATTGACCATGGCCTCCGTGGCCGCGGAGATCACCGCTCGGGTCCGCTCGTCGACCGAATGATCGCCGACCGTCACCACGTCGACCGGGATCTGGAAGTCATCCTCCACCCGGGATGCAGCCTGCTTCAACGCCGTGGACATCAGGTCCACACCAGCCAAGGGCACGGTGCCGTACAGCCAGTCTCGCAACTCGGTCTCCTGGTGTCGGGCCAGCATCGCCATGCGTCGGGGATCGTCACTCCTCTGAATGAGGGCGAGCGTCTGCAACACCGAGTCGTGGAGATGGGCGGCGACCTCGGCCCGTTCCTCCTGCCTGATCCGCTCGCTCCGCTCGGCACTCAGATCGGAAAGCAGCTTCCGGACCCAGGGGCCGAAGGCGACGAGGATCCCCAAACCGGTGAGAAAGACGGCCAGGAAGACGAACCCGAACTCGAACACCTGGCCGACCGCGGTGGCGAACACCACGATGCCGGCGGTGAGCAGCACGACCCCTATTACCAGACGGCTCTTCCCGACCCGTTCGACGTCGGGATCGATAAAGGCGGCAAGGGGCCCCGGGCTGGACGGATCGGTGAGGGCGGCGATGCCGAATGAGAGGGCTCCGGCGGTGAGAACGAGCATCGCATTGGGCCAGAGCCCGGCCGCTGCCATCAGAAAGAGAAGTCCGAGAAAGGCCATGCCCAGCCCAGCCGCCTGATTGGTGGACACCGGTTCCGGCTCCCGATCACCGAGCCTCTCGTAGGTGGCGATCCACAGCACGAGGTAGATCAAAGCTCCGATCCCCCAGACCGTCACGAGAGTCAGGAACGCCGCCCGCACATATCCAGCCTTGACCCCAAGGGTATCGGCCATCCCACCGGCAACGCCGGCGATGAGACGATTCGACTGACGACGTCGCAATTCGAACGAGCGGACGGGCTGCGGTTCGGATTCCACGCCGAGATCATGCCCCGACGGACGGGGAACCTCAATCGGGGAGGCCCCTGACCGCCGTCAGGGTGGGATCAGGGTGCTCACCGATGGAAGATCCGTCACAGATGTGGCGTAATCCGAGCATGGAACGAACACAGACATCGCCCCCGGACGCGTCCGGGGCGCAGAGGCGATCACCGGAACTGGTCCGGCCCATCGAGGGGCGGATGCTTGCGGGTGTGGCCAAGGGCGTCGCCGACAACTTTGGGATCGCCGACTGGATACCCAGGGTCTTCTTTCTCGTGACGGCCTTCATGGGCGGCCTCGGAGTGGTCCTCTACGTCGCCGGGTGGGCCTTCATCCGCTCGGAGGACGAGGCGACGTCGGTCGCGGATCGGTTCTTCTCCCAGGCCTCGACCTCGCGCTCATGGGTGGGTATCGCGCTCATCGCGATCGCCGGAATCATCGTCATCTCCAACGTCACCTTCCTCGCCGGCGACGTCGTGTGGGCAGCGGCCCTCCTCTTGGTCGGGATCCTGCTCTACCTGGGTTACATCCCCTTTGGCGCGGCCGGCGAGAGCGGCGAGACCACCGGCAAGGCCGGTGACTCGCAGGAGGGAGTTCAAGAAATGACGACCGATATCGTCGATGAGACCCAGACACCGTACGGCGATTCCCCCGCCGGCGGGGCGACCCCACCTCCGCCCACACCGGGGCCCACTCCACCCGACCTCCCGCCGTCGCGACCCAGGGAACGCTCGATCCTGGGACGGTTGACCATCGGGATGATCCTGCTCGGATTGGGGGTTCTGGCCGTTCTCGACAACATCGCAGCCGTGCCCATCGACGCCCACCCCCGCCACTACATGGCGTTGGCGGTGACCATCCTCGGATTGGGCCTACTGGTCGGTTCGATCGTCGGCAGGGCCCGCTGGTTGATACTGGTGGGGGCGTTGCTGGTGCCGACCCTGGTGTTCTCGCCGGTCTTCGAATACGACTGGAGCTCCGAGAACTTCGACCGTCGGGTCCAGCCGACGTCGATGGCTGACTGGGAAGGGCTGCAGTCGATCGATTTCGGGACTCTGGTCATCGACCTGCGTGACCTCCCCTGGGAAGGCGACACCGTCGAGTTGAACGCCAGCGTCGACATCGGCGACCTCCAGATCTACGTGCCTCCCGGCGTGGGCATCATCGGCACTGCCTCCGTCGACATCGGTCGGGTCGCTGAGTTGGGTCCCGCAGGCGATGGCCTTGTCGGTGTGCCCGGGCGATCCAGTGCCGGACTAGGCGATCCCCGACTCACGTGGGACGAGCGGGGAGAGGTGGGCACGCTGCTCCTCGACGCCGAAGTCAACATCGGCAACATCGACATTCGCCGCTGAAGAAAGGACCGATCATGAAACTGCACGAATTCGACAGCCTCTCGTTCATAGCGGGACTGGTGATCACCGCTATCGGCCTGGTCTTTCTGTTTCTGCCCGAGGTCGGCGACATCGTCTCCCTCTTCACCGACGCCGGCTCGTGGTTCTGGCCACTGGTGTTCATCGCCGCAGGCTTCGCGGTGCTGGCACCGGTGATGACCCGGCGGACCGGTGAAGCCGACGAGGAGGAGAACGACTAGATGGACCGGATCAATCGCGCACCGAGCGGTAGAGGGTCCGGGACGCCACGAAGAGGACGAGGATCCCGAACACCACCGAAAGGGTGCGACCCTCGATCAAGAGGGCGAGCCTCGATCCGGTCAGCGACCCCAGGACACCGCCGACACCCGCCAGGAGTCCGTCGACGAGACTGACTCTCTGGTTCTTCCGGTTGACCACCGTCCCGGCGACCGAGGTCAACACGATCGCCAGCAGGGAGGTGCCTTGCGCCTGGTGCTGTTCCAGGCCGAGGAGAAGCACCGAAGCCGGGACGATCACCACTCCCCCGCCGATACCGGCGAGACCGGCGAAGAACCCGGCGATGATCCCTATTCCAAGAGCGATCGCAGTCTGTCCGAGCATCGGGAAATCGACGGCACCTGGGAGCGGCTCGGCGCTTATAACCAGCCGTATCCCGGCCACGAGCAGGACGCTGCCAAAGACGATGGTGAGGGCGCGGGCGCTGACCCGGTGCATCAACGTCGTTCCAACCACCGAGCCGACGATGCCGCCGATCCCGATGATCACGCCTGCCACGAGATCGATCTCGCCGGAAAGTCCGAAGGAGAGAGCGCCGGCAGTGGCGATGAGCACGATGGCGGATAGCGACGTGGCATGTGCCCGATGTCGCCCCAGGCCGACGTAGACCAGCAGCGGGACAAGGACGATGCCGCCACCGACACCGAGCCCGCCGCCGACGACCCCGGCGGCGACTCCGATGAGAACCAGCTTCCATGGCTCGACCCGTTCTCGCTGGTTCACGGCGAGACACCTTAGAGTTGTGGGCATGGAATACAACGCGACAACCGCACTGCTGGTCGTCGACGTCCAGAACGACTTCGCCGACCCGTCAGGGAATCTGTACGTCCCGGGCGGTGAGGAAACGATCGGCTTCATCAACGATCAGATCCACGCGGCGAGCGAAGCAGGGGCCACCGTGGTCTACAGCCAGGACTGGCATCCGGAGTCCACCCCCCACTTCGAGAAAGACGGGGGGATCTGGCCGGTCCATTGTGTGGCCGATACCCACGGAGCAGCTTTCCATCCCAGTCTCGACGTGATCGACGATGCCGTCTTCATCAAGAAGGGCGTTGGTGGCGAGGACGGGTACTCCGCCTTTCATCTCCGTGACCCGGTCACCGGCGAGGAGTCGTCCACCGGCCTGGCGGAGAAGCTGGAAGGGACCGAAGAGGTGGCGGTGGTCGGGTTGGCGCTCGACTACTGCGTGAAGGAGACCGCCCTCGACGCGGTCGATCGCTATCGAACAACCCTGCTAGCTGACGGCACCCGTCCGGTGAATCTGGCCGTCGGGGACGGGGCGCGAGCCGTGGCCGAGATGGTCGAAGCCGGGGTGTCCATCTCCTGACTCAGGCACCGAGCTCGGCCATCAGGTCGAGCTGGAGTTGTTTCATCCGCCGGGTAAGCGAGACGTGATAGATGTGAGGGTTGACCAGACGCCTCACCCCCGGATCGAGCCGCTCGATGTCGGCCTGCCGGCGCCGTCTGAGCTCTTCGAGATCGGACCCACCGTCATGTCGCGCCCCATCGGCGAACACCAACTCGAGGAGATCCTCCGACTCCGACACGTCCCCCTTGGAGAGTGTGCGGTGCGCCTCCCGATGCGGATGGAAGAGTTCGATGGAGTCCGCGGTGAACGGGTCCTCGCCTGACTCGGCGATGATGTCCGCGGTGGCGAGACCCCTCCGGTCGTAGGCGCGGATCAATCGCTTCTCTCCAGGGACCGGGATCTTCTCGATGTTCTCCGAGATCTTGATCGCCGGCTCCCAGGTCCCGGTGCCGTCGTCTATGGCGACGAGCTTGTAGACACCTCCCAGCGCCGGATCCCCCTGGGAGGTGATCAGTCGGGTGCCCACGCCGAAGGTGAGGCGTGAGACGAGCGACGCCGGATCCAATCCGTAACGAGACGCCTCCGTCTCCAACTGGGAGAGGATCTGCCAGATGACTAGTTCGTCGAGATCGGAGGAGAGCACGATCGAGGTTTGCTCGAACCCAGCCTCGTCGAGGAGCATCGCCGCCTGAATGGTCATGTAGGCCAGATCCCCCGAGTCGATCCTCACCCCGACCGGCTCGTGTCCGGATTCGCGCAGCTCGCGGAACACCGTGATGGCGTTGGGAATGCCGGACTCGATCACGTCGACGGTGTCCACCAACAAGATGCACTCGTCCGGAAAGGTGGCGGCGAACTTGCGGAAGGCATCCAGCTCGCTCATTCCGAGAGCTAGGAAGGCCTGCACCATGGAATGGGCATGGGTCCCTTTCGGGTCCAGGCCCACGGCATGGGACAGAGCCACGTTGGAGGTGAAGTGTGCTCCCCCGACCAACGCTCCCCGGCCACCGGCGTGGACGCCCGATTCCGGCCCCCGTCTCATTCCGAACTCGAGCACTGAGGCGCCGCGTGATGCCTCGGCGACCCGCGATGCCTTGGTCGCGATGAGCGTCGGATAGTTGAGACGGTTGAGAAACGGGGTCTCGAGTATCTGCGCCATCGCCAAAGGGCCTCGTACCGAGGCGACAGGTGTGTTGGCGTGGACGATCCTCCCTTCGGGCACCGCCTCCACCCTGATGCGGGACAGGTCGCCGTTCTCCGCCAACCAACCGAGGAAGTCCGGGTCGAAACGTCTTTCGCCACCTGCGGTCCTCTGGCCGGCGATGAGCTCGATGTCAGCTTGCTCGAGTCGGACCTCCTCCATCCATTCCAGGAGCCAACCGAGCCCAGCGGTCACGCAATATCCCGCCTGATGGGTCCCGTAGTCGGGATAACTCCGGAAGAAGTAGTCGAACTGGGCGTCGCGGTCGGCCAGCCCTTCCTTCCAGTAGACCTGGGCCATCGCCAACTGGTATTGATCGGTGCCGAGAAGACCGTCCAGTCGCTCGCTGTGGTTTCTCATCACCTCGAATCTACGTGTGGCTGACGACGATGCCCTCGGCCGGAGCGAGAGTGGTCGGGCCGCGGACTCGATCGCGGCGTTGGCAGTTGGAGGTCGAGAAGATGACCTCACCGCGACCGAGATCGATCGCCCTCTCCTCGTCGGAGAGGTTCAAGGCCACCGTCATGGTGTCGGTGTCGGACTCTCGGCGGTAGGCGAACACGTCTTCGGTCGATTTGGGATGGCTGAGGAACGAACCGATGCGCAGCGCGGGATGGGCTTTCCTCATTTGGAGGAGACGCCGGTAGAGATTGAGCAGGGAATCCACCCCGTCCAGCTGGGTCTCGACATTGATCGTCTCGTGATCGGGCCCGACCGGGAGCCAGGTGCCGGCACCTTCCGGGGCGAACCCTGCGTTGGGGCCGGGCGCCCATTGCATTGGGGTCCGGGCGCCATCCCGACTCAGCCATTCCACGTTGTCACCCCACGGGTCGCGAGACTCGCTCTCCGATATGGGCGCCTGTCTCATTCCCAGCTCGTCGCCGTAGTAGAGGAACGGCGTGCCGCGCAGGGTCAGGAGCAGCAATGCGGCCAGACGCTCGTGGCCTTCGGGAACCCGGGAGGCGAGCCTGATCTCGTCGTGATTCCCCAGGGTCCAGTTGGTCCAACCACCCACCGGGACATTCCAAAGGACTGCCTCGATGACCGCCCGCAGGCTGGGCACGTCCCAGTCGGCGGTCATGAGATGGAAGTTGAATGGCATGTTGAGCTGGTCGAAGTCCTCTCCGTAGTAGGAGGCCCATTCGGGGAGATCGAAGATGTGGATCTCACCGACCGTGAGGATGTCCCGTTCGTACTCGTCGGTCACGGCTCGGATCCGGCGATGGATGTCGTGTACGTCGGGGTGCCCGAAGTCGTAGAGGTGGATGAAGTCGTCGTACTCACCCATGTCCTTGTAGGGCCGGGGGTAGTCGACCGGAGCCGGTGGATTGTCCCGTTCGTGGGGGTCCTTCATCATCTGGTGGGCGGCGTCGACCCTGAACCCGTCTACTCCCATGTCGAGCCAGAATCGAACCACGTCGAACATGGCTTCGACCACCTCAGGGTTCCTCCAGTTCAGGTCAGGTTGCTCGCTGAGATAGGTGTGCCGGTACCACTGCCCCGTCGACTCGTCGAGGGTCCAGGCCGGGCCGCTGAACACACTCACCCAATTGGTCGGTGGCCCACCGTCGCGACCATCTCTCCACACGTACCAATCTCGCTTGGGGTTGTCCCGTGACGACCGCGACTCGATGAACCACGGATGCTGGTCTGAGGTGTGGTTGATCACGTAGTCGATGATCACTCTCATCTCTCGTCGGTGGGCCTGCTCGATGAGCTCTGAGATGGTGTCCAGGTCGCCCATGAGCGGGTCGACGTCGGTGTGGTCGGAGACGTCGTAACCCCAATCTTTCATCGGGCTCTTGAAGAACGGAGAGAGCCAGACGGCGTCGATGCCAAGCGTGTCGGAGAGATAGTCCAGTCTCGAGATGATCCCTCGGAGGTCACCGAAGTTGTCGCCATCGGAGTCGCAATAGCTGAGCGGATAGATCTGGTAGAAGACGGCGTGCTTCCACCAGGTGTGATTCGAAGTGCGCGCCATTCACCGAGACGCTAGAGCGATCTGGCCCAGGACCGTGACAACTCCGGCGATGTCTTCGACACGATGGGAAGCCGCGGTCGGGCCCTCCCCTACCTTCACTCCCAAGTCTTCCGGACCTAGGGTCTCGAAGACGGTCTCGTCGGTGGTGTCGTCGCCGATGTAGATGAGCGGACGTCCACGCGCCAAGGCCCGTATCACATCGCCTTTGTCGGCCGCTGCGGTGGTGAGTTCGAACACTTCCTTGCCCTCGATGAGCGAAATGCCCTCCCTTCCTCTGATCCAGGTGCGGATGGCGTTGCCTGCCTCCTCGCGGGCCTCCGGACCCAGGTTCCGGGTATGGAAGGTGACCGACCGCTGTTTCTTCTCGACCAGAGCGTCCGGGAATCGCTGTCTCAGGGTGTCGACGAGGTCTCGCGCCTCTACCAACTCCCGGCTCGGCTCGACGCGGCTGCCGTCGATGTCGTTTCCATGCTCACCCACGAAGGTCGCCCCCGATAGCTCCCCGACCCGCTGCCGCAGGTCGGCGAGGGCGCGGCCGGAGACGATTGCCACCTCGAAGCGGGCCGATCCGGCAATCTCGCGTAGTAGCTCGAGAGCATCGGGGTCGGGTACTGCGAGGTCGGGATGTGAGACGATCGGCGCCAGGGTGCCGTCGAAGTCGACCCCGACCAGAACCTCGTCGTGGGAGACGAGTCGTGCGACAGCTTCGGCCAGGTTCAAAGGTCCAGTGCGCTGAGGCATCGGTCGGCCCACCAGAAGACGTCGTGTCGGTTGACCGACCGTCGCAGAGCCTTCATGGGAGCGTTGCCCTTGACCGAAGCAGTGCCGATGGCCTCTTCCAGGGTCCCCGCCAGCGCATTCAAATCGAAGGGATTGACCAGGAACGCCTGCGTGAGTTGTTCCGCCGCTCCGGCGAACTCGCTGAGGATGAGGGCTCCGGTGTTGTCGAATCTGGTGGCGACGTACTCCTTGGCTACCAGGTTCATCCCGTCGCGAAGCGGGGTGACGAACATGACGTCGGCCGCCCGGTAATAGGCGATCAACTCGTCGATGGGAACACTCCGGTACAGGTAGTGGATTGGAGGACGACCCACCTCGGCGAAGTCACCGTTGATCCGGCCCACCAGGCCCTCGATGTCGGCCCGGATGCGCCGGTACTCTTCGACGTCTTCCCTACTGGGCACGGCGATTTGGACAAAGACCATCGTCCCGATCATGTCGGGTCGGTTCTCGAGGAGCGTCTGCAACGCCCTCATGCGCAGATCGATGCCCTTGGTGTAGTCGAGACGGTCGACGCCCAGGATGACTACGTCGGGGTCGCCGAGATAAGACCTGATCTGGCTGGCCGCCTCGGTGGTCTCCTCGGACGTGGCCTTCCCCTCGAACACAGACGTGTCGATCCCGATCGGAGCCACCTGCAGGATGACCTCGCGCCCCTGCCATTCGAGACGCTTGGAGGAGCCGGAGGCTCCTGCGAGACGTCGGGCTGAGACCGCGAAGTTGGTGCGGCTCGACCGCGACTGAAAGGCGAGCACATCGGCTCCGAGGAGACCTTCGAGAACCTGACGGCGCCAGGGGAGCTTGGCGAACAGCTCCACCGGCGGGAAAGGGATGTGCAGGTAGAAGCCGATTCTGTGGACATCGGTCAAGCCCCTGAGCATCTCGGGCACCAGTTGCAGCTGGTAGTCCTGCACCCAGGCCACGTCGTTGGGTCCCAGGCTCTTCGCGGCGATCTCGGCGAATCGTTCGTTGACCGCGTGATAGGGCCGCCACCAGTGCCGGTGGAACTCCGGGGGTCGCACCGCGTCGTGATACAGCGGCCAGAGCGTCCCGTTGCAGAACCCTACGTAGAACTCCTCATACTCCTCCTGGGAGAGGGTCACGGGGATCTGGTTGATGTCCGAATGGACGAAGGGGTCGAAGTCTCTGCCGGAGATTCCGCTCCATCCCACCCAACTCCCCTTCGTCCGCTGGAGGATCGGGGTCAGAGCGGAGACGAGACCCCCCGGGCTGGTGTTCCACTCGCCAGTCTCCTCGTCGTAGGCGACGGGGAGACGGTTTGCCACCACGACGACCCGGCGTTCACGCTTGGACACGGTGCCAACCTATCGCAACGGGAGGCCAAGTCACATTGCGAGCCGCAGCCGGTTCCACGGCTACCTTCTCCATGCATGACGACTCGAGCTCGTGATCCATGGCGTTGACTCCTCGTCAGCTCAACAGGGCGACCCTCGCCCGTCAGTTGCTCCTTCAGCGAGCGTCGCTGGCGGTGACCGACGCCGTCCGACGAGTGGTGGCGCTTCAGGCCCAGGAGCCGGCTTCTCCGTACCTGGCGTTGTGGAATCGGGTCGACGAGTTCGATCCCGCGGACCTCGACGCCTCGTTCCACCGGCACGAAGTGGTGAAGGCGACGCTGATGCGGATCACCCTCCATGCGATACATGTCGACGACTATCCGAGCTTCCACGCAGCCATGCAGGGGACTCTTCGAGATGCACGCCTGAACGATCGCCGTTTCCTCCAGACCGGCCTCTCCCCCGACGATGCACATGGACTGGTTCCCCATCTGAGAAACTTCGCCTCGAAGCGACGCACCAAAGACGAGATCGAGGCGAGGTTGGAAGACCACCTTGGCGACGACCCGTCCTGGGTCTGGTGGGCATTGCGGCATGTGGGGCCTTTCTGGCATGCCCCTTCCGACGAGACTTGGTCGTTCGGGCGCCACCCCGCCTATGTGGCTGCGACCACCGACGGGGAGCACGACCGGAACCGGTCGGTGCAGTCGTTTATACGCCGATACCTGGAGGGCTTCGGGCCCGCCTCGCCGCAGGACGTCGCCCAGTTCGCCATGTTGCGACAGTCGGACATTCGACCTGCTCTCGAGCCGATGACCGACCTGGTCGAGATCGAAGGACCCGACGGGAGAGTGCTGCTCGACCTCCCCGACGGCGAGATTCCGAATGATGAAGCATCGGCACCGCCACGGCTGATGGCGATGTGGGACAGCACGCTCCTGGCCTACAAAGACCGCAGTCGCATCATCCCTGCAGAGTACCGGCGCGTCGTGATCCAGAGGAACGGCGACGTCTTACCCTCGGTGCTGGTAGACGGCTACGTCTCCGGCGTGTGGAGAGCGGTCGACGACGGTATCGAGATAACCGCCTTCCACAGGCTCGATGACGACGACTGGAACGCGTTGGCCACGGAAGCGGGCGCTCTGGTGGCTTTTCTATCCGACCGCGAGCCGAGCGTTTACAGCCGCTACCGGCGATGGTGGTCAGATCTCCCCGCGGCCGAGGTCGAGGTGGTCCCCGGCTGAGTGGCTCGACGGCCATCATTGAATCGCTGATCCGTACCAGCCGAGACCGGAGTCATGCCTTTTCGCGTATGGCAACCTCTCCTCGATGGCCCGATCCACCGCCCGGCCGAGAATCCCGTCCTCGCACACTTCATGCTCGGGGTTGTAGGCGACTTCGAGATTCGCTGGGGTTGCGGACCGCCTAGACCAGCTCGCAATCACCTCGACTGAGGCCACCTCAACTGAGGCCACCTCGACTGAGGCACCCGAGCATGGTTACACGAGCTGACCCCCTCGGGGCGAAAGGACCGCTAGAAGATATAGATGAGTAGGGCGATGATGAGCAAGATGCCCACCACCGTCCAGATGATTCCACCACGTCCCACGGCGGACTCCTTTCAAATGCTCAACCTGCATGCGGGAGACTAATCGTTGAGGGTTGATCGCGTCGCCCGTCGAGCACAGACGGTGCACACCTGCGGTCGGTCCCGCTTCACACCGTGGCAACCAACGCTCGTTCGTTTGTGTCGCACCAATGCATCACCGGATTCGGACGACCGCGAAATCCCGAAATATTGCGGGCGGTTAGCCGGGGAGGGTGTTTTCCCTGGCTAGCCCCATTTCTGGCAGCGTCTCCCCTGGCAGTTATCTGGTGGGCCCGGCAGGATTTGAACCTGCAACCGACGGATTATGAGTCCGCTGCTCTGACCTGATTGAGCTACGGGCCCGACTTACTGCAGGGTACCGGGCCACCACCCCCAACTAGGCACCCGGTTAGACAGATCACGGAGTTGAGATTCTGTTGTACGAGAACGCTCCCTGAGGGTGGATTTCCGTCCAACAGACGTGGTCGATCGTGCGGTCCGCTACTTTCCAGCCCTCGTGACCGACATCGTGGGAGGCCAGAACACAGAGTCGTTCTTCGACGCGGGCATCTCGCGTCGCATCTCCCTCGATCCCGAAGAGGTGCTCATCCACCAGGACGAGGTCGCCGACACCGTCTACGTCCTGGTCGAGGGCAGCCTCGAGGTCGTCCGACAGATCGACGCCGACAGCGCAGTGTTGGCCATCATCGACACGCCCGGGTCGGTGATCGGAGAGATAGTGGCCATGGCGGGTGGGACACGCTCGGCGACGGTGACCGCGCTCGAGGAGACCGAGGTGATTGAGCTGTCGGCAGCACAGTTCCAAGAGCACCTCGCTGCGAACCCCGAGCTGGCCGACGAGCTCGTTGCGGCGGCGGTGCGTCGGCTGGAACAGGTCGAGCTCACCGAGATCCTGGCTAGACATTTCAGCATCGCCGATCGGGTCCTGGTGGCGGACACGTGCGATCGGGTCGAGTGGCGGCGCTTCAACCATGGCGAGACCCTGTTCCGGGAGGGAGACGACTCGGACTCGGTGTACATCGTGGTCCGGGGCCGACTGGCCGCCAGCGCCCGGGACCCCATCGACGGCCATGACGTGAAGATCGGTGAGATGGGCAGGGGAGATGTCGTGGGCGAGCTCGGTGTGCTCGGACACACGCCTCGGAACGCCACCGTCACCGCAATCCGGGACTCGGTCGTCGCCCTTCTCGACGAGTCCACGTTTCGGGGCCTGTTGGAGAGCCGTCCGGGGATGATGATCGAGCTCGCACTGAGGACGGTCAAGCAGACCAGGGAGACACGTCTCCACACGGCTCCCAACACGGTGCTGGCGGTGGCGGGGTTGCCTCGCACCCCGACCTCCGAGCTCGTCGATCTCATCGAACAGGAGCTGGGCGGTCACGGGAGCGTTTCGCGCTTGTCGCCGGAGCGGATCGATGCACTCCTCGAGACGCCCGGGATATTCGACGTCGAACGGGGACAAGTCGGCGACATCCGGGTGTCGCAAATGGTCCACGAGGCGGAGTTGGAGGCAGATCACCTGATCCTCGAGGTTGGCGGCTCCGTCGGGCCTTGGGCCAACCGTGCGCTGGGGATGGCCGACCGGGTACTCATGGTGGTCCCTCCAGATATCACCGACGCCGAATGCGAGGAGTTGAATCTTCTCCTCGGGGGCTGCCCGGTGGCGGTGCGGCGGTCGGTGGTGTTGCTTCATCCGCCGAGTGTGAGCTCACCCACCGGTGCGGCACGGCTCAGGGAGTCGTTCGGAGCGGACGACGTCTTCAACCTCACCATCGGCTCCGCGGCCGATGCCGCTCGTCTGACCCGCGTGGCGGTGGGTCGCGCCAATGCGCTGGTCCTCAGCGGGGGCGGTGGACGGGGGTTCGCGCACATCGGTGTCTACCGTGCCTTGGGAGAGCTCGGATTTCCCGTCGACATCGTGGGAGGGACTTCGATCGGAGCCATCATCGGCCTGGTCATCGCCAACGGCATGACCCCCGACCAGATCGTGGCGTGGGCGCAGCAACACTTCCCGAAGGTTCTGGACTACACCATCCCCTTGGTCTCGCTGATCAAGGGAGATCGGATCGCCCGCTCGGCCAGAGATACCTTCGGTGATCGTGACATCGAGGATCTGTGGCGGACTTGCTTCGCGGTTTCCACCGACCTGACCACCTCACGGCTCCACGTCCATGACCGAGGCTCGGTGGTGGTGGCGATCCGCGCCACCAGTGCCATTCCGGGGGTGATGCCCCCGGTCCCGCTGGGCGACTCGCTCCTCATCGACGGCGGGGTGCTCAACAACCTGCCGATCGACATCGCCCGAGCGAAGGCTCCCATCGGAAAGGTGGTGGCGGTCGACGTGGCCCCGCCGCACGGTCCTGGCGCCCATGGCGACTTCGGACTCTCGGTTTCGGGGTGGGATGCCCTTCGCTCCAACCTTGGATCGGGACGAACGCAGTATCCGCGTATCTCCGCGGTACTGATGCGATCCATGATCACCGCCTCGATGCTGGAGCGAGATACCCAGGTGAGCAATGGACTCGCCGACCACTACCTCGATCTCGACATGCGGGGTGTCTCCATGCTCGAATTCGACGACCCATCAGGGGTGGCGGCACGCGGCTACGAGGCGGCCATGCCCGAGCTTGAGATGTGGCTGCACGGCCTTCGGTAAGGGACCGAACTGGAGGTCGCGCCATGGCGCGTTCAGTGTCGCTAACCACATTTTTCGCGATTTCAGGCACACGCGTGTATCAATGTGACTAGATTCCGCTCTTCTGCATGCGAGGGGCCGCCCGCGCGGGCGTGGGGGAACCCCGTACGACGCAGTCCAAGCACCGGACTTCGGGCAAATGGGAGGAAAGAAAATGGCGACAGCCAGACATGTCTTGGGGAAACTCAAGTCTTCGGATGGACGAATCAAGATTGCGACAGCATCAGGTGTCATGGCGGTGGTGGCTGCGTTGGCCTTGGTGATGGTGCTCCCAGTGAGCGCTGCGCACGTAGCGCCAAGCGAGATCCCGGGCAACCCCGACTGCACCGTTCTGCAACCAGACGACTACCTGTTCGAGCACAAGCAAGACCCGCCATCCAGTACCACGATTCCACTGGAACACAATGGGCTGACGGGCTCGGTAACGGTCAACGTGTACAACCAAGGCCCAAACGAGAAGTTCGACTTCCAGTTCAGTGGCGACTTCGTGGCCGCGGCCGTCATCGTCAAGGGCGGCGACAAAGCCAACCTCTACGACTACAGGCCAGGTGGGACAGACGCCGACACAGAGCTACAGGCTCCCATCCGGCAAGGCAGCCGATCCTTCGGCCTGAGCCACATCAGTTTCTGCGTCGGCGAGCTGGCGACGGTCGATTTCGTCTGTGACGATCCGAAGACCCTTACCGGGAACGGGCTGATCACCGAAGTGACGGCCGAGATCTTCGCCAACAACGACAATCCAGAGTGCATAACGAAGCAGGCGATCTACACGCTCGAGGATGACACCGTCACGCTCCGGTTTGAGGGGGATGGGCTGCTCGATGCGACTGGACGCCTCGACTTCTGGAAGGACTTTGGCAACATGCCGTTCTTGGATCTCACGTACGATCGCGACGATTCCGGTGATTTTCAGCCATTGCAGTGGTGCGACTTCCGCACCAAGGTTGTTGCCGACGGTGATCAGTTCGACGACGTTTTGGATCTAAGAGACGAGTTGGCCCCCGCCGACACGCCGTACCCGTCCCTCTCCGGCGTCACAGACGCTGATGGCGACGACGCTACCGCCTGTAAGGTCTTCGAAGGAGAGAACGCCGCAGGCATCCAGCACACTGTGGTGTACTTCAAGTTCGAGGACCCGCAGTTCCGCTAGATCGATATAACAGACAAACCGAGTAAGAATCCGGCCCCCTAGACAGCTTCTAGGGGGCGGATCTCTAGGCGGTCGACGATGGCATTGCCCTCGGCTCGCAGCGCCGCCGCCGCCTCGGCATCCTCCCCCTCGAGCAGATCTGCCTTGCAGAGAAGGAGCATCGCCACCTCGTAGTCAAGGCTTCGTGCCTGGGCGGCGTCGAGAGCCGCGCCCGCGACGTCGACTGCCTCCGCCCTTCGCCCGATGGCGGCCAGGGCCAGAGCCCGCACCCGATCGGCGGTGGGAGCGAAAATCGACCCCTCCTCTTCAGCTTGGCGCTCGGAGGTATCGAGCAACTCCAGAGCCTCTTCAGGCTGGCCGCTCCGAGCCTTCACATCGGCTAGGTAGATCGCAGCCTCGTATGCAGGGCCCTTCATGTCTAGTGCCAACGCATCTTCTCGCGACTGGTTCAGCAATTCCTCGGCCTCGGACAGCTGGTGCCGCTCGATCAGGATTCGAGCGAGCTGAAGGTTGGCGAACACCACCGTGAACACATCCCCACTCGCCTGTGCGACACGTACAGCCCTTCGCAATTGCGGTTCGGCTTCGTCGAACTTGTTCTGCTTGACCAGCACCTCTCCGATGTTGCCTTCGGCCACCCCCACGTCGACCGCATTACCGAGTCGCTCGGCAAGGTCGCGGCTTCGCTCGTAGTACTCGAGCGCCTCGTCCCACCTCCCTTCGAAGTAGGCGAGACCTCCGAGGTTGTTGTTCATGTACCCCTGGCCTCCCAGGTCACCGACCTTCTCGTAGAGGTCGAGGGCCTCGAGCCAGAGTTGTTCGGCGCCGGGCTGGTCCATCATGAGATGCGCCCACGCCATGACACCATAAGCGCGGGCCAGCGCCGCGTTGGAGTCTGCTTCCTGCGCCTGCTCGACTGCCTCCCGCGCCGTTCTCAGTGCCTCCGCTGGCCGACCCTGTCGCATGCGGATAAGCGAGTAGAAGGCTTGTGCCCGCGCCGCCAGAATCTCGGCCTCGGCAGAAGTTCGATCCTCGAGGAGGCGTTTGGCCCCGGTCGCCTCCCGAAGTGCCATGGAGTACTGGGCAGCTCGCTCCCGGGCACTGGCCCGCTTGAGCATCAACTCTGCACGGGCAACGGCTTCGCGTCGCAGACGGTAAGCCCTTCGATATGCGTCAAGAGCCTCATCGAACAACCCGGCCTGCTCCCGAACGTCACCAAGATGAGACCACACCTCGGCCCGCTCGTCGTCGGAGACCTCGTCGAGTCTCTTCGCCGACTCGAGCGCCCGCAGGTAATGAGCTGCAGCTTCCACATTGGCGTAGGCCTCGCGTGCCTGGTCGCCGGCGCGACGGGCGTAGTGCCAGGCGCGTTCTGACTCCCCGGCGATCGAGTAGTGCAGTGACAGGAGGTCGGCGAGAGATTCCGGGTCGTCCGCCATCTTCTCGAAAACACGCGCCGCCTTCAGATGCAGCTCGCGGCGTCGTTTGAAGGACAGCCCCTGATAGGCGACGTCACGGATCATCGCGTGGCGGAACTGGAGACGATCGGTCCCGTCGGGTTCGAGGAAGCCTTCGAGATCTCGGCGGGTGGCGACATCGAGGCGGACTCCTTCCGTCTCCAGAAGCTCGTTGAGGACCGAGATCCGAAAGCTGCGCCCCAGCACACTGGAAAACCGGAGCAGACGGCGCGCTAGAGGGGGAAGGGCGTCGATCTGTGAGCTCACCACCGCGTCGAGCGAGTCGGGCAACGACTCGATGTCTCCGGCGGTGCGAATCGCGTTGATGATCTCTTCCAGGAAGAGGGGCAAGCCCCCACCACGCTGGACTATCGCCTCGATCTCATGAGGCCGCAGCGGTGCCGCCGCAGTCGCCTCTAGAACCAGTTCGCGTGCCTCTTCGTCACTGAGTGGCCCGAGCGGCATCTCTTCCATTTTCGGGTCGAACCCGCCCTCGGTGTCACGTCGGGTGGTCAGGAACAGCCATGGGTGGTCGGCGGACGCAGCCACCAGCCGCCTCATCAAATGAGATGAGGCCTCGTCCATGTAGTGGCCGTCGTCCACCTCGAAGACAACCGGTCCGTTGCGGCATACTGCGGCGATGACTTCTACGAGCAGGTCTGCGGTTCGATCCTGACGGAACTTAGGGTCGATCTGGTCGACCTCGGGTGTGCTCGGCATGTCGATCATCGCCACGTCGGCCAGCAGCGGAGTCAACCGGGCTCGCTCCGGGAGGAGGTTGGCCAAAAGATTGTGAAGGGTCTTGGCCATCTCCGCGTGCTCACCCCGCTTGATGCCGAGCAAGTTGCGGACCGGGTCGCGGAGGGGCCGATAGGGAGTCCCGATGCCATATGGCTCAGCACGGATATCGATGTGAATGGCCCTCTCCAGGGCGGGTAGAAGCTCGTCGACAAGACGGCTCTTTCCCGCACCTCGTTCGCCGACCACAGTGACCACGTTGCCCTTGCCGGCGTAGAGCTCCTCGATCATGGTGTGGATCCGCGTCAGCTCCTCGGCCCTGCCCACAAACGGCAGGGCTCCCCCTCGCTGGTTGGGGCGGCTGCCCTTTGCCTCTCCCACGGCGTAGGCCTGGACCGGGTGCTCTTTGCCCTTCACGTAGAACGGCTCCAGCGGGGTGGTCTCGAACAGCGTCAGGGAGTGGTCGAGGGCCGACGGGCTGGCATAGATCTCTCCGGGCGACGCCGACGCCATCAGCCGTGCCGCCAGGTTCACGGTGTCGCCCATGATGGTGTAGGTGGCCCTGATGTCAGTGCCAACCTCACCGACGAAGACATGGCCCTGGTTGACCCCGATCCTGACCGGAAGCGTGCCCACATTGTCCACGATCTGCCGAGCCGCCCGGAGCACACGACCCTCGTCGTCCACCTGCACGCCGGGGACACCACTCACGATGATGATCTTGCCGCCATCCTGATCGATGTCCGAGGCGAGGAACGTCACACCTTCTTCGTCGACGACGTGCTGGACGTTGCGAACCAACTCGTCGAGAGCTTCGGCAACTGCCTGGGGACCCCCCTGTTCCATGAGGGCGTCCACTCCCTGGAACTTCACGAAGCCGACCGTGGCGATGTGGTGCTCCGGCTCGGCGGCGCCCTGCTGGAGATGATGACGGAGGGCCACCGGAAGACCCTCGGCGAATGCTTCGGGGCTGAGCGGAACCCTCGGGATCCAGCCACAGCATTCGATGCGGGCCTTCCTCCACTTGAGGAGCAAGCCACTCCCCTTCGCCTCGTCGGCTCCCTCGCCGCCGATGGCTTCCTTCACCGCAGGGCTGATGAGGATCTCACCAGCCACCGCGGTCTCTTCCATCTCGGTGGTCATCGATGCAGCCGGCCCGGTCAGGATCAGCTCCTTGTGTGACTCGCCGACCCGGAATAGGTGAAGGGTTCCACTGTGCAGACCCACCGACATCTTGAGGGCGAGACGGCCGGCGGAGGTCTCGTAGCTGCGCGCCTCGCGGAGCACGGTCTGCATCTCGACTGCGGCGCTGGCGGCCTGGGTCTCGTTGTTCGATCCGGTGAACAACAACAGTAGAGCGTCGCCCCCAAATTTGACGAGGCTCCCTCCCCGGTCGTAGGCGACGGCCATCATCGAGCCGAAGACGTAGTTCAGGACCTCGGTGAGCTCCTCGGCGCCGATACGTCCTCTACGCGCCAGCTTCTCGGAGAGTGCGGTGAACCCCGAGATGTCGATATAACACAGGGTGCCCTCGACCTCTTGCCACGCTTCTGTGGTGCTGAGACTCCACTCGGCGGACAGACGCGGCACGTAACGGGTGAGGTTCGCCCCTTCGCTCGTCGCAACCGCCATCTCGCCTCCTCTGGAACCTCCAGGGTAACGGGATTCCGCCCTCAGGATCAGCTTCGTCAAAGGAATCGCGGGGCTCGAACTCACACTTCCGCCCATCTGCAATCGCGAGTCGCTCCTCATCGATTCCGAGTCGCGGGAATACCAGCGGCCGACGTGCTGCTTTCATGGCGGAGCCCGAGGTTGTAGCTTCTCCCCCGATGTCACCGCAGCACCCAATCGAGATGATCCTGCTCCGCCAGGTGTCGAGCTATCTGTCACTACCCATCTGGATGATGGATGCCGAGGGAAACCTCGTCTTCTACAACGAGCCCGCGGAGAGGCTGCTCGGCATCCAATTCGATGACGTGGGCCCGGTTCACGCCGAGCAAGTGGGTGAGATGTTCCGCATCACCGATCTCTCGGGTGAGCCCGTCCCCGACTCCGACCTCCCCATAGTCGTCGCGCTGCGCAAGAGGGTCCCCCATCACAAGGATGTCCGGTTCTGCGGCACCGATGGCGTCTGGCGTGACGTCACGGTGTCCGCGCTCCCGATCGAAGGCCAGGGCGATCGCTTCGTCGGTGTCTTCGCCAGCTTCTGGGAGATCCAGGGTTGAGAGCCCGGCTCTGGGGGACGAGAGGGTCCATCGCGGTTTCGAGCGCCGACACCGTCCGCTACGGCGGCAATACGGCCGCGGTCGAGCTCTTGTGTGCCGGCGGCCGCATCATCGTCTTGGACGGCGGGAGCGGAATCAGGGCGATGGCCAGCAATGCCGATGCGACGACTCGGGTCGACATCCTCCTCAGTCACCTCCACATGGACCACGTCCAGGGACTCCCCTTTTTCACCCCTCTCCTCGACCCCGAGGTCGAGATCCATGTCTGGGGGCCGGTGTCGATCACGAGGACGCTCAGGGAGCGGATCACCCGCTACCTCTCTCCGCCTCTCTTCCCGGTGCGGGTGCGCGAACTCCCCAACGTCACTTTCCATGACGTTCTCCCGGGCACGTTCGAGCTGGGGACGATCCAGGTCACCGCCGACCTCATCAGCCACCCCGGGGCCACCCTCGGCTATCGCTTGGAGGAACACGGCTCGGTGCTCACCTACATGCCCGACCACGAACCGGCCCTCGGGAATGCCGATTTTCCCGACAGCCCGGAGTGGACGTCGGGATTCGCCCTCGCCGAGGGTGCCGACGTGCTCATCCACGATGCCCAGTACGACGATGCCGAGTACGAGGCAAAGGTGGGTTGGGGCCACTCCTCGACCTCCCACCTGCGGGCGTTTGCCGAGATGACCCGTCCGCGACGCCTGGTGACGTTCCACCACGATCCCGGCCACACCGACACCGACCTCGACGCGCTCCACGAGGGTCTTCGCGCCGACCTCTCTAACGACATCGAGTTGGTGCGCGGAACCGCCAACCTGATCGTCGATCTCTAGGGGGCCAGCGGCCTAGCCCGAAGCCGACACAGGACGACGCTTCCCGTTTTCGCGCACAGAACGAGCGGGGAACGCCCCGCCATTCGATGCGCCGAAAACGACGGTGGAGGTCGAGCTTTGGTGCGCTGGTCTAGGCTCTAGTCGCGACCCTTCATCCTCGACCGATACATTTCGGTCATCTCTTTGTCGACGATGTCCTCGTACTCCGGATGCCGCTTGATATAGGCGGCGAAGAAGGGGCAGAGCGGCACCACTTTCCCCCCATTGTCCCGCATGTCGTCGAGGGCATGGCGGACCAATTTCGTGCCCACTCCCGAACCTGAGAACTGATCATCCACCTCGGTGTGACGGAAGACCCGGGTTCCATCGCGGTCCCGGTACTCAGCCTTCCCGGCTCGTTCCTCGTCGACCTCTACCACGTAGGCGCCCTCGTCAGGCACGTCTCTCATCACGATGTCCACATCAGTCACTTGGTATGCCCTCCTCCAGAGCGCCCCCTTCCGGGGTGCCGGTCATGTCCGCGATCAACTCTGCCACGCAGACTCCGAGGACCCCGACAACGATCCACTGCGCCTCCAAGTCGCCGAGGAGACCGATCACGAGCAAGAACGGTATCCCCAGGACCCGACTCACCACAATCTGACGCTCAGGATTGGTCCGCTCGGGCGTGGCCGCCAGCTGGATCAACGCCAGGGCACCGAATACGACGGCAACCGAGCCGACGAACAGCCAGCGCGCAGGCGCCGGCATCGGACCTCCGCCCGACTGTGCCACTGCGATCTCCAGGGCAACCCCGAACGCCGCCAGCCCGGCAGCCACCGGCAGGTGGGTGTATATCCACAAAGTCGGGCGCCACGTCCTGCGCACTCGAGCGTCGCGCCTCACCACCGACCCTCTGGCGTTGTCGAAGTAGAGCCACCAGAGGGCGGTTGCCAACCCCACACCCATCGCGGCGGTCGCCGTCGGGATGACAGCCCACTGCGAGTGGCTCAGACCCACCACCACCGCCGCGATCGACTCGCCGAGCACCAGGATGGTGAACAGCCCGAAGCGCTCCGGGAGATGGGACACGTCGAAAGGCACCCTGGCCTGCTCCTTACGCATCACCCACGGAGTCGCCAGATCGATGAGCAGAGCCGCGGCCCAAAGGGCGATGCGGCCGCCATCGGGAACCGTGGCCGAGGCTGTCCATACCACCGCCGCCAGCCCGAACCCGACCAGGTAGCCTCGCACTAGACCACGTGTCTCCTCGACATGCTGATAGGCCCTCCAGTACATGGCGAGCAGGAGGATCCGAGACACCGCATACCCATAGGCGAAAGCGCGCGCCGAAGCCGCCTCGTCGGGTGAGAGTGCAGCAGCAATCACCACGATCGAGACCATCTGGCCCGCGGCGAGGAGCCGGTACACCAGATCGTCGGTGTCGTATCGGTCGGCGTAGTAGGTGTGGCTTGCCCACAGCCACCAGAGCAAAGCGAAGTAGCCGAAGAAAGACCCCACTCCCGTCCACGAGACATCGTTCAGGAGCCGACCCGCGACAACGGCTACCGCAACCACGAAGGCCAGGTCGTAGAACAGCTCCAGCCATGTCGCACTTCGATGGCCCTCGGACTCTTTGGTTCGCAACTGTGGTGGTGCGACCCGGATGACGCTCATGCAGTTCCTCGGCTGGATATGCTTGGAGAGTGCGACACCTTAAGCGAGCGCCCGCCTTGTGGTGTTCGGGGGCGGATCTGGATTCGCTGATGTACGGCCTGGCTTCACGCTGTCTTATGATGACCGTCGGCGTCAACCCGTCAGCGACCAGGGACACCTATGACCAATGACACCTGTCAACATTTCACAGATCTCACCTCACCGGTAGCGCCGACATCCGACGTTTGCGACCAATGCGTGGCAATGGGCGACAAGTGGGTTCATCTCCGCGCCTGCCTGGGTTGCGGACAGGTGGGCTGCTGTGACAACTCGAAGAACCGCCATGCCCGCACGCATTGGGAGACTGCGGACCATCCGCTCATCCGATCGGTAGAGCCGGGTGAGACCTGGCGCTATTGCTTCCCAGACGGTGTGCTCGCTAGATGAGCGACTCCCTCCCGGTCATCCTCACCATCGATGATGAGCCCGAGGTCCTGCGAGCTGTCCAGCGTGACCTGCGCGCCAGGTACTCATCTGACTACCGGATCATCGGTGCGGGGGGCGGTCAGGAGGCCATCGACACCCTGAAGGAGCTCTCCACCCGCGAGGGAACGGTCGCTCTCATCCTCGCCGATCAGCGGATGCCTCAGGTCAGCGGCGTAGAAGTGCTCCGGGAGAGTCTCGAGTTGTTCCCGTTGACCAAGCGGGCGCTACTGACGGCGTACGCCGACACCGAGGCGGCGATCAGCGCCATCAACGACGTGCAACTCGACCACTACATCATGAAGCCCTGGGATCCTCCCGAGGAGCGGCTGTATCCGATACTGGACGATCTCCTCGACGACTGGCAGGCGGGCTACCGGCCGTCGTTCTCAGGAATTCGTGTGGTGAGCCACGAGTGGTCGAAGGAAGCCTTCGAGCTGAAGGCCTTCCTGGCCATGAACCAGGTGCCCTACCGGTCGTCGATCGTGGGTGTAGACCCCGAAGCTGAGACGCTGATGGAAGCGGCCGGGGCAGGCAACCAGGACCTCCCCCTCTTCCTCTTCCCCGATTCCGACCCGTTGCTGCGCCCCACACAGGCCCAAATCGCCGACCGCGTCGGTCTCCAGAGTCACGCCAGCTCGCCCGCTTATGACGTCGCGATCGTGGGTGCCGGCCCTGCCGGGTTGGCGGCGGCGGTATATGGAGCATCAGAGGGCTTGAAGACCCTCATCATCGAGGCTTCGGCGCCGGGAGGGCAGGCCGGTCAGTCGTCGTTGATCGAGAACTACCTCGGCTTCCCGCGCGGGATCAGTGGCGCGGACCTGGCCCGGAGAGCGGTTGCCCAGGCCACCCGGTTCGGCGCCGAGATACTGGTTCCGGCGCGAGTGGCGAGGATCGAGCGCAAGGATCCGTACCGCATCGTCCACCTCGAAGATGGGACTTCCGTTACCGCCAAGGCCATGGTGGTCACCAGTGGTGTCGAGTACCGGAAGCTGCAAGCCGAAGGCCTCGAAGAACTAGTCGGCACCGGTGTCTATTACGGAACCTCCCGCATAGAGGCCGAGAACCATCGTGGCGAGCCGATGTACGTCGTCGGCGGCGGCAACTCCGCCGGACAGGCCGCCATGTTCCTCACCCGGTTCACCGACGACGTCACCATCGTGATCAGGAGTGCCGATCTCACCGAATCGATGTCGGCCTACCTCATCGACAACCTGGAAGCCGACGAATCGATCACTTTGCGGCCCAGGTCGGCGGTGAGGGCTGCATACGGTGATACCCACCTACAGCATCTGGAGCTCGAAGACCTCGATACCGGCTCCACAGGGAAGGTCGAAGCCGGGGCGTTGTTCATCTTCATCGGTCAGAAAGCCCAGACCTCGTGGCTCGGGGACCTGGTCCAGCTCGACGATCGTGGCTTCGTGCTGACCGGAAACGACCTCGGCCCCCTCAAAGGCTGGGACGTCGAACGGAACCCATTCCTCCTCGAGTCGTCGGTTCCGGGCATCTTCATCGCCGGGGACGTGAGGCACGGCTCCATCAATCGCGTCGCCGGCGCTACCGGGGAGGGAGCAACCGCGATCCGCTTCGTCCACCGACATCTGGCATCTCTTTGAAGACCACCGCCGAGATCCTCCGGGGCCTCCCCTATTTCTCAGACCTCCCCGACGAACTGCTCGAGAAGGTGTGCGGAGAGACACAGCAGATCGACATCCCCGAAGGAAAGGTGATCATCGAGGAGGGCAGCGACTCGGAAGAGATGTACATCGTTGTCGACGGCCAACTCGTGGTCACCAAGCAGAGCGGCGACAAGGAGATCGAACTCGGGCGGATCGGCCCCGGCGATGTGGTCGGGGAGATAGCTCTCCTCGACGAGGCCCCCCGAACCGCCACCGTCTCCGCGCTCGCCGACACCCACGCCATACGGGTGCCGGTATCGGCCTTCGAGGACCTGCTCAGCGACTCGCGCGTGGTGCGTCGCATGTTCCGCACCGTCACCTCACGCCTCCGCGGCATAGAGGACACGCTACGGCACGAGGAGAGGATGGCCGCACTCGGAAAGATGGCCGCCCAGCTCATGCACGAGCTGAACAATCCAGCCGCGGCAGTGGGCCGGAGCACCCAGGAGCTGGCCCGACTCCAAGCAGAGCTGAGTAAGGAGGCGACCGCCCTGATCGCAAACCTCGGTGACGAGGGAGTCTCCCTGGCCCGACCCGAGGAGAGACCCGAGTTGTCCCCGCTCGAGCAGAGTGACGCCGAGGACGACATCGCCGCGTGGCTCGAGGATGCCGGTGTCTCCGACGCCTGGGACGTCGCCCCGGCTCTGGTGGAGGCCGGTTGGACGAGAGACCGCCTCGACCGGGCCATATCGGGGGCCTCGAGCGAGATCCGGCCTCACCTGGCCCGCTGGATCGGCTTGCGGGCGGCTTCCGACCAGGTTGTGGACGAGCTGGGCATCGGGGCCCGTCGCATCTCGGAGTTGGTACGTGTCGTCAAGGAGTACTCGTTCCTCGATCGGGCTCCCATTCAGGAGGTCGACGTCACCTCCGGGATCCGGGACACGCTGATCCTCCTCAAACACAAGCTTCGCAATGTGCAAGTGACTCTCGAATTCGACGACGACCTGCGGAAGGTCGAGGCGGCGGGCCGAGACCTGAACCAGGTCTGGACGAACCTGATCGACAACGCCGCCGACTCCATGCCCGAGAGGGGCAAGCTGAACATCTCGGCTCGGAACGCCGACGATGACATCGTTATCACCGTAGCCGACACCGGGACCGGCATCCCCGAGGAAGTGGTCAAGCGGATCTTCGATCCCTTCTTCACCACGAAGGAGCCGGGCAAGGGAACCGGTCTCGGTCTCCACACCGCCCACACCATCGTCGGGCGCATCGGTGGCGAGATCCACGTATCCAGCAACGCCGAAGGCACCACCTTCGAAGTTCGCCTCCCCGCCATCGTCTGAAGGCCTCCAGCCTTCTGCCCCGCGCCGGTCGCCCGAAGTTGATAGTTTCGAGGTCGTTGGTGAGCTAGCGAAAGGTCTGCGTATGGAAGTGTCGATGACCGTCAACGGGCGAGAGGTGACTGCCGACGTCGAAACGCGAACCCTCCTCGTCCACTTCATCCGCGAGCATCTCCGACTCACCGGAACACACGTCGGTTGTGAGACCGGTTATTGCGGTGCCTGCACCGTCCACGTCGACGGCAAGGCGATCAAGTCGTGCACGATGTTCGCCGTGCAGGCCGATGGAGCCAACATCACCACGATCGAGGGAATGGCTGCCAACGGAGAGCTGCATCCGGTGCAGGAGGGGTTCTGGGAGCGTCACGGCCTCCAGTGCGGCTTCTGCACTCCCGGGATGATCATGTCCGCTTCCGCCCTGCTCGAGGAGAACGACAAACCCTCGGAGGAGGAGATCCGGCATGGCATCGAAGGCAACCTCTGTCGCTGCACCGGATACCACAACATCGTCAGGGCGGTCGAATACGCCGGCGCGAAGATGCGGGGCGAAGAGCCGGCACCGCCCGACTGGGAAGGAGGCGAGTGATGGCCACCACGAGCGTCTTGGGCGGCTCGATCCGCCGTAGAGAGGATCCGGCTCTCATCCAGGGGATGGGGACCTACGTCGACGACCTGGCCCCGGTTGGCACCCTGCACATCGGCTTCGTCAGGAGCCCGTTCGCCCGGGCCAAGATCAACTCGATCGACACCACCGCTGCGGCGGAAGCCCCCGGAGTCTTCGCGGTGTACACCCACGAGGATGTCGCTCATCTGGGCGAACTGCTCGCCCAGGTGGTAATCGCCAAGGCGCGGCCGCTACTGGCCAATGGCCAGGTGAACCATGTCGGCGAAGCGGTCGCAATGGTCGTGGCCGAGAGCACCTACCAGGCGCGCGACGCCGCGGATCTGGTCGACGTCGACTATGAGCCCCTGAAGCCGGTCGTCGACCTGAAGGAGGCTGCCAGCGACAGCCAGTTGGTCCACGACGATCTGGAGTCGAACACCATCATCACCTGGGAGGCCGGGCCCTGGGGAGACGAGGAAGGGATCGCCCAGACCAAAGAGACGATTGCCGCCGCCAAGGAGCGCGACGACACGGTCACGGTCAGCATCGAGGCGGTCAATCAGCGTCTGATCCCGGTCGCCATCGAGCCACGCGCCGTCCTCGCCGAATGGATGCCCGGCTACAGCCGGTTCCGGGTCCATTCCACGACTCAGATCCCCCATGCTCTGATGGGTGCGATCGCCAAGACGTTCGGGCTCGACACGAATCAGGTGCACGTCATCGCCCCCGAGGTGGGAGGAGGCTTCGGCGCCAAGCTCAACATCTACAACGACGAGATCCTGACGTGCTTCGCGGCACAGAAGCTGGGACGTCCCGTCAAGTGGACCGAGACCCGGCGTGAAGCCCCTAACTCGACCATCCAAGGCCGGGGCTGGGTGGCCACCGCCACCGTCACGGGCACGAAGGACGGGGAGATCCTCGGCTACGAGCTCGACGCCCTCGCCGACATGGGCGCATACGAGCAGAACTTCACCGCCGCCATCCCCTTCCTCGGGCTCTTCGTGGGGTCCGGTCAATACAAGTTCCCCACTCACTGGAAGGTGGACTGTGTGCTGACCAACACCATGACCACCGACGCCTACCGAGGAGCGGGTCGGCCCGAGGCCGCCTACTACATCGAGAGGGTCATCGACGCCTTTGCTCGAGAGATCGGCGTCGACCCGGTCGAGGTGCGGAAGAAGAACTTCTTCGAGAAGTTCGACTCCGGGGTCACCTCCCCGATCGGGTTCGAGATCGACACCGGCGACTATTCGACCAATCTCGACAAGCTCGTCGAAGTGGCCGATTACGAAGCGCTGAAGGCGGAGCGGGACAAGGCGCGCGAAGAGGGCCGCTACGTAGGCATCGGGGTGTCGGCTTACTGCGAGGTGTGCGGGTTCGCGCCCACGGCGCTCTCGGAGCTCGGCTTCTCGTGGTCGACCTACGGGCTGCCGGCCGGGTTCTACGGGACGAGCCTGGTGAGGGTCAATCCCGATGTCACCGTCACCGTCGTGACCGGGACCGGCCCCAGTGGCCAGGGCCATCAGACCACGTGGTCTCAGGTGGTCTCCGACCGGCTCGGGATCCCACCCGAGAGAGTCAGGGTCATGCACGGCGACACCGAGGATTCCCCGATGGGGATCGGGACCTTCGGCAGCCGGTCGCTGGCCGTCGATGGCTCGGCTACGTTCCTCGCCGCCGAGCGGGTGGCCGACAAGGCCAGAGACATCGCCGCTCACCTGCTGGAGGCCTCGGCCGACGACATCGAGCTCGATTCCGAGGGGGGACACGTCACCGGGTCACCCGACAGCAGCGTTCCGTGGAGCGACATCGCCGCGGCCGCTTATCTTCCCCATCGTTTGGGTGAGAGTGAGCTGGAAGGCGGGCTCGAGTCGCATGTGATCTTCGACCCGCCCAACGCCACCTGGCCGTTCGGCTCGCATCTCGCCATGGTCGAGGTCGACCCCGACACCGGCAACGTCGAGATCCTGCGGTACATCACCGCCGACGACTGCGGCAACGTGATCAACCCGATGATCGTGGCCGGCCAGGTGCACGGCGGAGTCGTGCAGGGCATCGGCCAGGCCATGTACGAGGAGGCCATCTACGACGAGGACGGCAACCTGCTCACCGGCTCGTTGCTCGACTATCCGATCCCGGCCGCCGGCGACATGCCCATGTTCGAGCTGAGCCGCACCACCACACCCACGTTCTGCAACTCCATGGGAGCGAAGGGCATCGGCGAGGCGGGGACGATCGGCTCGGCGCAGACCATCGTCAACGCGGTGGTCGACGCACTGGCGCCGCTCGGTGTGAAACACGTCGACATGCCGCTGAGGCCGAAACGGGTCTGGGCGGCAATCCAGGAAGCGAGGGGTTGAACCATGTATCCACGACCATTCGACTATGTTGCCCCGACCTCCCTCGAAGAGGCGTTCGGGGCCCTTGGTGACGACGCCAAGGTCATGTCGGGAGGGATGAGCCTCATCCCCTTGATGAAGATGCGGTTGTTCTCACCCGGGGTCGTGGTCGACATCGGGCGCATCGACGGCCTGGACGGCGTCGAGGACATCGGTGACCACATAGAGATCGGCGCCCTCGTCCGTCATGCCACGACTGCATCGAACGAGCTGGTAAAGGCCAACGCAGCCGCGCTGGCTGCCGCGGCCGCCCTGACCGGAGACGTCCAGGTGCGCAATCGAGGCACAACCTGCGGCGCCCTGGCTCACGCCGACGTGGCCGCAGACCAGCCCGCCGGCGCTCTCGCTTGTGGTGCGGTGATGATCGCCCAGTCGAGCTCGGGTACCCGCGAGATCCCGGCCTCGGAGTTCTTCGTGGACTCCCTCACCTCCGCACTGAACCCCGACGAGATCCTCACCTCGATCCGAGTCCCCAAGACCGGCCCGGGCGAGGGATCGGCCTACGACAAGCTGGGCCGACGTGGCGGTCACTCCGACTACGCCGTCGCCGGCGCCGCCGCCTGGATCAAGAAGTCCAACGGCTCCATCGAGGACGCCCGCGTCGGCGTCACCGGTGTCGGGACCAAGCCCGCGCTCGCCACCGGCGTCGCCGAGGCTCTGATCGGCACCGACGGATCGGACGAGGCGGTCAAGGCGGCCTCCGAGAAGGCGGTCGACGACATCACCGTCCTCGAGGACCTGTACGGATCGGAGGAGTACAAGACCCACCTCGCCAAGGTCTACGTCGCCCGGGCGGTGAAACAGGCCCTGGCCGCCATCTAGAGCCCAAACACCGTTCTGTGAGGGTCTCCCGACACTGTGTGTCGGTAACCTTCACAGAACGGTCAGGGGCGGCGGAAGTTGGCCGGGGACCGGGCGATGAGGACGTCGCAGGGGGCGTGGCCGAGGAGGCCTTCGGCGACACTGCCCAACAGGACCATGCGCGTGGCAGAAGCCCCGCGGCTTCCCACCACGACCAGGTCGGCGTTGCGTCGACGCACCGACTCGTCGATGGTCTCCGCCGGCGGTCCGTCGGTGACCATGGTTCGGACCTGCCCGTTCCACTCCTGGCTGAACTCGAGCATCCGGTCGTGGGCCGCCTCCATCCGCTCGCGTCGTGAAGCGTCCATCTCCTCCCGGAACAAACCCGCCTCGGCAAGCATCGAATCGAATCGTGACGGTAGCGAGTAGAGCACTGTCACCTCGGCCTCCGAGCTCATCTGAAGAGCCCGCTCCACCGCCACCCGGGAAGCCTGAGAGAAGTCCACTGCGGCGATGATCCGACGATATGGCACCCGCGGCTGGCGACGCACCATCAGCACGTCGCTGAGCGCCATGTGTGCCACCCGCCGGGTGATAGGGCCGGCGTCGAAGGCATCGACCGTCGACGAGCCCAGGAGGATGAGGTCGGCCTTCTTGGCGCGCGATGCCAGCTCCCAGGCAGGAGACCCCTTGACCACGTCGAGGGTCACCTCGACTTCGGTTCGTTCCGACAGCCAATCCGCGATCCTCCGCGCCTCGGCCGTCTGATGATCACGCATGAGCCGGGCCAACCCCGGGTCGATCATCGCCTCGCCCACAGGTTCGAGCACGTGAACCAGATCGATGGTGGAGTCGCCCTCTTCGGCGAGAATCCGGGCCCGGTCAGCGACCCGGCGTCCCATTGCCGTGAGGTCTATCCCCGCTACGAGAGTTCGGGTCATCGTGCTCCCAGGTGCACGGCGGCGACTCTAACCATCGGTCATGTCGAAAGGGCTTGCAACGGCGAGCGCTGGGGGAAGACGTCGCATGTATTCGGCGCGTCCGATCACGACAGCTCCGAGGGATTCGAGGTGCGGTGTCTGCCATTGCACGTCGAGCAAGTGGCCCCCCTGATTCATGACCACGACGAGGTGGACCAGCGCCACCTTCGAAGCGTCTCGGGCAAGGTGGAACATGGACTCTCCAGCAAACAGACCTCCTATCGACACACCGTAGAGACCTCCCACGAGTTCACCCTCGATGTCCCAGACCTCGATCGAGTGGGCCCACCCCAACCTGTGCAGCTCGGTGTAGGCCTCGATGAACTCCGGGGTTATCCAACCGTTGGGACGGTCTGCCTCGGCACAGCGATCGATGACAGCCCCGAAGTCCTCATCGACCGAGACCAGGTAGCGCCGGGTCGACTGGCGGAGCGACCGTGACACCTTGAGCCCTCGGAGCGGGATGATCGCCCGATCCACGGGAGACCACCACCCCAGGTGCCCGTCGGGAAGGTTCATCGGGAACATCCCCTTTCGGTAGGCCTGGAGGATGGTGCCCGGCTCGAGGTCACCGCCCACCGCTACCACGTCGCCGTCCGCCGTGGCCGGGTCGGGCAACTCGAATCGTGAAGGGAGCGGCTCTACTGGCACACGCCTGATTGTGTCAGAAGCGCGCCTCCCCGCGTTCGTCTTAGTCTGACCCGCATGCGAGCACTGATCTGTGACGATTACGCGGGCATCGATGCGCTTCGGGTGGGCGAGCTACCCGATCCGGAGCCGGGACCGGGGAGCATCCTCATCGAAGTGGAGGCGGTGACTGTCAACTTCGCCGACACGCTCATGGTCAAAGGCGAGTACCAGATCCGTCCCGAGCTCCCATTCGCACCCGGGTATGAGATGGCCGGGACCGTCCTGGAGGTCAACCAGGCACCGGGCATCTCCCCCGGTGACCGGGTGGCCGGGTTCGCCTTTCACGGTGGTCTGGCCGAGAAAGCCGTGATCGAGGCACGGAATGCCGTCCGGCTTCCCGACTTCCTCGACTCGGATGTGGCCAGCACACTCCCCGGTGGGTACGGAACCTCCTATCACGCCCTGGTCGACAGAGGCCGGCTACAACCCGGGGAGAACCTGTTGGTCCTCGGGGCGTCGGGCGGCGTCGGGATGGCCGCCGTTCAGATCGGGGATGTCATCGGGGCCGACGTCATCGCCGCGGTGTCCACCGACGAGAAAGCAGAGGCGGCGAGACAGGCGGGCGCAGACCAGATAATCCGTTACGACAGCATCTCTATAAGAGAGGGAATCGAGGAGGCTACGGAGGGAAAGGGCGTCGACGTCGTCTACGACCCCGTCGGTGGCGACATAACCGAGCAGGTGCTCCGGTCGACGAACTGGAACGGCCGGCTGCTGGTGGTTGGGTTCGCGGCCGGGGGCATCCCGTCGATCCCATTGAACCTGCCGCTACTGAAGGGCAATGCGATCGTGGGAGTGTTCTGGGGTCGGTTCACCCAGGAGGAGCCCGAGCGTCACCAGGAGAACTTCGCCCGCATCATCGCATGGGCTGACGAGGGAAAGATCGCTCCGATCATCCAGAAGCGCTTCAACCTCGACGACTCCAAGGCGGCGCTGCAATGGTTGGCCGACCGGAAAGCCGTGGGACGGGTGATAGTGAACCCATGACCGATTTCGTGGTCATCGGTGGGGGCGTCGCCGGCGTGTCAGCGGCCGCTCATCTCGCTCCGCACGGTTCGGTGATCCTGCTGGAGAAGGAGTCGAGTCTCGCCTATCACACCTCTGGGCGGTCGGCGGCGATGCTGGTCGAGGACTACGGCTCCGACGGAGCGCGTCCCCTGGTGAAGGCGGCGCGCCCTTTTCTCGAGAAGCCGCCCGAGGGCGCGGTCGACAGCCCCCTCCTCTCCGACCGGGCGGTGATGTGGGTCTCGGGACGGAGAACATCGAGCAGCCTGGAAAAGCAGGCTGCCGAGGCACAAGAGAGGGGCGCACGCTGCCAGCTGCTCACCCCTGCCGAGGCGATGGAGCACGTGCCCGCCCTCCGCGCAGGCTGGCTGGGAGGTGCTCTCTACGAGCCGTCGGGCGCCGACATCGACGTCGCCGGACTGCATCAGGCGTTCGTTCGCATCGCCAGGAGCCACGGTGCCGAGATCCGAACCAACGCCCCAGTGACGGAGATCGAAAGGGAGGGTGGAGCGTGGTCGGTGCGTTCGGGCGAGTATGTGGTGAGAGCCGAAGCCGTCGTCAACGCCGCCGGCGCCTGGGGTGATCGAATCGCCACCATGGCCGGAGTCGACGCGATCGGGCTCCAACCCATGCGTCGCACCGCATTCATGGTCCCGGGGAGCCATGAGTCGGCCTCCTGGCCGATGGTTGTCGAGGCCAGCGAACGTTTCTATTTCCGACCCGACGGTGTGCAGTTCCTCTGCTCGCTGGCCGAAGAGGTCCCCTCCGAGCCGACGGATGCCAGAGCCCGTATGGAGGACGTCGCCCTGGCGATCGAGCGGATCAACGAGGCCACGACTTTCGCCATCCGCACGGTCAACTCCCAATGGACCGGGTTGAGGACATTTGCCCCGGACCGCGACCTGGTCATCGGAGAGGACCCCGAAGCCCCCGGCTTCTACTGGCTGGTCGGCCAGGGGGGTATCGGGATCCAGACCTCGCCGGGCTACGGGAAGCTGCTCGCCTGCCTGGCCACCGGAGAGAGCCTCCCCGACCACTACACCGCCTCCCGTGTCGACCCGGAGCGAACCTCCCCGGCTCGCTTCCGCTGAGTAGAACAATTGGGGGCCAAAGGGGGCTTCCTGATGCCACAATGGCGGATCCCTTGGACACTCCCGTAGTCGTCGACGGCCTCTCCAAGACCTTCAAGGTCCCGGTTCGCGAAGCCGGCCTGGGCCAATCTGTGATCAGCCTCTTCCGCCGGGAGTCTCGCAACGTCGAGGCGGTGAAGGAGATCAGTCTCAGCCTTGAGAACGGCGAAATCGTCGGTTTCCTGGGGCCCAACGGGGCCGGCAAGACCACCACGATCAAGATGCTGACCGGTCTGTTGTTTCCCACCGACGGCACGGCACGTGTCCTGGGGCACGAGCCCTGGCGCCGGGAAAAGGAGCTCCTGCGACGCATCGCACTGGTCATGGGTCAGCGCAACAACCTCGCCTGGGATCTCCCCGCAGTCGACTCCTTCGAGCTCAACAAGGCCATATACGGGATCCCCGACGATGTCTTTCGGGAACGTAAGGCGTCCTTCATCGAGATCTTGGATGTGGCCGACATCGCCACCAAACCCGTGCGCAACCTGTCGCTCGGTGAGCGGATGAAGATGGAGATAGTCGCTGCATTGCTCCACGGCCCAGAGATCCTCTTCCTCGACGAGCCCACCATCGGGCTCGACGTGACGATGCAGCGGAGGCTCCGCCAGTTCATCCTCGACTACAACGCCGACACCGGTGCCACCGTCCTGCTCACCAGTCATTACATGGCGGACGTCTCCGCACTCGTCTCCAGGGTGATCGTGATCGATCGGGGTTCAATCCTCTACGACGGCCCCCTGACCGGCCTCTC
>DATKCE010000039.1:0-71363 GCA_035513335.1 Acidimicrobiia bacterium
AAACACGTCCTCGATCGACATCAGGAACGGCTTTTCAGTGTCCCGCTCCGGATTAGGGATATACGAATCCACCACCTCCATCAACTCCATCACCTGATCCTGGCTCGCCTCATCCCCATCCAAAGCCTTCAACGCGCTACCACGGACCACCGGAACCTCATCACCAGGAAACTCATACTCAGTCAACAAATCCCGGACCTCCAACTCCACCAGATCCAAGAGCTCCTCATCATCAACCATGTCCACCTTGTTCAAAAACACCACAATCGACGGAACCCCCACCTGACGAGCCAGAAGAACATGCTCCCGAGTCTGCGGCATCGGACCATCAGCAGCAGACACCACCAGAATCGCCCCATCCACCTGCGCCGCACCAGTAATCATGTTCTTGATGTAATCCGCATGACCCGGCATATCCACATGCGCATAATGACGAGCCTCAGTCTCATACTCCACATGAGAAATCGAGATCGTGATCCCCCGCTCACGCTCCTCAGGAGCCTTATCAATCTGATCAAACTCAGTAAACAAGTTCTGACCACCAACACGCTCCGCCAACGTCTTCGTAATCGCAGCCGTCAACGTCGTCTTCCCATGATCAATATGACCCATCGTCCCCACATTCACATGAGGCTTCGTACGCTCAAACCTTGCCTTGGCCATGGTCTTTCTCTCCTAGTTCCTTTGCCTCAGGACTCACCGCGACGATGCGTCACGATTGCCTCAGCGATCGAGTCAGGTACGTCCTGATACGAGTTGAAATGCATCGAGTAAGTGGCACGCCCCTGGGTCTTCGAACGCAGGTCGGTGGCGTACCCGAACATCTCCGACATGGGGACCTGGGCCTTGATCACCTGGCTGTTGCCACGCTGGTTCATGCCCTCGACCTTGCCGCGTCTGGAGTTGAGGTCGCCGATGACATCTCCCATGTACTCCTCGGGAGTAGTCACCTCGACGTCCATCACCGGCTCGAGCAGCTTGACACCCGCCTTCCGGGCGGCCTCCTGGAGCGCCATCGACCCGGCGATCTTGAAGGCCATCTCGGACGAGTCGACGTCGTGCGATGACCCGTCCACGAGGATGGCCCGTACATCGACGAGGGGGTAGCCGGCGAGGATGCCCTGGTCCAATGCCTCCTCGATTCCGGCATCGACCGACGGGATGAATTCTCTCGGGACCGAGCCGCCCTTGATCTGGTCGACGAACTCGTAGCCACCACCGGGGCCGGTGGGCTCGAGGTTGATCACCACGTCGGCGTACTGACCCTTGCCACCGGACTGCTTGACATGCTTGTACTGGATCTTCTCGATCCCCTTGCGGATGGTCTCCCGATAGGCCACCTGCGGCTTGCCGACGGAGGCGTCGACCTTGAACTCGCGGAGCAGGCGGTCGACGAGAATCTCCAGGTGGAGCTCACCCATCCCCGAGATGATGGTCTGGCCCGTCTCCTCGTCACCACGGACCAGGAAAGTCGGGTCCTCCTCGGTCAGTCGGTGCAGCGAGGCGGATAGCTTCTCCTCGTCCGACTTGGTCTTGGGCTCGATGGCAACCGAGATGACCGGAGCCGGGAACTCCATCGACTCGAGCTGGATCGGGGACCCCTCGGCGGCGAGGGTGTCTCCGGTGGTCGTGTTCTTGAAGCCGATACCGGCCACGATGTCACCGGCGAAGATGTCGTCGACGTCCTCCCGATGGTTGGCGTGCATCCGGAGGATGCGGCCCACCCTCTCTTTTTGGCCGGTGACCGTGTTGAGCACGGTGTCACCCTTGGCGAGGTGTCCCGAGTAGACGCGAAAGTAGGTGAGCTTTCCGACGTGGGGATCGCTCATGATCTTGAAGGCGAGAGCTGAGAACGGGTCGGAGTCGTTGTTCTCCCGCTCCATCTGCACTTCCTCGTCACCCGGCTTGAAGCCCTTCACAGGGGGCAGGTCGGAGGGGCTGGGGAGGTAGGCCACGATGGCGTCGAGCAGGAGCTGCACGCCCTTGTTCTTGAAGGCCGATCCGCAGAAGACCGGGGTGAAGTCGTTGGCGATCGTGCCGATGCGGACACCCTCGTGGATCTCCTTGGCGGTGAGGTCACCCGTCTCCAGATAGGAGTCGAGGATCTCTTCGGAGGTCTCGGCCACCGTTTCGAGCAGTTTCTCGCGATAGGCAACGGCCTGATCCAAAAGTTCATCGGGGATGTCCACGGTCTCCCATGCCCTGCCGTCATCACCCTTCCAGATATGACCCTTCATCTCGACGAGGTCGACGACTCCCATGAAGTCGGCCTCCTTGCCGATCGGAATCTGCATGACGAGTGGCTTGGCGCCGAGACGCTCGACGATGGAGTCGACGTCGTAGTAGAAGTCGGCACCGGTGCGGTCGAGCTTGTTGATGAAACAGATGCGGGGGACGCCGTAGCGGTCGGCCTGACGCCAGACGGTCTCGGACTGCGGCTCGACTCCGGCGACACCGTCGAACACGGCAACGGCCCCGTCGAGGACCCGGAGGGCACGCTCGACCTCGACGGTGAAGTCGACGTGGCCCGGGGTGTCGATGATGTTGATCAGGTGCTCGTGCCAGATGCAGGTGGTGGCAGCGGAGGTGATGGTGATGCCCCGCTCCTGCTCTTGCTCCATCCAGTCCATGGTGGCGGAGCCTTCGTGGACCTCACCGATCTTGTAGTTACGGCCGGTGTAGTAGAGGATGCGCTCGGTGAGAGTGGTTTTGCCCGCGTCGATATGAGCCATGATCCCGATGTTCCGGGTTCGGCTAAGCGGCACCTCTCGAAGGTGATGCAGCGCGTTGTCGTTGCTCATTTTCTCTTCTACTACTCCAGCTCGTTATGAAGTTGTGAACGTCCCTCGTCCGGCGGTTCGGGCCTCTGGATTTCGAGCCCGCCTGCTGGAACGTTCGGGTAGGTCTTGTCAGTCGACCGCCGGGGTCACCAGCGGTAGTGGGCGAAGGCCTTGTTGGACTCCGCCATCTTGTGGATGTCTTCTTTGCGCTTCACGGCCCCACCGGTGTTGTTCGAGGCATCGAGGATCTCGTTCGCCAGACGGAGCGACATCGTCGGCTCCCGACGTTGTCGGGCGTAGTTGACCAGCCAGCGGATTGCCAGGCTGTTCTGGCGTCGCGGGGTCACTTCCACCGGAACCTGGTAGGAGCTTCCGCCGACACGACGGGACCTGACCTCGACGGACGGTCTGATGTTGTCGACCGCCCTCTTGAGGACGATGGTCGGGTCCTGGCTCGTCCGCTGTTCGATGGTCTCCAGCGCGTCGTAGACGATGGTGCGGGCGAGATCCTTCTTCCCCTTCAGCAAAACCTTGTTGATGACCTGGCTCACGAGCACGCTCCGGAATACCGGGTCGGGCTCGGCAGTCCTCTTCTGGGCGGGCGCGCGTCGCATCAGGAGTCCTTCTTGGATCCGTATCGGCTGCGTGCTTGCTTCCGCTCGCTGACACCAGAGGCGTCGAGAGCGCCTCGGATCACCTTGTAACGCACCCCGGGGAGGTCGCGGACGCGTCCGCCACGCACCAGGACCATGCTGTGCTCCTGGAGGTTGTGCCCCTCACCCGGGATGTATGCAGTGACCTCGACTCCAGAGGAGAGTCGGACACGGCACACCTTGCGAAGAGCCGAGTTCGGCTTCTTCGGGGTGACGGTGTAGACACGCGTGCAGACACCCCGCCGTTGCGGTGCTCCTGCGAGACCGGCGGTCTTGACCTTCTTCTTCTTCGGCTTCCTGCCCTCGCGGACAAGCTGCTCCATCGTCGGCATTTTTCCTCCGGCAGGTAACGGCATCGGGCGCACACCTAGTGCCGTTCCTGTTGTGAAAACTTGCGTACCGGACACAGCGAGTGTGCCCGACTGGCCCCCGGAATGACCGGTCTGGATGTCCGGTCGTAAGAGCCAAGACGGATTCTATGTATCCGTCTGCGCGCGTACCAAATCGACCGGTCTCACCGGCCGACCGACCAAGGTTATCACCTCCCGGCCGCTACTGCCAGGGCGTTCAGCAGGCGCCGGGGCCCCGACCGTTGTTGCGACACGTGGTCGTGGTGGTGGCCACGGTCGTGGTGGTCGTGGCCTGCACGGTCGTCGTCGTGGACGGCGGAATGGTGGTGGTCGTCGTCGTCGGCGGTGGCGTGGTCGTAGTCTGCCGTGGCGTGGTCGTAGTCGGAGCGGTTGACGACGTGGTGCTGGCGGGGGCCTGGCTCGTGGACCCGGTGCCCGACGTCGACGTGGTCGCCGAAGAAGTCGGTGGGCCGACATCGCCCGGATCGATGGTGGTCGTCGGCGGGAGCAGGGTGACCGAAGTCGTGTCTCCTGAGTCCTCGGAGACGGTCACCGGCAACGCGCCGAACGACGTCGGGGTGTTCGGCTCGGTGAGAACCGACGGGGCACTCCCGGCGGACGGCCCGTCGGACCCTTCGCTCGGAGGCAGGGAACTGTCAGCTCCGACGTTGGCGGAAAGGACCTCCGGCTCGACTTCACCGACGTCGGCTCCCAACCAGGTGACCCCGGCCAGCACGACCCCCACGACCGCTACCGCGAAAACCACCACGAACGAGCCCGAGATGAGACGGCCGACAACGATGCTGTTGCGCCATGAGAAGCCGGGTTCGGGTGGAGGCGAGCTCTCGGAGAGTCGCTGTGCGATCTGCTTGGCGAGTTCGTCAGGCGTGGGATGTCGTCGGCCGCGTGGATGGGGCAATGGGGGTCCCTTCCTTCCGGCCGCTCGGCAAGCGGAAGTTACGCCTCGCAATGGCTCAAGTCAACGACCCTGCCTCATGATTGCCGGCCGACTTTGCGTGACAGCCTCCCGGTTCCCGATGTTGACGCGTGGCAGGGGGTTCATCTTCAGCTCCATCCGCCATCAGCACGGATCGCCACACAAACAGACGCCGGTCGGCCGGCAGCTACCGCACGCGCCCGATCACCCGCAGACAAGCACCCGGACAGACGCCGGTCGGCCGACAGCTACCGCGCCGTGTTAATTGTCGACGACTGCGCTGCAGGGAGTAATGCCGAACGCGACCGGACAGAGCGCGAAAGAGGGCCGCCTAGAGGCGGCCCTCTTCTTTTTACCCCGGTACCTGGTACCCGGTACTTACTCTTCCTCGTCACCGTCGCTGGAGTTGCCCAGCGAGGCGAGCCATTCGGCGGGATCTTCCGGCAGACCCTCGTCCTCGGAGGCGGTGATCTCACCGTCGCCGAGGATTCCCAGGCTGGCCACCGTGGTGGCTCCGGGCAGCGAGGGCTGCAGAACCTGATACTGCTCCGCCCCTGTGCCCGCCGGGATCAGCTTGCCGATGATGACGTTCTCCTTGAGCCCCCGCATGAAGTCGGAGCGACTCTGGATGGCGGCATCGGTGAGCACCTTGGTGGTCTCCTGGAACGAGGCAGCCGACAGCCACGAGTCCGTCGCCAACGACGCCTTGGTGATGCCCATCAACTCGGGACGACCCTCCGCCGGCTTCTTGCCCTCGGAGACCAGCTCCCGGTTGGCGTCACGGAAGCTCTGGTCGTCGATCAGCGAGGCGGGCAGGAAGTCCGAGTCGTTCGGAGCGACGACCCTCACCCGGCGCAGCATCTGACGAACGATCATCTCGATGTGCTTGTCGTGGATCTCGACACCCTGGGAGCGGTAGACCTCCTGGACCTGGTCGACGAGGTACTGCTGGGTGGCGCGGACGCCCCGGATCACCAGCACCTCCTTCGGGTCCAGCGGCCCTTCGGTCAGTTGGGTTCCGGCCTCGACTTCGGCACCGTCGGAGAACCTCAGCTTGGCGAAGCGAGAGATCGGATAGACCACCTCATCGTCGCCCTTGGTCACGACGATCCGGCGCCCCTCCTCGTCATCGAAAATCCGGGCCACGCCCGACATCTCGCTGAGAACCGCCTTCCCTTTCGGGGTGCGGGCCTCGAAGAGCTCAACGACTCGGGGCAGACCATGGGTGATGTCCTCGCCGGCGACTCCACCGGTGTGGAAGGTGCGCATCGTCAGCTGGGTACCAGGCTCGCCGATCGACTGCGCCGCCATGATCCCGACCGCCTCTGCGGGCTCCACCATGCGGCCCGTGGCTAGTGACAGCCCGTAGCAAGCCTGGCAGACACCACCGCGGGTGTCGCAGGTGAGCGGAGACCGGACCCGGACTGACTCGACGTCGGCGGCCTCGATGGCGTGCAGCTCCTTGGTCCCGATGATGGTTCCGGCCCGGAGCTTCTCATCATCTTCAGTGGCCACCAGAGAGCGACCCTCCTTGAGATCGTCGGCGAGCATGCGACCGTAGATGCGGGAACGTAGGTTCCTGATTTTGTTGCCACGGTCGTCCACGATACGGATGACGATGCCGCGATCAGTCTCGCAGTCCGCGTCGATGATGATCATCTCCTGGGAGACGTCGACCAATCGGCGGGTGAGATATCCCGAGTCGGCGGTGCGGAGGGCGGTGTCGGCCAGACCCTTACGGGCACCGTGAGTCGAGATGAAGTACTCGAGGACGGATAGACCCTCACGGAAGTTGGAGATGATCGGTCGAGGGATGATGTCCCCGCGCGGGTTGGCCACCAGACCGCGCATCCCGGCGATCTGACGGACCTGCATCATGTTCCCCCGGGCTCCGGAGCCCACCATCATGTCGAGCGAGTTGAAGCGCTCGGTCTTGAGGCCCGCCTTCATGGCGTCGGTCACCTTCTCGGTGGCCTCGGTCCATATCTCGATCAGCTCCTGGCGACGCTCGTCGTCGGTGACGACTCCCTTGGCAAACAGGTTCTGCACTTTCTCGGCGCGCTCTTCGTATTCGGCGAGGATCTGCGCCTTGTCCGCCGGGGTGCGGACGTCGTCGAGACCGATGGTGAGACCGGCCTTGGTGGCGAAGCGGAATCCGAGATCCTTGATCCCGTCGAGGGTCATCGCCACCGCGGAACGCGGGTAACGCTCGATCAAGGTCTCGATCAGCAGCTTGAGGTCGCTCTTGATGACCACCGAGTTGATGTACGGGAAGTCCTCCGGAAACACCGTGTTGAGCATCGCCCGGCCCAGTGTGGTCTCGGTGATGCCGCTGGCGTCACTCGGCTCCTCGCTGACCAGCTTCTTCAACGTCTGACGCAACTCGCCGTGGACGTCAGGATCACCGGCGAGCTCGCCGAGACGCACTTTGATCGGAGCGTGGAGCGACAGCTCGTCGATCTCATAGGCCATCATGGCCTCGTCGAGGTCGGCGAAAGTGCGGCCCGCGCCCTTGGCATCCTCAACGAACTCGGACAGGTAGTAGATCCCGATGACCATGTCCTGAGAGGGAGTCACGATGGGTCGCCCCGAAGCCGGGGAGAGCACGTTGTTGCTCGACAGCATCAGGACGCGCGCCTCGGCCTGGGCCTCCGCCGACAGCGGGAGATGGACTGCCATCTGGTCACCGTCGAAATCGGCGTTGAACGCCTCACACACCAGCGGGTGGATCTGAACCGCCTTGCCCTCGACGAGGACCGGCTCGAACGCCTGAATGCCGAGACGATGCAGGGTGGGAGCGCGGTTGAGAAGCACCGGATGCTCCTGGATCACATCGGAGAGGACGTCCCAGACCTGGGGTCGCTGGCGCTCCACCATCCGCTTGGCCGCCTTGATGTTCTGAGCCAGGTCGAGGTCGACCAGGCGTTTCATGACGAAAGGCTTGAACAGCTCCAAGGCCATGATCTTGGGCAGACCGCACTGGTGCAGCTTGAGCTGTGGTCCGACGACGATCACGGAACGACCCGAGTAGTCGACGCGCTTTCCGAGCAGGTTCTGACGGAAGCGACCCTGTTTGCCCTTGAGCATGTCCGAGAGCGACTTGAGGGCGCGGTTGCCCGGGCCGGTCACGGCACGTCCGCGGCGCCCGTTGTCGAACAGGGCGTCGACGGCCTCTTGGAGCATGCGCTTCTCGTTGTTGACGATGATCTCCGGGGCACCCAGGTCCAACAGCCTCTTGAGACGGTTGTTCCGGTTGATGACCCGGCGGTAGAGGTCGTTCAGGTCTGAGGTGGCGAAACGGCCCCCGTCGAGCTGGACCATCGGGCGGAGATCGGGTGGAATGACCGGGACCGTCTCGAGGATCATGTCCTCGGGGCGGTTCTTGCCCTCCCAGAACGGCTTGACCACCTTCATCCGCTGGGTGGCGCGCTGACGCCGCTGCTGCGACGACCCGTCCAGGTTCTCCTCGAGCTTGTCCATCTCGGCGTCGAGATCCAGGGTGAGCAGCAGCGTCTTGACCGCTTCGGCGCCCATGCCTCCCTCGAAGTAGTCGGCGTAGCGGAAGTAGATCTCACGCCAGAGCTGCTCGGATTCGATGAGCTGCTTCGGTCCCATGGTGCGGAAGGTGCTGAAGGCCTCCTCAATGAGCTCGATCTCGCGGCTCATCCGCTCCTCGCGCTCTTTGATCTCCTTCTCCACTTCCTTGCGCCGGGCGTTGATCTCCTGGGTCTTGGCTCCGCCCTCCTCCATGCGCTCGAGTTCGTCTTCGAGGGCCTCGAGACGGACCTCGTGCCACTCGCTGAACTCGTTCTTGACCACTTCGATCTCGTCGGTCATGGCGACCTCGAGCTCGGGGAGGTCCTTTTGGCGGGCCTCGTCGTTCACCGAAGTGACGATGTAGCTGGCGAAGTAGATGACCTTCTCCAGCTCCTTCGGTGACATGTCGAGCAGGTAGCCGAGTCGGCTGGGAACGCCCTTGAAGAACCAGATGTGGGTGACCGGGGCGGCCAGCTCGATGTGACCCATGCGCTCGCGGCGCACTTTGGACCGGGTGACTTCGACACCACAGCGCTCACAGATGATCCCCTTGTAGCGGATCCGCTTGTACTTGCCGCAGTAGCACTCCCAGTCCCGCTGGGGACCAAAGATGCGCTCGTCGAAGAGCCCTTCCTTCTCGGGGCGGAGGGTCCTGTAGTTGATGGTCTCCGGCTTCTTCACCTCTCCGTACGACCAGGCGCGCACCTGGTCGCTGGAGGCGAGGCCGATTCTCAGTTCATCGAAGATCTGTTGAGCCATATCTTTTGCCGGCGGACTTTGGCCGAGAGTCTCCTCTCGTCCGCCGTTCTCTCCTTCAGGGGATCAGTTATAGATTCTGTCGAACACGGATGATCCGTCGGCCAAACAGACGCCGGTCCGGCGGGGCTTCCGCCCCGTGACAATTTCTCGATCGGGCACTCTTACAAACAAACGGCTATCTCGATTGCCGGGCGGACTTTGGCCGAGAGCCTCCTCTCGTCCGCCTTCTCTCAACTTGGGGGTCAAACTCACCTCTCGGAGCTCCCAGCTTCTCGGCCGGCCAAAACAGACGCCCGTCAGCCGGAGCTGCCGCTGCGTGGTTGCAGTCACTCGCTGTCCGGGCGCTCGGGTCGGCTCAGGTCGATGCCGAGGGTCTCCACCGAGCGGTAGGTGTCTTCCTCGAGCTCGCGGAGCTCGACTTCCTCACCGGCCGAGAGCATTTCGACGTTGAGGCCGAGGCTCTGCATCTCCTTGACCAGAACCCGGAACGACTCCGGGATGCCCGGCTCGGGGATGTTGTCACCCTTGACGATGGCCTCATAGACCTTCACCCGGCCCTGGACGTCGTCCGACTTGATAGTCAACAGCTCCTGGAGGGCGTAGGCCGCGCCATAGGCCTCGAGTGCCCACACCTCCATCTCACCAAAGCGCTGACCGCCAAACTGGGCCTTACCGCCGAGCGGCTGCTGGGTGATCATGCTGTAGGGACCGGTGGAACGGGCGTGGATCTTCTCGTCGACCAGGTGGACCAGCTTCAGTATGTAGATGTAGCCGACGGTGACCGCGGTGTCGAAAGGCTCGCCGCTGCGGCCGTCGTAGAGGATTGCCTTGCCGTCGTCCTGTACGAGCCGCTCACCGTCCCGGTTGGGGTGGGCGGAGGCGATCACCTTCATGATCTCGTCCTCACGGGCTCCGTCGAACACCGGTGTCGCAGTGTTGGTCCAGGGGTCAGTGCCCACAGCCGCGGGAGAGTCGCCGCTGAAGGGCTCCCACCCTTGCGCCGCGGCCCAACCGAGATGGGTCTCCAGCACCTGGCCGAGGTTCATACGCGAGGGGACACCGAGCGGCGACAGGATGATGTCGACCGGAGTCCCGTCGGCGAGGAAGGGCATCTCCTCTTCAGGGAGCACTTTGGAGATGACGCCTTTGTTGCCGTGACGTCCGGCCAGCTTGTCGCCTTCGGAGATCTTGCGTTGGGTGGCGACGTAGATGCGGACGAGTTCGTTGACGCCGGGGGAGAGATCGAATCCGTCTTCCCGCTTGAACACCTTCACGGCAATGACCTTCCCGGTCTCACCATGAGGCACCTTGAGGGAGGTGTCACGGACCTCACGCGCCTTCTCACCGAAGATCGCCCTGAGCAGACGCTCCTCCGGGGTCAGCTCGGTCTCGCCCTTGGGCGTCACCTTCCCGACGAGATAGTCGCCAGGGCCGACTTCGGCACCCACACGGATGATTCCCTCGTCGTCGAGGTTGGCGAGGACCTCCTCGGGGACGTTCGGGATGTCACGGGTGATCTCCTCGGCTCCGAGCTTGGTGTCACGAGCGTCGATCTCGTGCTCCTCGATGTGGATCGAAGTGAGTACGTCGTCCTTGACCAGACGCTCGCTGATGACGATGGCGTCCTCGAAGTTGTGCCCCTGCCAGGGCATGAAGGCCACGAGCAGGTTGCGCCCGAGGGCCAACTCTCCCGACTCGGTGGACGGGCCGTCGGCAAGGACGTCGCCAACCTTCACCTTGTCGCCCTCGGCGACCACGGGCTTCTGGTTCATGCAGGTGCCCTGGTTGGAGCGCTTGAACTTGTCGAGGGTGAAGGTGTGCTTCTTGTTGGTACCCTTCTCCTTGACCACGATCTGATCCCCGGTCACCTCGACCACCTCGCCGTCGACGGCCGTGACGATCATGTCCCCGGAGTCCTGGGCGGCACGTCCCTCCACGCCGGTCCCAACCAGTGGCGATTCGGCGGTGAGCAACGGCACGGCCTGACGCTGCATGTTCGATCCCATGAGGGCGCGGTTGGCGTCGTCGTGCTCGAGGAACGGGATGAGAGAGGTGGAGACCGAGACGATCTGCTTCGGCGACACATCCATGTAGTCGACGTTCTTCGACTCTACGAACTCGACGTCGCCGCCTCCGCCGGCACTACGGACCAGCACCCTCTTGTTCTTGAAGGAACCGTCCTCGTTGAGGGGCGCGTTGGCCTGGGCGATGACGTAACGCTCTTCTTCGGTGGCGGTCAGGTAGTCCACCTTCTCGGTGACGACACCGTCCTCCACGTTTCGGTAGGGCGTCTCGATGAAGCCGAAGTCGTTGACCCGGGCGTATGACGCCAGCGAGCCGATGAGGCCGATATTGGGCCCCTCCGGGGTCTCGATGGGGCACATGCGCCCGTAATGGGACGGGTGGACGTCGCGTACCTCGAAACCGGCGCGCTCGCGGCTGAGCCCGCCCGGCCCCAGCGCAGAGAGACGCCGACGATGGGTGAGGCCGGCCAGGGGGTTGGGCTGATCCATGAACTGGCTCAGCTGGCTGGTCCCGAAGAACTCCTTGATGGCCGCCGTAACCGGGCGGATGTTGATCAAGCTCTGCGGGGTTATCGCGTCCGGGTCCTGAGTGGTCATGCGCTCGCGCACCACCCGCTCGAGACGGGTCAGGCCAACTCGCACCTGGTTCTGGACCAACTCGCCCACCGTGCGGATGCGACGGTTGCCGAAGTGGTCGATGTCGTCGGTGGCGACGCCGACCTGGTTTCCCTGGTGGGTCTCGATGGTCGTCTCTCCGGCGTGGAGGGCGACGAGGTACCTGATGGCGTCCACGATGTCCTCGTCCCGCAACATCTGCAGGCCTTCGACCCGGTAATCCTTCGGCGCGTCCTCCCCAAACTTCTGGGCGATCTTGTAACGGCCCACTCGGGTCAGGTCGTAGCGCTTGGGGTTGCGGAACAGGGTCTGGATGAGACCGCGGGCCGACTCCACCGTCGTCGGCTCGCCGGGTCGGAGCTTGCGATACAGGTCGAGCAGCGCCTCTTCCTTGTCGGCGTTGGTGTCGCGCTCGATCGTGTTCTTGATCGATTCGGAGTGACCGAACATCTCGAGAATCTCCTCGTCGGTCTCGGCGACGCCGAGCGCCTTCAGGAAAGCCGTGACGTACTGACGGCGCTTGCGATCGACCCGGACGCCGATGGTGTCCTTCTTATCGGTGTCGAACTCGAGCCAGGCGCCGCGTCCGGGGATGATCTTTCCGTTGTAGATCATCTTGTCGGACGTCTTGTCCTTGTTGACGTCGTAGTAGATGCCGGGCGAACGGACCAACTGGGAGACGATTACTCGCTCCGTGCCGTTGATCACGAAGACACCCTTTTCGGTCATCATCGGGAAGTCGCCGAGGAAGACCTGCTGTTCTTTGATCTCTCCGGTGCCACGGTTCATGAAACGGGCGGTGACGAAGAGAGGACGGGCGTAGTTGGAGTCCCGCTCCTGGGCCTCCTCCAAGGTCATCTGGGGATCGCCGAAACGATGCTCGGTCAGCTCGAGGGCGAGAGAGCCGGTGAAGTCCTCGATCGGGCTGATCTCGTCGAAGATCTCACGGAGACCCTCGTCGAGAAACCACTGAAAGGACTCGTGCTGGACGGCCAGCAGGTTCGGTAGGGGTAGGACTTCGGGAATCTTCCCGAACGAAAAGCGCTCAGCCACGCGCGAAGCCAAGGGGTGCCTCCTTGAGGTGGACGTCGGTCAGGGGATAACGCAAGAAAGGACATGCTAACACACGCGCGAACATGTCCCCAAAAAAGAAATCTCGTTTGTCGAACCGTACTTCCGACTGGCCGGACAGACGGCACCCGGGCCCGCAGACCCGTGGGGTCACTCTATCGCACTAGCGCGAAACCCGTCAACCTTTTGATGGAGGGCCGCGTTGATGGTCGGCCGGCTTCGAGCGATTGTCTCCCGTCCCCCGATCTCGCGGCGCTGCCGGGGATTCCACCTCACTACCCGGTGCCCGCCGACTGGATCGCCGCTCGAACAGACGCCGGTCGGCCGACTGCTACCGCGCCGTTTTGATGGTCGAACGACTTCGAGCGACTGCCTCCCGTCGTCTCGAGTCGAACGCCTGGCTGGGGACCACCTCGGCCCCTCCCGCCCTCCGGTGGATCGTCGCTCGAACAGACGCCGGTCGGCCGACTGCTACCGCGCCGTTTTGATGGTCGGCCGACTTCGAGCGACACTTGGAATCGGGCACTCCGTGCCCTGAGGTACCAGGTGGGTCCAGATAACCGATACCTCATACCTGATACCTCTTACCTGATACTTCCTCGAGACGGTCAGGATCGAGAATCTGGATTTTGCGGTACCCGGTCTCCACGACGCCCATCTCACGAAGACGGCTCAGGGACTCGTTCACCGACTGCCGGCTGGCTCCGAGGAGGACGCCGATGGTCGACTGAGATAGGTTGACATTCGGTTGACGCTCAGTCTCCTCAACGAGGAGATCGGCCAAACGTGACAGCACGGGCTTGTGTGCCAACGAGATGACGCGCTGCTGGGTCTGTTCGATCCGGCGCATGGTGGCCACCAGCCACCGGAGCATGATCCCCGGGTTGACCGCCAGCTCCGGGAGGAGACGAGCGCGGGTGAATCGATAGGCCCTGAGTGGCTCCACCCCCCTGGCATCGGCGATGTGAGGGCGGCCACCGAACATGGCGAAGTCCCCGAGGACCGACCCGGGCTCTGCGTGAGCAACGATCCGGCGTCCCGATCCGGCGCCACGGATGATCTCGACGGAACCTCGCTCGATGATGTAGGTCGCCTCCGCCGGCTCCCCCTCCCGAAAGAGATAGGCGCCCGGGACCAAGACGACCATCTCCGCCACCCGCTTGATCGACTCGATGTCGGACGATCGCAGCGTTCGGTAGTCGGCTCGCGCCAGCGAGCGGGCCAGCCAGTCGAGGTGCTGTCGCTCGGCCTCACCCATGCCCGTGCCAACGGACGCCGGGCCGACATTCTTCCCCATGTGCCCTTATTTCACCTCACACATCCTTACCATCTCCTCGACATGGCCAGGCATCGTGAGCACTACTTCGGCTGGCTCTGGGTCCTACCCTCCCTGGCCATTCCTCTGGTGATCTCTGCTGTCGCCTGGACGTCCCACGTCTCGAGTGAAGGCGACGTCATCGCTGCGAACGTCCGGTTCGCCGGCGTGGACGTCTCCGGACTCTCACCCGAAGTGGCCGCTGCCCACGTCGAATGGAGAGAGGCCGCATTCCTCGAGACACCGGTCACCATCGACCTCGGCGGCCGCCTGGTGAAGCTTCCCGCGCGTGAGCTCGGCTACGACTACCTGTACGTCGACACGGTCAACTCGGTGGTCTCCGCCCGCCACGAGGACAACGCGTGGGACGAGTTCGTCGCCTGGATCACCACTCCACTCCGTCCCGTGACCGTCGAGGACCAGTTCGTCCTGGACGAGAGCGTGGCCCGGGAGCGGCTGGCTGGTGAGGACTTCGTCGTCGAATCCCCGGTGGAACCCGAGCTCACCTACTCCGACGGAGCAATCGAGGCGCTGGCCGGTGTGCCCGGCACGGGGGTGGACATCGACTGGATGATCGAAGCGCTCTCCATAGCTGATGTCGACGCAGGCCCGACGACGATCAATGCCACGTTGGCGGAAATCGCTCCGACCGTGTCGGTTGGAGAAGCCGATGCCGCCGCAGAGCGTGCCCATGAGCTCACCGCGGAGGAGGTGGTGGTGAGGGTGGGGACCTCGGTCGGCCGATTGGCGCCGACCCAGATCCGTCGCCATGTTGTGAGCGCGGTGGAGGATGGTGAGATGACGATCTCGATCGACTTCGAAGGCCTCCACCGCGCCCTCGAGGACCTCTTCACAGACCCGGTTGGCGAGATCGAGAAGCCAGTGTTGGAAGTGGTCGATGGGGAGGTCGCGGTGGTCCGTGAGGGTACACCTCCGCCGATCTGCTGCTCAGCGGAGTCGATACGCGAAGCTGCCGAGCTGCTGCTCGACCCGGATGTCACGATCCTCAGGCTCGAGCCCCGCCCCGATGACGACCCCACCATCGGCGCCTGGGCAGATGGCTCGCTGGTGACCGAAGCTATCGCCGAGTTCACGACCACACACGCCTGCTGTGAGAACCGGGTCACCAACATCCAGACCATGGCCGACGCGGTGACCGGCTACTACATGCTTCCAGGGGAGACCCTCTCGTTCAACGACTACATCGGTCCGCGCACCAGAGAGAAGGGCTATCTACCGGCCGGGGCGATCCGGGGAGGGCACATGACCGACGAGGTGGGTGGCGGAGTGTCCCAATTCGTGACCACGATGTTCAACGCCGCCTACTTCGCCGGGTTGGAGCTCGACCAATACCAGAGCCACTCGGTGTATTTCTCGCGCTACCCGTTCGGGCGGGAAGCCACCCTGTCGATACCGGGGCCGGATCTGGTGATCACCAACAGCACCGACTATCCGGTCCTCATCTGGCCGACCTATGACCCCACATCGATCACGGTGACCCTCTACTCGACCCAGCACATCGACGTCGTGGAATTGGATCAGAGAATCAGCTTTCGTAGCCAATGCCGACACAGCCAGATCGACCGTCAACGTACCTATCCCGATGGCCGGGTCGTCGTCGACACCATCGTCGCCAACTACCGCCCCGCCGACGGCATCGACTGCAACGGGGACGTGATTCCGCCGCCCCCAGATTGACTCAGCCTTCTTCGAGAATCCGGCCCAACGTCACCTTCCCCACCGCCGCCATCACGGGGTTGTCAGCGGAGTGGGCTGCAAACGCCGAGCCATCGCGCCTCGTTCTCGATCAGGTCGGCTGATAGTTCCCGTCGAGGGAATCGAGCGACGAGCCTGTCTCCGAGGCGGAGTGGGACGTTGTCCCAACCATGGGGGAGCGGTTCCAGGTCGAGAGCGGCGAGATCCGGGCACTGGTCGCCGACCAACCGACGGACGAGCTCTGGTGTGACCTCCGCCTCGGCTGGAGGCATCCGCTGACCACCCGGGCTCAACCTCCCCAGCTGCCCAGACTTCCTACGACCGGATCGTCACCGAATCCGAGGAGGTTGATGGCGGTCAGAGCCAACACGAAGAACACGATGGCGATCATCAACCCGAGCAGCCACGGCGACAGTTTGCGCTTGTGCTTTTCCACCGCGGCGACTCTAGGGCCCGATCAAGCCTGGGCGGCGTCTCCGGAGGACGAGATCGACCACACTGCGAAGTCGGGGGTGAAGTCCTCGAAGTTGTGGGTGGTGCCTGCCTCTGCGAAGAGGAGATCTCCCGGCCCGAAGGGCTGCCTGTCACCGTCGACGCTGAAGAATCCCGAGCCGTTCAGGACCACGTAGATCTTGTGAGCCTGGTGCTGATCGGGATCGTCGCTCTCGTGTGGCGCGTAGATCCCTGCACTCAGGCTGCCGTGACTGAATACCTCGGAGTAGCGCTCGTCGCTGGCGAGTTTCGCCAGAGCCATCTTGTAGGACATGCTTGTGCCACTCATGCGGACCGAGCGTACCCAAATAGCCGAAGTCATCCACAAAAAGAGCCCCGATCGCCGAGATCAACCGGCGATCGGGGCCCGTGACCGGGGAGATCATGATCAGGCGGTGAGTGCCTCGTGTGTGGGGCTCACCGAGATCTTGCGAGGCTTGGCGGTCTCAGCGACCGGGATCGCGAGGGTGAGCACACCGTGGTCGTAGCCAGCCTCGATGGCGTCCGTGTCGAGACTCTCACCGAGGAAGAACTGGCGTGAGTACGATCCAACCGGGCGCTCGTTGAGCAGGATTTGCTCTTCACCGTCGCGCTCCCACTTACGCTCCGCAGAGACCGAAAGCGTGTTCTTCTCCACCGTCACGTCGATCGACTCGGGGTCGATGCCCGGGAGATCGATGTGGAGATAGAAACGATCGTCCTTGCGATAGGCGTCCGCAGGCATGTAGTTGGTCCGGGTGTTACCCCACACCTGACGGGTGACACGATCGAAATCAGAGAATGGATCGAATCGCATGAGCATTTGTGGATACCTCCTATTGTCAATACTCGACTTGTGATTACTACTGCATTATGCCTGATCTAATCTGATATGTCAAATATCAAGTTTACTGAGGGCGAAGGCAGGGCTTACTCGGTGATGCCCGGCGACGGATCCCGGGCAGTGGGCCTATCCTGCCGGGCGTGACGGAGCCAGGACTGACAACCATCGGGTGGCGGGAATGGGTGGCTATGCCCGACCTCGGCGTGACCGAGATCAAGGCGAAAGTCGACACTGGGGCCGACAACTCGTCGCTACACGCCTTCAACATCGAACGGTTCGAGCACGACGGGGTCGGTATGGTCAGATTCGACGTCCACGTCCGACAACGGAAACGCAAGCCCAGTGTGTCCTGTGTGGCCGAGGTCGCCTTCGAGCGGAACGTGAAGAACCCCGGGGGCAGGTCCGAACTTCGTCCCGTGATCCGCACTCGGCTTATTGTTGCCGGTAAGGAGATCGACGCCCTGGTGAACCTGACGACGAGAGACGAGATGACCTTCCGGATGCTCCTCGGCCGCCGCACGGTGAGAAAGCACTTCCTGGTCGACCCCGGCCGCAGCTATCTGGGTGAGCGCCCCAGCAGAGGGGCCACCACGTGAGGATCGCCATCCTGTCGCGGGGATCCACCCTCTACTCGACGGCGCGGCTCAAGGAGGCTGCGCTCGGCCGCGGACACGACGTGGTCGTCGTCGACTATCTGCGCTGCTACATGGACATAACCGCGCGCCGGCCCAAGGTCATCTACAAGGGGGAGGAGGTCCGGCCCCATGCGGTGATCCCCCGCATCGGGGCGTCGTACACCTTCTACGGCACCGCCGTGGTGCGCCAGTTCGAGATGGCCGACGTGTTCACCCTCAACAGCTCGGATGGGATAAGCCGCTCCCGGGACAAGCTCCGCTCCATGCAGATTCTCTCACGCTCCGGGGTCGGCCTGCCCACGACCAGCTTCGCCCACTCCATCCAGGATGTGAACGGTGTCCTCGAAATCGTCGGCGGCACCCCGGTCGTGGTCAAGCTCCTCGAAGGGACACAGGGTCTCGGAGTCGTGCTGGCCGAGACCAAGAAAGCGGCCGAGTCGGTGATCGGGGCCTTCCGCCAGCTCGACGCCAATATCCTGGTCCAGCAGTTCATCAAAGAGGCGGGAGGCTCGGACATAAGGGCTTTCGTGGTCGGAGGCAAGGTAGCGGCGGCTATGCGACGCCGCGGGTCGCCCGGAGACTTCCGCTCCAACCTCCATCGTGGGGGCAGCGCCGAAGCGATGAAGCTGACCCCGTCGGAGCGCTCGACCGCGGTACGGGCCGCGAAGAGCATGGGCCTCAACGTGGCCGGCGTCGATCTCCTCCAGTCTGAGGAGGGCCCGATGGTCCTCGAGGTGAACTCCTCCCCCGGTTTGGAGGGGATCGAGAACACCAGCGGAGTCGACATCGCCGATCTGATCGTCGAGTACATCGAAGACAACGTTGGCGCCTGAGAACCATCGCATAAACGAGCCCATCACGGTGGGCGACGTCACCGTGCGGCCGGGACGAAAGGTCCAGATCGAGCTCCCGTTCGCAAAGGTCGTCACCGGGGCCACCGAATCTCTACCGGTGAAGGTGATCAACGGGCGCTCCGCCGGGCCCAACATCTGGCTGTCGGCGGCGATACACGGCGACGAGTTGAACGGAATCCAGATCATCCGCAGGGTGCTCAAGGAGATCGACGCCAAGGCCCTGCGCGGGGCGATCATCGCGGTCCCAATAGTCAACCCGTTGGGGTTCATCACCCAATCGCGTTATCTGCCCGATCGCCGGGACCTGAATCGCTCGTTCCCCGGCTCCACGCGCGGGTCGACGGCAGCCCGTCTCGCCCATCTGTTCATGGAGCACGTCGTTGCCCACTGTTCGGTCGGGATCGACCTCCACACCGCCACGAACCATCGGATCAACCATCCCCAGATCCGGGCGAATCTCGATGACTCGGTGACGCTCGAGCTGGCCCGAGCTTTCAGAGCTCCTTTCTCGATCCATGCCCGCCTGCGAGACGGCTCGCTGCGCCAGGCGGCCGCGGAGCGGGAGAACACGGTTCTGGTCTACGAGGCCGGCCAGGCCCACCGGTTCGACGTCAACGCCATCGAGACAGGAGTCGCCGGCGTGATGAGATCGCTCCGCCATCTCGGAATGATCGACGCCCGCCTTCCTCGTGCCCAGCCCACCCGACTGATCCGGAGAACCCGCTGGGTCCGGGCCCGTCGGGGTGGGATCGTGGAGATGGAAGCCTCGCTGGGCGAGCGTGTCACCAAGGGTCAGACGGTCGCGTCGATAGCGGATGCATTCGGGATGCGGCCGACCCAGGTGAGGGCCTCTGAGACCGGATGGGTCATAGCCCAGTCGATGCGGCCGCTGGTCAACGCAGGCGACTCGCTGGTCCACATTGGGGCAGAGACCGGGCCCGATCGTGAGGAGAGAGCCGAGAAGATGAGGAATGGCCGCTAGTGGTCAGGGGCACTAGCTCGCTCTCTTGGTCTCCTCCAACCACCGACGTCGCAGCCTGCGACGCTCCTTGGCGGTGTGCCCGCCCCAGATTCCCTCGGACTGGTTGGTTTCGATCGCCCAGGTCAGGCAGATGTCAGCCACAGGGCAGGTGGCACACACCGCCTTGGCGAGGAAGATCGCGCCAAGGTCTTCCTTGTCGGGAAAGAAGCTCACGTCGTCTTCGACATCGAGACAAGCCGCCGCTTCCCTCCACGGGGTAACTGTCAGATCGATCACTGGAGGCCCCATCATCTTCGGGCACTGATAAACGCAGAGTCAACGGGGTTCGTTCCCCGCCAGTCGGCCCTACGACACTCGTGCCGCAACCTTCTTTCGGACTATTCGGTGCAGACCGGGCGCGCGGTTCGAGTTGGTGGGGCCCTACTTCTCGAATGGCTCGGGAACGGCTCCGGGCCCCAGCCTGCCCAACTCGGCCCGGGCGACGGAGCGGCGATGGACTTCGTCCGGCCCGTCGGCGATCCGCAGCCAGCGGCCCATGGAGTACAGCGATGCTATGGGCCAATCCTCGGTGAACCCGGCCGCTCCGAACAATTGGATCGCCTTGTCGGCGATGGTGGTGAGCAGGTTCGGGGCCGCCACTTTGATGGCGGCGATCTCGATGCGGGCACCTCTGGTGCCGACATTGTCGATGAGCCACGCCGTCTTGAGGACGAGGAGCCTGACCTGTTCGATCTGGATGCGGGCGTCGGCGATCCATTCCCGAACGACTCCCTGATCCGCCAGGGGCTTGCCGAACGCCGTCCTCGCCTGGGCTCGTTGGATCATCAGGTCGAGACACCTCTCGGCCGCCCCAATCGCTCGCATGCAATGGTGGATGCGCCCCGGCCCCAGACGGGCCTGCGCGATGGCGAATCCGCCTCCCTCCTCACCGAGGAGGTTCGAGACCGGTACCCTGACGTCGTCGAAGAGGATCTGGGGATGACCACCTCGGTCCTGATATCCGAACACGCTCGGGGCCCGCTCGACCACCAGTCCAGATGCGTCCATGGGAACGATCACCATCGACTGCATCCGGTGCCTGTCGGCGCCCGGGTTGGTGACCCCCATCACGATGGAGAACCGGCAGCGTTCCGACGCCGCGCCGGAACTGAACCACTTGCGCCCGTTGATCACATACTCGTCTCCATCGCGTTCGATCCTCGTCCTGATGTTGGTGGCGTCGGAACTGGCTACGTCGGGCTCGGTCATCGAGAAGCACGACCGGATCTCACCCTCCAGCAGTGGATGGAGCCAGACCTCCTTTTGCTCCGGGGTCCCGAACATGTGGAGGATCTCCATGTTCCCGGTGTCGGGCGCCGAGCAATTCAGTGCCTCGGGAGCGATCTCGACACTGCGCCCCGTGATCTCCGCCAGTGGCGCGTACTCGAGGACCGAGAGCCCGCCGCCGTCGTCGGGGTCGGGGAGGAACAGATTCCATAGCCCACGGCTGCGGGCCTCTTTCTTCAGGTCTTCCAGGATGGCCGGGTGATGATGAGGATCTCCCGACTCCTCCATCTGGTCCCGGTAGACCGGCTCTGCCGGATACACGTGGGACGCCATGAACTCGAGAAGCCGTGCCCGGTAGTCCTCGACACGGTCGCTATAGGAGAAGTCCATCGCGCCAGAACCTAGCTCCTGTGGTGGAGGGGTGGCTCGCCGCCATCATCGGGTTCCGCCGGCTCCACGGCCTCCACGGCCTCCTCCAGATCGTCCTCCGCCTCACCGGAATCGTCGTAGGAGAAGACTGGCAGGCCCGGCGAGGGCTGGGTCTCCCGGCCGATCGTGAACTCGGAGAGGAGCAGCCATCCGGCGAGCGCGGCGATGAAGTACAGCTGCATCGACAGCGATATGGCCAGGGCGACGGCGGCGGTGGACGAGAAGACGACCCGGGCGATCATGTCTGCCCGTCTCGGAACGACCTTTTCGAGGAGTGACTCGAGGAGGTGCCCTCCGTCGAGGGGTCGGATGGGAAGCCAATTGAGGAGACCCCAGAAGACGTTGACGTAGATGAGGCTCTCGAGGAAGAAGCCGGCCAGCCGTGGATAGGGCCCGAACTGTGATGCCACCAGCCAGACCACCCCGCCGAACGCCAGACCGGTGGCCGATCCTGCCGCCGCGATGAGGGCACGTGGTCCTGGTGTGATCTCTCCATGCGGCACCGACCATCTCGTCAGCCCCCCGAGCCCGTTCAACTCGATCGCCACTTCGGAGCCAAAGCCCCGCGCGGTGAAGGCATGGCCCAACTCGTGGATCAGGATCGAGAAGAAGACGACCGCGATCCAAGCCACCGTCTGGGCGACGTCCCCCACACCCACCAGCCCGATCAGAGCTGCAATGAGCAGGAATGAGCCCCTGACGGTGACGGGCATATCGAAGAGACGGAACCTGAGCACGGTCTCATCATGGCATCGGTACGCTGCTGGGCATGCACGAAGACTTGAAGTCGGCCGTTGCCGCCGACATGCCCCGTCTGAAGGAACTGCTCGCCACCCTGATCCGGATGGAGTCGGTGTCCGCCGACGACTACGACCCCCAGGCGGTCCGCCAGGCCGGAGCGACGATCGTCGAGATGCTCGACGAGGCCGGGTTCGACAACGCCCGGCTGCTCGAGTCGTCCAATGGCCACCCGGCGGTGTTCGCCGAGAAACCCGGCCCCGAAGGAGCTCCAAAGCTGCTGCTCTACGCCCACTACGACGTTCAGCCGCCGGGTCCGATCGAGGAGTGGGAGACGGGCCCGTTCGAGCCCGTAGAGCGCGCTGGACGCCTCTACGGGCGAGGAGCGAGTGACGACAAGGCCGGGGTGGTGATGCATCTCGGAGCCATCGCGGCCCACGGCGACGACCTCCCCGTAGGCGTCCAGCTCTTTCTCGAGGGCGAGGAGGAGGCGGGCTCCATCGGGCTACCCGAGATCCTGGAGAAGCACTCCGACCTCCTCGATCCCGATGTCATCGTCATCGGCGACGGGGGCAACTGGGAGGTGGGCACACCGGCGTTCGTCTCGTCGCTCCGGGGGATCGTGGCGGTGAAGCTCGAGCTGCGAACCCTCGAATCGGCGGTTCACTCCGGCCAGTACGGAGGCGTCGTGCCCGACGCGTTGATGACCCTGTCCCGGCTTCTGGCCACTCTCCACGACGCCGAGGGCAGGGTCGCGGTGGCAGGAATCCTCTCCGAGGAGACCGAAGGGTCCCTCGACTTCCCCGAGGAGCTGCTCAGGTCCCAGGCCGGTGCAGTCGACGGTCTCGAGCTGATCGGGGAGGGCTCCCTTCCGTCCCGTCTCTGGACGCGCCCGGCGGTGTCCGTCCTGGCCATCGATGCCCCACCGGTGGCCGAGGCCATCAACCAGCTCGTACCCGTCGCCCGGGCCAAGGTGAGCATGCGTATCCCGCCCGGCCAGGACACCAAGGCCGCCTTGGAGGCGCTGAAGACTCATCTGGAAGCCAACGTGCCCTGGGGCGCGCAGCTCAGCTTCCTCCACGAAGAGTGGGGAGACGCCACCGTCCTCGGCTCGGACAACTATGCCGTTGAGATCTGGCGCCAGGCGTTCCGTGAAGGCTTCGGGGCCGAGGCAGTGGAGATGGGGGCGGGCGGCTCGATCCCCTTCATCGCCACCTTCGCCGAGCTGTTCCCGGAGGCTCCGATCCTGGTGGTCGGTGCGGCCGACCCCACCAGTGCCTTCCACGCCCCCAACGAGAGCCAGGACCTCGGCGACCTGGAGCGGGTCGTCCTCAGCGAGGCCATCGCCTTCCGGCTCCTGGCGGAACGGGCTTCCTGAACCGTTCTGTGAACGCCAGGCGTGACATAGTCTCAGCCAGCGTTCACAGAACGGGGTGAGAAGGGTGCCATCACGAAACGGGTGAGCTCTTCGATCACCTCTTGCGGTTCACGTCTCACTCTGCGTGCCGAGAACCGGCGTATCTCCCAGCCGAGCTGCATGAGCCGATTCTGCCGATGGAGGTCGTGCTCCAACTGTTCATGGGTGGAGTGCGCCTCGAGACCGTCGACCTCGACGATGCGCATCCGGTCTGGCCACGAGAAATCTGGATAGGCATTGTCCCCCTGGGGAAAGCGGATCTGGAGCTGCTGGATAGGTGTCGCGATCGGAGCGAGTCTGATGAGTTGCCCCAGATCGACCTCCGCGAAGCTCCCGCTTCTGTCCCCGGCCACCACGGCGAGGACTCTCCGCAAGCGGCGGGTTCCGGCAACGCCTCGACCACCTCGCAATCCGATGTGGGCATCGAGCGCCTCCACCGTCGTCAGCTTTTTCCGCAGAGCGGATGCGACCACTCGTTCCAAGGCCATGTCACCAAACATCGCAGCGAGATCGAGGCTCGTCCTCTCGACAGTCGTCACGCGAATCGCATCGACCACGGTGGCGTCGAGGGGACGCCGGGATCGATGCATGATCACGCTCTCGGGCTCGGGACTCTCCCGGTAGGGGACAGTGATGTCGATTGGCCGGCCGTAGACACCGTCCAGCCCGTGCAGCTGGGCGGCAGTTCGATGGGATACGACCGCATCAGGGCCCGCAGCCATCACCGACGCCAGGATCTCGGTCCGCCAGGTCGCCGGAGTTACGTTGAGGTAGTAGACACCCGGATGTATCTCATCCCAACGACCGGTATACAAGCGATGCCGCACCAGATGTAGCGAGCCGCCCAGTTGCACCGCGTTGTCCCGATCGACGAGACCATGGTGCTCACGAGCGTAACGAGCGACTTCTTCCTCCCACACATCTCCGACAATTGCCGTATCCGGAGAGCGAAATCAACCCCCATCTCGAGCCCCTCCTCCATTCTGTGAACGCCACGCGACAAATATTCTCAGCCCCCGTTCACAGAACGGTGGGAGCCGGGGAAGCCGAGCTGGCGCCAGGCCTCGTAGACGACGATGGCCGCGGAATTGGAGAGGTTGATCGATCTCACTCCCGGGACCATGGGCAACCGGAGACGGCGGGTGATCCACACGGCGCTGTGAACCTCCCCGGGCAGGCCCACCGACTCGGGCCCGAAGAGGAAGGCGTCTCCCTCCCGATACTCCTCGTCGGTGTAGAGAGCTTCGCCGTCGACGGTGAACGCCAGCACCCTCTCGGGGGCGACCGACGCCCGGAAAGCCTCCAGGCTGTCGTGGACGGCCACGGACGCCAGATCGCGATAGTCCATCCCCGCCCGACGCAGGCGGGCGTCGTCCATCTCGAAGCCCAGTGGCTCGATCAGGTGCAGCCGACATCCGGTCACCGCGGCGAGACGCATCGCGTTCCCGGTGTTCGGCGGGATCTCCGGGGTGTAGAAGACGATGTCGAACATCAGTGGAGGTCGAACAGGCGCAACGAGCCGTCCTCGGCCTCGCGAAGACCGTCGTAGTCGACCTCGATCGCCTCGATCCCTCTCGCCTCCGCCATCACCCGGGCCTGAGGGGTGATCGACTGGGCCGCGAATATCCCACGCACCGGGGCCAGGCGGGCGTCGTGGTTGAGACGCTCGATGTATCGAGAGAGTTGTTCGACCCCATCGATCTCGCCCCGGCGCTTGACCTCGACCGCCACGGTCGCCTCGTTTCGGTCGGCGCAGAGCAGATCGACGGGCCCGATGTCGGTGGGGTACTCGCGTCGAATCAGGGTCAGGCCCTCCTCGAGGAAGTCGGGAGAGGCCGCCAGCATCTCCTGGAGATGCGCTTCGACCCCGTCCTTGACCAGCCCCGGATCGTCACCCAGCTCATGGATCACGTCCTCGATGATCTCCTCGATCCAGATCGTCAGCCTCTCCCCCTTCGCGTTGGAGATCTCCCAACGGTCGTCGTGGATCTCGAGGGCATTGGGGGCGATCATCCAGTTGAGGGGTTTGGAGGCGTTGCCGTCGGAGTGGATGGCGAGAGTCCCGTCCGCCTTGACCATGATGAGCCGGGTGGCCTCGGGCAGGTGTGCGGTGAGTCGTCCCGAGTAGTCGACGGTGCAACGTGCGATGACCAGTCTCATCGATCGATCACTTGACGGCGACCCTACCGCCGTCGGGGATCCTGAGCGCCAGGGCGGCCGAGGTGGCCATGAGGACACCGGTGGCGAGCCAACCCGGCGTGTAGGTGCCGAGGGCGTCGACCGACCACCCCATCAGCGGTGGCCCCACGGCGTGGCCGAACAGGAACCCGAGAAGCACCACCCCCGTTCCCTTGCCGACGAGATGGGCGGGGGCGATCTCCATCACGGCCACCATGCCCACCGCGTTCCATGCTATGGCGCCGGCACCGAACAGAAAAGCGGCCGGAACGAGAACCCAGCTCGGGAGCACCCCCAGGCCGGCCAGGGCGAGGAGCACCGAGGTGGCGGTGGTCATCCCGGCGAGGATCCGCAGGGTCCTGCCGTGTCCCAGCGACCGCTCGGACCAGCGAGACCAGATGATCCGGGAGAAGATGCCGGTGAAACCGACCGCGGCGAGGATCATCCCGGCCATCGTCTCCGACCACAACTGGTCCTCCTCGGCGAACAGGGGCAGGAAGGCGATCATCGCCGATGTCGCCAGACCCGACACCATGCCATAGGCGGCGATCCACTTGATCGAAGTTGGCAGTTTGTCCCCGGCGAGCACCGTCGTGCGCGATTCGCGCCTCTCGGCATCCCTGCGCCCGATCATCCCGATGAGACCGCCGACAGGCAGCGCGAGGAAGACCAGCACTGCCATCCGCCAGTCCCACCAGACAGCGAAGACCGGCAGCAAGAGCCCGCCGAGGAAGATCCCGACCTGCACCCCGGATTGCTTCACACCGGTGACCACGCCCCGGGACCCCACGGCCACGTTGTCGGCGATCAGCGCATTGGTCGACGGATTGCCCCATCCGTTGGGAACCCCGCCCAGCAGCGCCGCCCCGATCAGCACCGCGTACGTGGGGCTGAAGGCGATGGCGATGAGGGTGACGGCTCCGGCGAGCATCGTGAACGTGGTGGAACGGACCGCGCCGAGACGGTCGGTGAGCCTTCCGCAGACCGGAGACAGCAGTGCTCCGACGAGGCCGAAGGCGGTGACCAACAATCCGAGCTGGGCGCGACTGATCTCGAATTCCGAGATCAGCGAGGCGGCGAGGACGCTGAAGATGACTATCGGAAAGGTGGTGGTCGCCATCGTGGTCGCGGAGACGACCCCCAAGCCCCACCGGGAGACTGACCGCATCAGCCGGACGGTACCTGTCTCAGATGGTCGAGCGGTCCCTCGTCGGGCGGGAAGAGACGAACCAGAGCGCATATACGCCCACCGCGACAAGAATCAGCCTGACCCAAGCCAGATCGGTCAGAAAGACCCCGGAGACGACGAGGGAGGTCGTGATCCCGGCCGCGGCCACCCACTTCATCCGCGTCGTCAACCCGTGATCCCTATAGCCGCGGATGACCTTCCCGAAGTAGCGATGATTGAGCATCCAGTTGTACATCTTGTCCGACGACATCGAGAAGAAGAATGCCGCCAGGAGGATCAGGTCGAAGGTGGGAATGCCGGGGAGATAGCTGAGCGGTATCAGTGCCAGACAGAGCATTCCGAGGACGAAGTAGAACGCCCTGGCGATGGGGTTGCGCGCTTTGCGCGGTGCTGATGCCTTGACGGTTTCAGCCATCGCCGTGGCAAAGTATCGACCGTGGTTGCCGACGGCGAGTCGGGAAATAGGGTCGATAAGGTTCGCGCCAGAAGACAAGGAGACGACCGGTGCCCATCGCCACACCTGACAAGTACCGCGAGATGCTCGATAGCGCCAGGGAGGGCCAGTACGCGCTGCCCGCGATCAACACCACCTCGTCCTCGACCATCCTCGCCGCCCTCGAGGGCTTCTCTGAAGCCGAGTCCGACGGGATAGTCCAGTTCTCCTACGGGGCCGGGGAGTTCGCTTCGGGACAGTCGAACAAGGACATGGCATTGGGCGCGCGCGCCTTGGCGGAGTTCGCCCACGTGGTGGCGCCGCAATATCCGGTGAACATCGCCCTCCACACCGACCACTGCCCGGCAGACCGAGTCGACGGCTTCGTCCGTCCCCTGCTGGAGGTGAGCCGAGAACGAGCCGACTCCGGACGAGGGCCACTCTTCCAGAGCCACATGCTCGACGCCTCCGACCTCCCCATGGAGGAGAACCTGGCCCTCGCCGACGAGCTGCTGGAGAAGTGTGCTGCTCTCGACATCATCCTCGAACTGGAGATCGGCATCGTCGGAGGAGTCGAGGACGCCACCGACCACTCCGACGTCGACCGGTCGAAGCTGTACACCTCACCCGGCGACATGGTCAGAGTGTCCGAGGTCCTCGGCACGTTCGACCGCGGCCGCTACCTGCTCGCCGCCGTGTTCGGCAACGTCCACGGTGTGTACAAGCCGGGTTCGGTCAAGCTCGACCCCACCATCCTGCTGGAGGGCCAAAGGGCGGTCGCGGACCAATTCGGTGATGAGGCGCGCCACTATCTGGTCTTCCATGGCGGAAGCGGCTCGACGCTCGAGGAGATCCACGAGACACTCGGCTACGGCGTCATCAAGATGAACATCGACACCGACTGCCAGTACGCGTACACCCGGCCGATAGTGGATCACATGTTGTCCAACTACGACGGGGTGCTCAAGGTCGATGGAGAGGTGGGGAACAAGAAGGTCTATGACCCCCGCTCGTACATGAAGAAAGCCGAGGTAGGGATGGCCGCCAGGGTCGTGGAGGCCTGCCAGATGCTGAGATCGGCGGGGAACACCATCGGCTGAGATGGACGCCAGACATCGCACCTGGGCGACGTCGGAACGGTTCGTCCCCAAGACCTTCATCCGACCGTTCGTCCGCTTCAGCCGTATCGAGGCGTCTTCGGGCATCATTCTGCTGTTCGCAGCGGTAGCCGCACTCGTCTGGGCCAACAGCATCTGGTCGGACACATACTTCTCACTGTTCCAGGAGCGGTTCACCATCGACTTCTCCGGGTTCCACTTCGATGAATCCGCCCTCCATCTGATCAACGATGGGCTCATGGCCGTCTTCTTCTTCGTGGTCGGGCTGGAGATCAAGCGGGAGTTGGTCCTGGGAGACTTGCGCGACCCGAAGGCGGCAGCCCTCCCGGTGCTCGCCGCGCTCGGGGGGATGGCCGTGCCGGCACTCTTCTACCTCTCTCTCAACTGGGGAACCGACGCGGTTCATGGATGGGGGATCCCAATGGCGACCGACATCGCTTTCGCCATCGGGATCGTGGCCCTCCTCGGCTCACGGGTCCCGTCGGGCGCGAAACTGTTTCTGCTCGCCGTCGCCATCGCCGACGACATCGGGGCGATCACCGTCATCGCCCTCTTCTACACCTCTGACCTGAGCAACGGATACCTGGCCGCCGCGGTGACCGGCCTGGTGTCGGTCTGGATCGCGGGACGGATCAACGTGAGGGCCATGTGGTTCTACGTGCCGATGGCCTTCGTGATCTGGTATCTCACCTACCGATCGGGCATCCACGCCACGCTGGCCGGCGTCGCCCTCGGTTTCCTGACCCCGGCCAGGCCCCTCTACCACCCGGGGGACTTCGACCGGCGCGCCCGTGCCATCCTCGACCAGTATCCCCACGAAGTCCTCGACCGGCATGCCCAGGAGCACGCCGACCACGAGACGCTACTGCTCTCCGAGATCGCCCACGAGGCGGTGTCTCCCCTGAATCGCATGGAGCGCCGGCTGGTTGGCTTGAGCTCTTTCGTGATCGTCCCCCTGTTCGCTCTGGCCAACGCCGGCATCGACTTCCGTAATCTCGACGTCGGCGATGCCTTGACCTCCCCGATCTCGATCGGTGTCGCCGGAGGCCTCATCCTCGGCAAAGTGGTCGGAATCTCCTCCGCCTCCTTCGGCGCGGTGCGTCTGGGTGTGGGGAGGCTCCCGCCGGACACCACCTGGCCCCAGGTGGTGGGGCTATCGGCGGTCGCCGGAATCGGTTTCACCGTCGCTCTGTTCGTCACCGGGCTCGCCTTCGCCGACCCTGTCGTGGCCGGGCTCGCCAAGATGGGCATTTTCTCGGGCTCGGTGGTCGCTGGCATCATTGGATCGATCATCTTGATCAAGACACGAACCAGGGGTGAGTGATGACCGAACCAACACCGACCATCATCTGTGTCGAGTGCGGAGGCACCGCACACTTGCTCAGCTACCTCCCGCCCGACGAGCCGCTCGAGGAGGGGTTCCCGATCGCCTACCGCTGCTCGGACTGCATGGAGCGTTTCGACCTCGTCTGGGAGGGAGACTCGGAATAGACGGCCTACTCGAGTGGAGGGTTCACGGGTCGTCCCTCGTCCGTGCTGCAATCCGTCGCGATAAACGCCACGCTATGCAGCGCGGTCGAGCTCAGTCCGCCCAGCGATGGACGTCGATCGCGTCAGGGTCGAATCCCATGGATGCGCAGAACTCCCGGAACCGCTGCTCCGGAACGCCAGGCCAATGCAGGTCGTCGAGACTCTCGGGGATTGGGGCGTCGAGACGCAGCGTGGTCAGTTCCCGAAAGAGGTAGACCACCTCCTGGTTCTGAGCCAGGGTGGCGGCGAGCTTCTCCGCGCCACGCACCCTCACCCCCCAATCGGCGGGATCGGCGGGGATCAACTCGAGACGAGCAAACCGTGCCAGGACCGTGGATGCGCTCTTGGCTCCCCAACCGGGGAGCCCGGGCACCCCGTCGGCGGTGTCACCGACCAGCGCCAGGTAGTCGGGTATCGACTCGGGATGGATACCGAATTTCTCCACGACACCGTCTTCGTCGACGATCTTCTGCTCCCTACGGTTGTAGGTGACGATGCGGTCCCCCACGACCACCTGGGCCATGTCCTTGTCGGGCGAGCAGATGACGACCTGTTCGACGTCGTCCACCCATTTGACCGCGGCCGCGGCCAGGGTGTCGTCCGCCTCGAACTCGATGTTTCGCCACACCACCACCCCGATGGCCTCCAGGGCTTGCTCCGCAAATCGGAACTGGCGCAGCAACTCCTCGTCCATGCCCGCCGAGGACTTGTACCCGAGGAACATCTCGTTGCGGAAGGACTCGATGACGGTGTCGAAGCTGGCGGCGAGATGGGTCACCCCCGGCTCGCGGAGCAGGGACAACGTCGACTCCAGGATCCCCAACGTGGCGTGGATGTCGTGCCCGTCGGGGGCGAGCGCAGTGTCCCTGCGCCCGTAGTGGGAACGAAACAGCTCGTAGGTACCATCCAGGAGGTGGAGACGCACGAGAGTGATCCTACGACAGGAGAGGCCACCGACCCCTGGGACACCGTCCAGGACGAGTTCGGGGACCTCGGCTCGCGCCTCAAAGAGACCTATCGGAAAGTGGCCTCCGACGGAGGGCCTTCCGACGAAGAGATCAAGGACGCCTTCGGGACACTGGTGGGGGCGTGGGGCCAGGTGGCCGGGTCGGTGAGCACGGCTCTTCAGGACCCGGAGGTGCGCGAACATCTGAAGGCAGCTGCCAGTTCTCTCGCCACCGCCCTGGGCAGGACGATCAGCGAACTGGGGAGTGAGCTGAGTAGCCACGAGCGTTGGTCGGCGACGAGCCCGGACGAAAACGCCAGAGGCGAAGAGGAGTAGCCGGGACGTGAGGCCCCTGATGGACGTCGACGAGCTCGCCGCCGCGCCCGGCAAATTCCGGATCTACGACATCCGCTGGGATCTGACAGACCCCGACAAGGGGCGAACGACCTACGAGGCAGGGCACATCCCGGGGGCCGTCTTCGTCGACCTCGATGAGGACCTGTCGGCTGATCCCGACGGTGGAGGGCGGCACCCCCTACCGGACATCGACGAGTTTGCGGGGACACTCGGCCAATTGGGGGTCAGCCCCGAGTCTCACGTAGTGGTCTACGACGACGTCGCGGGACGCATCGCAGCCCGTCTGTGGTGGATGCTACGGGCGATCGGCCACGAGCGAGCCCAGGTCCTCGATGGTGGGTATCAGGCTTGGATCGCTTCCGGGCACGACGTCGGGGTGGGCACCGTCGCCCCGAAGCCGACCCGTCCCTACCCGGTGCCCGACGGGTTCGAAGGTGTGGTCACCCGAGCCAACCTGGGCGACCGGGCCCTCGTCGATGCCCGGGCCGAGGAGCGCTATCGCGGCGAGACCGAGCCCGTCGACCCCAAGGCGGGTCACATACCCGGAGCGATCAACATACCCACCTCGAGCAATCTCACTCCAGAGGGGCGCTTCCTCCCCGCGGAGGAGCTCGCCTCGATCTACGTCAACCTGCCCTCCGACACGGTGGTCTCATGCGGCAGCGGAGTCACCGCCTGTCATGACGCCCTGGCCATGGTCATCGCCGGCCACGAGATGCCGCACGTGTACGTCGGTTCGTTCTCGGAGTGGTCCCGTCTCGATCTTCCGGTGGCCACAGGGCCCAATCCGTGATCAGTCGACGAGCGATCGAGGCCATCGAGGCATCGGACACCGATGAGCTACTCCGCGTGGCAGACGGCCTCTGCGAGAGCTCCGCCTGGGATGAGCTCGTCGAGCTGAAGGCCCGCTGCCGCGAGGCGGTGGGCCGGGGCAAGCAGCTCTGGGGTGTCGAGGAGCACATCCGATACCGGCTGACTCTCGAGGCGCCGGGCGAGTGGGCAGGGGCCGCGGTCAGCGAAGGAGTCTCACGATTCGCCCTCGGCCCGCTCCCGGAAGTGGCCGCCTCGACAAAGAGCTGGGCAGAACTGGACGAGCACCTCGACGACGGGCCCTGGCGTTCCGTCACCGCCGCCGAAAGAGTGGTTCGCGGTGACACCGAAACGCCCCCCATCCCGGACCTGCCCAACCGTCTCACATCCTGGGAGCCGGAGTACCCGGTCGCCATCTACAAGGCCGACAAAGTCGAAGCACCCTCGCCGTCTCCCCCGGACGTGGTCGAGTCGGAGCTGCCGCCGACGTTCACCTCGATCGACGACCCCCACTCGGAAGGCGCCCTCTTCGATCTGGTCCAGCCCTGGGTGACCGAGTCCAACGGCCGATACGAGACGTCTGCCGTGGAGGGGACCGCCCTCGATGCGATACGCGCCCTGGGTCTCACCAGGGCGCGTGTGGGAGAGATGTCCACTGACGAGGCCATCCGCTGGATGGCCTGGGCCGGCGCCTCGGGCGGAGCCCACGGGCGCAGGAGAGGGGCCGCCGCAGGCCGGGTCGGGGTGTGGTGGGCGATAGCCACACTGTGCGACCTCGCCTGGCCCGTAGAGCCCGATGTGATGGAGACCGCCCTACGCAAGCTCTCGTTCTATTGGTTCGACGACGGCTCTCCGGGCACGGGCTGGGAACTGCGTCTCGCCATCGAAGACGCCTCGTCGGGTCTGGGGTGGGCGATATCGGCGGTCGACGCCGCCGACTGAATCGAGATCAAGCGCCGGATTCGACGAACACTGACCGGGTGTGCCAACCCGTGGCTCCGTCGGGGGCGGGTGGCCTCATCTCCCGGGTCTGTGTCTCCCCGTGGCCGTCCGTTGCCCGGCATCGGAGCAGGTGGCGTCCCTCGGCGGTCACGTCCCAATCGATCCTCCACTGCACCCAGGCGTTGTCCGAGAGGGGTTCGCTCAACTCGGCACCCAGCCATGGCTCGTCCTCTCCCAGCTGCACCTCCACTCTGGAGATGCCCCGGGTCGGGGCCCAGGCCACTCCGGCCACAACGTGACGCCCGGGTGCGATCTGAGTGCTGTGGCCGGGGGTGTCGATCCTCGACTGGGTCTTGATCGGAGCCTCCTTGGCCCATCCTCTCGGCACCCAGTAGGCGTTGAACCCATCCCAGGTGGTCAACTCGATCTCGGAGAGCCACTTGGTCGCTGACACATATCCGTAGAGACCGGATACCACCAGACGGGCGGGGAACCCGTGCTCGAAGGGCAGAGGCTCACCGTTCATGCCCACCGCCACCAGCGCCTCCCGTCCGTCGTAGGCCGCCTCCACCGGGAACCCGACGGTGAACTCGTCAACGGACCGCCCGACGATCTGGCCCGCATCGGGATGGACGCCGGCGCGATCGAGTATCTCGCTGAGGGGGACGCCCAACCATCGGGCGTTGCCCACGAGCCCTCCCCCAACCTGGTTCGACACACAGGAGAGGGTGATGTCTCGTTCCACCATGCGCATGTCCGCCAGATCGGAGAAGTCGATGGAGTAGGGACGATCGACCATCCCCGTGACACTCAGAGTCCACTCCTGCAGGTCGACCCTCGGAACCGAGATGGCGGTGTCGATGCGGTAGAAGTCCTCGTTGGAGACCAGGATCTCCGCCAACCCCTCGATCTCGAAGTCCGCCGCCTCCGACACCGGCGGCAGAGTGTCCGCCGCACCGGGCAGCACGACTTCGTCCCGTCCCGCCACCGCCCGTTTCGCCCGCTCGATCAGCATGCGACCCAGGCCACCGGCGAGGGCAGCGACTCCGATGACTGCTCCGGCGCCGAGGAGGAAGTCGCGTTTGGAGGTGTCACGGACTTCACCGCCATCAGGCTCGCCCAGGCGGTGGAGCATTCGCAAGGTCGCCAGACCGACGAACACCGCGGCGCCTGCCGGAATCACGGCCATGCCAGGGGACACCCGGGGGTCGATGGCACCAGCAGCCGCGGCGACAGCACCGAAAGCTAGGAACATCCCGAGCGCCAGTCCGAATCGGGCCCGGGACAGGACGCCGACGATCGCACCGATAACGATCGTGACTACGGCGATGCCCACCAGGAGAACCAATTTGTCGTTGGTCCCGAACACCGAGATAGCCCAGTCCTTGACCACCGGCGGAACGTTGTCGATGACCCAGTTGCCCAAACTCTCCACGAGCGAGGGCACCGAGGTGAGGAGACCGGCGATCAACTCGGACACACCCAGGCCGATGCCGGCGGCCAGGCCGCCGGCAGATGCGTCGCGGAGACGTGTCGAGCTCACCGCGTGGAACCTAGGAACTCTCCAGCTAATGAGGGGTAAAGCCCGCTTTCGGTAGGGTCGGGGGCATGCAATTTGGAGCCTTCGTACAGCAAGGCTGGAGACTCACTCTCTCCGGCATCCCCACCGATCAGCACTGGCCCACCATGCTCGGCGTGGCCCGGGACATCGAGCGCCTCGGCTACGACTCGCTCTGGGTGTACGACCATTTCCACACCGTCCCCGAGCCGATCCAGGAGGTGACCTACGAAGCCTGGACGATGATGTCCGCGCTGGCCGCCACCACCGAGACGGTCCGGCTGGGACAGATGTGCACCTGCAACACCTACCGCCCGCCGTCGTATCTGGCCAAGGTGGCAGCCTGTATCGACGTGATCTCGGGCGGCCGTCTCGAGATGGGAATCGGTGCGGGGTGGTACGAGCACGAGCACGACGGCTACGGCTACCCCTTCCTGTCCCCCGGGGGACGTCTGGGGATGCTCCGCGAAGGGGTGGAGATCATGAAGGCGATGTGGACCGAGGACGAGGTCGACTATGAGGGCAAGCACTTCACCTTGAAGGGCGCCATCTGTCAGCCAAAGCCCGTCCAGGAGCCTCACATCCCGTTCTGGATCGCCGGTGGCGGGGAAAAGGTGACCCTCAACATCGCCGCCAGATACGCCCGATACACCAACTTCGGTGGTGACGACCTGGACTCCTTCGTCCGCAAGTCGGAGATCCTGCAAGGACATTGCAACGACGTAGGGACCGACTTCGACACCATCACCCGGTCGGCGAACTTCAACATCTTCTGCGCTCCAACCGAGGATGAGGTCGAAGAGAAGAAGCAATGGCTGGCCCAGCATCTCGGAAGGTACGTTCCAGAGGAGAAGGCGAAGCGCTCGGCGGCCCTGTTCGACCGGATGTCAGGCACTCCAGATCTGGTGATCACCAGGTTGAAGGAGTACGAGGAGGCCGGGATGGGCTACGCCATCGTCCACTTCGCCGATGCCGCTTTCGACCGGAGCAGCCTCGAGCTGTTCGCCAGAGAAGTGATTCCCGCGTTCACATGATGGAGCTGGTGGTCGGCGACGACGGCGTGCCCCGATGTTGGTGGGGATCCGACCCCGACATCTACCGCGCCTATCACGATGACGAGTGGGGTCGACCCACCACCGACGACCATCGCCTCTTCGAGAAGGTTTGTCTGGAAGGCTTCCAGGCAGGCCTCTCCTGGCTGACCATCCTGCGCAAACGCGAGGACTTCCGGACCGCCTTCGCTCGATTCGACCCGCGGATGGTCGCCGACTTCGACGAAACCGACGTTGCCCGGCTCCTCACCGATCAAGGGATCGTCCGTCACGAAGGCAAGATCCGGTCCACGATCAACAATGCGGAGAGGGCCCTCGAGTTGAGAGACGAGATCGGCTCGCTGCGCGACTACTTCTGGTCGTGGGCCGAGCCGGAAACCACTCCGCCGGACGACATTCCGGCGGCGACGCCGACCTCGACCGCCCTGGCCAAGGACCTGAAGCAACGGGGTTGGACCTTCGTCGGCCCCACGACCGTCTACGCCTTCATGCAGGCGATGGGTTTGGTCAACGACCATCTCGGGGGATGTCATGTGCGCGAGGTCTGTGCCACCGAACGACGGTCTCTAGTCTCTGCCGCGTGATCGAGCGGCCCGAGTTCACCATCGGCATCGAGGAGGAGTACCTCGTCGTCGACCGCGAGACCCGGGATCTCGTCAAGAAGCCGCCCAAGGAGATGTGGGACGCCCTCGGCGAGGTCTTGGGTGCCCAGGTGACCCAGGAGTTCCTTCAGGCCCAGATCGAGGTGGGGACCAAAGTATGCGCCCGGGTCTCGGAGGCGCGGGAGGATCTGGCCACGCTGAGAAGGGATCTGTCGAAGGTGGTGGGCGAGTACGGGGCCGCCATCATCGCCGCATCCACCCATCCTTTCGCCAATTGGGCCCAACAGGAGACCACCGAGGACCCCAGGTACCTCAGACTTCGGGCGGACTATCAGCAGGTGGCCCGTCAGCTCGTCATCTGCGGCATGCACGTCCATGTCGGTATCGCCGACCCGCACCTGCGCATCGACCTGATGAACCAGGTCAAGTACTTCCTACCCCACCTGCTCACCTTGTCCAGCTCCTCTCCCTTCTGGGACGGGGTGCTCACCGGTCTCCAGGCCTACCGACTGGTCATCTTCCAGAACATGCCCCGCACCGGCATCCCGGAGGAGTTCATCTCCCACGCCGAGTATGAGAGGTATGTGGAGATCCTCGTGGACGCCGGGCTGATCGAAGACGGCTCGAAGCTTTGGTGGGACATCCGGCCATCCGCCAAGTACCCGACGCTGGAGATGAGGGTCAGCGACGTGTGCACCCGGCTCGACGATGCCATCACCATCGCCGCCCTGTACCAGTCCCTGCTCGGGTTCCTCTACCGTCTTCGCCGCAACAACCAGAAGTGGCGCATCTACGCACCCGGCATCATCGAAGAGAACATCTGGCGCGCCCAGCGCTACGGCACCGAGGGCTCACTGGTGGACTTCGGGAAGGGAACCCTGGTCCCGTTTCCGGACCTCCTCGAGGAGATCATCGAGCTCGTTGCCGCCGACGCGGTGGAGTTCGAGGTCCGCGAAGAAGTCCGTCATGCCCGGACGATCGTGCGCGAGGGAACCAGTGCGCAGCGTCAGGTCTGGGCCTACGAGAGAGCACTGGAAGACGGAGCGTCTGAGCATGGGGCCCTGCAGGCCGTGGTCGACGAGCTGATCGTTGACACCCTCTACGGGATCGAGGTCTGAGATGAGCCGCCCGATTCGCATCGCCCTGCAACTCCAGCCCCAGCACGCCGAGTATGCCGAGATCCGGGATGCCGTGAGACGCGGGGAGGAGATGGGCGTCGACATCGTCTTCAACTGGGACCACTTCTTCCCCCTGAGCGGTGACCCCGAGGGGAAGCACTTCGAGTGCTGGACCATGCTGGGGTCTTGGGCCGAGGTGACCGAGCGAGTTGAGATCGGAGCACTCGTCACCTGTAACAGCTATCGCAACCCAGAGCTCCTGGCGGACATGGCCCGGACGGTGGACCATGCCTCCGACGGCCGGCTCATCCTCGGGATCGGCGCAGGGTGGTTCCGGAAGGACTACGACGAGTACGGCTACGAGTTCGGCACTGCCGGGATGCGGCTCGCCGACCTGAGGCAGGCGCTTCCCCGCATCAAGAGTCGCTTCGCCAGGCTGAACCCCACACCCACGAGGGACATTCCGATCCTGATCGGGGGTGGCGGGGAAAAGAAGACGTTGAGATACACCGCCGAGTTCGCCGACATATGGCACGGATTCGGGACACCGGAGGTGATCCGGCACAAGAACCAGGTCCTCGATGACCATTGTGAAGACATAGGCCGCGATCCGAGAGAGATCGAGCGCTCGTGTGGTGCACGGCCGACCAGCGTCGAGCGTGGAGACGAGCTGATGGAGGCCGGAGCCACCCTGATCACCCTCGGGTTCGACGGTGACACCGGATACGACCTCTCCCCGGTGGCCGACTGGATCGCGTGGCGAGACGAGAGAAACGCCACCTAGCGACAGCCTCCAGCCGTGGACAGACCGGAATCAGGGTAACCCCGCATACCGCTAGAGTGCCCGCCCGTGAGTGACGTTCAGACCGCCGGGGCCGCGATGGGGATCCCGCCCGATCTGGTGCAACGCTCGGCCGCAGCCCGCGCCGAAGCCGACGGGACATCGATAGACGACGTTCTCGCCGCCTGGGCAGGCGATGCCCCGCCACCAGCCCCGTCAGCCCCGCCCGAAGATGAGCCGACAGCGGACGCAGAGGCGCAGCCGGAGCCGGAAGCGGAGACCGAGGAAGAGCCGGCAGCGGAAGCGGTCGCCGTCATTGACGAACCGGAGAGCGATCCATCACGGCCCGAGGTCGAGTACGAACCGGAGCCCGAGGAAGAGCTCGAGCCCGTCCCGCTCGGTGTGCGGCTCAAGACGGCGGTCCGGGTGGGGGCGTGGACCGGTGCCGCCCTGGGCGTGGTCGGGTTCCTAGCCGCCAGCGCATTCTGGGCGCCCAATGCCACCGCTCTCCCCGAGGCCGGACCGGTGGTCCAGGTGGGACCGACCGGTCTGCTCATCGGAGTGGTCCTGGTCAGCCTGGCCTTCGGTGCGATCGTCGCCGGGGTGTCACGCGCCGCTACCGGATGGGCCAACCCCGCGATGCAGCTCTCCGGATCCAATGCCGGGACCGTCTGGCTGGGGGCCGCGGTCGGCGTGGTCCTGGGGGTCGTCGCCGGAACGATGCTCAGCGGATTCGGAACTCCCGTCGAAGGGTCCGACCCGCCATTGGTACAGCTCCCCGTGCTGCCCACCCTGTTCGTGATGGTGATCGGAGGGGCCATCCTCGGCGCCGCCACCGCCCTCGTCCCCCAATTACTCGGCGTGCCGGTGGCTCTCGACGACGAAGACAGCGAAGAGGTCGACACGGTCAAGACCCGGCTGGGCAATGCCATCGGCATACCCCTCGCCGGCGTCATTCTCCTGGTCATGTTGGTTCTGCCTTTCGGCTTCACCCTCATCGAGTCGAACCATCTCGCCCCCGGAGTCGGCGGAGCGGTGGTGGCCATAATCGCCGCCGGCGGGATACTCGGCTTCGCCGCGCTGGCCGGTTCCAGACCGGAGATGAAGATCTCGTTCGGAGACCTGATGGTGGCTGTCATCGGCATCGGAGTGGTGCTCATCATCATCATCTCGGTCCTGTTCGCGCTCCAGAGCGATGATGACGGCGAAGAGCACGTCGAAGACCAGGCTGTGGTTCAGGTGATCTGATCGAGCTCCAGTGCGTTCAACGCATCGGCTCGGTTTCCGGTCTCCAACAACAGCATGATCTTGTGAGCCACATCGCTGGCCACCCCTTGTTGGGCCTCGACCGTCGATGCACCGATGTGGGGGGTGAGAACGAGATTGGGAGCCCCCCGCAACGGGGAGTCGGCAGGCAGCGGCTCCCGATCGTAGACGTCGAGAGCCGCACCGGCAATGGTCCCGTCGTGCAATGCCCTGGCCAAGGCTTCTTCGTCGACAACACCCCCTCGAGACGAGTTCACCACGAAGGCCGACTTCTTCATCTGCCGTAGTGCCCCATGCCCGAGGATGCCTCTGGTCTCCTCGTTGAGGGGCACATGGACGGAGAGGAAGTCGCTCCTCTGGATCACATCATCGAAGCCGACCATTTCGATGCCCAGCCCTTCGGCTCGAGTCGGCGACAGGTAGGGGTCGTAGGCGATGACATTCATATCGAATGCCATGCACCGGATGGCGACCTCGCTTCCGATCCGCCCCGCTCCGATGAGACCCAGCGTCTTGCCTCGGAGCTCCACACCTCTGAAATCGGACCGGTTCCATCGACCGCTGCGCACCGACGCGTCCGCGGCCGGGACCTTTCGGGCGACAGAGATCAGCAGAGCCATGGTGAGCTCAGCTGCCGCGATCGTGTTGCCCCCGGGAGCGTTGAACACGGCGACTCCCTTCTCGGTCGCCGCCGCCATGTCCAAGTTGTCGACGCCCACGCCGGCCCTCCCCACCGCCTTGAGATTCGGGGCAAGGGCGAGCATCTCGCGGGTGACGCTGGTCACACTTCGCACGATCAGAGCGTCGGCGACGGCCAGCTCGACAAGGAACTCGTCACTCGCGGAGTCGTTGACGGAGATGACTTCGAAACCATCGTCGCCGAGGAGAGGGCCCAGAGCGGATAGCGTCACCGTGTCGGTGACGAGGACCCGATAGGTCATGACATGACGTCGGTGAGAGCTTCGAGCAGAGCTTCGAGCTCGTCGAGAGTGTGATCACCCATGTGGCCGATGCGGAACGTCGACTCGCTGAGCTTGCCGTAGCCCCCTCCGACGACCCATCCTCGCTCCCGGAGCTCGGCAACGATACGCGGCGCATCGTCTGTGGCCACGCAGGTGACGGTGGGAGAGCGATGGCCTTCGGCGGCGAAGACACCGATGTCGACACCGCGTTCTCCCATGCCCCCCACCCACTCGAACGTGCGTTGCTGCATGTCGAGGTGTCGTCGCCAACGCCGCTCCATCGTCTCTTCGGCGATCTGCTTCAGCTGGTAATCGAGTGCGTAGAGCAGTGACACTGCGGGGGTGGCCGGTGTCTGGTGGTTCTCGATCTGGTCGTGGAGGTCCACGAGATCGAAGTACCAGCCTTTGGCGGACGCCTTCGCCGACCGCTCCAGCATGGCCTCCCCGGCGACACCGAACGCCAGTCCCGGCGGGAGCGCCAGTGCCTTCTGCGAGCCGGTCAGGATGAAATCGACGCCCCAGGCGTCCGTGTGGGTCTCGACCCCGCCCACCCCGGTGACGGAGTCGACGAGGAGCAGAGTGTCGTCGTGGCGCCCTACGATGTCGGCGATCGCCTCTAGGTCCTGGAGGGCGCCGGTCGACGTCTCCGACTGGGACAGGGTCACTGCGTCGTAGGTCTCACCGGCGAGCCGCCGCTCCAGCTCCTCCGGCGAGTGGACCTGACCCCAGTCGACCTCCCATCGGTCCACCTCGTGACCGCAGGACACCGCGATCTCGGCGAATCGATCGGAGAAGGCACCGTTGACCAGACTGAGCACCTTCCGCTCGGCGACCCCGTTGCGGACCGCGGCTTCCATCAGTCCCGAAGCGGACGATGTGGAGACGATTACCGGTCGCTCCGTCCGGAACACCGGCTTCATCCCGGCGTCGATGGAGGCGAACAGATCCTGTATGGCCTGGCCCCGGTGGCCGATCATGGGACCGTCCTGTGCGGCCAGGACGTCGGGACGGACCTCGGTCGGGCCGGGCAGGAAGAACCGGCCGGGTTCGAGGGGGTTGGTCATCACGCTTTTTTACCAGGGTGGACCGCGATGGCGAAGGCGATGGTTTCCCCACTTTCCAGGGGCCCGTGTGGCCACGGCGGATTCAAGGTTCGCTAACCGCGGATGGCGACGATGCCCATGGCGGCCAGGACGACCAGGTAGAGGGCGACGGCCAGGATGAAACCGGCGGTGAAGAACCGATTGATCAGCGGCTTCTCGAAGCGGACGTGCATGAACCATCCCACCACCACGATGAACTTGATCGCGGAGAGCACGATGAGGATGGCGGCATTGATGAACCCCAGCTCCAGCTGACGATCGATGTAGTACATCGCCACCTCGACGGCGGTGACCACCGCCAGGAAAGCGGCGATCTTCCAGTACTGGCCGGGAGTGGGATGGTGAGCGTGCTCTTCGGTGGTCATACGGGCGGCAGGGAGAGCAGGTAGACCACGGTGAAGATGACGATCCAGATGATGTCCACGAAGTGCCAGTAGAGGCCGACCAGCTCCAGGTTCATGCCATGCTTCTCGCTCAAGCCCCCTTGGCGCCGGGAGATCCCCCACAGAGAGAGCAGCATGATGATGCCGAGCGCGACGTGGGTCCCGTGGAACCCGGTCAGCACGTAGAACGCCGATGCCGCCGGGTTGGTGGACAACGTCATGTCATAGATGGTGATGAACTCGTAGAACTCGAAGACCTGGCCCCCGAGGAACACAGAGCCGAGGGCGGCGGTGGCGAAGATCCAGGTCCGCGCCCCGTTCTGGTCCCCCCGGGAGAGGGCGTGATGGGCCAGGACCATCGTCAGCGACGACATGAGCAAGACGAACGAACTGACCGAGGTGAACGGGATGTCGTAGATCTCAGCCGGGTACACCCCTTCGAACCCTCCCCGGTTGGAGTAGAGGAGATAGTTGGTGATCAACGCTCCGAAGAAGAGGAACTCCGAGCTGAGGAAGACCCACATCCCCAGCTTGCGGTTCTCGATGCCGGTCGACTCGTGCTCCTCGTGGTGGGCGACCGGGGCGTCGTGAGCGATGTCACTCATCTGGCACCACCTCTCCGGCCTGCTCCTCGGTGAGGAAGTCGGCGGTCTCTATCTCGACCCCGCGGAACGCTTCCTCGTCGGCGACGCCCTCTTCGCCCTCATAGTGGTCGCCCTCATCGTGGTCCATGGGCTCTTCCAGTGGCTCGATGCCCCACCCGATCAAGGCGGCGAGGCTGATCAGCGCTCCAACGACGATCATCGCCTTGCCCCACATGGTCTCGTGATAGATGATCCCGTAGAAGACGATCGGGATGCCCAGCGCCATCACGATCGGGAAGTAGGACGGCGCCGGCAGATGGATCGGGCTCTTGGGGTTGCGCCCCTCCTCTTCGAGGCGGGCAAGTAGCTCGTCGGCGTCGGGTTTGCGCACCGCGCGGCCCTCTTCGTCCTCGTCGTACTTCATGTGCCAGAAGTGGTCGAGACGGGTGACCACCGGCGGCTCGGCGAAGTTGTACTCGGGGGTCGGGTTGGGACTCGTCCACTCCAGCGTGCGCGCGTTCCAGGGGTCGAGACCCGACGGCTCACCGTGACGTCGGCTGTGATACCAGTTGTACATGAAGACCAGGATGGAGAGGGCGATGGTGAACGCACCGATCGTCACTGCCACGTTCCAGGTCTCCAATCCTGCCCCTGACGGGTACTTCCAGGTGCGGCGGACCATCCCTTGCAGACCCAGCCAGTGCATGGGGGCGAAGGTGAGGTTGAAGCCCACGAACATCAGCCAGAAGTGGAGTTTGCCCAACCTCGGGTTCATCACCCTGGCGGTGAGCTTGGGGAACCAGTAGTAGAGACCGGCGAATATCCCGAACACCGCCCCACCGAAGAGGACGTAGTGGAAGTGGGCCACGATGTAGTAGGTGTCGGTCTGCTGCCAATCGGAGGGCACGATCGCGTGGGTGACCCCGGAGAGACCCCCGATGGTGAACATGGCGACGAATCCGATCGCGAACAGCATCGGGGTGGACAACCACAATCGCCCGCCCCACATCGTCCCCATCCAGTTGAAGATCTTGATCCCGGTGGGGATGGCGATGGTCATCGTCGCCAGGCCGAACGCGGCCTGGGCCACCGGGGTGACGCCCGACGAGAACATGTGGTGGGCCCAGACCCCGAACCCGAGGAACGCGATCGCCGCTCCGGCGAAGACCACGGCGGAGTACCCGAATAGCGGCTTGCGGCTGAACACGGGTAGCACCTCGGAGACGATGCCCATCGCGGGAAGGATCAGGATGTAGACCTCGGGGTGGCCGAAGAGCCAGAAGAGGTGCTGCCAGAGGATGGGATCACCGCCGCCGACTGGTGCGAAGAACAGCGTTCCGAACTGGCGGTCGAAGGTGACCATGAACAAGGCCACGGCGATGATCGGGAGGGAGAAGAGCAGCAGGAAGGCGACGACGGTCGTCATCCAGGCGAACACCGGCATACGCAGCAGCCGCATGCCCTTGGCCCTCATGTTGAACACGGTGACGATGAAGTTGATCGCCGAGACCAGGGAGGCCAGGCCGAGGATCTGCAATCCCAGGGCCCAGTAGTCCATCGCGGTGCCCGGCGAGTACAGAGGGCCGGCGTTGGGCTGATAGCCGAACCATCCCCCGTCCGGGGAGTTGGCGAGGAAATTGAACGATCCCGGTCCTCCGCCGGCGGCGAGGCTCCCGAAGTTGGCCCCGTCGGGGGAGACCGGAGGCAGGGATGTCCCGAAGATGAAGGTGCTGTAGAGGAAGATGCCGCCGAAGAAGAAGATCCACCACGAGAGTGCGTTGAGACGGGGGAAGGCGACGTCTCGGGCCCCGATCAACAAGGGGAGCAGATAGTTCATGAACGCCGCCCCCACCGGCATCACGAACAAGAAGATCATCGTGGTGCCGTGCATGGTGAAGAGGGCGTTGTAGGCACCGGCGGTGAGAAACTCCGCGTCGGCCTGGGTGAGCTGGATGCGGAGCAGCAGCGCCTCGGTGCCGCCGAGGATGAAGAAGAAGAAGGCGGCGTAGCCGTACATGATGCCGATCTTCTTGTGATCGACGGTCGTGACCCACCCCCAGAGACCGGTGGTCGACTTGGGACGACGGAAGATGGTCGTGGAGGGGCGTTCTGCCGTGGCGGTCATTCCATGCTCTCCAACCAGACGATGAGGGCGTCGATCTCCTGCTCGGTCAGCGCCAGGTCGGGCATGAAGCTGCCCGGCTTGATGTGGGGTGGGTTTTCCAACCAGCGCTTCAGCGCCACTTCCCTGGTCTCGCCGTCCTCGGGGAGGATCGCCCCGGCGAACATGTTGCGTGAGGCGAAGTGGGTCAACTCGGGACCGTTGAACGCCTCTCTCGGGATGAGACGGGACGCCTCCTCGTCGTCGAAGCGCACCTGGTGACACTGCAGGCATTGCCGGTTGAGATACACCTGGTACCCCTCATAGGTGGGATCACCCTCCTGAGGCAAGATGGCGGGCTGGGTTTGGTCGGCCAGCCAGCGGTCGTAGTCGGATTGGCTGACCGCCTGCACCCGGGCCCGCATCAACGAGTGAGACAGCCCGCAGAACTCGGCGCAGTGGCCCCAGTACTCCCCCGGCTCGTCCGCCTGGAGACGGAGCTCGGTGGTCTGCCCCGGGATCAGGTATCGCTTCCCGTTGAGGGCGGGGACCCAGAAGTTGTGGATCACGTCGTCGGAGGTCATCTGCGCGCACACCTCCTGCCCGGCGGGAATGACCATGACGTTTGCCGTGTAGATGTCAGCCTCGGGGTAGTAGTACTCGAACCACCACTGGTGCCCGATGATCTCGATCTCCAAGGCGTCCGGGCTGCATTCGGTCAAGTCGAAGATGGACCTGACCGTGGGCACGGCGATGAAGGCGAGGATCAAGGCGGGGATCACGGTCCAGAGGACCTCCAGCTTGGGACTGCCGTGGAGCTGCTTAGGCTCGGTGCGACCGTCTCCACCGCGGTCGCGGAACAAGAAGAGGATGGCTACCAGGCCCCCCATCACGAGGACGAAGACGGCCGTGGCGATCCAGAAGACCAGCCAGAAGAGACCATCGATCTCCTCGGCGAACGGCCCGGCCGGCTCGAAGGTGGTGAGGGGATTCTCCTCGACCTCGATGATCGCACACGCACTGAGCAGGAATGCAGATCCAACCAGCGCGGCGAGACGTGTCAGTCGTCGGCGGAACGGGGCCATCGGGACGGCATCATACGAAGATTCAGAAGTAGCGACCAACTCATCGCCGTGGCCGTCCCACGGGCCATCCAAAACGACACACCGCATCGAAATCATGTCGATGACGTTTGACGCGGCCCACACCTGCCGAACATGCTTGGAGGCACCTTGAGCGGTAGCCGCCCACTTCCGATGTTCCCCCTGGGCTCGACCCTGCTCCCGGGGATGGCGCTCCCCCTTCGCCTGTTCGAGCCGCGCTACCTCCAGATGTATGCCGACATCATCGACGAGGACCGGGAGTTCGGAGTGGTTCTCATCGAGAGAGGGATCGAGTCACGAGACGACAACCCGACCTACGACATCGGGTGCACCGCCTACATCGTGGGCTCGGGGATGCACGAGGACGGAAACCTGGCCCTGGTTGCCATCGGCAGGCACCGGCTGAGAGTGATCGAATGGCAGGAGTCGAACCCCTACCCCCTGGCGACGATCGAAGATCTCGAAGACAATCCCTTGACGGAGGAAGGGATGCAATCGTTGGAGTCGGCCGCCAACCGACTCCCCGCCCTGCTCGCCGTGGCCGCGGAGCTCAACCCCGAGTTCGACGCCGAGGTGCCGGACCTCAGCGAAGACCCTGGGCAGGCGATCTATCAGCTCGCCCAGCTCGCCGGTTTGCAGGCTTTCGACCTGCAGAAGGTTCTGGAGGCGGAGCCCACCGACCGCCGCGCCGAATTGGTCGACGAGCTGATGAGCGAAACCATAGAAATGATCCAGCTCCAGCTGAGTCTGGAGTGAGCCCCCGAGACGTTCTGTGAAGATCCATGGACACTGTGTGTCGGCAGACCCTCACAGAACGGTTGGTCAGCCGGAGACTTCCTCCAGGGCGGCGCGTAGCTCGTCGTCGGAGACCGCTCCCTCGAAGGCGGCGGTGACGGTGCCGGCGGCATTGGTCACGTAGAGCCACGGCTCGGTGAGAAGACCCCACTCCTGGACTGCCGGGACCAACACCAGATCATCGCGATTGGTGACGTGGATGTTCTCGTACACCTCGACGTGGACATAGTTGAGGTTCGGATACTCGGAGACGAGCTCCTGGACCTGGTCGAGCATGGGCCCGCACGACTGCGACGTGCACCAGGCCGGAGTGGCGAAGACCAGCACCGACGGCCCAGAGTCGACCGCCTCGGCGACAGTCATCTCGTAGAAGAACTCCTCAGGCGTGGGGTCGGAGGTGAGATCGTCGAGCAGTGCGTCGTTGAGGGTTCGGGTCTGCGAGCGTGGAGCCTGATCGCCCACCTCGACCTGCACGGGGTCGTCGACGGCTACGAAGCCGATCGGTGCCAGCTCCCCGAGGGCGCCGGCGTCGATATCGAGCTGGTACGTCGCCGGGCCGGGGATGTCGACGTAGAAGGCATAGAGACCGACGACATCGGGAATCGTCCAGAGGAAGCTGCCCTCGTACTCGCCCACGGGGGATCCGATGTCGTCGCGGAGGATGGCGACCGGAGTGACGTCGGGTGTGGCCACCATCTCTCCGGTGGGCAGGTCGATCACCGCGACCAGGATCCGCTGCTCGCCGGTACCGATCGAGCCGTGGCTCGAGGCGAGACGGCCAAGGGAGTTCGTCTCGCCGGAGCAGGCGGCGACGGTCGCCGCCATCAAGAACAGGGTTCCAAGCCTCCTCACACCAGCACGTCCAGCATCACTGCGGCGAACAGAGCCGACAGGTAGACCGTCGAGGTGGTGAACAGACGCATTGCCTCCTCCGGATGGCGCACCACCCTCCACGTGTCCCAGAGGAACCAGGCTCCGAGAACGAGCGCCGCTATCAGGTAGATCCAAGACATGCCCCCCAGAGGAACCAGGAGCAGCGAGACTCCGACCATCAGCCCGGTGTAGAGCAACATCCTCCGTGTCGTGGCCTCGACCCCGGCCACCACGGGCAGCATCGGCACCCCGGCCGCGGCATAGTCGTCCTTGTATCTCAGGGCCAGCGCCCAGAAATGAGGCGGCGTCCAGTAGAAGACGATGAGGAACAGGACCCAAGCAGGCAACCCGACCGTCCCCGACACCGCAGCCCAACCGACCAGGACCGGAGCGGCCCCGGCCGCACCTCCTATCACGATGTTCTGCACCGAGGACCGCTTCAGGGTCATCGTGTAGACAAAGACGTAGAAGAGGAGGGCTGCGATGGCGATCACACCGGCGAGGAGTGTGGTTAAGGCCCAGAGCCAGGCGAAGCCGAGGGCACCGAGGACGACCCCGAAGACCAACGCGTGCCGTGGCGCCACCTCGTGTCTCGCCAGTGGCCGGGTCCGGGTGCGACGCATGACCTCGTCGATATCGCGGTCGTAATACATGTTCAGGGCGTTGGCACCACCTGCCGAGAGGGTTCCTCCGATCAAAGTGGCCACGACCAGCCATGTCCCCGGCCACTCGCCGGCAGCCAGGACCATCGATGGCAGGGTCGTGATCAGGAGCAGTTCGATGATCCGCGGCTTGGTGAGAGCCACGTAGGCACCGACCCTGGTACGGGCGCCGGGGGAACCGTCGATTGCGGCTGGGTGGTGGAGTTCTGTCATCCGGAGAGAATCAATAGTGCGAGGCTGGTCAGGGCGATCATCAGTACGAGCATCGCATACTGGGATCGGCCCGCCCCACCCCCGAAGTCCTGCAACGAGCGATCGTGGGCGAGAACGACCCCTGCGAGATGCCCCCCGACGATAAACGCCACCTGGGACAACCAGACAGGGGTCGAGGTGCGGATGAAGAAGTCGACCCGGTAGTCGGAGGTGCCGAATAGGTCCCAGCCGAGACCGAACGGATCCGACAGGGCGGCAACCATCTGCTGGCCTTCGAAAAGGACGAGGGTGAAATAGTGGGAGAGGGCGTAGGCGAGCCCGATCGGGATGAGGGTGTGGGCAAAGCGCTGCGCCACCTCCAGTGGCCGCCACCCACCCCCCGACAGCCGGGCGGCGATGGCGCAGGCCAGGTAGTAGCCGAGGGCGACCACGGCGACAGACACCAGCAGCAGGACCGTGCGTCCCCCCGTGGTGTCGACCAGGCCTCCACCGAGGGCCCGAAGCCACTCGGAGCCCACGGCCCCGTCATAGGAGACCGTGGCGATCATGACCACGGCGAAGACCCACAACCCGGGCCATTCCGGGATCACGGCGAGAGCGCGCAGCCAGCCGCGCCACACCACCTCGCCGTGCCGATTCCGGCCCAGCGGTGATATCGCCGAGATCAACCTGTTGTACGGGGTGAAGAAATCGAAGACCGCCAGACCGGACTCCCGGCCGGCCCACGACATCGCCCCGAGCAGGAAGACCGTGTAACCGAGCACGACGAATCCGAGCGTCGTGGGGTCGCCGGGGTGGGGGCTGACCAGCTCGAACCAGGCGAAGGCCAGGAACACCACAGTCGCCGGCCACAGGCCGACGGTGTGTGGAAGGCCGATCCGCTCCTGGTTGCCGATTCCGAGCCCCCGGGCCAAGGTGCGCCATGGGTTGAGATCGGCATACCAGTTACCGATGACGGCACTCGTTATTGGCACCACCAGCCAAAGCGCGACCCAGACGGCGACGGGAGCCACGGTGGGTCGGATACGGGACCGCTCCATGCCGAGCAATGGAGGCACCACCTGGCCGATGACCAGGAGTAGCCCGACGAGGCCAACAGCGGCGAGGACGGTCCGGGTGGGCACGCGAACCGACGCCCCGTCATACCTGGGCCCGTCCTGGAATCGTGGTCTGGTCCAGAGCATCCCCAGGGCGACGAAGCTGACCACCAGCACAGCCGCCGCACCCACGACCAGGATGGATACGGGCAGGGGCAGATCGGACCGCCCGCCGATCCCGTGGGCCAGGATCATCCGACCACCCGGATGTCGAAGAGATGGATGTGACCGGTGTGGACCTCGACCTCGAAGACGCCGGGGACATCGGCTACGAAAGTCACGTGGAATGGCGTCCCCCCACTCATCTCGAAAGTCAGGTCGTAGCCGTGGACGTGGATCTCGCCGTCGGTGTCGGAGAGCACCGACACGTCCACGGTGGCTCCGAGGTCGACCTCGATCACATCGGGTCCTTCGACTTCACCGCCGCGGACCTGCACGAGAGTCGCCTCGATCGTCGTGGTCGTGGTGGAAGACGCGGTGGTGGTCCGATTCGGGCCCACGGTCTCCGTCGTCGACGGTGACACGGCCGTCGAAGTGGTAGCGGTGTCGACCTGGGCGCCTGATCCGCAGCCCATCACGGCCAACATGAGGAATGCGGCGACAGCCCTACCGGTCATGGCGAAACGCTAGAGGAGCGGGCGGGTTGTCAGGCAACGTGCCTCTAGTCTCCCCCTGTGCGCTGGATGAGGCGAATCGTCGTTTTCCTCTCGGTGGTGGTCCTCGCCGTAGTGGCATACGGGGCGTTCACCGTGCGCCATTCGTTTCCCCAGACCGGTGGCGAGATGGAACTGATGGGCCTCGACGCCCGCGTCGACGTGGCCCGCGACGAGCTCGGGGTGCCCCACATCTACGCCTCCACAGAGCACGACCTCTTCTTCGCGCAAGGGTTCACCCACGCCCAGGACCGTTTCTGGCAGATGGACTTCTGGCGGCATATCGGAGCCGGGCGTCTCGCCGAGCTGTTCGGGAGCTCTCAGCTCGAGACAGACGTGTTCCTCCGCTCGCTCGGCTTCGAGGCCCTGGCCGAAGAGGAGTGGGCGCGAATCGGCTCGCCGAGCAGAGAGATACTCCAGGCCTATGCCGACGGAGTCAACGCCTATCTGGAGACGCGTTCTGGCGCCGAGGTCAGTCTCGAGTACGCCGTTCTCGCCCTGCAGAACTCCGAGTACGAGATCGAGCCCTGGACGCCGGTGGACACGCTGATGTGGCCCAAGGTGATGGCCTGGGACCTCGCCGGGAACCTGGGCGCCGAGATCGGCCGCGCGGTGTTGGGAATCGGGCTGAGCCCCGAACGGGTGGAACAGCTCTACCCGCCGATGTCCGACGACAAGCCGGTCATCGTGGAGTCCGGCCAGGATTTGGCCAGGGACGCCGCCACCCGAGCCCATATCTCCGAAGAGATGGTCGCTCCCCTGCTGGCGGCCCGGGACGGCATCGACCGGGTGATGGGGGTCACCGGAGGCGGGTTCGAGGGGATCGGATCGAACAATTGGGTGATCGGCGGTGCCATGACCGCCTCCGGGCTGCCCGTCCTGGCCAACGACACCCACCTCGCCAACCAGATGCCCTCGATCTGGTACGCCAACGGTCTCCATTGCGTCGAGCGATCGGACGACTGCCGTTTCGACGTGGTCGGATTCAGCTTCGCCGGGACCCCCACCGTCGTCATCGGGCACAACGGCCACGCTGCCTGGGGTGTCACCAACCAGGCAGCCGACACCCAGGACCTGTTCATCGAGAGAACCAACCCCGACGACCCCCGGCTGTACGAGGTGGAGGGAGAGTGGGTCCCGTTCGACGTGAGGAGGGAGATCTTTCGGGTGGCCGGTGGGGACGAGGTGACGACCGAGATCCTGGTCAGCCGGCACGGGCCTGTGATCTCCGGCACCTATATCGAGGGTGGAGCCTTCGGCGAATCTTCCACCGTGGTCACACCCGGCGAGCACCAGGTGGCCCTGTCGTGGAGGGCTCTCGAGCCGTCTTCGATCGTCGAGGCTTTCGCCGGCATCAACATGGCGCGGAGCTATGAGGAGTTCGCCGACGCCATCGCTCTCTGGGACATCGTTCCCCAGAACCTCGTCTACGCCGACGTGGAAGGGAACATCGCCTACTTCGCCACCGGGGAGGTCCCGTTACGAGCCTCCGGCGACGGGCGCTATCCGGTGCCGGGATGGACCTCCGAACACGACTGGACCGGGTTCGTGTCCCCAGACGACATGCCCCGCATGCTCAACCCGCCCCAGGGTTTCATCCAGTCGGCCAACCAATCCGTTCTCCGACCGGGGCTGCCACCGCTGATCGGCACGGACAGCGCCCACGGCTATCGGGCGCAGCGGATCGTGGACTTGCTTGCCGCCGGCCCCCATGACGTTGCGTCGAGCCAGCAGATGCAGATGGACGGTCGTGACGGTGGCGCCGAGATCGTGGTGCCCTACCTGCTGGAGGTCGAGGCGGCCGACGACCCGACGGTGGGCCGGGTCCAGGAGCAACTCGAAGGCTGGTCGAGCGGAGCCGGCTCCTTCCAGGCCGACCCCCGCTCCACCGCGGCCGCGGTCTACATGGCGACCTGGCGTCACCTGTTGGCGAACACCTTCCACGACGACCTCCCCGAGGACTACTGGCCCAGTGGGGGGAGCCGCTGGGTCGAAGTGATGCGCCATCTCCTGGAGCGACCCGACGACCCCTGGTGGAACGACACCACGACACCGAAGATGGAGACCCGGGACGAGATCCTGGTGGCGTCGATGAGTGACGCCTATCGAGAGCTCACCGAGTTGCTCGGTGACGACGACTCCTCGTGGACGTGGGGCCAGCTCCACATCGCCCGCTTCGAGAACCAGACCCTGGGTCAATCGGGCATCGGTGTCATCGAATGGCTGTTCAACCGGACCGCACCAGCACGGGTCGGGGGTAGCGAGACCGTTCTCAACGCGGTCGGCTGGGACACCGCCAGCTCCTATGAGGTCGATTGGGTGCCGTCGCAGCGAATGGTCATCGATCTGGCCGATCTCGACGCCTCGACGTTCGTCCACACGACCGGGCAGTCCGGGCACGCCTTCCACCGCAACTACGACTCGATGATCGAGATGTGGGTGGACGGGGAGCACGGGCCGATGCCGTGGAGCCGTGAAGCCGTCGACGCGGTGGCGATCGACGTCTTGACTCTATTGCCTCCGGGCTAGCCGCTGAGCCTAAGCGAACTCGGGGCGCTGCACTTCGCTGAGCGGGGCCTGCAACCCTGGGTTCGCGGATGGTCCCTAACCGAGGAATTCGCGGAGCTCGTCCAACACGCGCTCGGTATGGGTCCAGACCAGTTCGTGCCCGGCTCCTTCCACCTCGACCAGCTTGGCGTCGGGTATGGCCGAGGCCAGCTGATACTGCCAGCGAGGTGGAACCAGGAAGTCACCGGTCGGCACCATCACCATCGTCTCGGTCTCGAGCCTCCCCACCCAGTCAGTGGAATCGAACCGCAGCAATGCGAAGGTCGCCTGGGCGCCACTCTCGACGTCGCGACGAAGGGTCTCCCGCCACACCCATCGGGCATGTTCAGCCTGCACCGCTCCGGTAGCGATCAGATAGCCGCTGCGAACCTCCGGGGTGCCGAAACCGCTGATCCTCTCCCACCCTCTGGTCAGGACGGCACCGATCCATCTCGCCCATCGGTAGCCCTGGGAGTGGCTGGCGAACGCAGCGATCAACACCAGTTTGCGAACCCGACCCGGATGACTCATCGCCAGCGCCTGAGCGATGACACCTCCCATCGAGTACCCGACCACGTCGACCTTGCCGATGCCCAGCGCGTCGAGGACACCGGCCAGGTCATCCGCATCGTCGGCGACCTCGAACCGGAGGTCGCCACGTGCCGAGAGCCCGTGGCCCCGGTGATCGACCATGACGACCCGGCGGTCGACCGCCAGCGTGGGCGCGATCTGGTACCACTCGGTGAGAGAGGCACCTGCCAACCCGTGCACGAGGAGGACGGGGACACCCTGATGGGGCCCCATCTCCCGCACCAGGTATTCCTCATCTCCAACGAAGACGGTGCGGCCGGGGACCCGCAATGGGTGCTCCTGCGGCGGCCTGAACTCCGGCTGCCACCGCGGGCCGAACAACCTCCAGAGGAGTGCGACCATTACCGCCCACTTGACCCACCTGATCACTTGAGGTCACCGACGACGAAAGACAACTCGTCGACGGGACGACCTGCGATGAGGTGCTCGTCGATGATCCGGTCCAGCTTCTCGAGATCTAGGTTGGCGTACCAGGTGCCCTCGGGATAGACGACGGCGATCCCCCCCTGCTCACAGATGCGGAGGCAGTCTGCCTTGGTCCGGAGCACCGTGCCGGTTCCGGGCTCCACCGGCTCGGGCTCGTGTTCCATGTCCCCTTGCCACTCCGGTGGTGCCGATGTCGCCTCCAACTGCTTCAGCCTGCTCTTCAGGTGGACCCACAATCGGTTGGTCTCTCCCCGCGGGGCGCACTTCGGGTTCGTCTGGTCGGCACAGAGGAAGATGTGCCGGTGCACCCTGGGTATGGAGAGGGACTCGGCTATCTGAATCAGGCGTTGGTCGGGATTCACCGGGACAGTTAAGTCACCCGGATGACCTTCTCGGCAGTGACCCGGCCGATGGTGACGGCTCCGGGCACTGCAGCCAGGTACACGTCGACCCGCTCGGAGGGCAATGTCACGAGGAGGCCGCCTGAGGTCTGGGCGTCGATCAGCGGCTTCACCAGGTCGATGTGGTGCTCGGTCTCCAACTCGGGCATGATCGCGGTCAGGTTTCTCTGCGAGCCTCCGGCCCACATCCCGGCGATGAGTAGCTCGGATACCCCTTCCAGGAGCGGAACCGACGCCAGATGCACCTCGGCGCCCACGTCAGATGCCCGGCACACCTCGAGTAGGTGGCCGAGCAGCCCGAATCCGGTGACGTCGGTGGCGGCTGTGGCCCCCGCGGTCTTCAGGCCCCGTCCGGCCACGGCGTTGAGGGTGGCCATCACCTCGATCGCCTGCCGGGCGAGCCGAGGAGGGCAGGCTCCCCGCTTTATCGCCGTGGTGACTATCCCCATCCCGAGCGGTTTGGTCAACACCAGGGAGTCACCGATCTTGGCGCCGGCGTTGGTGACGACGTCACCGGTGACCGCAGTCCCGGTGACCGCGAAACCGTAGGTCGGCTCCGGTCCGTCGATGGAGTGGCCTCCGACCACCGTGCAGCCGGCATCGGCCATGACGTCCATCCCGGCGGCAATCACGTCGGCGGCGATGTCGAACGCCAGCTCGTCCCGTGGCCAGGCCAGATACTGGAGAGCGGTCAGGGGAGTGCCGCCCATCGCATAGACATCGGAGAGGGCGTTGGCGGCGGCGATCCTGCCCCAGTCGCGCGGTGAGTCGACGACAGGGGTGAAGATGTCCACCGTCTGGATCAGGGCGCGCCCATCTCCCAGCGCGAACACGCCGGCATCGTCGCCGGTCCTGATCCCGACGATCAGGTCGGGATGGGAGACGGCAACATGGTCTTGTACGGGACCCAGTACCTGGGCCAGCTCAGCGGCGCCGAGCTTGCAGGCTCAACCGGCCCCGTGGCTGTACTGAGTGAGACGTATCTCCGTCACCCGGCCAGGTTAAGTCGCCTGGTCGTGGCAGGGGTCAGGCGGCTGCCGATGTGGTGGCCACAGCGTCCCGGGTCATCTCCAGGCGGGCCCTCACATCCTCGGCGATCACGTGCACGCGTCTCTCCCCCACCAAGTCCATCATCACAGCGGGATCCATGAAGTCGACCACCACGCCCTCGCCGTCGGCACGTACGACCACGTTGCATGGCAAGAGAACGCCGATGGCGGGCTCGCTGGCGATGACGGTCCTGGCGTACTCCGGGCTGCATGCCCCGAGGATCAGATAGGGATCGTGTTCGACGTCGAGCTTCTCTGCGAGGATCGCCGCGACGTCGATCTCACTGACTATCCCGAACCCGTTGTCTGCGAGTGCCTGCTTGGTTCGGGTCACCGCTGAGTCGAACCCCTCGTTGACGGTCACGCTGAAGTGATACGACGCCATCTCATCTCCCTGTAGTCGAAGTGACCTCGAAGGTAAGCCCGAGGGCGTCGGGCCGGTAGAGACGAACGTCCCATGAGAAGGGGACCTACGGAAATGGCGCCGCGACGCCGAGGTCCCTGATCATATGAGTGGAGAAAGGATCACAGTGATCACCGAACACGATTACCACGTGACCGTCACCGGAACCGGGCCGAAGACCGGGACACTGAGTGCGCCCAAGGACCACCTGCCCGAGATGGCGTTCGCTTCCCCGCCTGAGTTCGGCGGGCCGCCCCACACCTGGAGCCCAGAGCACCTCTTCGTCGCCTCCCTGGCCACCTGTCTGATGACGACGTTCCAGGCGATGGCAGCCAACTCGGGGATGGAGGTCCTCGAGTACCGCGACCATCCCACAGGCCATCTGCAGCAGGCCGACAACGGTCTCTATTCGATCGATCGTGTGGTGCTGCGTCCCACCGTCGTCATCTCGGCGGAGTCGAAGATCGACCGCGCCCATCGGCTCCTGGACAAGGCGGAGCATGTGTGTCTGATAGGGAGATCGGTCAACTCGGAGACCATTCTCGAAGCGACGGTCCTCCAGCCTCACCAGGTGGGCACGTAAGACCTCAATGTCTTCATGTACCCCGTTCTCTCGAACACCTCGGGATCCGGCACCGACGAGTAGCTGAGGCTCCCCCGGGCCTGGTCGACCGACTCGTAGTCGTGCTCGTCCAGCCATCGTGCCATGCCGTCCCTGACCTCGGTCAGACGTGAGGCCCCATGCCTGAGCAGCGCCGAAGCCATCATGGTCACGTTGGCCCCCGCCAGCACGGCCTTGACTGCGTCCTCGGCGACATGCACGCCCGAGGTCGCAGCCATGTCGCAGTCGACTCGCCCGTACAGGATCGCCATCCAGCGCAGGACCAGTCTCAGCTCCACCGGGTCGGACAGGACGAGGTTGGGCTTCACGCCCAGAGTCTCCAGATCGATGTCCGGCTGGTAGAACCTATTGAACATCACGAGAGCATCTGCGCCCGCGCCGGTCAGGCGTCTGGCCATGTCCGGGACCGATGAGAAGTAGGGGCCGATCTTCACCGCCAGGGCCAAGTCCACCGACCCCTTGACCTTCTCGACCAGGTCGACATAGGACTTCTCTACATCCGCCGAGGTCAGCCTGACATCGGATGGGAGCCGGTATACGTTCAGCTCGAGTGCGTCGATCCCCTGGTCGGCGAGGATCTGGGCGTACATCGTCCAGCCACCGGTGGAGACACCATTGAGGCTGGCGATAACGGGGATTTGCAGCTCGGCCTTGGCCCTCCGGATCAGCTCGATGTAGTCCTCGGGGCCGGTGTTGTAGTCGTCGAGCTCGGGAAAGAATCCCTCCGCCGCTTCTCCGAAGCCATCGGCACCCATCTCCAGGGTGTAGTGAACGGCCATGGCATCGTGCTCGATCTGCTCCTCGAAGAGGCTAGGAAGGACAATGGCAGGCGCGCCCGCCTCGACCAGGGCATGGATGTGGTCGATGTCCCCGGTCAACGGTGACGCCGAGGGCACGATCGGATGGTTCAACTCGAAGCCCAGATACCGTGTGCTCAGGTCGACTGTCACTCCTCAACCTCCTCATCCTCTGAGAACACCGCGGTCCGGTGGACTGCCACCATTTGTTCGTAGAGGTGCCAGCGGTCATCGATGTCCTGCTGCGCCCTGTCCATGAGCTGGTCGGCGCCCTCGGGATCGATCCGGCCCAACATGGCGAATCGGGCCTCGGTGGCTGCGAAGTCCTTGAAGCGGATGGAGGGCCTCCTGCTGTCGAGACGCAGTCCCGGTTCGCCCGCCGCCTCACGTGCCGGGTCGTAACGATAGAGAGGCCAGTAGCCCGAGTCGCTCGCCGCCTTCTGATGCCCGAGCTGGTGCTTCAGGTCGTACCCATGGGCGATGCAGGGGCTGTAGGCGATGACGAGCGAGACTCCTCGATGGCCCTCGGCTTCAGCGAGGGTCTTGACGGTCTGATTCGGATTCGCCCCCATGGCGATCTGTCCGACGTACACGTTCCCGTACGACATGGCGATCTGACCGAGGTCCTTCTTGCCGGTGGTCTTGCCCCCGGCGGCGAACTTGGCGATCGCGGCGCGCGGCGTCGCCTTGGACGCCTGTCCTCCGGTGTTGGAGTACACCTCGGTGTCGAGCACCAGGATATTGATGTTCCGGCCCGAGGCGAACACGTGGTCGAGCCCGCCGAATCCGATGTCGTATGCCCAGCCGTCGCCACCAACTATCCAAACGCTGGTCTCGATCAGAGAGTCAGCAACACCCACCAGCCTCCGGGGGAGGGGGCCCTCCAGCTCCTCCAGCCTCTCCTTCAACGCGCTCACGTTCTTACGCTGACGATCGACGAGAGACTCGATGTCGGAGTAGTCGGGATTCTCGACCTGGTCCAGGATCTCCACTGCCAGCTCCCCGAGCTCGGGGGCGAGCGCCGTGACCAGGAGAACCGCGTCCTGTCGTTGGGTCTCCATGGCGAGACGCATACCCAACCCGAACTCGGCGTTGTCCTCGAAGAGGCTGTTGGACCAGGCCGGCCCCTGGCCGTCGTCGTTGGCGGCCCAGGGGGTAGTGGGCAGGTTCCCTCCATAGATCGAAGAGCAGCCGGTGGCATTGGCCACGATCATCCTGTCGCCCATCATCTGCGTGATCAGCTTCAAGTATGGGGTCTCACCGCAACCGGCACAGGCTCCGGAGAACTCGAACAGGGGCTGGAGCAACTGGGTGCCCTTCACCGACTGAGCGTTGACCTGGGATCGGTCCATCTCGGGGATCTCGAGGAAGTAGGAGAAGTTGCGGCGCTCCCGGTCCAGGTGCTCACCCTTGGGCTCCATGTTGATCGCTTTGTGCCTCACCACCTCCTTCGACTTGGCAGGACACACTTCCACACAGACACCGCACCCGGTGCAGTCGTCGGGAGCGACCTGGATCACTATCCGCAGGCCTCTCAGGTCCTTCCCTGTCGACTCCTTCCACAGGAACCCGTCAGGAATGGGAACATCGGGCTCGAATGCCTTGAACCTGATGGCGGCGTGGGGACAGACCAGGGCACAGCGGCCGCAGTCGATGCAGAGGTCGGCGTCCCAGATCGGTATCTCGTCGGCGATCGATCGTTTCTCCCATATGGCGGTGCCGGTGGGGAACGCCCCGTCGACCGGGAGTGCGGATACGGGGAGCAGGTCGCCCTTTCCCGCCATCATCATCGCGGTGACCCGCTTGACGAAGTCGGGGGCGATCTCGGGCACCGGGTCGGCAATCCTCTGCATGCTGTCGGCTGCGCCCGGCTCGACCCGGAACAGCCCCCCGATGGCCCGGTCGACCGCCTCCTCGTTTCGACTCACAACCGCCTGGCCGCGACTGCCATAGCTCTTGCGTATGTGTTCCTTGATGGCGATCACGGCCTCGTCGGTGTCGAGAAAGTCACTGAGATGGAAGAAACAGGTCTGGAGAACCGTGTTGATCCGGCCCCCGAGACCGGCGTCCCTGGCGATGGCGGCAGCATCGATGGCCCATACGGTGAGCTCCTTGGCGAGGACCTGTCGCTGCGCCTCGACCGGGAGACGATCCCAGATCTCCTCGGACGGGTACGGGCTGTTCAACAGCACCGTTCCGCCGGGTCGGGCCAGCTCCAAGACGTCGATGGTCTCCAGGAAGTCGAACTGGTGGACAGCGACGAAGTCGGCCTCGGTGATGAGATAGGTCGACTCGATGGGGCGCGGTGAGACCCTCAGGTGGGACACCGTTCGAGAGCCCGCCTTCTTCGAGTCGTAGACGAAGTAGCCCTGTGCGTAGAGGGGGGTCGACTCACCGATGATCTTGACCGAGTTCTTGTTGGCACCGACGGTCCCGTCGGAGCCCAGGCCGTAGAACACCGCCCGGACCACTTCGTCAGGTTCGGTCCACGAGCTCGGGTCGTAGTCGACGGAGGCGTTGGTGACGTCGTCGAAGATGCCGACGGTGAAATGACGTCTCGGCTCGGCGTTCACCGCCTCGGCGAACACTCCAAGCACCATGGCGGGGGTGAACTCCTTCGAGGACAGCCCGTACCTGCCCCCGATCACGTCTGCGCTGACACCTGCCTCGGCCAGCGCCGAGACCACGTCCTGGTAGAGCGGCTCACCGACCGCCCCCGGCTCCTTGGTCCGATCCATGGCCACGACCCGCCTCACCGTCTCGGGGAGGCAGTCGACGAAGGCGTCGACATCGAACGGCCGGTAGAGGTGGACCTCGACGACCCCGACCTTCTCTCCGTTGCCGACCAGCTCGTCTACTGCCTCCCTGGCCGCCCCGGCCCCCGATCCCATGATCACCATGACAGTCTCGGCGTCCGGAGCGCCGTGATATTCGAACAAGTGGTAGCGGCGGCCGGTGGTCTCGGCGACCTGTTCCATCGCCCTGGCCACGATCTCGGGAATGGCTTCGTAGTACGGGTTGGATGCCTCCCGAGCCTGGAAGAAGACGTCGGGGTTCTGCGCAGTTCCGCGGAGAGTCGGTGAGTTCGGGTTGAGGGCGCGTAGGCGATGTTCTGCGATCAGGTCCTCATCGACGAGTGAGCGAATCGTCGACTCGTCGATGATCTCGATCTTGGTGACCTCATGAGACGTCCGGAACCCGTCGAAGAAATGGAGAAATGGCAACCTCGCCTCGAGGGTGGCGAGATGGGCCACGAGGGCCAGATCCTGGGCCTCTTGAACCGAACCGGATGCCAGCATGGCGAATCCGGTCTGGCGCGCTCCCATCACGTCGGAATGGTCTCCGAAGATCGACAGGGCGTGCGTGGCCACCGTGCGCGCCGCCACGTGGATCACCACAGGTGTCAACTCACCGGCGATCTTGTACATGTTGGGGAGCATCAGCAGCAGGCCCTGGGAGGCGGTGAAGGTGGTGCTCAGCGCTCCCGAGCTGAGCGCCCCGTGGACCGTCCCGGCCGCGCCGGCCTCGCTCTGCATCTCGACCACGTCGGGGACGACCCCCCACAGGTTTGGTCTTCCGCTGTGTGACCAGGCGTCAGCGAGCTCTCCCATCGGTGAGGCGGGGGTGATCGGATAGATGGCGATGACCTCGCTGAGGAGATGTGCCACCCTGGCCGCTGCCTCATTGCCGTCGACCGTGGCGAACACGGGCGCGGTGATGTCACTCATGATCAGAGGCTATGTCGTGGCCACGGAGGATCGAAGGGACCAAGGACCCGTATCCACGGCGCCTTTCGACCCGATCTCGAGCCGGAGCTGAGATGCGGGTAAGGGGGCATACTTGCTTAACCTGATCCTCTCCCATGACCGAGCAGACGACTTTTTTGACTCCGGCCGCTCTCGAAAAGCTCCAAAAGGAGCTCGATGAGCTGAAGACCACCGGCCGCGAAGAGATCGAGGCCCGCATCGCCGAGGCCAGGTCTCACGGCGACCTGCGCGAGAACGCCGACTACGACGTGGCGAAGAACGATCAGGGGTTGATGGAGGCTCGGATCCGCAAGCTGGAGCACATCATCCACACCGCCGAGGTGAGAGAGGTGGAGGACACGGGGCAGGTCGAAGTGGGGTCGGTGGTGACGGTGGTTGACTCCGACGGCGACGAGTTGGAGTACTTCGTTGCCTCCCAGGAGAACAAGGGGACCGGAATGCTTCTCGCCTCCCCGGAGAGCCCGCTCGGGGGGGCCCTGCTCGGCAGGACGGTCGGAGACGAAGTGGAGTACGAGGCGCCGGCCGGCACCCTCGGGGTGAAGATCATCGCAGTACGCCCTTACGAGGGCTGACCGACTCATCCTCCTGGAGATCGACCCGATTCGATAGGGGAGATCTGGCACACTGAGCCGGTCCGTCCGCCCCCCGGGGGAACCATGAGACTTCGGCTGAGAAGCCCACGCCAACTGGCCCGACAGCTCCTCACGGTGGCACGGCGCGATCACGACCAGGTCGCCGACTATCTCGATGCCAACCGCGAGGAGTGGGAGGCGCTCGCCGTCGCCACCCCCGGAGACGCCGCCGACATCCTGGAGCAACTCGACGAAGCCGATGCCGCCGAACTGCTCTCCGAGCTCCCTCCTGCCGATGCCGCCGAGATCCTGGAGCAGATCGCCCCCGAGCTGGCCGCGGAGCTCCTCGAGCAATACCCGATCACAGAGCTGGCGGCGGCGCTCGACGAGATGCCTAGCGAGGCCGCAGCAGATCTCATCGGCGAGCTGGACGAGGCGGTCACCGAGGACCTCCTCGCGGCGATGTCGGACGAGGCCGAGATCGAGGTGCGCGACCTGCTCAGCTATCCGCCCGACACGGCCGGTGGGCTCATGACCACCGAGATCGCGTCTCTACCGCTCGGGTTGACCACCGGTGAGGCGATCGAGAGGATTCGCCAGTTGCACGAGGAATACGAGGACCTGTCGTACGTCTATGTCGTAGACGACGATGGTGGTCTCCAGGGCGTGATCTCCTTCCGCGACCTCGTGTTCCGTCGCCCCGGTGCTCCGTTGGCCGACGTCATGGTCCCGGACCCGGTGGCCGTCTCGACGCTCACCGACCGCGAGGAAGTGGCGCAGCTGGCTCAGCGCTATCACCTCTTCGGCATCCCGGTGGTCGAGGACGGCCGCCTCGTCGGCATGGTCACCACCGAGGCGGTCATCGAAGCAGTCCAGGACGAGGCCAGCGAAGACTTCGCCGCCGCCGTCGGAGCGGGCGTCGCGGAGACCGTCTACACGGCGGTCACAGCTTCTTTTCGGATGCGCATGCCGTGGCTGGCTCTGAATCTTATCCTGGCGCTGGTGGTGGCTTTCGTGATCGAGTCCCAGACCGGGATCATCAGCAGGGAGCCGGTGCTGGCGGCCCTGATGCCCGTGATCGCCCTCCTCGGTGGCAACGGCGGGAACCAGAGCCTGGCCGTGATGATCCGCTCTCTCGCCTCCGACGACGTTCCGGCGGCACAAGTGCCGGGCATCCTCGGACGTCAGACCGAGGTGGGAGTGCTCAACGGACTGGCCCTCGGAGTTCTCTCGTTCGGGCTCTCCTGGTTCCTCATCGGCTCCGGGATCTTCGAGAGCGGAGCTCAACCCCAAGAGGTGGCGATCATCGTCTCGATCTCGGCCTTCATCGTTCTGGTGGTGGCCACCCTCGCCGGCAGCGGCATCCCGGTGGTGCTGCGGAGACTCGGGATGGATCCGGCCCTCGCCTCCTCGATCTTCCTGACCCTCCTCACCGACATCGTCGGCTTCGGTGGATTCCTCCTGCTGGCGGCCTGGCTGCTCTGATCGCTGAACCCAGGGCGTCAGACCATCGCTTGCGCGGGCCTGCAACCTAATGGGTTCGCGCTTTGGGGTCGGGTCAGCTTCCGATCGCTCCGCCCGGGAACTCGGAGAACGGGCCGCGGAAGTCGATGCGCGCCCGACCGGTCAACGTGACGAAGTGATGACGCTCGAGCAGAGCCACCTCCTCGTCGGTGCGCTCGTCTTCGGGAACCAGAAACGCCTCGGCAGCAGCGGCGTCGTCGAATACCTCGGCTCCATAGAGGTCGGGATACTGCTCGGTGAGGTCGATGACGAAATTCTCCAGATCGACGTCGGTGTATGCCCCGTTGGGGATGACGACATGCCGCTCGATCCCGTCGTCGTTGGGGATCTCGTTGACCACCTCGTGCTCGCTGACGGTTTCACCGACGAGGGTCGTGGGTGGTGAGGTGCCGTCACTGCCCGAAGTCGTGGTGGTGGCGCCATCCGCGGGAGCCGTGGTCTCGCTGCCACCGATAACGATGGTCGAATCGGTGGACAGCTCGGGACCGTCGCCGTTGCAGCCAGCTCCAACGAGAGCGAGCAAGGCGGTGAGGGTCAGGAGTCGAAATCTCATGTCGGCAGAACGAAACGCTAGTGCGAGAAGGTTCCTTACCCCACCCGCTCGGCGAATACACCCCGGAGACGGTCGGTCACCGGACCCGGCTCCCACGTCCGCTCCCCTACCGCCGCCACCGATTGGACCTCACGAACCGTAGACCAGGCGGTGACCTCGGTGGCCGAGTCGAGCCGGCTCAGGTCCCAAGTCCCCTCCGCCACCTCCAGTCCGAGCTCCTCGGCGATCTCGAGGACGACTCTTCGTGTGATCGAGTCGAGGATGCCCAACTCGAGTCCCGGGGTCTCGAGTCTCCCGTCCACCACCCAACCCATCGAGAAGGTGGGGCCCTCGAGCATCACTCCTCCGGGGGTCACCAGCAGGGCGTCCTCGAAACCCTCGACAGTGGCGCGGCGGGTGGCCGCCATGTTGGGGGCATAGGAGATCACCTTGGCGCCGGCCAGGTCCCAGTCGACCCCGGCGGCATGCCACGGCGCGACGACAGGAAACAGGCGGGCCGGCTCGGATCCCCTGTCCCAGACATGGCCAAAGACGATCACATTGGACGGGGCATCGAGGCCGGGGACACTCGAGCCGCGGGTGACCACGACGCGAACCGCACCGTCGACCAGGTCGGCGGCGGTCTTCTCGATCCAGTCGGCGAGTCGGGAGCGATCCGGGAGGACGATGTCGAGCGCCCTCGCGCTGGCGGCCAGCCTGTCGAGATGCTCGTCGAGGGAGAAGGGCTTGCCCCCGTAGGCCTTGAGCACCTCGAAACAGCCGTCCCCACGCAAGACGGACGAATCCGTGACCGGGATCCTCCCATCGGAGGAAAACCCGTTGATGAGGACCTCGGTGATCATGGGATACTTGGCCGGTAGTGGTTGGTGATCGGCAACCGCCGGTCTTTCCCGAACGCTTTCGTGGTGATCTTCACCCCGGGAGCAGACTGGCGCCGCTTGTACTCGTTGCGGTCGACCAGACGCGCCACCTCCAGGACCGTATGGGCGTCGTAACCCTCGGCGATGATCTCAGCCACTCCCATGTCGTTCTCGATGTATCGCTCCAGGATCGGGTCGAGCACGTCATATGGGGGCAGAGAGTCGGAGTCCTTCTGGTCGGGGCGGAGCTCCGCCGATGGCGGCTTGTCGATGCTGTTCTGCGGGATTACCTCGCCGTCCTTGTTCCGCCACCTCGCCAACTCGTAGACGACCCCCTTGAACACGTCCTTGAGGACCGCGTATCCGCCGACCATGTCGCCGTAGAGAGTGGCGTAACCCACCGCCATCTCCGACTTGTTGCCTGTGGCCACCACCATCGGCCCGAACTTGTTGGAGATGGCCATCGCCACGGTGCCACGCACCCGCGCCTGGAGATTCTCCTCGGCCACGCCGAAATCGGTCCCCTCGAAGATCCCGGCGAGAGCGTCCAGGTGCGACTCGTAGACACCGTCGATGGGAACGACATCGAAACGGATTCCCAGATTGTCTGCCAGGACGCGGGCATCTTCGACCGAGTGCTGCGACGAGAACCTGGTCGGCATGCCGAGGGCCCACACCGAATCAGGGCCCAATGCATCGGCGGCGATCGTGACTGCGACCGCCGAGTCGACGCCTCCGGAGAGTTGGACCACCACGCCCGCGAAGCCGTTCTTGCGGCAATAGTCACTCAGACCCGTGGTCAGGGCCCGATAGATCTCCTCGGTGGGCTCCAGCAACGGGGCGATGCGCCCCACGGCGGCCTCTTCGTCCCCAACCGGCACGTCGACGAGGAAGAAGTCCTCCTCGAACTGTGGCGAACGGTGGAGCAGCCGGCCGTCGGGTGCCATCACCGCCGAAGCCCCGTCGAAGACCAACTCGTCCTGGCCCCCCACGAGGTTGAGATAGACCACCGAGGCGGTGCCCGCCCGCGCCCTGACTGCGAGCATCTCCTCCCTCTCCCCGGCCTTCCCGCGATGGAAGGGTGAAGCATTGATGTTGAGCAGTACCCGGGCGCCGTTGGCGGCCTGTCGGGCAGGCGGTCCGTCGGGACGCCAGATGTCCTCACAGACAGAGATCCCCACCGGCACGCCTTCGATCTCCCAGACCCGGCCCGGATCGGCCCCCTCGACGAAGTAGCGGTCCTCGTCGAACACCCCGTAATTGGGAAGGAGCACCTTGTGGTACACCCCACGCAGCTCGCCACCGGATATGACGGCAGCTCCGTTGGCCACGGAACGGGCCTCGGCGTCCTCTGCGCCGCTGCCCCTGCCCGTGGCGAAATCGACGAACCCCAGGACCGTCGTGGTTCTCCCCGACCTTCGGGCCAGACGACGCAGAGCTTCGATGTTCGCTTCGACGAAGTCCCGACGCAGCACCAGGTCTTCGGGTGGGTATCCGGCGATGGCCAACTCGGGAACCAGGAGGATGTCGGCATCTGCCTCCTCGGCGCGTTCCATCGCCGCGGCGATCTTCTCCTCGTTGCCGGGAATGTCACCGACGGTCAGATTCAGTTGGGCTCCGGCAACCCTCAGGGCCATGCCGTCACGATACGCCGTGGCTCTTCGAAGTCCGACGTCATAGCCTGACGGCAGTGAACGACGTCGAGCAACTCGCCTCCACCCTTCGGCTGGTGAGCCCGCCCCTGGCCGATGCCCTGTTGCGGCGCCCACATCTGGCGGAGCCTCCGCGCGCCGCGGACACGATCAGCGTCAAGCTCCAGTCGCTTCTGATCGATGCCGCTCTCGACGACATCACCGGAAAGACGACTCTCGAAGAGACCACGGCCCGCCTCTCCGACGAGATCGACCGCCTGGTGGCATCGGAGCTGGAGGCGGCGATCGACCACGTCGCCGACCGTCACCCCATCTCCCGAGGGATCGGGTTCGCCGTCATCGCCATGGGGAAGTGGGGAGCCCGAGAGCTGAACTACTACTCGGACATCGATCTCGTGTTCGTGCACGAGCCGGTGCCCGGTGAAGATGCCGAGAGTCGGGCAGCCGCGCTGGGCATAGCCAGCCGTCTGATCTCGACCTTGTCCGCCCCGACCTTCGACGGGCCGACTCTCAACGTCGACGCCGACCTGCGACCGGAAGGAACGATGGGACCGCTCTCCCGCAGCCTCGACGCCTACATCGGGTACTACTCCCGGTGGAGCGAGGCGTGGGAGCTGCAGGCTCTGCTCAAGGCACGACCCGCGGCCGGTGACCCCGACCTGGGCCGCCGCTTCAGGGAGATGTGCGATCGCATCATCTGGGACGAGGGCCTCGACGTCGACGCCCTTCGCAGCATCCGGGCCATCAAGGCTCAAACTGAGAACGGGGCCAGCTCGAGGGATATCAAGCGCTCACGTGGTGGCATCAGGGACATCGAGTTCGCGGTGCAACTCCTCCAACTGGTGCATGGGCGATTCGACGCGGATCTCCGGGTCACCTCGACGCTCGCCGCCATCGAAGCGCTCACGCATCACGGCTATATCGAGGAGACCGAGGCGGAACGACTCGCCGCCGCATACCGATTCCTGAGAGACGTCGAGCACCGGCTCCAGTTGCGTGAGCTCAAGCAGACCCATGTCCTCCCCACCACGGAGGAGGACCGGGACTGGCTGGGGCGAGCTCTCGGCTTCAACCAGAACCCGGCCGCAGAACTCGACCGACGACTGGTTGAGGTTCGAGAGACCGCCCGCGATCTCCACGAGCGCCTCTACTTCCGCCCGATCCTGGAGTCCCTGGTCGGACTGAAAGACGCCCGACTCGACCCGGCGGCGGCAGCGATCCGGCTGGAGGCGCTCGGATTTCACGATGTGGTGGCGGCCACGGAGGCGGTCGGCGACCTGACCGCCGGCTTGAGCCGACGCTCCCGGGTGATGCAGCAGGTGCTCCCCCTGATGCTCGATTGGCTCTCCCAGTCGCCCGACCCCGATCTCGGGCTCGCCCAATTGCGTCTCCTGATGGCGCACACACGTGACCACTCGGCTCTCATCACCCTGCTCCAGAACAACCCGCTGGCCGGCGAGCGCCTGTGCACCCTGCTCGGCACCGGGAAGCTGGTCGGCGACCTCATCGACCGGATACCCGAGTTCATCCCGAGGTTGGCCGACGATGACGCCCTTGGGACCATCCGCGAACGAGAGGACGCCACCGAGCGCTTGCTGATACTGCTCGACTCCCGTCCCGACGAGGACGCCAAGATCGGAACGATCCGCCGATTCGTCCGGCGGCGCAAGCTGCGGATCGCGGCTCGTGACATTCTCGGGGCGGCACCTCCCGAGTCGACCCTGCAAGCTCTGTCCGACAGCGCGGACGCCGCCATGGTCGGCGCCCTGCACATGATCGACGTGTCCGACGTCCGGTTCGCCGTGGTGGCGATGGGAAAATGGGGGGGCCGGGAGTTGGCCTACGGCTCCGACGTCGACCTCATCTACATCCACGGTGACGGCCGGCCCGACCAGGGGGCTCAGGTCGCCGTCTCCCTCGAGGCGATACTGTCCCGTCCCAACCGGCACGGTGACGCCTATGAGCTCGATACCGGCCTGCGACCGGAGGGGCGGAAGGGACCGATCACTCGATCGGTGGACTCCTACCGCCGCTATTACGACGAGTGGGTGGAACCGTGGGAGCTGCTGGCGCTGGTCAAGACACGGCCGGCAGGTGGAGATCAGGACCTACTCGACGCCTACTTCGAGATGATCGATCCGGTGGTGTGGCGCAGAGACCTGCCGTCGGAGATCACGCGCAGCGTGAGAGAGATCAAGGCGAGGGTCGAGTCCGAGCGGATCCCGTCCCATGAGGACCCCGACTTCCACCTCAAGCTGGGCCCCGGGGGTCTCAGCGATGTCGAGTTCCTGGTCCAGCTGCTCCAACTTCGACACGGGGGACGGATACCCGAGCTCCGGGTGCCCGGCACGTTTCCTGCGCTGCGCGCCCTGCGCGAGGCGGGCATCCTCACCAGTGGCGATTTCAATGCTCTCCACGACGCGTATCTCTTCTGCACGAGGGTCCGTCTCCGGCTCCATCTGCAAAGTGGTCGCCCTTCGGACTCCCTCCCCACCGATCCCGGGGCAACTGCCCGGTTGGCCGCCTCCCTAGGCTTCGACCGCACCGGGACGCTGCGCGAGCAGTACCGGAGGTACACGCGACGGTCCCGGAGGACGTTCGAGTCTCTCTTCTATGAGTGAGCCGTCCCGGTTAGTCTCGACCCATGCCTGGCCCTGACGAGCTGGCGGGGCTGGTGGAGGAGTTGACCCCTCAGGTGGTCGAATTGCGTCGGCTGCTGCACCGCACCCCGGAGCCGGCCCATCACGAATATCGGACCACCGAGATCATCGGCCGATTCCTCAACACGGCCGGGCTCGTGTTCAACGACCGCCACCCAAAGACCGGCGGCTGGGTCGACGTCGGCACCAACCCCAGGGTGGGCTTTCGCGCCGACATCGATGCGCTTCCGATACAGGAACCGGCTCACAACTCACCTCGTTCCGACAACGAGGGCTGGATGCATGCCTGCGGCCATGATGCCCACGCCGCGATCGCCGCCGGCATCGCCGTGGCCGTCTCCCGGCTGGCGCCGGACACGGGAGTTCGCATCGTCTTCCAACCCGCCGAGGAGTCGATTCCCGGGGGCGCCATCGAGATGGTCGAGGAGGGCCTGGTCGACGGGTTCGAAGGATTGCTCGCCTTCCACGTCGATCCGACCCTGCCCGTAGGTCGGGTGGGGGCACGGGTGGGAGCGATCACGGCTGGCTCAGATGCGATGAGGATCACGGTGCACGGCCCGGGCGGGCACACCTCCCGACCGCACAAGACGGTAGATCTGGTCACCGCGGCTGCTCGCGTCGCCGTCGAGCTCCCAATGGCGATCCGCAACGCGATCGACCCCCGGTCGCCGGTCGTGGTGGCTTTCGGATCGATACAGGGGGGCGATGCCCCGAACGTGATACCCACGGAAGTGGTGCTCAAGGGAACGGTTCGGACCCTCGATTCCCGTCTCTGGGACGTCCTTCCCTCCCTGGTCGACAAGACGCTGGGCTCGCTCCTCGCCATGAGCGGTGCCGGCTACACCCTCGACTATCAGCAGGGGATAGCCCCCGTCGTCAACGACGAGACGGTGGTCGAGCGGGCGACCGCAGCCATCGGCCTGGAGCTGGGACCCGACGTGGTGGTACCCACCGAGACTTCGATGGGTGGGGAGGACTTCTCCGACTACCTGACCAGGACCCCCGGAGCCCTCTTCCGCTTGGGGACCGCGTCGGGAGGGGGCGACCTCCACTCGGCCGCGTTCCTCCTGAACGAGGACGCCATCGCGGTCGGCCTTCGCGTCGGCACCGCCGCCGTCCTCTCCCTGACACGTCCCAAAATGATGCAGTAGGGCCCGGATCTAACGTTCTTAGGGACGTCTCATAGGATCAACTCCCCCTCACGGCGTCCGCCACCGCCCGCAGCTCCACCATCAGCGTGGCGAACTCCTCGGGGATCAACGCCTGGGCGCCATCGACGAGGGCGATGTCAGGTGAGGGGTGCACGTCGAGCAGCACGCCGTCCGCCCCCACGGCGACGGCGGCACGCGCCAGCGGCGCAACCAGGTCTCTTCGCCCTGCGGCGTGCGACGGGTCAACCATGACCGGGAGATGGGTCAGCGACTGGGCAACCGGCACGGCCGTGAGGTCGAGGGTGTTGCGGGCCGAGGGATCGAAGCCGCGCACGCCTCTCTCGACCAGGACGATGTGCGGGTTGCCCGAACTGTGCACGTGCTCGGCGGCATCGATCCACTCCTCGACCGTTGAACCCCGACCCCTCTTCAGAAGCACCGGTCGACTTTGTCTTCCCACCTCGCGCAACAAGGCGTCGTTGGACATGTTTCTGGTCCCGATCCGGATCATGTCGGCATACGACGCCACCAGATCGACATCACGGGGGTCCAACACCTCGGCGACGAACGGAAGACCGGTGAGGTCCCTGGCCTCGGAGAGGATCTCGAGAGCCGCCTTGCCCAGACCCTGGAAGCTGTAGGGAGACGTCCTCGGCTTGAAGGCGTCACCGCGCAGTATCGCCGCGCCGGCGTCGCAGACCGCGGTGGCGGTCTCGAGGAGTTGATCCCGGCTCTCGACGGCACAAGGACCGGCGACGACAACTAGTGAGCCGCTGCCGATCTCGACCGGCCCCACCCTCACGACCGTCGTCGCAGACTGGAATTCACGACCGACCCGGCGACCACCAGGCACGACCGGCATCACCTGCTCGACTCCGGGGAACGAATCCCATGGGGCGCCATCTTGGAGCGTCGACTCCACCGTCCCCTCGACGACGGTGCGGTCGGAGTCCGACGACACGCTCACGTCCGCCCCCATCGACCGCAGTTGCTCGACGACGCTGGCGATCTCGGCTTCGGTCGCGTCCGGGCGCATCACGATGATCATGTCCGATGGTCGAGGCTAGCCAGAACCGTAAGATTGGCGGACGTGGCCGTCGACGACCAGCTTCCCCAGGGATACATCCCGCACATAGGTGAGACTCGTCAGTACTGGCGTGACATCATCCTCGGCGTCAACGACGGGTTGGTCTCGATATTCCTGCTCGTGGTGGGGGTCGTCGGTGGAGGGCTCGACAGGGGCCAGGTACTGCTCACGGCCGTGGCGGGCGCCATCGCTGGGGCAGTGTCGATGGCGGCCGGGGAGTACCTCGCCACCAAGTCCCAGGACGAGGTCCTGGAAGCCGAGCTGATCCTGGAGGCGACGCACATCCGTGAGTTCCGGGACCTGGAGCTGAGTCAGCTGCGCGGCTTCTTCACCGAGATGGGGGTTCGTCGCGAGCATCTCGACGACGTGATGAGTGCTTTCGAGGACAACGATCACGCGCTCCTCAACGCGATGGCCGCCCTCGAGTTCGGTGTGGTCGATTCCGAGCGCCGGTCACCGTTCCGGGCGATGTTCGCGGCTGGCTTCCTGTTCCTCGCCGGATCGGCCCCCTCCGTCGTCCCATTCATGTTGATGGACTCGGCCACCTCAGCCCTCATCGTCGCCACGGCACTCTCGGTGACGGGGCTGTTTGCAGTAGGCGTGGTCAAGGCGTACGTCGCCAAGACCTCCTGGATCAGGTCCGGCCTCGAGAACATGGTCGTGGCCGGTGTCGGTGGTCTCCTCGCCTGGTTCATCGGCCAAGCCTTCGGCGCCGTGGTCGGCTGACCGCTAACTCCCGCGAACGGTTTCAGCGAGCGCGGTAGCAGCGGGCCGACCGGCGTCTGTTTGGCAGAACATCCCCACGCTCACAAGGAGATTCTCGCAGTGGAACCCCGGCAGCAGAACACCCGGAGGTCCAGGAGCCAACCTGTCAAAGTCGGCCCGCCATCGATACTGCT
>DATKCE010000040.1:0-3501 GCA_035513335.1 Acidimicrobiia bacterium
GGTGCAATCCTGTCCATGGTGGCATTGACCGCCACGAAGAAGGAGCAGCACACCGAATACGTGAAAAAGGACGTCGACGTCGACACCCGCGATCACTGACGCCTCCCTGCAGCTGCTGATCGCCCCTGCCGGTAGCGGCAGCGCTCTGGCCGTCTGATCTAACCGTCACCCCGATGTCCGAATTGAGCGGGTTGGTTTGAGTTGCGCCACCCGGGAACGCCGTAGGCTTCCGCGATCTCGTGAGCCGTCAACCCGATGTCCTTGAACTCGTCTCCAAGCTGGTCGGAATCTGGGTGGGGCATGGAGAGGGTGGTTATCCGACAATCGAGCCGTTTCGCTACCGCGAGCTCCTGGCGATCACGGAGCGCAGTGACCACCCCTCGTTGCATTACGACCAGCGCGCCTGGCGTGAGGTCCCACAAGGCGAGGTGGTGTCCCATTGGGAGACGGGGCTCCTGCGGATCTCCAGTGACGGCACGCTCAAGGTCTTCAACGCCCAGGCCGGTAGAGGCGAAGCGATGCGAGGGACGTGGTCCCGGGCGGGTGACTCCTGGCAAATGCAGCTCGAGAGTCAGCAATATGCCGGGGATGACCGGGTTCTCGCCTCGATTCGGACTCTCACCGTGGAAGATGACACGCTCTCCTATGAGATGTCGATGAGCACGAACACGACCAGCCGAATGGAGCCCCACCTGCGGGCGGTTCTGAGCCGGACCGGGTGATCGGACGGGTTCAACCAACGTCGTCATCGGCGATGGTCGAGATGTTCGATCCGACCTGGGTCCAGCCGGTGTCCTCCCGTCGGTAGACGTCGATCTCGACTTGGTGACTGGGTGGCCCTCACAGGGTGAAGCCGAGAGACTCGGCGAGGAAGGCGATCCGGTCGTGTTGGATCGCCTCCAAATCCATCTCATGATCACTGTCATAGTTGAGAACCTGTTTGGGCTCTGGTGCAGCTTGGAACAGCTCGAGCCCGGTCATCGGAGCGATGTAGAAGTCGGTCTTCCCGTACTGGAACAGAAGTGGGCAAGCGGCCTTGCTGATCGTCGTTATCGGATCGACGGCACTCAGGGCGCCCATGTAGTCGTAACGGTCGGAGGCGATGGGCCAGAAACGGAGAAACCAATCCGCCCAACATGGGGTGGCCGCCACAAACACGGCCGCTCGCAGCTCGACATGTCCGAGAAGTGCGATGCCTACATGGCTCCGAAGTCGTGCCCTACCACCGCGATCCGATTGTTGTCGACACCTTCGGTGTCGGACAGAACGGCATGAGCGGCGTGCAAGAACTCCAGCTCGGACTTGATCCGACCCAGGTCTCGATCTGTGTCTGTCGGAGCCGAGTGCCACGGGAAAGACAACTGGGGAAGGAGGGACACCACCCCCACCTCAGCCAGACGCGTCGCCTCTTCGAGGTATTGGGTGCGGTTGGCGCTGGGTGCCTCGTCGAACCAGTGCAAATACAGGACGGCCGCCCCATCGGCCGTTGCGTCGGGGCGCACCAGGTAGAGTTCATGCCCATCCTCGGTCCGAACGTCTTCGACTGTCACCTTGGGGCCCTCCCGCCGACTCTGGCACATCTCATCGCTCATGGGGTCCGTAAAGGCACAGTATTCAGCCGCTCTATTGGCTGAATTGCTGATACCCGTTCCGAGCGAGACCATCACCGCAACACCGGATTGACTGGCACCGGCGCAGAAACCCATCTCGGCGAGCCCGGCGGCGTCGGCGTCGTTGATCACGTGATGTTCTTCGAGCTGATCAACTCGCTTTCACCGGGCGCCCCCCGAGTTGGTGCGAGAACAGGATCTCGGCGTTGGTGCCCATCCAGTCGGGATGAAGGTTGGCGGCGGTCGCGGTGACGCCCTAATTGAGGACTCCGGGGAACCCCAGCCCGACCGGACCGGCGGTACCGACGCCGTGCACGAGCTCGGCGACAGTGGTGGCCACCGCGGCGGGGGTGGCATGGCGAGGGGTGGCGACGTATTGTCGATCGTCAACCAGCGATCCTCGTTCGAGGTCGACCGGCGCCGCCGTGATTCCGGTGCCTCCAATGTCGACTTCGAGTCGGATGGTCACCGACGGCCCCGTTCCGTTCGGTAACGGCGGATCAGGGCGTTGGTCGAAGAGTCGTGTCCGAGGTCGGGTGGAGTCTCCGAGGTCAGCTCGCCGATGATGGTCGTGGCGAGCTCCTTGCCGAGCTCCACCCCCCACTGGTCGAACGAGTTGATTCCCCAGATCACACCTTGTGCGAAGACCTTGTGCTCGTACAAGGCGACGAGCTGACCGAGGACCGAGGGGGTGAGCCGGGGGGCCAGTATCACCGAGGTGGGACGGTTGCCCGGAAAGGTCCTATGCGCCACCAGACCGGCATCGACCCCGGTGGCCGCAACCTCGTCGGGAGTCTTGCCGAAAGCCAGCGCTTCGGCCTGAGCGAACATGTTTCCCATCAGCAAGTCGTGCTGACCGCCAACATCTACCGACGACTCAACGAACCCGATCAGGTCGGCGGGGACGACAGTGGTGCCCTGGTGGAGCATCTGGTAGAAGGCATGCTGGCCGTTGGTGCCCGGCTCCCCCCACACGACCGGCCCGGTGTCCATGTCCACCGGTGACCCGTCCAACCGGACGCTCTTACCATTCGATTCCATATCGAGCTGTTGGAGGTAGGCCGGGAACCGGGCGAAGTCCTGGCTGTAGGGCAGGACCGCGTACGTGGGATAGCCCAACACATTGCGGTACCAGACACCGATCAGGCCGAGCAGCACCGGCACGTTGTGTTCGAACGGAGTGGTGCGGAAATGGCGGTCGATGGTCCGGAAGCCCGACAGCATCTCACCGAAGGCGTCGGGTCCGATCGTGATCATGAGACTGAGCCCGATCGCGGAGTCCATCGAGTATCGGCCACCGACCCAATCCCAGAACCCGAACATGTTGGCGGTGTCGATGCCGAAGGCGGCGACGGCCTCGGCGTTGGTGGAGACGGCGACGAAATGGCGTGCCACCGCCGCGTCGTCGCCAAGTCGATCGACCAGCCAGGCCCGGGCCGTGCGAGCGTTGGTGAGGGTCTCGAGGGTTGTGAAGGTCTTGGAGGCGACGACAAAGAGGGTGATTTCGGGGTCGACCAGGTCGAGCACCGAGTGGAGGTCGGCCGGGTCGATGTTCGACACGAAATGAGCGTCGATGTCGGGAGAGACGTAGGGGCGAAGGGCTTTGAATGCCATGGCCGGTCCCAGGTCCGAGCCGCCGATCCCGATGTTGACCACATGGTTGATTCGGTGACCGGTGTGCCCCTGCCATGTGCCGCCGCGGACCCGGTCGGCGAACTCCGCCATCCGCTCGAGGACGTCGCTGACATCCCGGGTCACGTCCATGCCGTCGACGGAGAACTCGTCGCCTGGACCAGCCCGCAAAGCCGGATGCAGCACTGCCCGATCCTCAGTGACGTTGATGTGGTCCCCGGCGAACAGGGCGGCGATCCGATCGGAGAGCCCGGCACGA
>DATKCE010000041.1:0-24787 GCA_035513335.1 Acidimicrobiia bacterium
AAGGTTTAAAGAAGACCTGGTAGCCAACCACCACGGCGGAAACGACGACTAGCCAGAAGACGACAAGAGACGGGCGGACGATCCCAGCGGCCCCCAAACCCGCAACCATCGGCGCCCACCTGTCGAACAGCACTGCAACGAGAGCCACCAGCAGAGACAGTCCAAGCACCAAGACGACCGGCCGTAACAAGTAGCGGATCGGGTTGATCTGGTTGACGAACTCACCAAAGACGAGCCCCGCCGACACGCAGAACGCCACGAACCAAGCCACGCCTATCCGCCTCATCGGGGTGGTCAGCATCACGTCTCACAGTATCGGCCAACCGGACTCCCCGGAAAACCCGATGGTGTCGGAGAACTTGCAGTGTCGGAGAGAGGACTCGAACCTCCACGGGGCTGTAAACCGAACCAGGGCCATACCAACCCGTATCGGCTAGTACCAAGAAGTCAATGAATACCGGGAGATTCTCAGGTCGGTCTCCCAACCCGTATCAGCCTGTTTCACCGGGTTGGGTTGCAATTTGGTTGCAGTCTCGGGCTAACCCGTCGTCGCCTCGTCTAGGGTTGTGTAAGACTCGTCCAGTAGGCTCGCCGCCAAGGGCAAGTGAGGAGGGGATCATTTTGTGATACGCCCAAACGAACCTCGGCTCCCCGACGAGTCGGATTCGAAACTCGCTGATCTAGCCAGAAACAAGACCGTCTGGATTACCGGGGGAGCGTTTCTACTGTTAATCCTGATCAGCGTATCTGGGCAGGGGGACACTTTTTCGGGGGTAGCCATGCTCGGCGGTCTTGCTGTCCTGTATTTCCTTCCCTCAATCATCGCTCGCAAGAAACACAACGCGAACTCGGTGTTCGTAGTGAACCTATTCTTAGGTTGGACGCTCATCGGGTGGATCGTGGCCCTCGCAATGGCGGCCAACAACCCCCCAACCAGTAGTCCTGCGGTGGTCCAAAGCCCACCGGCACCAACGGCAGAGAGTGGTGGTCGCACCTGCCCGTTTTGTGCTGAGGACATACGACCCGCCGCCGTCGTCTGTAAACATTGCGGCCGCGACCTTCCAACTGCCGATCAGTAACTCGCCCTTGACGGAGTGACGAAAGACCTCGTCGTCACCGACGACATGGGCAGATTCCACAAAGCGTCTACGAGTAATGGCGAGAAGCCCCGACGGTCATCCTTTATGAGGAGGGTGATCTTCGGGGCTTTCTCGCGGGGTTTGATCGTTGTCTCGCCGTGAGCGTGACCCCAACTCAACGTCCCGGCACGCTACATGATGCGACGAGAGACGTGACGGTCCTCTGAGAGCGAAGTTTTCGTGTTCTTGTCGCCTCTGCCGGGGTGCCGCCCTCCCTCAGCCGTTGAGCGGGTCCTCAAACAGCGCCGAGTCCGAGCCGCTGGAAGAAACAGACGCGTCGGCGATCGACACGCTGCCGCCAGCGGTCCAGATCGCGGTCACCTGGGCATTGAAGATGGAATCAGAGGTACTGCTGAAACCACACAGCCGGACAATGTGGCTTCCGCTCGAGACATTGACCGCTGTTGTGCCGGTTCCTCCGGAGCTCTCGTCCGCCCAGATGACCCCATTGAGAAGCTGTGCGTCGATCGCGGCACCATCGGGCGGGGCACAGCTTTCATCGAGCGTGAGCCAGTTAGTCGTAGTGGATAGCGTATGACCCGATACGACCATGGTTCCGCTCGACGGAGCATTGATCGTTGCCGCGGCAAACTCGAATGTGGAGCTATCGGGGAGCGATCCGTCTGAATTGGGACCGCAGCTTGTGGTGGAGCCGTCGGTGTTTTTCCTGCAGCCGTCGGCGGCCACCCGGGTCTCGTAGGCCGTCCCGTTCTTGCCGTCCAGGGTGTCGGCGTCGTCAGCCGAAGTCGCGTGATCTGCGCTTGTCGCGTGATCCGCATTCGTCGCGTTGTCGGCCTGAGCCGGTGTGCCATCGCTAGCGCCTATGTAACCGGCGAACCGGTTCATGAATGCTGCCATCTGACCACGGGTCACGTTGTCGTCGGGACAGAACTCGGTGTTGTCAGGCGGATTGCAGCCTTTGGTGACACCAGCATCGGCCAACCAAGCAATGTCCTCGTGGAACGTATTGCTGTTGGGCACGTCGGTGAAGCTGTGAGAGGCCACAGCGGCTAGTGGTGCCACGATCAGCGCGGTTACCGTCACGGTGAGTGCGGTGCGAACCCATTGCTTGGGCACGCGGATGATGAAGGACTTGTCGTCCATGATCTTCTGTCCTTTCTCGGCAGCTCTCTTTCCGGATCGGCCGGACTGCCGATGCTCCTTACCGAACCTACTCGGGCCGGCCGATGCTGAGGCGCAGTCCGACAGCCGCCGGGTCGCCCTTCAGCCGGCCCCCGTGACGGGTGGCAGGCCGGGGAGCCGGGGAGAACCCCAGCCCCGCCACGATCTAATCGACCAGCCATCCGGCGGCGGTGTACGGCCGAGCCAACTTGGGCGAAGCCAGCGATGCCAGCAACTGATCGCCAGCCGAGCCCTTCTCGACCAGATAACGGGTCTTCGATCCGGTCTTCTTGATCGAGAAGCCAACCGGAGCCGGCCGATGCCTAGGGTCTCCCCCGTAGTAGAGGCTCGATGTAGTGGAGGCGGTGAAAGCGTCCGCCGGGGAGTCACCGTCCGAGGTCCATCGTCTCGGCTTGGGCCGTTTCGGTGGTGGCGGCGGGGCGAGTAGGAGTTGGAGACGTAGCGGAGCCTCGACGATCGGGGCGGCCGCGTCGACCCACCGGTACGGCCGGCCGCTGTCGGGGTGGATGCTCGGCGGCAGGACGACGTACCCGGCATGCGTCTTGACGTCGACGCCGGGTGGAAGATTCCGGGTGTAGATGTTCCCGCCGGGGTGGCGCCAGTAGTAGTGCCGGCCACCGTCACCACGGCCTGATATGGCGGTGAGAGTGTCGGGCAGCTCGCCTGCAGCGTCTCTCAAGTCGTCGTCGACGTTCGGGTTGGTGCGAGGATCGGTGTCGGTGACGATGACACCGGCGGGAACCCGGGCGCCGATGTTCGCCTTCGGGTAACGGTCCCACCACGCGGCGACCTGTTCGAGGTCGGAAGTCGCATCGAGGACACCGTTACCGCCGGCACGCTTGGAGATCGCCGGGATCTTGCCGCGCAAGGGCAGGATCTCCCATCCCTTCTGGGCGTAGCCGATCGCGTGGTCGATCATTTCAGCCGGCCCCACGTCTGGTTGAGGGCCTGCGAGGCGACCAGGTCGCCGCCCGCGTCGGGATGCCAGACCTTTACTAACGCCTTGTAGGTCGCGGCGTGGAGACGACTGGGGACACGTCCGAAGAGTGTCTCCAAGGCGTCTTCGAGCTCTCCGTCGACGGAGCCGTTCAGCCTGTCGACTAGGCGACGGGCCTCGTCTTCAAGAGCGATGTTCACCCGCCAGCACTTCAGGCTTGGATCCCAGCGTGCGCTTGGCAGAGCCTTGGCGCGATCCTTGTCCTCAAAGGCGACCCAAACCCCGACGAAGCCGTCTCCGAGGTTCCGGACCGCGGCCGGACGCCTGTTAGAGTGGCTCATGTCGGTGGTCGTCTGAGACGTCGACAGGTGGAGCCGGAATCCCCGGTATTCGGCTCGAAACGGTGGAGGGCCCCGCTGCGGCGGGGTCTTCGTCTTCTCCAAGAAGCTCGAGTAACGGCTTACGCGGCACCAGCAGCCGCCGGCCGACCGAGATCACGGGAACACCGGCAATCTCGCCGCTCCGCGCCGCCTCATATGCGGTGTTCCGGGAGAGGCCGAGCAGGGCGGCGACTTCCGGGATCGTCAAGGTGCCGCTCATCGCAGCCACCCTCGAGAGAACCCGTACATAGCTACCCGACGCACCAGCCAGACCGCAGGACGCTGCCAGAAGGGGAAGTCTCGGAGACTCACCACGTCCTTCACGATCCCTTCGCTATCTCATCTAAGACTTTGAGGTACTCGATAGCCCGGTCTTCCTGAGGTCGGCGCTGTCCCGTCTCCCATCGGTAAACGGTGGATCGCTGGACTCCCAAATGATCCGCCAGGGCTCCAAGCGACAGCCCCGCGCCGACCCGGATTGACCGGGCTGCGCCCGACGCACAGAGACGTCGGATTCGGGTGAGGGCTCTGATTCTTTCCATGCCCTCTGGTGTTTACCATCTGTTGTCTGTGGTGTGCCACTCCGAACATTGCCTTTTTTACTGACAATGGGAACGTTGCGGTGAGGGGTGTTGCCGACACATTCCCGGGTGTGACTAGAGTGAGTGTATGAATGCATCGTTCAGATACCCGCCGCCACAGGGACCGTGGGTCATCGCGTTTGAGTGGGCAGAATTGGACGACCGACTCGAAGTCGTCTCGGTGACCGTGGCCGCGGCGGACAGGGACCGCCCCGTCACCACATCAGACCTACGTGCGATTCCTTTCGCTTCGCTCATCAATGACGCGCGGCGCCAGATGGTCGAACGAATGCCCGGCGACTCTCTCGATATACGCAAGGCACGAAGCGGACGAACACGATTGGACAAGGCCCACTTCGAGAACGTGGCTGCGGCTTACATCAAGGCGCATAAGGCAGGGAGATCGCCGACCAAGGAGATCGCCGAGCTGTTCAAGGTCTCGAAGTCAACAGCGGCGAAGTGGGTCGGACGGGCGAGACACGATTTCGATCCCCCGCTACTTGGGCCGACACCAAAAGGGAAAGCCGGGGGTATCGGAACAGACGGACGCTCACCGTGACCCAGGACGATCAGACAAGCACAGCGTCGGGAACGGTCACAGCTCCCGACAGAGAGGACACACCATGAAGGGCACAGTCATCAAGCGCGGCAAGAAGTGGAGCGTCGTAATCGACGCCGGCCACGATGCCACCGGGAAGCGGATCAGGAAATGGCACTCGGGTTATGCGACGAAACGAGAAGCCGAGAGCGCGCGGGTCGAAATCCTGTCCAGGCTGGCAAGCGGCGTCTACGTAGAGCCGACAAAGGTCACGGTCGCGGCATGGTTGGAGTCGTGGTTGGACGGGCGGCAGAACATCGCCGACACCACCAGGGTCGGCTACCACTCCGATGTGAAGCGGATCACAGCCGGGTTGGGCCCAGTGAAATTGCAGACGCTCACCCCGATGATGGTGGCTGGCTTCTACGCCGATCTCGGAGACCGCTACTCCCCCAAGACGATCCGCAACACGCACACGACGTTCTCGAAGTCGTTGAAGGACGCGGTACGACAGGGCGTGCTAGTCCGCAACCCGGCACAGGATGCCGAGCTCCCCAAGCTGGATCGACCCGATTCCCCGGCGTGGACCGCCGAGCAACTGCGGACCTTCCTCGATCATGTTCGGGATCATCGGCTCTACCCGGCGTGGCAGTTGTCTTGTTCCACCGGGATGAGACGCAGTGAAGTGTTCGGGCTCCGTTGGCAGAACCTCGACCTGGATGCTGGACGGCTGGCCGTCGTCGACACCATGGTGTTGGTGAAGAATCGGCCGGTGCATCGACTCGGGCGCACCAAGTCGACGTCCTCGACTCGGATGGTGGCATTAGACAGCCAGACGGTCGCCGTGTTGCGCGACCACCGTCGCCGCCAACTCGAGGAGCGTTTACGGGCGTCGACAGCTTGGGCCGACCTGGATCTCGTCTTCTGTAATGAGATCGGCGAGCCGGTGGACCTGGACAAGTTCACCAGAGACACGAAACGGCTTGCCCTGGAAGCCGGAGTGCCCCCGCTGACACTCCATCAGGCGACCCGGCACACGTGGGCGACGCTGGCGCTACAGCAGGGTGTGAACGCCAAGGTGGTTCAGGAGCGGTTAGGCCATGCCTCGATCGCGATCACGCTGGATCGGTACTCGCACCTTGTCGACGGGATGGACCGGGACGCCGCCGAGACGGTTGCCGCGCTGATAGGAGGCAAATGATGGAACCCGTAGACATCGGACCAGAGGAACGTCGAGAGAACGTCCCGAATACCAGCATGGTGGCCGACCAGCTCCTCGATGACTTGCGAAACGATCCTCGCACACTGGCCGAGACTCACATCCAGGGGATATGGGACGTGGGCGGTGCCGAGTATCTAGATGCCGTAGGAACGATCGCCGCACATGATCTCAGTGAGGACGATCTGATCGAGCTTGCAATCGAGCTGGCTAGAAGGGTCATCGACCTCGAACGCTCGTCCGAGTGAAATGGTTGCAAAGTGGTTGCAGTCGCCTGCTGCAACCCTCGAAAACCCAATGGTGTCGGAGAGAGGACTCGAACCTCCACGGGGCTGTAAACCCCACCAGGTCCTTAGCCTGGCGCGTCTTCCAATTCCGCCACTCCGACGTGAGCCACCAGCGATTCTACGGCTGTCCTAGCTCAGTATGAAGGTGAGCGCGAACGTGCTGATCCCGAACAGGATCCCGACGGCCACGGTCAGCCGGCTCAGGTTGCGCTCGACCACCGTGGAGCCGGTCAGGCTCGACGTCGACATCCCTCCGCCGAACACATCGGACAGTCCCCCACCCTTGCCCGAGTGCAGCAACACCAGGGCGGTGATGGCCAGAGACAAGATGATGTGGATGACGATGGCGATCGCAGTGAAGATGTTCATGGTCGATCAGCTCGCAGACACTGGAATCCCCCGGCCAACGGGCGGGAACGTCATTGTACCAGTTGTGCCGACCTTGGACTAGCCGGCTTGCTTGCCCACCGCCTCGGCGGCTGCCTCGGCCGCAGCCTGATCGCCCAGATAGCGGCTCTCTATCGGATTCAGGTCGGCGTCGAGTGTGTAGACGAGCGGGATCCCGGTGGGGATGTTGAGCCCGACGATCTCGTCCTCACTGACGTCGTCGAGATGTTTCACCAGCGCCCGCAGAGAGTTGCCGTGGGCCACGATCAGCACCGTCTTGCCTGCAATCAACTCGGGGACGATCTCGTCGAACCAGTAGGGCAGCATCCGGTCGACGACGTCGGCGAGGCATTCGGCGGCGGGCAGGTCTTCGGGGTCGATGTCCGCGTACAGGTCGTCGTTCGCCGGGTGCCGGGAGTCGTCAGGATCCAGGGCGGGCGGTCTGGTGTCATAGGACCGTCGCCACATCAGCACCTGTTCGGCGCCGTGTTTGTCGGCGGTCTCCTTCTTGTCGAGACCCTGCAGGTCGCCGTAGTGGCGCTCGTTGAGACGCCAAGACCGTTTCGTGGGGATGTCGGACCATCCCGCCTCCTCCAGTGCCAGGTCGGCGGTCTCGGTGGCCCGCTTCAGCACCGACGTGAACATGATGTCGGGCTCGAGCCCTTCCTCCTTCATCAGCCGGCCCGACATGCGGGCCTCGGCCTCTCCCTCCTCGGTCAACCCGACGTCGGTCCACCCGGTGAACAGGTTCTCCAGGTTCCATATCGACTGTCCGTGTCGCAGCAGGATCAACGTGTGACTCATATGCGGTACCTAACGATGGCGGCGAATTGGTCGGGGTCGAGTGAGGCGCCACCGACGAGTGCGCCGTCGATCTCGGTCTTGGCCATGAAGTCCTTGATGTTGCCCGGGTTCACCGACCCTCCGTAAAGGATGCGCACCTGCTCGGCGACCTGACTGTTGATGGTTTCCCGCAACTGGTTGCGGATCAGCCCGGCGATGAGCCCGGCGTCGTCGGGCAAGGCGGTGCGTCCGGTGCCGATGGCCCACACCGGCTCGTAGGCGACGGCCAGCACCGACCCGTCTTCGATCGACAGCCCGCGGACGGCGGCGCCGACCTGGCTGGTCACCACTTCTTCGGCCCGGCCGGCCTCTCTCTGCTCGAGGGTCTCCCCGACACAGACGATGGGAGCCATGTCGGCGTCGAGCACCGCCTTGGCCTTCTTGTTGACGATGTCGTCGGTCTCCCCGAAATGCTCCCGGCGCTCCGAGTGGCCCACGATCACGTGTTTCACCGCCAGTTTGGCCAGCATCGGAGGGGACACCTCTCCGGTGTAGGCGCCGGAGTCGACCCAATGGACGTTCTGGGCGCCGAGGGCGATGGGGATGCGGTCTTGCTCCACCACCACCTGGATCGACCGCAGTGAGGTGAACGGCGGCGCCACCACGACCTCGACCCGCTGGTAGTCGTCGGACTCGAGCCGGTAGGAGAGCTTCTGGACCATCTGGATCGCCTCCAGGTGGTTGGCGTTCATTTTCCAGTTGCCGACGATCAGCGGGGTGCGGTCTGTCATTGCACCCATCTTTCCAGAACCGCGACACCGGGCAGAATCTTGCCTTCCAGCAGCTCCAGGCTCGCCCCACCCCCGGTGGAGAGGTGCGATACGGTGTTCTCCAGGCCGAGGACGCGGAGCGCCGCCGCGGAGTCGCCCCCGCCGACCGCGGTGAACCCCTGGCAGGCGGCGAGAGCCCGGGCGATGAGGTCGGTCCCCCGACGGAAGGTCTCCCACTCGAAGACACCCATCGGCCCGTTCCAGAAGACGTTGGCCGACGACTCGATCAACTCCCGGAAGCCGGCACTGGTGCCGGGTCCGATATCGAGGCCGATGGTGCCCGCGGGGATCTCCGAAGCGCCCACCACCGTCCGGCTGGTGTCGGCGGAGAACTCCTCGCCCACGGCGATGTCGACCGGGAGGATGATCTTGCGGCCGTTGGGGCCGTCGAAGAGCCCGGCGACCTTGTCGACCATATCCTCCTGGAGGAGGGAGTCGCCGACCTCATATCCGCGGGCGGCGAGGAAGGTGAAGCACATTCCCCCACCGATCAGCATCCGGTCGACCTTGGGCAACAGGTTCTCGATGACCCCGAGCTTGTCGGAGACCTTTGCCCCGCCGAGGACAATGGTGTAGGGGCGGTCGGGTTCGGATAGGAACCGGCCCAGCGCCTGCAGCTCGGCGTCGAGGAGGGGGCCGGCCACCGACTTCACCCGCTCCGCCACCCCGACCGTGGAGGCGTGGGCGCGGTGCACCGAACCGAAGGCGTCCTGGACGAAGAGGTCGAATCCGTCGGCGAGCCGCTCGGCGGTGGAGGCGTCGTTGCGGGTCTCACCCGCGAGGAAACGGGTGTTCTCGAGGACGGTGATCTCCCCTCCCCGCTCGAAGCCGACCCGGTGCGCGGTCAACTCGCGCATGCGGCGGGCCACCGGATCGAGCGACAGCGACGGGTCCGGCCCGTCGGGGCGACCCAGGTGGGAGCAGACGCTGACCGCGGCGCCGGCTTCGACCAGCCGGTCCAGGGTGGGCAGTGCCGACCTGATGCGGAAGTCGTCACCGACCTTTCCGTTCTCCAGGGGGACGTTGAGGTCGGATCGGACCAGGACGGCGACGCCGTCGAGATCGACGTCGTCGAGCGTGAGATAGGGGTTCATCGTCTCATTTCCCGGTGTTGGCGAGTTTCTCCAGGACCTGGCCCAGTTTGAGGGGGTCGTGGCGTGGCCAGTCTGCCCACTCGTCGTTGAGGTCGGCAAGGACCAACTCCCAGCCGTGACCGGCCGCCTCCTCGGCGGTGAGGGTCACCGCCTGGTGTCCGGCCGGGACGTCGATGGGACCGTCGTGGGCCACTACCACGCCCGGCCCTTCCACCCCGACATGCTCGGCCAGCGCCTCGAGATGGTCGGCCCCGGTCATGCCGAGGGTCTCACCCTCCTGGGTGATCAGGTTGAGAACGAACACCCGTTGCGCCTCGGCGTCCATTAGGGCTGGGGCGAGCATCTGGACCATGAGGGCGGAGATGACCGACGTGTAGAGGCTCCCCGGCCCGATGACGATCTGGTCGGCACTGGCGACGGCGGTCAGTGACCTCCTCGACGCCATGGTGTCGGAGGGGTCGATCTCGAGGCTGGCGACGTGGCCCTCGGTGCCGGCGATCGCCGCCTGACCGCTCACCGGGACGCCGTCGATCACCGCGGAGAGAGTCACCGGTTGGTCGGCGACCGGGATCACCTCCCCCAACGCTCCGAGCATCCGCGCCGCGGTGTCGACTGCGCTGGAGAAGTCGCCGAAGATGTCGGTGAGTGCGACCAGGATCAAGTTGCCCAGGGAGTGGTTGTCGAGGTCTCCTTCGCTGAAACGGTGGGCGAACAACTCCGACCACATCGACGGCTCGGGGGTGACGGCGAGGAGACAGCGACGGATGTCCCCTGGTGGGGGGATGCCGAGATGGGTGAGCCGACCCGACGAGCCGCCGTTGTCGGCGACGGTCACCAGAGCCGAGATAGACCCGGCGTAGGTCTGGACCGCCTCCAGCGCCGACGCCTGGCCGTGGCCGCCGCCGACGGCGACGACTGAAGGCCCGGTCGGGTCGAGCAGCAACGGCTCCAGGGCGGTCTCGGTCTGAGGTCTCACCGTTCCATGTCACGGTGGCGAACCGAGGCATTGACCCCGTGTGCGGTGAGCCGTCGCTGCAGCTCCTCGGCAATGGCCACCGAGCGGTGGTGCCCGCCGGTGCAGCCGACCCCGATCGACAGATACGACTTGCCCTCGGTCTGGAACCTGGGGATGAGAAAGCCGAGCAGCTCGTCGATCCGATCGACGAACTCGTCGGCACCATCCGAGGTCAGCACATAGTCGCTCACTTGTTGATGGATTCCGCGCAGGTCACGCAGCTCAGATACCCAGTGGGGGTTGGGCAGGAAACGCACGTCGAAGACCAGGTCGGTGTCCCTGGGGACCCCGTGCTTGAAGCCGAACGACCGGATCGACACCCGCATCGGACGCTCCATCTCGTCGTCGGAGAACAGCGCTTCGAGACGCTCCCGCAGCTCGTGGATATTGAGGTTGGAGGTGTCGATGACCACGTCGGCCATCTCCCGAAGCTCGGAGAGCAGTTCGCGCTCCGCCTCGATCGCATCGCCGATGGTGTCGAGGCCGAGGGGATGGGGGCGACGGTTCTCTTCGTAGCGACTCACGATCACGTTGTCGTCGGCGTCGAGGAAGACGATCCGGGTGAGGATCCCCTCCCGCTCCAGCTCGATGATGGCCTCCCGCAGCTCACCGGTGGGGAGCCCACCCCGGGAGTCGATCACCACCGCCAAATGCTTGTGTGTTTGCGGAAGATCGTGAGCGTCGGCTACCAGGCCGAGTAGGGCCGGAGGCAGGTTGTCGATGACGGTGTACCCCAGGTCTTCGAGGATCTTGGCCGCCGACGACCGCCCGGCCCCGGACATGCCGGTGACGACTAGTACATGTGGTGCGTCGATTGCGGTGTGGATCATCGGGTGTCTCGGGCTAGGTATGGAGCGCAGCGTACAGGTCGGCCGCAACGGTCTCGGGCACGACCTGGCCCAACTCGGCCTCGCTGGCGGAGCGCATCTTCTTGAGAGAGCCGAAGTGCTTGAGCAGGTCCCTCTTCCGCTTCGGACCGACACCGGGGACTTCGTCGAGGATCGAGTCGACCATCGATTTGGAGCGCAGGTTCTGGTGGTAGGTGTTGGCGAACCGGTGAGCCTCGTCGCGGACCTGTTGCAGCAGGTATAGGGCCTCGGCGTCGCGTGGGATCTGCACCGGCTCTGGCTCCCCGGGCAGGTAGACCTCTTCCATCTTCTTTGCCAGGCCGATGACAGGGATGTCGAGGTCCAACTCGTCGAGCACCTTGACCGCCCGCCCCAGCTGACCCGCTCCCCCGTCGATGACCACCAGGCTGGGCGGGTAGGAGAACTTGCCCTGCTCGGCGAACGGCTTGTCCTGCTCCTTCAGATAGGCCTTGAAGCGGCGCCGGATGGTCTCTTCCATCGAGGCGAAGTCGTCCTGGCCGTCGACGCTTCTGATCTTGAATCGCCGGTACTCGTTGCGTCGGGGCAGCCCATCCTCGAGGACCACCATCGACGACACCGTGTTGGTCCCCTGGAGGGTGGAGATGTCGTAGGCCTCGATGCGGAGCGGCGACTCGGTGAGCCCGAGGACGTCCTGCAGTGACCGCAGCGCCTTGGCCCGGGCGTTGTGGTCTTTCTGTCGGCTGAGACGGTGACGGGCGAAGGCTTCGGCGGCGTTGATCGAAGCCGTCTCCATGAGCCTCCGCTTCGCCCCCCGTTGCGGAACTCTCAGGTTGACGTCGCGGCCCCGCAGGTCGGTGAGCCACTCGGTGAGCAGCTCGGTCTCGTCGGGCATCAGGCCGACCAGGACCTCCCGGGGGGGCTCGTTGTCGCCGTAGAGCTGGCGGACGATGCGCCCCATCAGCTCGGCATCGGTGAGCTCTTCGACACGGTCGACGATGGTGCTGCGCTCCCCCACCACCCGTCCCCGCCGCACGTTGAGCACCTGGAAGGCGGTCTCCAGCTCGTCGCCATGGTGGGCGATCAGGTCGAAGTTCTCCGCATTCTGGGTGACCACCTCCTGGCGCAACATGGCCCGCTTGACGTCTTCCTGGCGATCGCGGTAACGGGCAGCGAGCTCGAACTCCTCCCGCTCCGCAGCCTCCCACATCGCCGCCTCCAGGTCGGCGAGCACCCCGTCGGTGTCCCCGCTGAGGAAAGAGGCCAGACCTTCGACCATCCCCTGGTAGTCCTCCTCGGTCACCGCGTCGATGCATGGCCCGGAGCACTTCTCGATGTGATAGAGCAGACATGGCCGGCCCTGGGCCTTCTGGCGTTCGAACATGGCGTTGGAGCAGGTCCTCACCGGGAACGTGCGGAGCAGCTGGTCGAGGGTCTTGCGGATGGCGTAGGTGTGGGCGTAGGGCCCGAAGTACTCGTTGCCCTTGCGTTTCTTGCCCCGCATCACCAGCGCCCGGGGCCATTGGTGGGAGCGGGTGATGGCGAGGAACGGGTACGACTTGTCGTCGACCAGCTTGACGTTGAACCGGGGCCGGTGCTCTTTGATCAGCGAGTACTCGAGCATGAGGGCGGCGACTTCGGACTCGGTGAGGATCCAGTCGACGGAGCGGGCGTTGTCGACCATGGCCTGGGTGCGGGGGTGAAGCCCGACTCCGAAGTACGACGCGACCCTGCCACGGAGGGACTTCGCCTTCCCCACGTAGATGACCCGGTCGTGCTTGTCCCGGAACAAGTAGGCACCGGGACGGTCGGGAATTTCGGATGTCTTCGGCCTCTCGAACATCGCCTTCAGGGTAGGAGGCGGCCAGGAATGACTTCTGAGGTCAGTCAGGTGAACCGGAGCAGACCGAACAGGATGCTGGACATGCCCACGACGGTGGCCGCCTGGACCACGATGAACGTGCGGACGTAACCCCGCATCGCCCCATTGAAGTCGTTCACGATGGCGAAAAGGTCGTCCTTGGTGGCGAACCTGTGCTCCATCTCCAGTCGTAACGCACCCAGTTCGGAGCGGAACTCGGCGATCTCACTCTTGAGCTCGTCCCTCACGGCCCCCAAGTCACTCTTCGTGGCCAGGTCGTTTCGCTGCGGAGCCATCGTCATCAGGGTAGCGGCGTGCTCGTGTCCGAGGACTTCCTCGAGTCGACTGCGGAGTGCCACTTCATCTTGCCGACTCGTCGTGTCCCTCCTCCCGTTCAAGGTCGAAGGTATCGCTCACCGATGACAGGTTCCAGGGGTTCATGGTCGCCGCCAGCGACAGGCCAGCAGTCGCGGGATACCCGCCTGCTCGTCGAACCCGTGGTGAGGCTGTTCGACCATCTCCTCGAGGCTCCATCCGGCGGCGGCGGCGGCGTTGAGCAACTCTCCCAAGCTGCGGTGATGGAAAGTCACCGTCGACTCCCCTGCAGGCACCTCGGACGAGCCACCGGAGAAGTACTTTCCCGGCCTCCACAGGATTTCTCCTTCGGAGTCAGCGATCGGCGTCGACCCCGGGGCGGTCCAAGTCGGATGGTTGATCACCAGTGCGAGCACCCCTCCCGGCGTGGTGACCCGGGCCGCCTCGGAGAAGAAGGTCTCGTGGTCTGCGACGTGCTCCAGGGTCAGCACCGAGTAGACGCCGGGGAACGAGTGGTCCCGCATCGGCATCCGGGCCATATCGGCAACCACTCCGGAGCCGGCACGACTCACCAGCTCGTAGCTGAGGTCGAGGCCGACGACGGATGCCCCTCTGAACTCCACAGTCCGCATGACCCGGCCTTCGCCACACCCCACGTCGAGATAGCGACTTCCAGACTCCGGTTGGAGAACCTGAAGGAGAAGCGGGGTGACGACTTCCTCGTAGGCAGGGTCTTCGGACACCTCCGAGACCCACCACTCGAACAATTCGGACCAGCTCACCGGTCCGAGGCTATTCAGTAGCCGAGGACTTCCTTGAACCAGGGAAGGGTTCGCTCGAGTCCTTGGCGCAGCGCGATCTGCGCCTTCCACCCCAGGACCTCCTCGGCCTTGGTGGTATCGGGGCGGCGCACCATCGGGTCGTCCGTGGGCAGGGGCTGGAAGTCGATCCCGGGATTGTTACCCACCACGTCCTGGATGGCCTCGGCCAGCTCGAGGACGGTGACCTCTTCGGGGTTGCCGATGTTCACCGGCTCGACCTCGTCGGAGAGGAGCAAACGGAGGATCCCCTCTACCTGGTCGTCGACGTAGCAGAGTGACCGGGTCTGTCCCCCGTCACCGAACACCGGCAGCGGACGGTCCTCGAGGGCGGCCCTGAAAAACTCGGGGACCGCGCGGCCGTCGTTGGGCCTCATTCGGGGACCGTAAGTGTTAAAAATGCGGACGATGCGGGTGTCGAGGCCGTGCTCCCGGTTGTATGCCAGGGTCATCGCCTCGGCGAAGCGCTTGGCCTCGTCGTAGACCCCGCGGGGTCCGATCGGGTTGACATTACCCCAGTAGCTCTCTGGCTGGGGGTTGACCTTCGGGTCGCCATAGACCTCGGATGTGGAAGCCAGGAAGAAGACAGCTCCCTTGTCGAGCGCCAGCCCGAGTCCCTTGTGGGTGCCGAAGGCACCGACCTTCAGAGTGTGGATCGGCCACTTCAGGTAGTCGACGGGGGAGGCTGGTGAGGCGAAGTTGAGCACGTAGTCGACATCGCCTGAGACATGCATGTAGTCGGTGACGTCGTAGTCGATGAGGCGAAACTTCTTGTCGCCCATCAGGTGGGACACGTTGGAGGCGTTCCCGGTGATCAGGTTGTCGAGACAGGTCACCTGTGCACCCGAGTAGACCAGCCAGGTGCACACGTGCGATCCGAGGAACCCGGCGCCACCCATGACGACGGCGTGCTTGCCCTCGAGCTCTCTGAACCCGCCGAACGCGGATCGAGTGGTACCGAACAAGTAGCTTTCCTCCAAGATCGCATAACCGTACATCGGTATCCAGACAAGCGAGTTGATACGATCTCACGCCGACCTTGCCCAACGATGCGAGCTATGGGACGCGCGCCACCACCAAAAGGCTGAGCCCAGGACCGGGAAGGGCCGGTTCGAGAATCCTGGCAATGGGGACGAACCAATCGAAGACACTGGCCGTTGAGCTCCCGATCGTCCCGGTACGGGTGACGTGGTGTAGCCGCCAGCCTAAGGCCCCCAGCTTGTTGACACCCTGCAGCTGCACGACTTGGAGCCCGCTGGCTCTCACCACCTCTTCGATCGACTCGAGGTCGAAACGTCGTCGATGTCCTGCTGCTTCGTCGGTGGGTCCGTAGAGATCGGTTCCGGCCGGAACCTGGATCAGGACGTGCCCGCCGGAGGTCACATGCGATGCCACCTCGGCCAGGAGGTCCTTCGGCTCTTCGACCCGTTGTAAGCCATGGAACAGAACCGCGGTCGACAGCTTTAGATCCGATGGGAGCGATTGGTAGTCGAAGACTTGGACGTTCTCCAGATGTCCGAAGCGTCGGTGTAGCGACTCGACATGCACCGGATCGGGATCGGTTACCACAAGACGTTCGGAGTTGAGAAGGTGGCTGGTGTTGTGGCCCGGTCCGGCGTCGACCTCGAGCACGGTGTCACCGAGGTACTCAGCGAACCACGACAGGATCCAGCGCCGTAATCGGGGAGCTTTGTGCAGGCTCTGGCGGGTCACCGTCGCCTCATCGTCGGTTGCGCGGTTGTCGACGAAGCGGAACTTGATGATGAGCCACACTGCCTCGACCCCGTCCCGCCAACCAATATTCTTGCCCTCGGCGTAGGTACGTCCGTGATAGCTGATCGGAACCTCGTAGATGCGAGCGCCCCACTGGGCGAGCCGGGCGGTGATCTCGGGCTCCAGACCAAACCGGTCGCTGGTCAGCCGCAGCCTCCTGAGGACATCGGCGCGGATCGCCTTGTAGCAGGTCTCCATGTCCGTGAGATTCAGGTCGTTGGCCATGTTCGACATCAGCGTGAGCAGCCTGTTGCCCAGCGCATGCCAAAAGAAGAGCACCCGGCGCTGTTCGCTGGACGCGAAGCGGGAGCCGTAGACGGCGTCTGCCCGGCCTTGGACGATCGGTGCCAGAACCAGCGGATAATCGGCAGGGTCATATTCCAGGTCTGCATCCTGGATGATGGCGACGTCGCCGGTCATATGCTCGATGGCCGTGCGGATCGCCCTTCCCTTGCCCATGTTGTGAGGCTGGACGATGACGCGAACACGGTCGTCGGATGCCGCCATCTCTTTCAGAACTTGAAGCGAGTTGTCAGTCGAACAATCGTCGACGCAGACGAGCTCGATCTCCATGTCGACAGGTGCATCCAGCACCTTCCCAACGATCGTGCGCAGGGTGCGCGACTCGTTGTACACCGGCATCAGGACAGACAGCTTGGTGGTCATCGAGTCTGCAATCTAAGTGGATTTTGCGCCATGCACCACGAGGAAGGCACGGTCCGGACGGGACATCGACTCACAGATAGAACCTTGAGTTCGCCGATGACCCAAGAGCCGTGGACGAACCGGAACCCGGATATACCGTGTCAGGGTGAGCAACTGGCGGCAGTCGCGAGTCGTGGCCGTGACACTCATCGTCACCTTTCTCGTCGTTCAGCTCGCCATTCCGATCAGCCGCCTGTTTCCACTGGAGACACCCCACCGCTGGGCGTGGCAGATGTTCTCGAGAACACCGCACAGCGTTCAATTCGTGATCCACACTCCCACCGACACGACGGACGTCGTCCTCCGCCAGCACATGGCTCAAGTGCGGGGTGACATCGACCTGACCGGACTGATGCCTGCTCACTTGTGTTTGGTCTACGACGAGGCGATCAGGGTCACTTGGGACTCGGGGGAGCTCGAGTGCTGACTTGGTTGACCGATGAGATCGATCCGCGACCGCTCGGGCTTGCTCGTGTCGCCGTCGGGCTCGCCGCCTCCATCCGGGCATTGGTAGCCGCGCCAGTTCTCTTCCGGCTCATCCGCAGCGACACCATTCAGATCCCTTATGCCGAATGGATTCCGACACCAACCGTCCCCTTGGTTGTGGCACTCCTCGGCTTTTGGCTCGTATCGGCCATTCTCTTCACGATCGGTTGGCGGGTGACAATCTCGGGCCCGGTGTTGTCACTGTCGATAGCCTTCGTACTTGCCCTCGACCAGCAGGCTTACAGCAATCACCTGTACCTGATGTTTTGGCTCACCGTTCTCCTCACCGTGGCTCGGGCCGGCGCCGGGTTGGCTGTCAGCGGCAGGGATGAGAGAGTGCTTCGTTGGCCCGCGATCCTGATCATGGTGCAGCTGTCCATCGTCTATGGATTCTCGGGGCTCAGCAAGGTCAACGACGGATTCCTATCCGGGTCGGTTCTAGCCGGATCTCTGGAAGGTGGAATCCTGCATTTCCCGGAGATGCTGATCACCCCGCGCTTTCTCTCGATGCTGGCGTTCCTGGTCATCGTGGTCGAGGTGGCCATCGCCTTGCTGATATGGAGTGCTCGCTATCGTCCGTTGATATTCGTTCTCGGCTTGGGTCTGCACGCGTCCATAGTCTTGTTCATGTCTGCCACAGGCGAACTCGCCGTCTTCTCCATCCAGGTGTTGGGCCTGTATCCCCTCTTCCTCACCGCCGAGAAGCTCGAGGTGAAGTGGTCGGACGACTGTGGCCGTTGTGCTCTATTCATGAAGCGAGCTGAGATGTTCGACTTGCTCCGAGTGCTCGACGCCTCCGAAGAGTCGGGACAAGACCTGACCTTGAAACACCAGGGGCAGGTGACGCTGGGTGGAGCCGCCCGAATCCGCATCCTCGAGCACTTGGTTCCGTGGCTTTGGGTGGCTCCGATCCTCCGTCTACCCGGGGTCCGTCGTATGCACCGTCACCGCCACGCCACGCCCCGTGCGAGGTGAAACTCTGAAGTAGCCGAAGGCCCCTCTTGAAGCCGTGAATGGTCCCCCTCTTGTCATCGTCACCCATCGTGAGCGCCCCTGACGCCGGGCTGTGGCAAAGAAGGTTCACGAACATGTGGCCGCTGGGAGGCCGCTCTAACAGTGGCGGCCGCCAGAGCCACAAGGGTGATACTCCTCACCGCAGCTGCGATCTGCACGATGACTGAAGGCAGAGGGAAGTATGTGACGGCGATGTGCGCTATGGCCGTGAACTCGAGCAGTCGAACGGTCGGCCGACTCGAGCCGTTCCAGGCGAGAAACGGGAGCACCCAAAGCACGTACTGTGGTTTGAAGACCTTGTTGAAGAGCAGGAACGCGATCAATGCGAGCACAGCCGCTTGCACGAGAGTTGGCCGCTTCAGCCACGACCAGAGGGTGAGAGCGACGAGGGCTCCCAAGACAGCAGCGCTGGAGAGCGAATTGACCGCATCTAGAGACAGTCCCATGCCGAAGGCTCCGCCTATCCAATCGACCACACCCCAGAGGGATGACTCGAAGTCATCTCTCGCAGCGGCGAAGTCGAGATGGATCCTCCAGGTCTCCGGAAAGGCGATTATGTAGGCGGCGTACGACACGACCACGAGCAGCAGCCCGCCGCCCAGGAAGCGAAGGCGATTCCGCCATCCGCTGATCAATGGCACTAGCGGTAGGACCAGCGCACCGTGGAAGACCTTCAGCGAGACTCCAGCCCCGAGGAGCGAGCCCGAGACTGCGCTTCGCTGCGACTCGAGGGCAAGCACTGCGGCCAGGGCAAGCCACACCGCAACGACATCCCAGTTGATGGGAAGGAACAAGAGCAGCGCAGGGGACATCGCCCACATGCGCACGTCGACATCTCGACCACTCGGCCGCCCGGCGACACTGAGGAGTAGCCGGGTGACCAGCACAGCCGCCACCACCATGAGGAGGCCATTGACCACCACCGCCCAGCGACTAGACGGCAGATAGCTCAGCGGCTCGAAGTAGAGAGCAGCTAGCGGCGGGTATTCGAACTCGCCGGGTCCCAGCCCGCCGTAGATGCCCATGCCCGCTTCTCTTCTCCACAGGCGGTAGATATCGCTGAACGGAGGGAAGGTGGCGTAGAGCGCCACGGACAGAACTCCGATGACGGCCGTGTCGATCACATGGCGATCACGCCAACGATCAGGCAACACAGAATTTGCGTCTCACCATTGGGGTTTCCTGGCATTCTGGACGAGCGAACACACGGCAACAGTGACCGCCCAGGATGTCGTGGGACCGGATCCAATGTCCCCGGAGTCCGCACGACCTCACGAGCCTAGGCCCCGATCATCGACGGAACGTTGAACATCAGCCAGCGCTGAAGGATCAAGAGGTACCGCATGACTTCCTGATAAGAGTCGAAGGTGCCCGGATTGTCGGGGTAAGAGAGCCAGGTGAACACGTTCGAGAGGAATGCCATCAGAACGATCGCCCCTGCCGCCCCATTCCTCCACCTGTTGTCGTCGACCATCAGCTCGGTGCCAGCTCGGGCCGATCCGAACCTGGCCCACACCATATCCCAGAATCCCGACGGCAGGAACAACAGCCACAAGGCAATCATGACGTAGGGAAACAGCCCGATGCCCATCAACGCCGCGATACCGACGTGGAAGACGACGAAGACCGGCATTATGAGCAAGCGTCGGGTAGCTAGTGTCTTGCCCGGCACGAGAACGAGCAGGGCACCAACAACCTCGAAGAGGAACGTCGTCCTCGACATTACCGCAAGAAGGGTGGGGTATGCGAGCAGTGCCACGCCCAGTGCGGTCTCATATCTCGGAAGGGAGAGAATGGTTTCCATGGCTGTGGCATCGAAGACCCACTCGCCGAGATCCTTCACCAGCCCAGCCGACAGATAGACCACGGCAATCTGAAAGAGAAGGGCGCCCCCGGCGACCGACAGGAACCGAACGGGTCGAAAGTTCTCAGCACGGGAGTCAACTGCCAGGTGCCGACCGAGCGGGAGGAAGCAGCACCACAGAAGCGCCAGGTTCAGAATGAAGTGCCCCATCGGGACTGCTATGTCGTTGGTGAGGTCGGCCCGCAACGGCAGCGAGTAAACCAACCAACAAATGATGGTGGCGAACCGAGTCTTGTATCCAACCAGGAGCATCAAGGCGAAGGGCAAGATGACCAGGTGGGCGTTGTCGACTAGCCCTCCGTACAGGCCGCCAAGCTCTCCAAATTGCCCCATCTCTAGGAACAACGCTTGGAAGAGGATGAGTCCCGCCATTAGTAAGCGCAGGACGACGAGGGCTCGGGAGTCGATCGAGAATATCTGGTCGAGTGCGCGCCTATCCCGTTCGCCCAGCCTGAAGTGGGGTCGTCGTCGGACCTGCGATTGTCGAGCGGTGCTCGTGCTCATCGGACCTCGGGTCGATTCTATGAACTATCGGACCCGGCACCATGGAAGTTGATACCGACGGCCTAACTCCCCACCATCTCGCGGAGGAACTTGCCGGTGTAGCTCTCCCCCACCTGGGCAACTTCTTCCGGAGATCCTTCGGCGACGATCCGGCCGCCACCGCTTCCCCCTTCAGGACCGAGGTCGATGATGTGGTCCACCGACTTGACCACGTCGAGGTTGTGCTCGATCACCACCACGGTGTTGCCGGAGTCGACGAGACGCTGCAGCACCTGCAGCAGCTTTCTGATGTCCTCGAAGTGGAGACCGGTGGTGGGCTCGTCGAGGATGTAGAAGGTCTTCCCGGTGGAGCGTTTCCCCAGCTCCGACGCCAGCTTGATCCGCTGCGCCTCACCTCCAGACAGCGTCGTCGCCGGCTGGCCGAGCCGGACGTAGCCGAGCCCGACGTCGTAGAGAGTCTGCAGGATGCGGACGATCTTGGGCTGGTTCTCGAAAAACCCGAGCGCCTCCTCCACCGACATTTCGAGGATCTCACTGATGGTGTGACCTTTCCACAGGATCTCGAGGGTCTCCCGGTTGTAGCGCTTGCCGCCGCAGATCTCACAGGGCACGTAGACGTCGGGGAGGAAATGCATCTCGATCTTGATGGTCCCGTCGCCCTTGCAAGCCTCACAGCGGCCCCCGGAGACGTTGAAGGAGAACCGCCCCGGCTTGTAGCCCCGGGCCCGGGCCTCCTGGGTCTGGGAGAACAGGGTCCTGATATGGTCGAACAGCTTGGTGTAGGTGGCCGGGTTGGAGCGGGGGGTGCGTCCGATGGGCGACTGGTCGATGTCGATCACCTTGTCGATCAGCTCGACGCCTTCCACCTTCTTATGCCGCCCGGGCACCACCCGGGCCCGGTTGACCTTGCTTGCCAGCGTCTTCCAGAGGATCTCTTCGACCAGGGTCGACTTGCCCGACCCGGACACTCCGGTGATGGCGGTGAACACCCCGAGGGGGAAGGTGACGTCGATTCCCTGGAGGTTGTTCTCCGAGGCCCCCAGCACTCTTATGAACTCGCCGTTGCCTTGGCGGCGGATCAGCGGCACTTCGATCTGGCGGCGTCCGGCCAGATAGTCACCGGTCATCGAGTCGGAGGCGGCCGTGATCACCTCGAGGGGCCCTTCGGCGACGATGGCCCCGCCGTGCTCGCCTGCGCCCGGGCCGATGTCGACGATGTGGTCGGCGATGCGGATGGTCTCCTCGTCGTGCTCGACCACGATCAGGGTGTTGCCCAGGTCACGCAGACGGAGCAGGGTCTCGATGAGCCGCTGGTTGTCACGCTGATGAAGCCCGATCGAGGGCTCGTCGAGGATGTAGAGGACTCCGACCAGACCCGAGCCGATCTGGGTGGCGAGGCGGATCCGCTGCGCCTCCCCTCCGGCCAGGGTGGCCGCGGAGCGGGACAGAGTCAGGTAGTCGAGACCGACGTCTAAGAGGAACCTGATCCGGGATCGGATCTCTTTGAGCACCCGTTCGGCGATGTGGGCGTCGCGCTCGCTCAGCACCAAGCTCTCGAAGAACTCGTAGGCACCGCCCAGGCTGAGGTCGGACACTTCGGCGATGTTGCGGCCTTCGACGGTGACGGCCAGCGAGATCGGGTTGAGCCGGCCCCCGCCGCAGGCGTCGCAGGGCACCTCGGCCATGTACTCCTGGTAATACTCCCGTGCCGAGTCGGATTCGGCTCCCTCATGGCGGCGGTTGAGGAAGGGGACGGCCCCTTCGAAGGTGGCGTCCCAGCGCCGCCGCCGCCCGAACCGGTTGGTGTACTCGATGGTGAACTTCTCGTCGCCGGTGCCGTAGAGGATCTTCTCCTTGACGTCGTCTGTGAGGTCCTTCCACGGGGTGTCCATGGAGAAGCCGAGCTCCTTCGAGAGCCCGCCGAGGAGCCGGTGGTAGTAGCGCATTCGGTTGGAGGACCACATGGCGATGGCCCCCTCGCCGAGGGAGAGGTCGGGGTCGGCGATGACCAGCTCGGGGTCGACCTGGTATCGGGTGCCGATTCCCGAGCACTCGGGGCAGGCTCCGTAGGGGCTGTTAAACGAGAAGTTGCGGGGCTGGAGGTCTTCGAAGCTGAGCCCGCACTTCGAGCACGCCAGGTGCTGGGAGAAGGTGAGGGTGGAGCCGTCGACGATTTCGATGTCGGCGACGCCCTCGGCCAGGGACAGCGCCGTCTCCAGCGACTGGGTGAGACGCTGTTCCATCCCCTCCTTGCGGACCAGACGGTCGACGATGACTTCGATGGTGTGCTGGTAGTAGCGGTCGAGGCGGATCTCCTCGGTGAGGTCGCGCACTTCCCCGTCGATGCGGGCCCGGGCGAAACCCTGCTTGGCCAGGTCGGAGAGCAGGGTCTCGTACTCGCCCTTGCGGCCCCGCACCACCGGCGCCAGCACCTGGAACCGGGTCCCCTCCTCCAGCTCGAGGATGCGGTCGACGATCTGCTGGGGAGTCTGCCGCTCGACCACTGTCCCGTCGTTGGGGCAGTGGGCGATGCCGATCCGGGCGAAGAGGAGACGGAGATAGTCGTGGACCTCGGTGACCGTCCCGACCGTCGATCGGGGGTTCCGGGAGGCGGTCTTCTGGTCGATGGAGATCGCCGGGGAGAGCCCGTCGATGAAGTCGACGTCGGGTTTGTCCATCTGCCCCAGGAACTGACGGGCGTAGGCGGAAAGCGACTCGACGTAGCGGCGCTGGCCCTCGGCGTAGATGGTGTCGAAGGCGAGCGAGGACTTACCGGACCCGGAGAGGCCGGTGAAGACGATCAGCTTTTCGCGGGGCAGTTCGACCGTGAGGTTCTTGAGGTTGTGCTCGCGTGCGCCCCTGATCAGTATCGAGTCGCTGGACAATTCTCTGCCTGGTGGGTTGAGTTACGCCAGTGTAATGCGGATCGTATCCGAACACCTGTTCGTACGGAGTCCTCTTCAGTCAGAGAAGAACTGGTCGATCCACTTTCCAGAGTATGGGTACCAATAGCATCGCTGCCGGCATCGGGAGACTGGGCATTCGGCAGCTCGTGAAACAACAACCTGGATCAAACTCTGTCTCCCAGTGCCATCTACCGCGTATCAACAGGGAGTGGCTGCTTTCAGTCGCATTGGTCGCATCCGCGGCGCTTTATCGGCCCCTCGTCCTGTGGGCAGCCAACGCGTGGCACTTGTCTTCGCCCCAGAAGATCTTGTTGATCGGCCTGGCATTGGCGGCCATCGGGGTAGTTCTCACCTGGATCACGGCGGCCATCGGATCCCGCCCCCTGGCCGGAGCCGGGGCTGTCGCCCTCGTCATCCTGGTGCTGAGTCACTGGCACTCGTTCGGTCAGCCCTACCCCCTCCTTGCAGCAGTCATTGCCGTGGGATTCATCCTTCACTGGCTCAGCCCGGGGGCACGCCAGGTCATAGCGATCGTCCTGATCGCGGTGTTCGGCGTGGCGCCATTGGTCCAGGTTCTGTCCGCCCACCTGTTCAGACAAGACAGATACACGATGGTTGATTTGGAGGCCCGGGCCGACGCCACCCCGACCGGCACCGTCGAAGACGTCCTCGTGGTGATTGTCGACGGCTATCCCTCCATCGAGTTTGCGAGGCACCGGTTCGGGCACCAGCCGACAGAGTTGGTGGCCAACCTCACCGCTAATGGCTTTGTGGTTGAGGAAGTGGCTTGGTCCCAGTTCACACGGAGCGCCCTCACGGTGGGGTCCCTGATGGAACTGCAACCGGTCGTCGAGGATGACCCGCCAGCTCCGGATGGGACGCTGCTGCCTCTGTACGAGATCATCAGAGGAGACAACCTTGTCGCCGCCAGCCTCCGCTCCGCGGGTTATGAGTACCACCACATCGAAAGCGGCTGGGACGGGGGAACATGCGGGCCTGTCGACGTCTGCATCCCCGGACCTCAAATCGACGAGACGGTTTGGAATCTTGGGGTCTTCTCCGCGGCACGGGACTGGATAGCGAGAACTCATGGCAACCACTTCGTCGCGGGGAGCCTCAACACGGTGGAGCGTCTCGTCGAGTTGGAGGAAATCTTCGACGATGGGCAGAGGGACTATGTGTTCGCACACCTCCTGTTACCCCATGATCCCGTAGTAGTGGACTCAGACTGCAACATCCGCTGGCCGAGGGAGTCGACCAAGTACGACGCTGCCGGGGACTTTGAGAAGTTTCGTGAGCAGCTGGCATGCACCGACCGGCTCATCTCCGAGGTCGCCGCCTTGGCCGGCCAGAACACGGCTGTCCTGATCACCGCCGATCA
>DATKCE010000042.1:0-36416 GCA_035513335.1 Acidimicrobiia bacterium
ACGGAGCCCATCTCGCCGCGGTGGGCAGCAACTGGTTCGGAGTGGGCGTCCACCGCAGTGACGACTTCGAGACTTGGCACCAAACCGAGTCACCACCGGGATGGCCTGAGGAGAGCGACCGCAAGATGGAGCAGGTGTGGACCTTCCACGCCTCCGGTGATCGGCTTTGGGCCGGGGTGGCCCAGGCCGGGCTGTTCACCTCCGACGATCACGGGCTCACATGGTCACCGGTGGCGGGGTTGAACGAGCACAGGACCCGCGGCGAATGGCAGCCAGGCTTCGGGGGTTTGTGCGCCCACCGGGTCACCGTGGCAGGCGACACGCAGTGGGTGGCGATCTCTGCAGTCGGGGTGTTCCGATCGGATGACGGCGGTGAGACATGGGAGCTCAAGAACGACGGTGTGGAGCCGGTGGGGCTCCCCGAAGACGTCCCCCGACCCGAGGTCGGCTACTGCGTACACTGCCTCGCCCACGACCCTGCGGATCCCAGGCGGATCTGGCGCCAGGACCACAGCGGCGTGTACCGGACCAGCGATGGTGGCGACAACTGGGAGCGAATCGAGGAGGGCCTCCCGGCAAACTTCGGGTTCGTCATGTGGCGGGACACGGGCAGCGGCCGCTTGTTCACCATCCCTCTCGAGGCCGACGCCAACCGGGTGCCCGTCGCCGGGGCACTCCGGGTCTACCGCTCCGACGACGACGGTGGCTCGTGGGAGGTATCTGGCGCCGGCTGGAGTGAGGCACCCCAATTCACCGGTGTCCTCAGGGGCGCCTTCGACGGTGACGGCGAAGGATCGTTCTGCTTCGGGACCACAGGTGGGAAGCTCTGGCTTACGCGTGACAACGGCGAGCAGTGGGAGGAGCTCGCGCCGTCGTTCCCGAGGATCGGAGCGGTGGCGCTGGTCGCATGATCACGATCAGGCTGCCGCGAATGCTGTCCGAGACCGCCGGGGTCGACCTGGTTCATGGCGTGAACGGTGAAACCGTGGGGGCAGCCTTCGATGACCTGTTTGTCCGCTTCCCCGGTCTGGGTAATCACATCCTCGATGAGAAGCGCCAGGTCCGCCCTCATGTCTCGGTCTTCGTCGACGGCGAACAGGCCGACTTGCACACCGGCGTTCAACCGGGTTCGGAGATCAGAGTGCTGCATGCCGTCAGTGGCGGGTGACGCCACCACCAGCGGGTCGGGCTAGGTTGGACGGACGAGATGAGAGTTCTCGTAGCCGACAAATTTCCCGACAAGCAGCTCGAGAGACTGAACAGACGCGGGCATGACGTCCGCTACGAGCCGCATCTGGGAGTAGACGACCTCCCCGGGGCGATAGCCGATACCGAAGTGCTTGTGGTCCGCTCGACCGAGGTCACCCGGGAGGCGATCGAAGCCGGCCCCCACGTCGGCCTCATCGTCAGGGCGGGCGCGGGAACCAACACCATCGACGTCGACGCCGCATCGGCGCGCAGTGTCTACGTTTGCAACATCCCCGGGAAGAACTCGGTCGCCGTCGCCGAGCTGACGATGGGGTTGATGTTGGCGCTGGACCGCAGGATCCCCGACAACGTGGCCGAGCTCAGGGATGAGAACTGGCGCAAGTCCGAGTTCGCCAAGGCGCGCGGGCTGATGGGTCGACGTCTCGGGATCATCGGGCTCGGCTCGATCGGGCTCGAGGTCGCCATCAGGGCGCGTGCATTCGGCATGAAGCTGGCGGGTATCCAACGCGACGACCGAAGCCTTGCGGTGAGACAGCAACTGGCGGACCTCAGAGTGAAGTTGTACCCGGACCTCGAGACGATGCTGCCCGAGTGCGACGTGGTAAGCATCCACGTCCCGTCGACAGATGACACCCAGGGGATGGTCGATCGTGAGTTTCTCGGATCGATGAAAGAAGGGGCGTGTCTGATCAACACCTCACGTGGAGACGTCGTGGTGGCGGCGGACCTCCTCGCGGCCCTCGAAGACAAGAACCTGTGGGTCGCCCTGGACGTGTTTCCCGACGAGCCTGATTCCGGGGAGGCCACATACGCTTCGGCTCTGGCCAAGCATCCCCGGGTGTATGGGACTCATCACATAGGCGCATCCACGGAGCAGGCCCAGGAGGCGATCGCCCGCCAAGTGATCAAGGTGATCGACAACTACTGCAACGGATCGGTCAAGAACGCGGTGAACCTCGCCGAGCCGATGGCGCACACCACCGTCGTGGGGATCCGACATGTCGACCAGGTCGGAGTGCTCAGCCGGGTCTTCGCCGTCCTGAGAGGTGCCGAAATCAACGTCGAGCACATGGAGAACCACATCTTCGAAGGGGCGCATGCCGCCAAGGCGGTCATGCACGTCCATGGCGATTTCAACGACGCGGTCCGAAAAGAGTTGTCCGACCTCGATGCCGTCTTCGACGTGGCGGTGCTCAGGGAGACGGACTGACTCCCGGACCTATCTAGTCCGACTCCCGAATCCACGGCGGAGTAGGAGCTTCGATCCGCTCCAGCCCGGAGGGCACCGACGCGAACCGGTCCTCGTTGCCGGTCTGCCAGTCACGCCAGGCCTCGGTGAGCTCGTCCGTGGTGCGGGCCACGAAGTTCCACCACATCTTCACCCGGTCGCCGAGCGGTTCCCCACCCAGCACCATCACCCGCGCCGGCTCGCTCCGGGAACTGACCAGCAGTTCCTCCCTCCCGGCTGGGACGATGGCGAGGGAACCAGGGTCGACGATGTCCTCCCCGACGCTCACCGGGCGGTCGATGGGCACCACCGCGTGCTCGTGCTCGACGTCGACGGGAATGGCCGTCTGACCCCCCAGGCTGACGTCGAGCCCGATGGTGGGGTGGGCGAACTCGGCTTCGGAGCGGACGTCGCCGATCTCGCCGATGAGCACCTGCGCCCGGCTGGGCCCGATCGTGACCTCGGGAAGCGCAGCGACATGCTGGAAAGCGGATGAGCCGTGCCGGGTGGCTTCGGTCTGGGCCAGCCACATCTGGACACCCATCGTGCTGCTGCTCTCCCAGGTCGTTTCGGTGTCGACACCCTCCTCGGCGTGGGCGATTCCATTTCCGGCGGTCATCAGGTTGAGCTGGCCGGGCTCGATCAGCTGCTCGGTTCCGAGCGAGTCGCTGTGTAAGGCAGACCCGGTGAACAGCCATGTGACGGTGGATAGCCCGATGTGGGGATGGGGCCCGATCTCGAGTGGTGGGGGACGGTCCACGTCATCTGCCTGCATCAGGTCCACGAAGCACCAGGGGCCGATGGTGCGGCGGTTCTTGGTGGGCAGGACCCGGACGATGCCGAGCCGGCCGATGTTGGTGGTCCGTCCCTCCCGGACCTCGATCGCGGTCAAACCCCGATTCGAAGTACCTCTGTCGAGCTCGTCGATGGGTCCGCTCACCGCCTCAAACCTACCCGGACCCGAGAGGTGCCGTCAGACGGTGAGCCTAACGATCGGTCGGGTGTCGTTGCGTCGAACGATCTCGACGAAGCCGTGGTCGGCGAACATGGGCAGGGTGCCGGTGAAATAGTCGACCACCGACTCGCGCGACCCGTCGACCGGATAGGCCTCGATGACCCGCGCGCCCTGAGTCTTGGCGTACTCGATCGCCGCGGCCAGCAGACCCTTTCCGATCCCCTGGCGCCGAACTCCAGTGCGGACGACGAAGCAGTTGATGCTCCACGGCTCGACCTCGTCGACCGGCTTGAGGAGCCGGGAACGGCCCAAGGTGGGGAAGTCGGCCCGGGGACCCACCTGCACCCAACCGCGTGGATCCCCTTCGACATAGCCCAGGAGGCCTGGTGGGGGACCCTCGTCGACGATGTCGGTGAACCGATCGCGATTGTCCCGATCGTCTCCGAAGCCACCCTTCGGCCGTCGCCAGTACATGCAGAAGCACCTGCGCGCCACTCCCTTCTCCCCGAATACGGTTTCCATGTCACCGAATCGATCGGGGGTCAAGGGCACACACTCCATGGGTCCTGCCCCCGTCTCGGTGGTGTAGGTCCAGAACATCGTCAGGCTCCGATCTGGCCGGTCTCACACTGCTTGCCGAACACGAGCTCGATCACCTCCGCCTCACCCCTGTGGGGCGAGGCCGGGGCCAGGCTCGTCTTCGTTCGCGCCTGACGCCGCAGCGAGTGCGCCGCAGCCTTGGCCCGTCGGTCGTCCATGACGGCCTTTGCGAGGTCGTAGTCGAGGAACATGAGAGTCTCTTTTCGGTCGGCTCTTGCCGATAAGGTACGGGAGATTGCGGACAGGATCCGTCCGCATAATTTCCGACAATGGGAACCACGTGGACACCGCGGAACGCTTGCTGAAACTGCTAGGCCTGCTCGAAGGTCGGATCGACTGGACCGCGGACGAGTTGGCCCGTCGTCTCGAGGTCACCACGCGCACCATTCGACGAGACATCGCCCGTCTGCGGGACCTGGGGTACCCGGTGGAAGCAGTGGCCGGGCCGGGCGGCGGGTACCGGCTCGGGAGTGGGGGAAAGCTCCCGCCGCTGCTGCTCGACGACGACGAGGCACTGGCGGTGGTCCTCGGGCTCAGGGTGTCGGCTACCTCAGCCGTGGGCGGGCTCGAAGATCACTCCTTGTCCGCGTTGGCCAAACTGGAGCATGTCCTTCCCACTCGGCTCCGGTCGCGCCTCGAGGACATCTCCGAGGCCACCACCTCGATACTCTCCTCCTCACGTACCGAAGCCGACCACGCCACCCTCGCTCTGGTGGCGGCGACGATCCGCAAGCGCGAGCGGCTCCGGTTCGGCTACGTCGACAACGAAGGAATCTCCACGGCGAGACACATCGAGCCGGTACGTCTGGTCCACACCGGGCGCCGCTGGTACCTGGTGGCATACGACCTCGACCGGGACGACTGGCGGACTTTTCGTCTCGACCGGGTCTCCGATCCGATGGCGACTGGTATGAGGGCAGCGTCACGTCAGGGGCCGGATCCGGTCGATCTCGTGCAGACAGGGATCGCCGTGGAGTCCTGGCGATTCCATGCCGAGGTGGTCTTGGAAACCGAGGCCGAGGTGGCGAAGCGGTATATCGCTCCCACGGTGGGGAAGGTGGTGCCGGTCGACGAGGAATCCTGTCGGCTGATCATCGGTGCCGACGAGATGGGCTGGTTGGCGCGCTATCTGCTCAGCATCCCGATCGGATTCGAAGTGGTGAGCCCGGTGGAGCTGAGAGACGAGCTGGCGACGATCGGCCGGGAGCTCACGGAGCGTTTCGGCACCGAAGGAACCGCGTGAACGCAGATGCCAACCCTGGGTTGCAGGCCCCGCTGAGCGAAGTCCAGCGCCCGCGGAATGAACGCAGACGGTCAGTCGTACTGGTAGAAGCCCTCGCCGGTCTTGCGGCCATGCAGACCCGCTTCGACCATCCGGGTCAGCAACGGCGGCGAGGCATAGAAGGGCTCCTTGAACTCATCGAAGAGGACATCGGCGACGAACTTGGTGGTGTCCAGGCCGACGAAGTCGGTCAACTCGAGCGGACCCATGGGGTGGTTGGCGCCGAGCCGCATTCCCGTGTCGATGTCCTCGGCACTCGCCACCCCCGCCTCGTACATCCGGATCGCCGCCAGCATGTATGGCACGAGCAGCATGTTCACCACGAACCCGGCCCGATCCTTGGCGTGGACGACCGTCTTTCCCAGGCTCTCGGCATAGCCGCGGGCCGTCGCTGCCGTGGCGTCAGACGTCTTCACGGTCGTCACCAGCTCGACCAGTGCCATCACCGGCACCGGGTTGAAGAAGTGGAGGCCGACCACATTCTCTGCCCTTCCTGTGGCCGCGGCCAGCCTGGTGATCGGGATCGACGAGGTGTTGGAGGCGAGGATCGTGTCCTCGGGAGTCAGTTCGTCGAGAGCGGAGAAGAGCTCCGTCTTGAGCTGCTCGTTCTCGGTGGCCGCTTCGATGATGAGCTGGCGATCCGACTGTCTCTCCAGTTCCGTCGTCACCGTGATCCGACTCAGAATGTCGTCGCCGGCGGAGTCCTCCAGCTTCTCTCGCTCCACCGCTCGGGCCAGCGACCCTTCGACGCGACCCAGTGCTGCCTCGGCCGTGGCGGCGTCGACCTCGTGGACGATCACATCCCCGCCGGCGCGGGCACAGACCTCGGCTATGCCAGACCCCATCAGCCCGCCGCCGATGACTCCAACTCGTTCGATTGCCATGGGGTCCCTCCTGATCTAGTGGTCTGCCCATCATGGCAGCAGCAATTACCCTTCTGATTCAGATGTCCTACGACCACAAAGCGATCGAAGCCCGTTGGCAGAAGCGTTGGGAGAGCGAGCGTGTCTTCTATGTCAGCGAAGACACTTCGCAGCCAAAGTTCTACAACGTGTGCATGTATCCCTATCCATCGGGGGCCATCCACCAGGGTCACGTGCGCAACTACACCTACGGCGACCTGCTGACCCGTTTCAAGAGGATGGAGGGTTTCAACGTCCTCTCCCCGATGGGATGGGACAGTTTCGGTCTCAACGCCGAGAACGCCGCCATCCGGGACGGCATCCATCCTCGGATCAGCACCGAGACCAATATCGACACCATGCGGACCCAGATCCAACAACTGGGGTCCATGTACGACTGGGATCGCGAGCTGGCATCGCACCAGCCCTCGTTCTACCGGTGGGACCAATGGCTGTTCTTAGAGCTCTACAAGCAGGGTCTCGCCTACAAGGCGGAGGCTCCGGTCAACTGGTGCCCAAGAGATCAGACGGTGCTCGCCAACGAGCAAGTGATCGACGGGCTGTGCGAGCGTTGCGACACACCGGTGGTGCGCAAGAACCTCGCCCAGTGGTTCTTCAAGATCACCGAATACGCCGACCGTCTCCTGGAGGACATCGAGAAACTGGAGCATTGGCCCGAGCGGGTGCGGACGATGCAGCGCAATTGGATCGGCCGCTCCGAAGGGGCCAGCTTCGACATCGGGGTCGACGGCGGTGGCTCGTTCGAGGTGTTCACGACCAGACCCGACACCATCTTCGGGATGACCTTTTGTGTGCTCGCACCCGAGCATCCGCTGGTCGAGTCCCTGATTTCGGGGTCCGAGACCGAGAGCGAGGCACGTGAATACATCGCAGCGGCGTCCCGTGCCACTGAGATCGAGCGCATGGCCGAAGGGGAGAAGACCGGGGTGTTCACCGGCGCCTACGCCATCAACCCGGTCAACGATCGGCGGGTCCCCATATACATCGCGGACTACGTCCTGATGGGATACGGCACCGGTGCGATCATGGCGGTCCCCGGCCAGGACCAACGTGACTGGGACTTCGCCACCAAGTACGGCATCGACATCATCCGCACCGTTCAGCCGCCCGACTACTGGGACGAGCAGGCCTACGTCGGCGACGGGCCCACGATCAACTCCGACTTCCTCGACGGCCTCGATCGGGCCGACGCCATCGAGAAGATCACCGAATGGCTGGTGGACCACGAGATAGGCGAGGCCACCGTCCAGTATCGCCTGCGCGACTGGCTGATCTCCCGACAGCGCTACTGGGGCTGTCCCATCCCCATGATCAGCTGCGAGGAGTGCGGCATCGTGCCGGTCCCAGACGACGAGCTGCCGGTTGTACTGCCCGACATCGAGGACTATCTGCCCAAGGGACGTTCCCCGCTTGCCGCGGACGAAGACTTCGTCAATACGACGTGCCCCGAATGCGACGGCCCGGCGCAGCGAGAGACCGACACGATGGACACCTTCGTCGACTCCTCGTGGTACTTCTACCGCTACGCCGACGCCGACAATGCGGAGGCGATCTTCGATCCCGACAAGCCCGCCTACTGGATGCCACTGGACCAGTACATCGGTGGCATCGAGCACGCCATCCTGCACCTGCTCTACGCCCGGTTCATCACCAAAGTGCTCTACGACATGGGACTGTCAAGTGTCGAGGAGCCGTTCTCACGGCTGTTCACCCAAGGGATGATCACCCTCGATGGGGCCAAGATGTCGAAGTCGAAGGGAAATGTGGTCGACCCCGTCGACCTCTTCGCCTCACATGGAGCCGACGCCCTGCGGCTGTATCACCTGTTCATGGGTCCGCCCTCCGACGATGCGGCCTGGAACGAGAACGGAGTCGACGGAACCCGCCGATTCCTGGAACGGGTGTGGAAGATCGCCAGCGACGACCACGAGTTCTCTGACCGGGCGCCGGACCAGTCCGACCGTGAGATTTTGGGTGGAGCCCACCGCACGGTGCGCAAAGTCACCGAGGACATCGACCGCTTCCACTTCAACACCGCCGTTCCCGCCTTGATGGTGCTCTCCAATGAGCTGAGCGACTACTTGTCCGGGTCTCCGAGAGAGGAGACCTACGAGGAGGTCCTACGGCTGTTGTTGTTGCTGTTGTCACCCATGACCCCCCATCTGGCCCATGAGCTGTGGGAGCAGAAGGGTTACGGGATCATGCTGGCCGACGAATCGTGGCCGGCCTGGGACGCGGAGTTGGCCAAGGAGGAGACGGTGACCCTGGTGATCCAGGTGAACGGAAAGGTCCGGGACCGTCTCGAGGTGTCGGCGGACATCACCTCGGAGCAGGCCTCGGCGCTGGCCATGGGCTCGGAGAAGATCCAGACATGGATCGACGGCCAGGAGGTCAAGCGGGTCATCGCCCGGCCGCCAAACCTAGTCAACGTCGTAGTCGGGTGAACGCGGGACGCATCCTTAGGGAGGCGGGCTACGACACCGACGCCTTGCGGGTGCGCATCGCTCCGGTCGACCCCGACCAGATCAATGTCTGGCCCGCCTCGCGTCTCTTTCGACGTCTGTGGCGTCAGGGGATCGGGGGAGTCACCCACGGTCGGTTCGTGTTCGTCGATCCTGACATGATGCGGGACGACCGGGAACGACTCGCCAGGTTGGTGATCCACGAGCTGATCCATGTCCGCCAGTACCGTGCGGCCGGTTACCTCCGGTTCGTTACGTCGTATCTCAAGGAGTACTGGATCGGCAGACTCGGGGGAAAAACCCCGCGGGAGGCCTATAGGGACATCTCCCACGAGCGGGAGGCGCGGGAGCTGACCGAGCGCACCGTCACCGCTATTTGATCACGATGTCGTCGAGGCCCTCCTCGGGTTCGGGATACCTGAGATCCATCGTCTCGAGCGTTTCGATCAGGATGTTGGACACCACCAGGTTGCGGTACCACTTCCGGTTGGCCGGGACTACGTGCCACGGTGCGTAGTCGGTGGATGTCTCCTGGATGGCGACCCGATATGCCTCCTGGTACTCGTCCCACAGGCTCCGGTCTTCGAGGTCTCCCCTGCTGAATTTCCAGTTCTTGGTCGGCTCGTCGAGCCTGGCCCGAAGGCGTTCCTTCTGCTCCTCCTTGGAGATGTTGAGGAACAACTTGACGATGGTGGTGCCTTCGTCGGCGAGCATCCTCTCGAACTCGCGTATGTGGCGGTAGCGCTTCGACCAACGCTCCTCGGGCATGAGACCCTGGACCCTCACCACCAGGACGTCCTCGTAGTGGGAGCGATTGAAGATGGTGATGGCGCCGTTTTCGGGTGTGTGGTGATGCACCCGCCACAGATAGTCGTGAGCCAGTTCCCAATGGCTGGGCTGGTTGAAACTCCTCACATGGACCCCCTGGGGGTTGACACCCCGAAACACGTGCCGGATGGTCCCGTCCTTGCCTCCGGTGTCGGTCGCCTGGAGAACCACCAGCAGACTCCGCGACGAGCCTGCCCAGAGTCGCCGTTGCAACTCGGCCAGACGCTTGTTGAGCTCGGGGAGAGCGGCCTTCCCGTCTTGCTTACCCCCTTCGAACCCGGTCTTGGCGTCGGGGTCGTGAGCCTCGAGATCGAGTTCCGTTCCCGGTGGCACGAGATATGTCGAAGTGTCCAGCATCCGGGCACCCTACCGATCAGCATTGTCCACCCCGCTTTCACGCATCAGGTGGCGCCCTTGCAGCGCCCTTGCAGCGCACCTGATGCGCGAAAGTGGAGAGGGCGGAGGCTTTCAGCGCCAGAGCAGCCAGAGGTCGGAGACGTTGGTCCCGGTCGGTCCGGTCACGATGAGGTCTCCGGTCGATTCCAGGTAGTTGGCGGAGTCCGACCTGGCGAGCGCCTCTCGGTGGTCGCCACCTCGCTCGAGAGTGTCCCCGCCCACGATCGCTCCGGCAGCGTGGGAGTTGCCGTCCACTCCATCCGTGGCGAAGGCACAGAACGTCGCTCCGGTGCCGGCGATGCGCTCGGCGGCCATCAGCGCGACATGGGTGTTGCGTCCTCCGATCCCGTCACCAGTGACCTCGACCTCGGGCTCTCCCGTAGCAATGGTCACTCGACCGGGCGCAGCGGAAGAGAAGAACCGATCGAGGGCGCGAGCAGCATCTCCATGAAGCCACTCGGGCATCACCGAAGCGTCGACGCCGGCAGCGCCTGTTGCATCCGCCGCGGCCTTGGCGGCGGTGCGCCCATCGGCCAGGACGGTGATGGCCGGGCCCGCCGGTGCCGGGCCGCTCGCCTTCGAGATGGCCATCCGGGCATCTTCGGATACGCGGATGCCGTGGGTCGACATGATGGCCAGCGCGGCCTCATGATCGCGCGGCTGAGGGGAGGTCGGTCCGGAGGCGATGACCGAAGGGTCGGCCCCGCACACGTCGGAGATGGCGTAGGTGTCGAGCGGTGCCGTCGCAACCCGGGTCAGACCACCCCCTTTGATCGTTGAGAGATGCCTCCTCACCAGGTTGATGTCTTCGATGGACGCTCCCGCCTCGAGAAGGGCACTGGTTGCCTCTCTGATCAGATCTACTGACACCCCCTCCACGGGTTGCTCGCAGAGCGATGATCCGCCGCCGGAGAGGAGGGCCACAATCGGGTGTCGGGACTCGGCGACGGCCTCGAGCACACGGCGGCCGGCTAGAAACGACCGCGCTCCCGGGATGGGGTGATCGCCCAGCATCAGCTCCACTCCGTCGGGGACCTGACTCTCGTGACTGGTGACACATATACCGGTGACGGCGCCCATGGCCAGGACCGCCCCCCGACACATGGCCGCGGCTCCCTTCCCGATGGCGACCAGCGTCACGGGGCCGGAATGTCCGCGGAGGGCGTCTCTGGTCAATGGTTCAGGATCCACCGCGGCGAGCGCCGCAGTCAGGGCCGTTTCGAGGGTTTGTCTCCGGCTGGAGCTCTTCACAGCCAGATTCTGGCTGGCGGCTCGCGTTCGTGTCGTCATGCACGGGTTCCAATCCTCGAGAGCGCGGGGTAGGTATCGGCTCATGGGCGAGATCAGGGGGAGGGTCCCGGTGCTGGTCGGCCTGGCGGTGCTGGGGTTAGCGGTCGGGGGGTTGATGGGGCGCTCCGGGTCTCCGACCCCGCCCACGTCGTCCCCGGTCACCACCGAGCCTGTCGCTCACGAAAGCCCCCATGTGACAGAGACGCTGACCGTCCACGTCTCGGGCATGGTGATGTCCCCTGGCGTGGTCGATGTTCCTCCAGGAGCGATCGTCGCCGACGTGATAGAGGCAGCCGGGGGCCTCCGGCCGACGGCCCTCGTCGACCGGATCAACCTGGCAGCAACGGTCTCCGCCGGTGACCAGATCGTGGTTCCCGGTCCGGAAGGGATGCACGACGCGTCGGCTCCCGGCTCCGACGGCTCGGGGAGAGTCGTCGCGTTGAACACCGCCTCGGTCTCCGATCTGGAGAGCCTCCCCGGTGTCGGGCCCGTGCTGGCGGAGAGGATCGTCTCCTTCCGGGAGCACAACGGCCCGTTCGACGTGATCGAGGACCTGCTGGAGGTACCCGGGATCGGAGAGGCCAAGTTGGCGGCCCTTCGCGACCTGGTGAGGCCGTGAACCGGGCGCGACGAGCCTTGCCTCCTCCCGCGTCGCGACCGTGGTTGGTGGTGGCCGGCGCCATCTGGGCCGTCGCTGCGGTCATCTCGGGTGGATCGACTCCCTCCCCGGTGGGTCACGGCCCGTTCGAGGGGCCGGTGATGCTGACAGGTGAGGTGGTGGAGGGCCGCTACGGGCCCTGGGCGCTCGGGGAGGTGGAGTCAGGTGCGGTCCTGGTCGACTTCCGGGAGGCTCCCGAGGCGGGTAGAGGAGACTCGATCCAGGTCAGGGGGGACCTCGGAGGGGAGCCAGGGAGCGCACTGGGTCGGCCCTACGGTGCGGTTTTGAGTGTGCGGAGTGTGGGCGAAGTCACTCCCAGCCCGTTTCTTCCTCACCGGGCCGGGAAGGTGGTGACCGCAGCGGTGGAGGAGCGACTCCGTCCCTTCGACGACAGCCGCGCTCTACTGGCCGGCTTTCTGATCGGGGACACCTCCCGCATCTCCGAATCGGACGTCGACGCGATGCGTCGCAGCGGATTGGCCCACTTCGTCGCGGTGAGCGGCTCCAACGTGGCGTTGTTCCTCGGTCTCCTCGCCATCGCCGCCGGTCCACTCGCCCTCGGCCCGAGACGACGGGCGATCCTCGGGCTGCTGGCGTTACCCATCTATGTCGCCGCGACCCGTTTCGAGCCCTCGGTGATGAGGGCGTCGTTCATGGCCGGGATCGCTCTGACGGGTCGCCTGGTCGGAGTGGTCCTGGAAGCATGGCAGCTCCTGGCCCTGGCCGTTGCCGTGTTGGTGATCGTCGAACCTGCCATGACTTCGAACGTCGGATTTCAGCTGTCGGTGGCGGCGACGGGAGGTGTTCTCGTCGGTGCCCGCTGGCCGCTGTCCGGCCGGGTATTGCGAGCTCTGGCGGTGACCCTCGGTGCCCAGCTCGCCGTGGCGCCGTTGCTGCTCGTCCACTTCGAGGTGGTGCCGTTGCTCTCTCCAGTGGTCAACCTGGCCGCGGCGCCGTTGGTGGCGGCTTCGACCGCGCTCGGCGCGATCGGTGTCGCCGGGGCCGGGATTCTGGTTGCTCCTGCTGCCTGGCTGGCCGGCCTGGTCCTGATCCTGGCGCGCGGGGCGGCCCCATGGCCTCAACTCACGGGTTGGGAGCTGGGCGCCGTGATCGGTGCCGGATTGCTCGTGGTCTCGCTTCCCAGGCTCAGGCCGGTGCTGGCGGTTGGCACCACCTCCGCTTTGATCATCGCCCTGGTCGTCCCGCCCGGTGAGCTGGCACCAGGGCAGGTGGTCGTTCTCGACGTCGGGCAGGGGGACGCCATCTTGCTCCACGGCGGCGACGGGAGGTTCGCTCTCGTCGATGGTGGTCCCGACCGGCGGATCATCGTCGACAAGTTGCGCGACTACGGGGTGGCGAGTCTCGAACTCGTGGTCTTGACCCATGTCCACGCCGACCACGCCACCGGCCTCAGCGGAGTCGTCGAAGGGTTCCCGGTGGGGGCCATCTGGGCCGATCCCGAACCGCACTCGACCTCCGCCTCGAGCGAGCTCTTCGATACCATCGACCGGCGTGGTCTCGGCTTCTCGGTTCCCTCGGTGGGCGATCGATGGCAGTTGGGAGCGCTCACGTTGGTCGTGGAGGGCCCGGTCCGACGGTACGCCTCGGCGAACGACCAGAGCATCGTCGTGACGGTGCTCGGCCCGAACCGGACCATGCTGCTCTCCGGCGACGCCGAAACCTATGCCCAGGCGGACCTGTCCCATTTGCGTGCCGACGTTCTAAAGGTCCCCCACCAGGGTGCCGCCACGTCCGACCCTGCATGGCTGGCCGGGGTGGGATCACACCTGGCTGTCATCACGGTGGGGCCGAACCGGTTCGGGCATCCGGTCGACTGGGTGATAGAGGTGCTCGAGGAGACCAACGAGGTGGTGCGCACCGACGAAGAGGGCGACGTCGTCGTCGACCTGGCGGCCTGACCCACGCCCGACCCGGGCCGCCTACTGTTCGGATCGCAGCCAGGTCGAGGAGAACACGTGGGGCATTCGAGCAGTCACATCGTCGTGGTGGGGCCGATGGCGGTGGGCAAGAGCACGATCGGTACGCTGCTGGCGGCGGACCTGGGACTCCCCTTCTTGGACTCCGATGCCACCCTGCAAGCCCGCACCGGGGAGGACGGGGCAGTGATCGCCAAGCGGGAAGGAGTGTCGGCGCTCCACGACCTGGAATTGGAGTCTTTCCTCGAGATGTGCCGGGAAGATCGACGAAGTGTGATCGCGGCGGCAGCCAGCGTGGTCGACTTCCCACCAGGGCAGCGGGCCCTCGCCGAGAATCTCACCATATGGCTCACCGCTCCCGAGTCGGTCCTCGCCGCCCGTCAGGATGGCGACGATCACCGACGGGAGCTGGCTGCCGTGGAGCGGATGACGCTGAGCATGCGTCGCGAGCCTCTGTTGCATGAGGTGGCCGCGCTCAGGGTCGACACCGGATCGAGGTCGGTGGCCGAGATCGTCGAGGAACTGGTCGAGCGTGTCACCGAGATCCAAGGCGCCCAGGGGGTGACCGATCCGTAGAACGGGTCGATTGTGTCGTAACCTCGGCCGGTGCCCGACGTGCTCGACTTAGGCGACCATCGGCTTCGCCTCGATGGCGTGACTCATGTCATGGGAGTGATCAACGTCTCGCCCGACTCGAAGAACACTCACACCGTGGCGTCGTCGGTCGACGAGGCGTTGGCCATGGCCGACCGCTACAGGCGCTGGGGGGCAACCCTGATCGACCTGGGTGGGCAGTCGTCCCATCTGGATAACCCCACGGTCGAGGCTGCGGACGAGATCTCTCGGGTGGTCCCGGCGGTCGAGGCCCTGGCGGCCGAGGGCTTTCCCGTCGCCATCGACACGTGGAAGCCCGAAGTGGCCGAGGCGGCGGTCTCCGCGGGGGCGGTGATCGTCAACGACACCGGAGGCCTGGTGAACCCCGAGATGCGCGAGGTAGTGTCGCGGTCGAGAGTGGCGGCGGTGGCGGTCTACATCGAGGGAGAGAACCCCCACGCCGTCGACGAGGTTGAGATCCGTCACGACAAGGCAGCTCACACCGCAATTCGATTCCGGGAGTTGCTGGGCGAGTTGGCAGAGTCCGGAATCAACGATGTGATCCTCGACCCGGGCATCGCCCTCAACTACCGGGGTGACTACGATGCATACTCCCGGATGCAACTCGAGGTGATCGCTGGCTCCGACCACCTGCATGCCCTGGGCAAACCGATCTTGATCCCGATACCGCGCAAGCGCGACGGGCACCGTATCGCGGTGTATATCGGCCTGGCCAGCGAGCACGAAGCGGACATCATTCGCGCCCACGACGTGGCGATGGCATGCGATCTGGTCAGGCTTTTCGGTCGGTCCCCTTGACTACGTTGACGTCATGTCCTTGTTGATCGTCGCCGGTCCCTCCAGTCCCGGGCCGGGAGAGCGAGAGCAGATGCTCGAACTCGGGGGTGCTCATCTGGCCAAGAGTGGGGTGAGCCGGGATCAGGTGGTTCGGATCGACGTGCCCGGTCGCGGCGCCGGCGAGGAAGGTGACGGATCGCTGCGGGCCGAGCTGGAGCCGATGATCCCTTTGCTCCAGTCCGGGTCTCTGTTCGGGGAGGCACAAGGTCTGGAGGTGGTCGATGCCCACAACCTGCAGAAGGCCGAGATTGAGAGGCTCGTCGGTCTGTTGGAGGGTGCCGACCTGGCATCTCTCGAGGTGGTGTTGGTCTACGGAGGCTCGGTACCCAAAGCGGTGCGCGATTTGGGCGGCCAGACGGTCCCGGTGAAGAAGATGTGGGAGCGGCAGGCGATCCAGTGGTTGGAGAAGGAGCTCGATGCCCGCGGCCTCAGCCTGGACAAGGACGCCGTGGAGGCGCTGATGAAGCGCTTCGGGACCGACACGGCGAGTATGGGCCAAGCCCTCGACCAGCTCGAGGAGACGTCGACCGGGATCACCGCCGAGATGATCATGGACCGGTTCAGAAACCGGCCCGACGAACCGACCTGGAACATCACCGACGCTATCGAGAAGGGAGATGTGGCCACTGCACTGAGACGACTCTCGGACTTCCTCGTCCACGGGCACCCCCTCGTCTACCTGGCCGCGCTCGAGTCCGACGTCAAGAAACGAGCGCTGGCCTCGGCGGCGCCGGACCAGGCGACGCTCAAAGAGTGGGTGAGCGGCTCAGATCGCCAGCTAGCTCGCCTGTGGAATCAGCGCGGGCGGGTGAGGGAGTCTTCGCTGCGTCGCGCCCAGGAGGCCTTGGTGAGAGCCGATCGGGTGGTCAAGACCCACCCCGAGGAGGTGCATCGGGTCACCCTGGAGCGGCTGACCGTCGCCTTCTGTCGCTGGTACGGCTAGTCCGGCTGCTCCGTCAACCGTTTTCGCGCATCAAGTGGCGCGCTTTTTTCCGCTCGTTCTATGCGCGAAAAACGTAGGTCGTGTCGCTAGTTCGCTTTCAGCGAGCTCGCCAGGCGCGACTTCTTGCGGGACGCGGTCTTGGGGTGGAGGACGCCCTTGGAGGCGGCGGTGTCGATCTTTTTCTGCGCGGCCGTGTAGAGCTCGTCGGTCGGCTCACCGGCGTCGGCGGCCTCGTGGACCCTGCGGATGCTGGTCTTGAGATCGCTCATGATCCTCTTGTTGCGCTGACGCCGGGTCACGTTCTGCCGGTTGCGCTTCTTCTGTGACTTGATGTTGGCCATGTCTGTACGTGTGAAACTCAGCTGGGGTCGGGGGCTCCGGTGCGGTTGCACCGGGTGGGTGAGAGTAGCAGTGCCGGAGGCGAAGGTACAATGCCACGGTCCACCTTTCCCCCCATGACTGATCAATCGCGCATCCGCAATTTCTCGATAATCGCCCACATCGACCATGGGAAATCGACCCTGGCGGATCGGCTTCTGGAGCGCACGGGCGCAGTGCCTGAACGAGAGATGCGCGAGCAACTCCTCGACTCTATGGATCTCGAGCGGGAGCGTGGCATAACCATCAAGGCGCAGACCGTCCGTCTCGACTACGAGGCCAACGACGGCCAGACATACGTCCTCAACCTCATCGACACTCCGGGTCATGTCGACTTCTCATACGAGGTGAGCCGCTCCTTGGCCGCCTGCGAGGGGGCGCTGCTGTTGGCCGACGCCGTCCAGGGTGTTCAGGCGCAGACACTGGCGAACGCCTATCTCGCCATCGACGCCGGGCTGGAAGTCCTACCCGCCATCAACAAGATCGACTTGCCCGCCGCCGATCCCGACCGGGTCGCCTCCGAGCTGGTCGGGATCATCGGAGGCTCGCCCAACGACGTCCTCAGGATGTCGGCCAAGACCGGCGAAGGGGTCGACGACCTGCTCGAGACCCTGGTCAAAGAGGTCCCCCCGCCGGCGGGTGATCCCGACGGGCCGCTGCGGGCGTTGGTCTTCGATAGCTACTTCGACGCCTACCGGGGGGTGGTCTGTTATGTCCGTGTCGTCGACGGTCGGCTGGAATCCGGCGACGCTCTCCGTTTCATGGCCACCAACGAGGTGCACGAGGCCAGCGAGATCGGGTTCCTCAAGCCAAAGGCCCAGCCGGTGGCGGTGTTGGGGCCGGGAGAGGTGGGATACCTGATCACCGGGGTGAAAGAGATCGACCGCATCAAGGTAGGGGACACCGTCACCAGCGACCGGCAGCCCGCCGATGGCGCCCTCCCGGGTTATGAGGAGCCCACGCCGATGGTCTTCTCCGGCCTGTTCCCCACCGATGGCGATGATTTCGAAGACCTGCGCGAGGCGTTGGAGAAGTTGCGTCTCAACGACTCGTCGCTGCTCTGGGAGCCCGAGACCTCGAAAGCTCTCGGGTTCGGTTTTCGCTGCGGGTTCTTGGGTCTGCTCCACATGGAGATCGTCCGGGAGCGTCTCGAGCGGGAGTACGATCTGGACTTGGTGGCGACGGCACCGTCGGTGGCCTATCGGGTGACTCTCCCCGACGGGGAGGTGATGGAGCTTCGCTCCCCGCAGGACCTGCCCGAACCCAACTACCGGGAGAGCATCTCCGAGCCCTACGTGAAGGCCATGATCCTCGCCCCCAGCGAGTACGTCGGACCGATTATGGAACTGGCCACGTCCCGCCGCGCCATCGTCGGGAACATGAACTACCTGAGTCCCGAACGCGTCGAACTCGACTTCGAGTTGCCGCTCGCAGAGATCGTCTTCGACTTCTTCGACCTCCTCAAGTCGAGAACCAAGGGTTACGCCACGCTGGACTACGAGCCCGCCGAATACCGCGAGGCCGATCTGGTGAAGGTCGACATCCTCCTCCACGGTCAGCCCGTAGACGCCTTCTCGGCGATCGTGCATCGTGACAACGCCGAGGCATACGGAAAGAAGATGACCGGTCGGCTGCGCGAATTGATCCCCCGTCAGATGTTCGACGTCCCCATCCAGGCCGCGATCGGCGGACGGATCATCAGCCGCGAGACGGTCAGGGCCAAGCGGAAGGACGTCACCGCCAAGTGCTACGGCGGGGACATCAGCCGAAAGAAGAAGCTCCTCCAGAGACAGAAGGAGGGCAAGAAGCGCATGAAGATGATCGGATCGGTGGAGGTGCCCCAAGAGGCGTTCGTGGCCGCACTCCAGGTCGACGACGAGACGTGACCCCCCACGAAGCGGATACCTTCAACCGGTCCGCCGCGGCCTACGTCCACATCCCGTTCTGCTCGGCGGTCTGTCCCTACTGCGACTTCGCCGTCGTCGCCGGTCAGGATCACCTCATCGAACGCTATGTGGCGGCGGTGTGCGAGGAGATCGGACGGTCCCGGGCTTGGAGACCGCTGGACGCCGTCTACTTCGGAGGGGGCACTCCGAGCCACATCGAGCCTCGACTCATCCGCCAGATACTCGGGGCCGTCGTCGATAGGCACGGTCTGGCTCCGGACGCCGAGGTGAGTCTCGAAGCCAATCCGGAAGACTTTTCGGCCGAACGGGGTGAAGCCCTCCTCGACGCCGGGTTCAACCGTATCTCCTTCGGAGCACAGAGCTTCGATCGCCGGGTCCTCGCCAGCCTGGGCAGGCGACACCAGGACGACGACATCGAGGCATCGGTGCGGGTGGCGCGCGCATCGGGCTTCGAGAACGTCTCCATAGACCTCATCCACGGAACCCCGGGTGAGAGCGACGAATCATGGGCGCTGACACTGCGGCGTGGGTTGGAGACCGAGCCAGACCACATCTCTTGTTACGCGCTCACCGTCGAACCCGGCACCCCTCTGGGACGGTCGGTCCGAGATGGGGCCGAGGCTCCTGACCCTGACGCGCAAGCGGACCGTTACGAGACCGCAGACGCCATGCTCTCCAAGTCGGGATTCGACCGCTACGAGGTGTCCAACTGGGCACGGCCCGGGCGGGAATGCCGATACAACTTGACGGTCTGGGCGCAGGGGGAATACGAGGCGTACGGAAACGGCGCCCATGGGTTCCGTGACGGGTTCCGCTTTCGCAACCATCGTCGGGTCGACGCCTACATAGATCGGCTCGAATCGGGGAAGTCCCCACGAGCCGGTAGCGACCCGGTGGATGGCTGGGATGCGGAACTGGACCGGCTCTTCGTCGGGTTGCGCCGCACGGTCGGGGTCGCCTGCGGGCCCGGCGCCGAAGTCCTCCTCGCCTCCGACGAAGGGAGCGCCCTCGTGGAAGCCGGAGTCGTCTCCCTGGACGATGATCGCCTGGTGGTGAGGAAGCCTCTGCTCACGGATGCCGTCCATCGTTCCGTTCTGGCGCTGAGTGCTCCTATGGTTTGGGTCGATGACGATGCTTGAGGATCGTCGCTCAGAAGTGTTGCGTGCCCTCGTCGAGGAGCACATCAAGACCGGCGAGCCGGTCAGTTCCCGCGCCGTGCTCGAACGGTCCCGTCTCAACGTGTCCGCAGCCACGGTCCGCAACGATCTGGCTGCCCTCGAACAGGATGGACTGGTGCAACAGCCGCACACCTCGGCGGGTCGTGTCCCCACCGTCGCCGGATACCGCTATTACGTCGATCATCTCGGGCCTGGACGACTGCGTCAGGCGGCGCAGGTGAAAGTCGCCAGTCTGTTCGGGGATGTTCATCTCGAGATGTCCAAGCTCCTCAGGGCCACCTCCGATCTGCTGGCCGAGATCACGGACCTCCCCTCTGTCGTCGTGGCTCCGGGATTCGCCCGCGAAAACGTGCGGGCGGTGCACACCGTGCAGGTCGACAACGACCAGGTCCTGGTCATCGCGGTCACCGAAGGCGGGCGCGTCGTCCAGCAACGGGGCAGGATCCGGGTGCCCGTCACCCCACTCGAGATCGAGGAGGCACAGCAGATCGTGTCCGGCACCGTGGTAGGCAAGGAGCTCGGCGCCACCCCGGAGTTCGGTCGGGACCTCGATCGCGATGAGGTATCCGACCCGATCCGCGAGGCGGTGCTCACCATCACCGATTCCCTCCATCTCGCCGCCAGCTCAGGATCGGAGATGTTCGTGGGTGGCACGCAGCGGATGACCCAGGTATGGCAGGATCTGTCGACGGTCCAGCGCATTCTCGAGATAATGGAGCGAGAGGCGGAGGTGATTGACCTGCTGGCCAGCGCCTCGGGAACGTCGATACAGCTCGGTGACGACATCGACCTGGCGGTCGTCTCGAAGGCGTATGAGGGCGGTGGCGATGGAGGGTCGGTAGGTGTCATCGGGCCAATGAGGATGAACTACAAGCGGGCCATCTCGGCGGTCGAAGAGGTCACGAGAGAGCTCGAGGAGCAGATCGGCGCCAGGACCGACTGAACATGGCCAAGGACTACTACGAGATCCTCGGGGTCGACTCTTCGGCCACGACGGAAGAGATCAAGAAGGCGTTCCGAAGGGTGGCCCGCCAGACCCATCCCGACGCCAACCCGGACGACTCCGAAGCAGAGGCCCGCTTCAAGCTGGCCGCCGAGGCTTACGAGGTCCTGTCCAATTCCGAACGGAGGCGCCGTTACGACCGGGGCGACACCATCGACATCTCCGACTTGTTCGCCGGTAGGGGCGGGATAGACGATCTGTTGCGTTCAGTGTTCGGGGATTCGGGTCTGTTCGGAGGTGGGCGCACCTACCGTCCTCCCAGGGGCCGAGATGTGCTGGTTCGGACCAGAGTCACCCTCGCCGAGGCGGCGTTCGGCACCGATGCCGAGGTCGAATACGAGGCGGCGACATCGTGTGAGAACTGCTCGGGTTCGGGGGCCAGCCCGGGCACGCGTCCCACTACCTGTGCCGCCTGTGGAGGCGGCGGCCAGGTGCGGATGGCACAACGTTCCGTCTTCGGCACCATGATGTCGGTGACGACCTGCCCGACGTGCCGGGGAGAGGGCACCGTCATCTCCGATCCCTGCCCCGCATGCTCGGGCACCGGCGCCACCCCCGAGCAGGTGAGAGTCAACGTGGAGATCCCACCCGGAGTCGGCACCGGGACCCGTCTCCGCATCACCGGCAGGGGGGAGTCGGCCGGGCGAACGGGTCTTTCCGGTGACTTGTTCGTCGAGATCGTCGTCGAAGACGATCCGCGCTTCGAGCGACACGACTCCGACCTGGAGCACCGCACAGCGATCGGGATCGCGGAAGCAGTTCTCGGGACGCGGATAGAGGTCCCCACCATCGACGGTGATTCTGTTCCTCTCGACATCCCTGCCGGCACCAGGCCGGGAACGATGTTCACGATGACCGGGCAGGGAATGCCGATCCTGGGCCGCCGGGGCCGGGGAGACCTGATGGTCGTCGTGGACATCTCCATTCCCGAGGCCGTAGGCACCGAGGAGGAGGAGCTGATGCGAAGGTGGGCCGAGCTCCGCGGGGAGCGGGTCGACCGCCCTGCCTCCACCTGATGACGCACATCCCCCACCTGGTGGTGCCGGCTCCGTGGGAGGAGTCCCGGCTCGGCCTCTCCATAATGCAGTGGCGACACGTGACGAAGGTGCTGCGGATGAAGAACGGAGAGCAGGTGACCTACACCGATGGGCTCGGGACCATTGGAGAGGGGGAGCTCGGTCACCAGTCGGTGGAGCGTGGGGAGGAGAGAGCAGTCGACAGGCCGTCGCAGCTCACAGTGGCGGTGGCGCCACCTTCGAACAAGGATCGGCAGCGATTTCTCGTCGAGAAGTTGGCGGAGCTGGGCGTGGCTCGACTGGTTTGGATCGAGACTCGACACGGCAAGAATCGGGTGGCCAACCCGTCCAAGGTCTTCGGTTGGGTTCTCTCCGCCGTGGAGCAGTCCAAAGGCGCCTATCTGATGGAGACCTCTGACGACCTGGTCGCACTCGACGAGTTGGAGGGCGACCTCGTGTTCTGCCATCCGGGCGGGACCGAACGACCCGGCCCGGCGAGCACGGTGGTGATCGGCCCCGAGGGTGGCTTCGCAGACGACGAGATCCCCGCCGGATCCAGGCTATGGGACCTGGGGCCCACCACTCTGCGGGTGGAGACGGCAGCGATCGCCGCCGCGATTTCCGTTCGCGCTTAATAGTGCATTGGCGCGTACCGGCCGATAGGATGACCGGCACGGATTGGGAGCGGACGCATATTGGTAGAAGACTTCAACTATGCCCTGGGGCAGCGACTCCGGGCTGCTCGCCGTCATAGGGGATGGTCTTTGGGCGACGTCGAGAGCCACACCGATGGAGAATTCAAGGCTTCTGTAGTCGGTGCCTACGAGCGGGGGGAGCGTGCGATCTCGGTGCAACGCTTCGTGAATCTGGCCGAGATCTACGGGACACCGCCCTCCGATCTGCTCCCTGTCCCCTCCGACTCGACCGTCATCATCGACCTCGATGCTCTCGCCGGCGAGGACGGAGACCTGATCGACCGTTATCTCTCCGCCATTCAGATGATGCGCAAGCAGCCCGGTGTCGACGAGGTGAGAGACTCCGATCGGGCTGTGATCAGCTCCCTCTTCCAGTCGGTTCGTTCGTCCGACTCGAGTTGACCCTGCATCTCCGCCGGTAGGAAAGTCTCCGGTTCAGCAGCGTCGGGCCGGTACAATGGGAGCGGTTCGCCTAACTAGGGCGTCTTATCCGTGTCTCCTGACCCCATCGAATCGCGTTTACGCGTTCCCAGCCACCACCTGCTGCTGGACCTCATCGGAGAGTCCGACCGACACCTGCGGCAGGTCGAGGACCTCATCACCGAGGTCCGTTTCGTCGCGCGCGGCGATGAGATCGTCATGACCGGGTCGCCGGTGGACGTGGAGCGGGCCAGGACGGTTCTCGACGAGCTGCTCATCCTCGTCCAGGAGGGCCAGGCGCTCGACGATGGCCGGGTCACCGAGATCGTCAAGATGGTCACTGAGGACATCCCCGAGCCGTCCACCGTGCTCAGTGACGGGATCCCGGTGGGCCGCGGCCGGATGATCAGGCCCAAGACCCACGGCCAACAGAGATACATGGAGGCGATCCGGGAGAACACGCTGACTTTCGGCATCGGCCCCGCCGGCACCGGCAAGACCTATTTGGCGATGGCGGCGGCGGTGGACAGCCTCATCAACGGGTCGGTGCGCAGGATCATCCTCACCCGTCCGGCCGTCGAGGCAGGGGAGCGGCTCGGGTTCCTCCCCGGCGACCTGACCGCGAAGGTCGATCCCTATCTCCGGCCTCTCTACGACGCTCTCTGGGACATGCTCGGCCCGGAGGAGACGGCGTCTCTGATCGACCGGGGAACCATCGAGATAGCTCCGCTCGCTTATATGCGAGGAAGGACCCTGAACGATGCTTGCGTCATCCTCGACGAGGCCCAGAACACAACGCCGGAGCAAATGAAGATGTTTCTCACGCGTTTGGGGTTCAATTCCAAGATGATCATCACCGGCGACATCTCCCAGACCGATCTGCCCACCGGGCGTCGGTCGGGTTTGAGAGTCGTTCGTGACATCCTGCGTGGGATCCCCGGCGTGGCCTTCATGGAGCTCACCTCCCGTGACGTGGTGCGTCACCGCATCGTGGCGTCGATCGTCGAGGCCTACGCGAGATTCGAGTCGGAGGCGGAGTGATGCAACGCTCCACGATCGTCAGGATCGCCATCTTCCTGGCCACGGTGGTGGCGGCGTGGGCGGTGATGTCGTTGGGCACCGAATCGGATCCCCCCCAACTGGAGGAGGGTCGTCTCGCCCCTCAAACCTTCTATGCCGGGCAGGCGGCCACCGTGGTCGACGTTGCCGAGACCGAGCGTCTCAAAGCGCAGGCCCGCAACGACGTCGATGCTCCTCGAGAGGTAGACATCGATGTCGAGAGCACGGTCATCGCTGACATCCAGGCGGTGTTCGAGGATCTCCAGGCTCTTGCCGTCGGAGACGCGCCCGAGACGAACGTCGAGATCCCCGAGCTGCCCGAGGAGCAGACTACGACCACCACCGAAGAGGAGGAGTCACAGGCTGTTGATCCGGTCGAGCCTGCGGTGCTCACGGGCTCGGTGTTCATCGACGTCGATGGTGATGGCGTGTTCACCAACGAGACGCAAGAGGGTCGGGTGGACCGCGGGGTCCCCGGGATCGACGTAGAGATCCGAACCCACGAGGAGACCTTGACCACCGTCACCGACGAGAATGGGAACTGGACGGTCGAGTATCCTGGTGGATCTGCAGTGGTCGTCATCGACGGCGAGGACCCAGACATACCCAACGGGTATGTGGTCAGCACGGAGAACACCGGACAGCTCTGGGAGTGCGCGCCGGAGCAGATCTGTGAGGTGGACAGCGTCGGTCTCGGTGTCAACTGGAGACCGATCACCGAGGTGGTCGATACGGTGGTGGCCTCGCACGCCCTTCCCGAGGAAACAGTCCTCCATCTCGCAACCGTGGCCGCCGATGACGTGATCCGGGCAGCTCTCGGCGAGCCGTTGCATCTCCCCACAATCCAGACCGCGACGGTCAACCGGGCCACGGTGGAGTTTGCCACCAGGATCACCCAAGAGAGTCTCGGAGACTCACGGGCGAACGTGAGAAACAACCCGCCGCAGGTGTTCCACACCGATACCGGACTCAGTCCCGAGGACGGGGCTGCCGCCGGTGAGGTGGTAGCTGCCAATCTGCTCGACAACTATCGGGTGAACCGCTCGCTGTGGGAGCAGCTCCAGGAGGAGGCTGCCGTCGAGGTGCCCAACCAGTTGGTGGAGTTCGAGGCTGGGTCGCTGATAGTCGACCAGGGAGTCCGGATCAGCGCGCTCCACAAAGCCGCCATCGAGGCGACGTCGGTCCCAACGATCATCGAGCAGCCCTCGGGGGGCCTGATGGCGGTCATCGTGGTGCTCGTGTCCCTGATCGGCGTCTACCTGGCGACGTTCCGGCCCGAGTTCTGGTCGCGCCCGCGCATGGTGGCCCTCCTCGGCATCATGATCGTGCTCGCCTCTGCCGCAGTGCGGGGGACGGTTGCCCTTGAGGAGAGCTTCAGTTGGTATGTGCTGCCCGCGGTGGCGTTCGGGTTCGTCACCGCGGTCCTGTTCGATCAGAGGATCGCCATCCTCATGGCGCTGGCGGTCGGGGTCCTCACCGCGGTGGGCACTCTCGACCCCGGTGTAACCGTCTACGGGATACTCGCCGCGCTGGCTCCGATCCCATTCGTCTCGGCGGTCAGCACCAGGGGAGCGTTCCGCAATGCGGTCGTGCTCACCGCCCTGGTCGCCGCGGGTGTGGCCGCCGCGTCGGCGTGGTACTTTCACGTCGGTCCCAATGACCTGGCAGCCGAAGTGGTGCCGATCTCGATCGCTTGGGCGTTCGGCGTGTCGGTGTTCGCCTCCCTCCTCGGATTGGCCGCCCTCCAGTTTTTCGAGTCGGCATTCGACATCACCACCACGCTCGGCCTCCTCGACCTCACCGACCGGAACCACGAGGCCCTGCAGATGCTGCAAGAGAAGGCTTTCGGGACCTTCAACCACTCTCTCATGGTGGGAACGCTGGCCGAGGCCGCCGCCCGGGCGATCGGTGCCAACGGCCTGCTGGCCCGGGCCATGGCCTACTACCACGACCTGGGGAAGACCGAGATGCCGACCTATTTCATCGAGAACCAGTTCGGCATGACCAACCCCCACGACGAGCTCGACCCGAAGGAGTCGGCGCAGGTCATCCGGGAACACGTCACCGCGGGCGTGGGCTTGGCAAGGGAGTACAAGATCCCCACCGAGGTGACGGAGGGCATCGTGAGTCACCACGGCGACGGAGTGATGCGCTTCTTCTACGAGAAGGCCCGCAAGCAACATGGAGACGAAGTCGACATCGGCGACTTCCGTCACATCGGCCACAAACCCCGAACCGCCGAGTCGGCGATCCTGATGCTGGCCGATTCGCTGGAGGCCGGGTGTCGGGCCGTGTTCCAGTCGGAGGAGCCGACTCCCGATGCCATCGAGAAGGTGGTCGACCGGATCATGAACGAGAAGCTGGAAGACGGTCAGCTCTCGGAGTCGCCACTCACCCTCGCCGAGCTGACCAAGATCAGAAGGGCCTTCCTCGACTCGTTGGTCGGCCACTACCATCAAAGAATCGCCTACCCGAACTTTCCCGGCAGCTGATGGACGACCCGTCTAGTACCAAGGGGCATCGCCCCCCGTGATCTTTCTCGCCGACGAGCAGACCGAGCAGGTCGGCCTCGACGACCTCCACTCCCTCGCCGAACTGGTGCTGCGTGAGGAGGGCTACCCCGACGACGCCGAAGTGACCTTGCTTCTGGTCAGCGAGCCCGAGATGGCTTCGTACAACCAGAAGTTCCTCGACCGTGACGGTCCGACCGATGTCCTCGCCTTCCCCGTCGAACAACTTCTGCCCGGTGTCGTCCCCGAGGACGACCCGCAGGGCCCGCCGCTCATGCTCGGTGACGTGATCATCGCCCCTTCCTACGTTCGTCGTCAGGCCGACGACCACGGAGTGTCGTTCGAGAACGAGATGGCTCTGATGGTCACCCACGGGATCCTCCATCTCCTCGGGTACGACCACGTCGCCGACGACGAGGCGGCGAAGATGGAGGCCCGGGAACGGGACCTGCTCGCCAAGTCGGAGAGGGCTCGCCGATGACCACCGTCGCCCTCGTGGTAGCGGCGCTGGTGGTCCTTTTCGCCGCCTGGCTGCGCGCGGCCGGAACCGCGATCACCCGGGTTCCTCGTGCTGATGCCCTTCGGGACGCTTCCGATGACGTGAAAGGTGCCGGGACCGTGGCAGAGCTCCTCGACCGTCGGGAGGCCATCACTCCTGCAGTCGGTGTCGTCGCCTCCGCTCTTCTCGTCGCAGGCGCCGTGGTGGGCACGGCGGTGCTCTCACAGGACATCGGTGTGGGTCGGTCATTGCTCATTGCCCTGGTCGTCGGGGTGGTCTCATTCATGACAGGTGACCTGATCCCGCGGCGGATGGGCCGACTGAGGCCGGCGACCCTGTCCTACCGGTCACACCGGATCTTGAGATGGGCCGTCGGTCTCGGAGGATGGGCCAACGAGCTGCTCCCCGATGTCGAGAACGGCGGTGAGCCCGTGGCCGAAGAGGAGGAGGACGAGGCCGAAGAGCACGAGCGCGAGCTGATCGACTCCGTTCTCGAGTTCGGCGAGACCATCGTGCGCGAGGTGATGACGCCCCGACCCGATATGGTCACCATCCCGGTCACCGGCACGATCCCCGAACTCATCGAACTGTCGACATCAGAGGGATACTCTCGACTGCCGGTCGTCTCCGATGGCGACGTCGTCGGCATGGTGATCGTCAAAGACCTGCTCCGCATGCTCACCGACGACGGCCACCGGCCCGAGAGAGTCGCCGAGGTCATGCGTCCGGTGGACTTCGTTCCCGAGACCAAGTTGGCAACGGCTCTGCTCGCCGAGATGCAGGACAGTCACATTCACCAGGTGATCGTCGTCGACGAGTACGGCGACGTGGTGGGCCTGGTCACCATCGAAGACCTGCTCGAGGAGCTGGTGGGGGAGATCGCCGATGAGACCGACCCCGACGAGGCCCTGGTCGTCTCCCAGGGTGACGGCTGGTGGGTCGACGCCCGGCTTCCTGTCGACGAGTTGTGCAAGATAGCCGGGATCGAAGCCCCGGACGACTACGAGGCGGACACGGTGGGCGGTCTGATTCTCGGCATCGCCGAGCGTGTCCCAGAGGAGGGTGAGTCCTTCGCCTTCGAGCGGCTCGCATTGACGGTCTCCAAGATGCAGGGACGCCGCGTCTCGGAGGTGACCGTCGCCGTGACCGAGGGCGCAGAGCAGACGTGAAGTCCGGTTTCGTGGCCGTCGTGGGGCGCCCCAACGTCGGCAAGTCGACCCTGGTGAACCAACTGGTTGGAACCAAGGTGGCGATCACCTCCTCCCGCCCACAGACCACCCGTAATGCCATCAGAGGCGTGGTCAACGGCGACGGCTATCAGGCGGTCCTGGTCGACACCCCCGGGCTCCACAAGCCCCGGACCGAGTTGGGTAACCGCCTCAACGCCCTGGTGTACGGGACCCTCGCCGACTCCGACGCCGCCATCTTCGTCGTCGACGCCACCATGCCGATCGGGCCCGGCGACCGGCTCATCGCCGACCGTCTGATGGACAGTGGCGCCGAGGTCCTGGTTGCTGTCAACAAGGTGGATGCCGCCAGCCGGCCCCAGACCGTCACCCAGCTGGCGAAGGCGGCGGAGTGGCCCTTCGAGCACTACTTCCCGATGTCCGCCGTCACCGGGGAGGGAGTCGCCGAGATGATGACCGAGTTGGTCGACCGGCTTCCCGAAGGTCCCCAGTACTACCCCGACGATATGCATACCGATCAGCCGGAGTCGTTGGTGATCGCCGAGTTGATCAGAGAGAAGTTTCTCGACCGGCTCCGGGACGAGTTGCCTCACGCGCTCGTGGTGAGAGTCGAGGAGATGGAACAGCGCGACGACGGGCTCATCGACATCTCGGCGGACCTCATCGTGGAGCGGAACAGCCAGAAGGGCATCGTCATCGGAAAGGGTGGGAGTCTCCTCGAGGGGGCAGGCACGGAGGCACGGCTCGAGCTCGAGAGCCTGCTCGGTGAGCGGGTCAACCTCCATCTCCACGTAGGTGTGGAAAAGGATTGGCAGCGAACCCCTCAACTTCTCGACCGTCTCGGCTTCGAGGAGCTCTAGGTTCCCGGGATGGATCCGAGCAGATACGAGTACCTCCGCCTCGACCAGGAGCCCGATGGGGTCCTGGTAGTCACCCTGGGAGATCCCGAACGGCTCAATGCGGTGTCGGAGAAAGGTCACACCGAGTTGGTCGAGCTCTGGACGGAGATCGACCGCGCCGATCAGGTGAGGGCGGTGCTGCTGCGATCGGAGGGAAGGGCCTTCTCCGCAGGCGGCGCCTATGAGATGATCGAGCGGATCGTCTCGGATCAGGTCACCCATCGGCGCATCCTGAAGGAAGCCCGCGAGCTGGTGCGGAACATCATCGAGTGCTCCAAGCCCATCGTCTCGGCGATCAACGGCCCGGCGGTGGGAGCCGGGCTTGCCGCGGCGTTACTCGCCGACATCCCGGTGGCGGGGCGGTCGGCGCGGATCATCGACGGGCACACCAACATCGGCGTGGCCGCCGGGGATCATGCCGCGGTGATCTGGCCGTTGCTGGTGGGGATGGCCAAGGCCAAGTACTACCTGATGACAAACGAGCCCCTCGACGGCGAGGAGGCGGAGCGCATCGGCTTGGTGGCCAAGGTGGTCGACGACGACCATCTCGACTCCTACACCCGAGATCTGGCCTCACAGCTGGCGGCGCGGTCCCCCGAGGCGTTGAGCTGGACCAAACACACCCTCAACCACTGGCTGCGCAGCGCCTATCCGATCTTCGACGCCTCGGTGGCCTACGAATTCCTCGGCTTCGGCAGCCCCGAGGCCGCGGAGGGCTTGAGCGCGCTGAAGGAGAAACGCCCACCCCACTTCAGGCCAAATGAAACCTAGTGCAGAGGAGCCGGACATCCGGCCCTGGGCCACAGAGAAAGGCCGATCAGGCCAGCCCGTCGGCGATGTCGGCCAAATCGAGGTCCTTTTGTGTGAGGCCACCTTCGGAGTGGGTGGACAGGGTGAGGGTCACCTCGTTCCAGCGAATGTCGATGTCGGGATGGTGGTCGGCCTTCTCCGCCTCCAGCGCCACCCTGGTCACGAATCCCATCGACTCGTTGAAGTCTGAGAACTCGAACGTGCGCGTGATCTCGGTGTCCGCCCACGACCAGCTGGGATGCTCACTCACGAAGGCCTCGATGTCCTCGGTTGGTAGGAGCGACATACCCCGAGACTAGGCATTGACACCGATACCCTGTCGAGTCCATGGCTCTTCGACACGATCAGGGGATCGTCCTGCGTGGTTATCCCTTTGGTGAAGCAGACCGCGTCGTGGTCCTGCTCAGCCCGAACAACGGCAAGATCCGCACCGTCGCCAAGGGCGTGCGCAAGACCAAGAGCCGTTTCGGTGGTCGTCTCGAGCCTTTCACTCACGTCGACCTGGTGCTCTACGAAGGTCGGAACCTGGACACCATCACCCAGGTGGCCGTCCTCGAGCCGTTCCCGAGGCTCCGCTCCGACCTCGACGCAGTGGTCGCCGCGGGGACGATGGTGGAGGCGGCCGATGCCGTCGCCCAGGAGGACGAGGCCGCGATACGCCTCTTCCTTCTCCTCCAGAGGGGTTTGAAGACCTTGGAGGCCGGGGAGCGGAGCCCCGACCTCATCACCTCCTTCCTGCTCAAACTGGCAGACGTGGTCGGTGTGGCTCCGTCGCTCCTGCAGTGCGCCAGCTGCGGGCGGGTAGACGGATTGCATCGGTTCTCCTTCGGCGCCGGCGGGTCGATCTGTGACCGGTGCCGTGTGGAGGGCACCGTCCGTCTCCGCGCCGGCGTTACCGAGTACCTGGCCGCCCTGGCCACCTCCGAGTTGTCCGCCCTTCCACCAGCCGACACCGTTTTCTCGAGTGAGGCGATGGGCATCGCGCGCCGCTTCGTGGAATATCACCTCGACCGGAAGCTCACCTCGCTGGCGGTCATGGAATGACCCTCGACCTGACCGGTGTCGACCCGGAGCGGATCCCCAGACACGTCGGGCTCATCCTCGACGGCAACGGCCGGTGGGCGAATCAGCGGGGCCTGCCCCGGACTGCGGGCCACCTGGCGGGTGAGGAGGCCCTGTTCGACACCGTGGAAGGAGCACTGGAGATCGGCATCGAATGGGTTACCGCCTTTACCTTCTCGACGGAGAACTGGTCGCGATCGGAGGAGGAAGTCGAGTTTCTGATGTGGTTCAACGAGGACCTCTTGCTGCGGCGACGCGACGACCTCCACGCCCAAGGAGTGCGGATGCTCTTCGCCGGGGACATGGACGACCACCGCATCCCCGACCGGAACCGCAAGCACATGGCCGAGGCCGAAGAGAAGACCAAGGACAACACCACACTCCACCTGGTCTTTGCCTTCAACTACGGGAGCAGGCGGGAGATCGTGGAAGCGGCGGAGAAACTGGCCCGGTCGGGTGAGCCGATAGACGAAGAGTCTTTTCAGAGAGCTCTCTACGTCCCCGACATGCCCGACGTGGATCTGATCATTCGCTCCTCCGGGGAGCACCGGCTCTCCAACTTCCTCCTCTGGCAAGCCGCGTATGCAGAGTTCTACTTCCCGGGCATCCTCTGGCCCGACTTCGACCGGCATGGCCTGGTCGACGCCGTGGTCGAGTATCAGGCGCGCGAGCGCAGATTCGGTGCCGCCGAGGACCGTGTCGAGAGCCCAGATTGACTATCCCGCCCGACTAGGCCACCGTTTCACCTTCGACATGACAGAGATCACCCTCGAGACCATCTCCAACCTCGCCAAGAAACGGGGCTTTGCCTTCCAGTCGTCCGAGATCTACGGCGGGCTCCGCTCCGCCTACGACTACGGGCCGTTGGGTGTCGAGCTGCTGCGCAACGTCAAAGAGGAGTGGTGGCGGTCGATGGTCCGGGAGCGTGCCGACGTCGTCGGGGTGGACTCCGCAGTCATCCAGGCCCGCCAGGTGTGGCAGGCGTCGGGCCACGAAGAGGTGTTCACCGACCCGATGGTCGAATGCCGCAACTGCAACTCCCGATTCCGCATCGACAAGCTCGACGATCCCGACAAGTGCCCGAACTGTGGCAAGACGGGAGAGTTCACCGACTCCCGTGACTTCAACCTCATGTTCCGGACATACATGGGGCACACCGAGTCGGAGGAGAACCTGGTCTACCTGAGGCCCGAGACCGCACAAGGCATCTTCACCAACTACGAGAACGTCCGGCGCACCCAGCGGCTCAAACTGCCGTTCGGAGTCGCCCAGATCGGCAAGACCTTCCGCAACGAGATCACCCCGGGGCAATTCGTGTTCCGCACCCGGGAGTTCGAGCAGATGGAGATGGAGTTCTTCTGCCGTCCCGCAGAGGCCGACGAGTGGTTCCAATACTGGCTCGACCAGCGCATGCAGTGGTACGTCGACCTGGGGATGACCCGGGACAACCTCCGGCTTCGGGAACATGAGAGCGACGAGCTCAGCCATTACTCGGCCAGCACCGCCGACGTCGAGTACCGATTTCCCTGGGGATGGGACGAGCTGGAGGGGATCGCCAACCGCACCGATTTTGACCTTCGCCAGCACTCCGAGCACTCCGGTGAGGACCTGCGCTACTTCGATCAGGAGACCGACGAGCGGTTCTTCCCCTATGTGATCGAGCCCGCCGCCGGCGCCACCCGCACCACTTTCGCCTTCCTCATCGACGCCTACCACGAGGAGGAGGTGGAGGGCGAAACCAGGACCGTTCTCCGTCTGCACCACCGACTCGCTCCGTACAAGGTGGCGGTTCTTCCGCTGTCCAAGAAGGACGAGCTGATCGAGCCCGCAGCGAAGCTCGCCGAGGAGCTACGTAAACGATGGATGGTCGAGCTCGATATCACTCAGTCGATCGGCCGTCGCTACCGCCGTCAGGACGAGATCGGCACGCCGTACTGTGTGACTGTCGACTTTGACTCCCTCGAAGACGGCGCGGCCACGATCCGGGACCGCGACTCGATGGCCCAGGATCGTATCCCGATGGACGGCATCGCCGACTATCTCGCGGAGCAACTCACTTAGCCCGGAGGTCCCCGGTCGTCCTTATGATCGACCGATATGGCTGAGCGCGGAGACATCGATCGGGTCCGGGAGGCCACGGACATCGTCGACCTGATCTCCGAGGTGACCAAGGTCAAGAAGTCGGGGCGCTCCTACATGGCTATATGCCCCTTCCACGAGGAGAAGACCCCGTCGATGTCCGTCGATCGGGCCCGTGGGTTGTATCACTGCTTCGGCTGTGGCGTCGGGGGCGACGTCTTCAAATTCGTCCAGGAGACCGGAGGCGTCGACTTTGGCGAGGCCCTCGACATGCTCGCCACCAAAGCCGGGATAACCCTGATCAGAGATCCCACCGAGGCCCGACAGCGGGGCCGCCGGGAGGCGGCGGTCGAGGCGTTACGACGGGCGGTCGACGTGTACCACCAACGGCTCAAGAAAGGGGACGACGCCGGCCCGGCCCGGGCCTACCTGCGCAACAGGGGCTACGACGTCGATCTCATCGACGAATGGAGGCTGGGTTTCGCCGGGGTCGACTGGGACACGTTGTCGAAGACACTGCGAACCGGGGGCATCGACGATCGGGTCCTGTCCGATGCCGGGCTGAGCCGACGGGGCCGCCACGGCATGTACGACGTGTTCCGGGGTCGTCTCATGTTCCCGATCCACGATCTCCGGGGCGACCCGATCGGATTCGGGGCCAGGAAGCTCGCCGAAGTCGATCCGTCTCAGACCAACAACCCGGACGCCAAGTACGTGAACTCGGCGGAGTCCATCGTCTACCAGAAGTCACGGGTCTTGTTCGGACTCGATCGCGCCCGGCAGGCTCTAGGTGGCGATGAGCCCGCGGTCATAGTCGAGGGCTACACCGATGTGATAGCCATGCACCAGGCGGGTGTGAAGACCGCCGTCGCCACCTGCGGCACTGCGCTCGGTGATGGCCACTTCGACCTCCTCCGTCGCTTCACCGAACGCGTCGTTCTGGCCTTCGACTCCGACGAGGCGGGCTCCAAGGCGGCGCTGCGCAGCGACGAGTTGGAGTCCCCTTTTCGTCTCGACCTGGATCTGCGGGTGGCGGTGATGCCCGACGGGCTCGACCCTGCCGACCTCCATCAGGGAGGGCGTGGTGACGAGTTGGTGAAGGCGGTCGAATCGGCACGACCCCTCCTGGAGCACCGCCTCGAGAGCGAGGTGTCACGCCACGACCTCTCCGGGCCGGAGGGCCGGGCCAGGGCGTTGCACGCCGCGGTCGATCAGTTGGCGAGGGTCAAGGACCCCATCGCCCGTGGGGAGTACACCCGTTTCGTCGCTCGGCTGGTCGGTGTCGACCTCGAGACCGTGGATGCTGCACTACGTCGGGGACGCCCTGCACGGGCACAGGATGCGCAGGCCGGGGAGAGGCCGTTGGACCGGGCCGAAGCAGAGTTGTTCCGGGTGGTCCTGGGGAACCCCGCCGGCATGCAGGTGTCGGCCTCCGACTTCAGCGACGAACGGTTGCGACGTGCCTTCCTCGCCGTCGAGCCCCAGTTGGCTGTATCCGCACCGGGAACACCGCTCGATCCGGGCGCGGTCGAGGATCCGGTATTGGAGACTCTCGTCAGAAGCCTCGCCATGGACACCCGGCCGCTCCCGGATTGGGCAGACATGAGACGACGGGTTCGGTCGCGACGACTCGAGGCCGAGATCGATGAGTTGGAGGCCAAGCTGGCGCAAACCGAAGCGGGATCACAAACCCATTCCGATTACCTCCGGCGGTTGATAGCTTTACAGAAGGAGAAACGCTCCTCGGAACAATGACAGAACAGTCCTTAGCGACGGTCACGGCCGCCTTGGTGAAACGTGGCAACCATCGGGGCTTCTTGACGATGGCCGAGGTGCAACAGGAGCTGGAGGACATCGAAGCCCACGGCGAGGCCTTCGAGAAGGTAGCCGACGAGCTTCGGCTCAAGGGCATCAAGCTGATGGAGGAGGGTCCGGCCGTCCTCGAGGAGAATATCGAGGTCTCCCAGATCTCGGTCTCCGATCCGGTCCGTCTCTATCTCAACGACCTGGGTCGCTATCCGCTCCTCACCGCCCAGCAAGAGGTCGAGCTAGCGATGCAGCTGGAGGCGGGTCAGAAGGCCCGGGAGCGTCTCGACGGTGAAGAGCCGCTGGCCCCCGAGGATCGTGCCCTCCTCCAACACCAGATCGACGTCGCCAAGTCGGCCCACGACTCCTTGGTCAACTCCAACCTGCGGCTCGTCGTGTCTCTCGCCCGACGCTATGTGGGCAGGGGTATGGCGCTCCTCGACCTCATCCAGGAAGGCAACGTGGGGCTCATGCGCGCCGTGGAGCGCTTCGACTACCGCCGTGGCTTCAAGTTCTCGACCTATGCCACCTGGTGGATCCGTCAGTCGATCTCCCGGGCCATCGCCGACCAGGGAAGGACGATCAGGATGCCGATCCACGTCCTCGATTCGGTCAACAAGCTCACACGAATGCAACGGGAGATGACCCAGTTGCGAGGTCAGGCGCCGTCGATCGAGGAGCTCGCCGAGGAGATGGACCTTCCGGTGGAGAGGGTCGCCGAGCTACGACGGATCGCCCAGGACACGGTCTCGCTGGAGACACCGGTGGGCGAGGACGAGGATGGGACTCTCGGTGATCTGGTCGAGGACGTCGACTCGGAGATGCCCGCCGACGTGGCCACCTTCTCCTCGCTCCAGCTCCAGCTCGCCCAGGCGCTGGAGGGGTTGAGCGAGCGGGAGCGGCAGGTGCTGGTGATGCGGTTCGGGCTCGCCGACGGGAAGCCCCGGACGCTGGAGGAGGTGGGGACGCACTTCAACGTCACGCGGGAGCGGATTCGCCAGCTGGAGACCAAGGCCCTGGCCAAGCTGAGGCACCCCGACAAATCGGGCCGCCTCCAGGGGTTCCTCGAAGACGCCTGACAGCGTTGCTCCTGACAGCGTTGCTATAGCAAGAGGTAGCGGTTTCCGAGACCCGGTGCACCGAAGTCGGGAAGTGGGAGTACAGGGGTGGCGTTGGTATCGTGTGACCTCGCCAACCGGCGACCTTCCGCGGTAGCTCAATTGGCAGAGCAGTGGACTGTTAATCCATTGGTTGTAGGTTCGAGTCCTACCCGCGGAGCAAGATTCTGACCAGCAGAAACATCGAGTTCTACCCTCTGAACAGGTAAAACACCGACTCATAGATTCTCTCGGTGTCTTTCCACGTTTCGCGCCATTTTGCTATGTTTCACGTCTGTGGTGAAACACTGGTGAAACAGAGAGCGAATAATCATGGGATCGATACGGCGGGTGGACCGTCCCAAACCCTGGCTGGCTCGCTATCGCGGCCCTGACGGGCGCCAGCACTCAAAGACTTTTCGGCGCAAGGTAGACGCAGAGAGGTGGTTCAGAATCGAGGAGACCGGCGCCGACCGTGGAGAATGGGTAGATCCAAGCGCCGGCCAGATCAAGTTCTCCCAGTGGGCGGAGACATGGCTATCCAGTCTCGACCTGAAACCGGCCACCAAGGCCAACTATGTCTCGAATCTGAATTCTCGTGTTCTTCCTGTATTCGGGAACACTCAGCTCGCCAAGATCAGCCCGGCC
>DATKCE010000043.1:0-45576 GCA_035513335.1 Acidimicrobiia bacterium
TAGCAGCGGGCCGACCGGCGTCTGTTTGGCAGAACATCCCCACGCTCACAAGGAGATTCTCGCAGTGGAACCCCGGCAGCAGAACACCCGGAGGTCCAGGAGCCAACCTGTCAAAGTCGGCCCGCCATCGATACTGCTGACCGCTAACTCCCGCGAACGGTTTCAGCGAGCGCGGCAGCAGCGGGCCGACCGGCGTCTGTTTGGCAGAACATCCCCACGCTCACAAGGAGATTCTCGCAGTGGAACCCCGGCAGCAGAACACCCGGAGGTCCAGGAGCCAACCTGTCAAAGTCGGCCCGCCATCGATACTGCTTGCAATAGTTAGCAGTTAGCTATATGCTAATACCAGATGAACGAGAGCAAGCATGGCGACCTGGGTGAGTTCATCCGAGCCCAGCGGGAGCGAGCGAACCTCTCCTTGAGAAGACTGGCCGAGGCGGCTGGGATCTCCAACCCGTACCTCAGTCAGATCGAGAGGGGGATCCGCAAGCCCTCTGCCGAGATTCTCAAGAATCTCTCCCGTGCCCTCGAGATCTCGTCCAACACGCTCTACAAGCGTGCCGGGCTGATCGACGAGGAGCTACCTCCAGCATCGGTGTTCGAGGCGATCGAAAACGACGGTCGTCTCGACGGAGAGCAGAAGAAGATCCTGCTCGACATGTACCGGGCCCTGGTCCGGTCGAACGGACCGACGTCGGAAGAAGAATAGGAGTAAGACGATGCAGGCAAAGAACGTCCTGTACGCAGCGGTGGGTGCCCCGGTGGTTGCTGCCCGCAAGGTGAGTGATCGGGTGAGCACCCTCAAGGGTCGCTTCACCAAGGAGACCAACACCTACACGAAGAAGGCCAACGAGACCATCGACGGATGGGCCGGCGAGGGCGAGAAGCTCGTCGCCGGAATCCGTGAAGGCAAGGTGGTCGAGGAGATCTCCCAGAAGGTCGATCTCGACCAGGCCAAGGAGCAGGTGAGCAAGCTCCGCGATCAACTCGAGGACATGCTCGACACCTGGCGTCAGTCCTTCCGCCCGGAGCAGGCGACTACCACCGCCACCCCGGCGCCGAAGACCTCGGCTGCGAAGAAGCCCGCCACGAAGAAGCCGGCTGCCAAGAAGCCGGTCGCCAAGACCTCAGCCGCCAAGAAGCCGGCTGCCAAGTCTTCTGCTGCCAAGACGACCACATCGTCCTCGGCTGCGAAGAAGAGCGCAGCGAAGTCGACCGCCTCCAAGGCCAGCTCGGCTTCCTGAGCTCACTCCTCCTCACATGAAGAGGGGTCCCCAATGGGGACCCCTCTTCCTACTTATGGTCGGGCGACTTCGAGTGTCTGGCTCCCAAAATCCCACCGTCGACCGTCAGCCGGGGATCCACCACCACGTCGAGAACACCACCAGACCAGGCCCCACTCGAACAGACGCCGGTCGCCCGACAGCTACCGCTCCACCCAAACCAATTCGAGTGTCTGGCTCCCAAAATCCCACCGTCGACCGGGGATCCACCACCACCTCGAGAACACCACCAGACCAGGCCCCACTCGAACAGACGCCGGTCGCCCGACAGCTACCGCTCCACCCGGCTCACCGTCTGTGATGCGGCCATCGAGTCAGCTCTTGATCGAGGGCTCCAAGTCGCCCGCGGCCTCGATCCAGCCCTCCACCATCGCCTCGGTGGGGAGTCGCTCCACCACCTTCTGGGAGCCGTTCATCCCGATGATCTTGGCCAGCAGCGCCGTTGGGTTGCGACGCCTCAGGTCGCGCAGGGTATCCACTCCGGCTTCCACCAGCAGGAGGGCGTATTCCGAGCCGACACCACGCACACGCAGCAGGTCGGCGTGATGGACCCACAACTGGAGATCTTTGGGGCTGAGCCCGGTCTTCTTCGAGAGGTCGGTCCTGCCCCGTCGAGTCGCGGCACACTCGGAGAGCGACTTGCTGGTACGAACCCCGGCCTTACGCAGCTTGGTTGCCTCTCGATGCCCGACACCAACGACTTGATCGATCCGCGCCATCTCGCCCTTCTATATACCGCAGTTGATCGACATCCGAATATAGACAGAAAGAACCATTGGGCTCAGGCGGGGTGGCGAGGCTTCAGCTCGTCGACGTCCGCCTCCGTGTCCACATCCCGCGGAGCCGCCTCCGGAAACCAGACCTCATTGACCCATTCCGGGTGCGCTTGCCAGAGGCGCCTCGCCCCTTCGTCGCCCTCCAACGACATCAACCGAGCCCACAGTGAACGGTCGACCACCACCGGATTGCCCCAGCTGTATCTGTATTTCGGAATCGTCACCGGCTTGCCCGAGCGGGAGTGGGATGCGAGCAGCTCCTCCACCGTGGCCGCAGAGACGTCGGGCTGATCGCCGATGACCACGAGCGCCTGGTCGCAGCGCGACAGTCTGGTGAGAGCGTCCAGACCCACTCGCAGCGACGACGCGATTCCCTCCTCCCACTCCAGGTTCTCGATCACGTAGGCGTCACCCAGGTCGGACGACTCCAGGATCTGCTCTGCCTCGTGCCCGATGACCACCCACACCTCCTCGACGGGAAATTCGAGTGTTCGGGAGACGACATGCTCGAGGAGGTTCGACTCACCCCACGGCTCCAACTGCTTGGCACGACCCAAACGCCTAGAACCGCCGGCGGCGAGCACGATGGCGGCGGTGGGCATGTCAGCGAATGTAGTTAGTGCCCTGGCACTAGACGCGCACGGCCACCGGAAAGCGGGTCAGGGCACCGAGTCCGTGGTGGTCCAGGGGTGAGGCCACGGTGATCTGGGAGACCGATCCGCCCGCGGCGACCGTGGACTCCATGAGGGCCCCCACCACATCGTCGACATCGAACATTGCATCGCCACACACCGGGCAAGAGTCTCCGTTACGGGCCAAGAAGCCGCAGTTGTCACAGATCGCGCCCGGCTTGGAGAAGGGTCCCGCCACGACGAGGGTGTCTATCGCCTGGGTGTTGGCCGCGTCCAGCACCGCCGTGATTCCGAGGAGGGCGTTTCCCCCGCTCCACGCGGTATCGCAGATCCTGCCCGCCAACGCGTCGTACCGGTGCCGGCGCATCTGCCGATCCATCGCCGCCACCTCGGTGCGCAAGGCGGGGAGTCCGAACTTCTGCGGATTGATGGTGAAGGTGGCCCGTTGCAGCCGGGCCAGGTAGGGATGCAGTGTCCGGCCGATCTCATCGATGGTCTCCTCGTACCCGCCGATCGCCAGATAGTCGAGCGGTCGTTTCATGTGCCGATCGAGTAGTCGGTCCCCTGCCTCACGCCACAACTTCGCCGAAACCTCATCGGCTCGTGCCCGCACGCTCTGCTCCTCGTAGCCGGCGAAGCCGCCCCAACTCCGGCTGCCGATACTCGCACCGATCGGCGCATTGACCTCCTCGACGATGCCCTCCACCGCGACAAAGGTCCGCGCCAGGGTGTGGTCGGCAACGATGATGCCGCTGCGCAGAGCGCGAGGCGAGGCCCGCAGTGGACGCATGTAGGGGCGGGGGCCCATGGTCGACACGCTGGGAACAGTGTGCCCCAGAGGCTCCAGGACGAAGATGCCGTCCAAATCCGATGCGAAGATGGCATAACCCGGAGCCGAGTCGAGCTCCAGCTCATCGGCCAGCCCATGGATCCGCTCGGAGTCGACACGGACGCTCTTCTCGACGGCACGGGTATGGCCCTCCGCCCTCTCCCGAAGAGGCTTGACGAGATCCGAGAGGAGGGCGGCGAAGCCTCCCGGACTAGGACGCTCGGCGTACACAGAGAGGAGCGAGCCACTCGGACTTCTCAGGTCGGCTATGCGGTCACCTTCCAAGTCGACCTCCGGGAGCGCTTCGCTTCACAGCCAGTGCCATTCGATGCCGAACCTACACATCGGGGATGGCTGTCGTCAGAGGGCCCGCATCAACTCCACTGTCAACTCTTCCTGGATCCAGCCCAGGTAGTCCATCACCTGCCTGCTGTCCTCGGGAAGCTCGTCATGGTCCGCCTCCACGTCGATGCCGAGCCGGGCTCCCAGAGCGAGACGGGCCTCGTTGAGGACCCGAAGCACGGCGTCGGCCTCCTCGTAGTCGAGGACCAACGGTCCGTCACTCGAGACGACGTCGTCGAAGACGGCCCGGTCGGCTCGACGGGCAGCCTGGAGGTCTTGTCCCATCAGCCGCCACCACTCTTCATTGGCCCCCTGGTCATCGAGGTAGACCGGGACCTTCAGACGATCCGCAGCCGGGTCGGTTCCCGGCGCTCCGACCCCAGCGAGAAGGGGGAGCACGTCCCCGAGGAACATCCGCTCTTCCGGGCTGAAGGAGGCCTGGATCCCACCGTCGGTGCGGCGAAAGTGACTCACTGTTCGAGAGTCGCCCAGAGCCCGTGATTGTGGAGCCGGAAACAGTCCAGCTCAGCCTTCTCCCGGGGCCCGTCAGAGACGATCGCCCGGCCATCGTGATGCACCTCGAGCATCAGCTCGGTCGCCTTGGTCTCGTCGTAGCCGAACAGCTTCCGGAAGACGTAGACCACATAGGACATCGTATTGACCGGGTCGTTCCAGACCACGACCTGCCACGGTCGGTCGATGTCGAGGCTCTCGTCCGTGTCCGGGACGATGACTGGAGTTGTCTGGGTTGGCATGGGACCACTCAATGGGCTCTGACTGCTGAGAACATCGTCCGCTAATTACCACCCTAGGGGCCGAAAGGCACATTCCGACAGGCGGTCACCGCATCTGCCAGCCCGGGGTGGGCCCAGGGGATCCGACCCGCCGGGTAGGGGGACCCGATCCCGTCGAACCCAGCCACCGGGTCGGGGAAACCGGCGACTCCCTCGGCGCGGACACATCTCGAGAACTCCTCGAGCTGGGCCTGGACCATACGGCGCATCTCCGGGTCCGGCTCCAGGGCGAGCGCTCCGGTGGTGAGCACCCCGCCACACTCCTCGAGCGCCTCCAGCACCTGGCGCCTGGACAGGTCCAGGCCGTCGAGCACGACACCGATGCGAGGCCGTCCCAGCCCATCGAGGGGGATCTCCGGGACGGGAGCGTCGCGCTCGGACATACAAGAGCGGAACTCGGTCAGACTGGGCTCGACGGGGCTGATCGAAGTGGTAGTGGCCTGAGTCGTGGTGGTCATGAAGCCATGGGGATCGGTGGGCGAGGGCTCCTCCGCCTCCGCAAGGCAGCCACTCAGCGCGAGGAGAACGACGGGTGCGAGTCTCCAACCGAGGCGCGACCGTCGTACCAACTCACTCCAGGCCGTCGGCCAGGATCATGGCGATGTCCCGGACCGGGACGTCGTCACGGCCGAGCTCCTTGACCCCGTCGTCGAGCATCACGAAGCAGAAGGGACATGCAACAGCTATCTCGTCGGCCCCGGTGGCCAGGGCCTCCTCAGCACGCTCGTTGTTCACTTTCTTGCCGGTGTGCTCCTCCATCCAAAAGCGCGCCCCGCCGGCACCACAACAAAGGCCTCTCGTGCCATGACGGGGCATCTCGACGACATCGCTGCCGGACCCGCCGACCACGCGGCGCGGAGCCAGATAGACGTCGTTGTGACGTCCCAGGTAACAGGCGTCGTGGTAGGCGATCCTCTTCGGGTCTCCGTTGGCCTTCTTGGGCTCGCTCAACCGTCCCTGGGTCAGCAGCTCGGCCAGGAGCTGGCTGTGGTGGACCACTTCGTATTCCCCGCCGAGCTGCGGATACTCGTTGGCAAGGGTGTTGAAGCAGTGGGCACATTGGGTGATGATCTTGCGAACCCCCAGCTCCTCGAACGTCTCGATGTTCTGCAGAGCGAGCTGCTGGAAGACGAACTCATTCCCCGACCGCCGCGCCGAGTCACCGTTGCACAACTCCCGCGAAGCGAGGATGGCGAAGTCGATCCCCGCCTCGTTGAGCAACCGTGCCAGGGCAACCGATGTGGCGGTGTTGCGGTCGTCGAACGAGCCCGCACAGCCCACGAACCACAGGTACTCCGCGGAGTCCTTCCCGTTCTCCCCGAGTATCGGGATCTCGAAATCGAGCTCGGAGGTCCAGTCGGCCCGGGCCTGCTGGCTCATGCCCCATGGGTTCGACTGGTTCTCCATCGCCACGAAGGCCTTCCCCAGCTCGCTGGGAAACTCCGACTCCATCAGGGTCAGGTAACGGCGCATGTCGAGGATCTTGTCGAGGATCTCGATGTCGACAGGGCAGATCTCGTCGCATGCCTTGCAGGTGGTGCAGGCGAACACCTCCTCAGGTCTGATCCGGTCGAACAGTGAGCCGGCCCCTTCGAGAACTGTGGTTGTCGACACCGGCGCTGTCACTCCTGCCAGAGAGGCGGCCACTTCGCCCGACTTGAGCACGATCTCCCGGGGATCGAGAGGCTTGCCAGTGATGTTCGCCGGGCAGACCGAGGTGCATCGACCGCAGATCGTGCAGGCGTCGGTGTCGAAGATCTGCTTCCACGTGAGGTCGGTGACGACACTGGCTCCGATGGTGTCGATGTCCTCCGCCTCGAGGAGGTTGGGCATGGCCCGCATGGCTCCCTTGGGCCGATCATGGGCGGAGAGGAAGAGATTCGCCGGGGAGGTGACCATGTGCCGCAGCTTGGTCAAAGGGAGGATGACGAGGAAGGCGACGAACAGGGCGGAGTGGCTGACCCAGAAGAACCGGTGCCAATCTCCCGCATCCCCCTGCTCGAACAGAAAGGAAAGTGGGTACCCCACGAAAGACCAGACCTCGAAGTCGGGACGTCCGGACTGGGAGATGCGCGCCGCCTCCACCAGGAAGCCGGTGACGCCGATCAAGGCCAGAACCCCCAGGATGAGGACGTCCTCTGGCCTGGTCTTCGACCGGATTCGCCACGACGGCATGACGTAACGACCGAAGAACGCCATGGCCAGACCGGCGAGAAACACCACACCCGCCAGGTCGAGGACGGCCGAGTAGCCGAGATAGAAGCCACCGTGCAAGAACTTGAGCCCGGCCGGCAGCAGGTGGTCGATTTCGAGGGTGACCGTGCCCAGGAAGAGCACGATGAACCCGAAGTAGATCATCGAGTGCATCACCCCGGACCTCGGATCGCGCATCAGGGTTTTCATCGACAACCCGTCGGAGAGCCGGGCGAGACGTGCTTTCCAATGACCGGTGCGATCCTCGGCGCCACCCTGCTGCCAGCTCTCAGCCCGTTGGGCGAACAGGTGGAAGGTAAGCCACAGGAACGAGGCGACACCGACGTAGAAGATCATGACCACGGCGTCGGGGACGTTGCCGAACACCTCCCGACCCACCTCGAACCGGGGGTGCTCCTGAATCGTCCCCAAGAATCCCAGGGCCAACGTGCCCAGCGCCGACAGAACGCCGATCGTCTCCAGCACCTGGGCTGCGGTCGGACGGCGAACACGCGACATGGGCGGCGAGTGTAGGGATATCGCGCTCGGTGTTCGTCACACCGAAAACGGGTCTGCGGTCACTCTTGGCGAACCTCATATCACCACATTCGCAAACAAGAACATCTTCCGAAGTTCACCGAATATGCTATTGACAGAGGAGAATCGATCTGACATACTTTGATTCGATAATCATCGAATCTAGATGGTGCATGCGAAATGGCTGAATTGATCATTCCAAGTGAGCGGGTACGAGGCCTCACCGAGGCCCCCCGCCGCATACCCATCGAGATCGAGGGTTCGGTCACCTTCGAGATACCACTCACGATCTGGTCGGCCTTCAGCCCCAAGGATCCCAACACTGCCAGCGAGCTCGGGGAGAAATGGCTGGCAAACATCAGGAGCTCCTGCGGCGACGAGCTCGCCTCAGAGTTGGAGACGCTGGGTGGCCCTTGGGCACAGGTGTGGCTGGCGATCTCGAGTCTCCTCCTGGCCGCACCACATCCCCATGAGCCGACCCGGGTCTTCGAGTGGCTGAAGTCGGTCGGCGAACAGAGGTTGAGGAGGTGGATCCTCGGCTACAGCAGCAACAACGACGACCAAGCCCTCATCGAGCAGGCCGCTCAGGGTGACGTCGAGTCTGTTTCGGAGTTGATGGCTGATGTCGAGGAGCACAAGGCCGAAGCAATCGAATATCTCCGCTGGATGGTGGGCACCGAGGGGCTGCCGGAGAGGTTCGCCTCCGCTCTCGAGCAATTCCGCAGCGACATCTTCGTCGAGTTCGAAGAAGAGTTCGCCGGAGCCATCGCCCGGGCGGCGGCGGCACGACGGGCCGCGCCGACACGCGGCAGCGCCAAGGAAGTCGTCGAGGAGGTCACCAGCGGAATCGACTTCGAGATACCTCTCGGGATCACGCGGATCATCCTCGTCCCCTCGGTGCTCACCCGACCTCTGTCGCTCATCGACGTCTATCGGAGCACTCTGGTCGTCTACTACGGCATCGCCGACGAGTTCATCGACAGCGACCCCGAAGCACCACCGTCCTGGTTGGTGCGCACCTACAAGGCGCTCAGCGACGAGAGACGCCTCCGCATCCTCCGTCGTCTCAGTGAGGGCCCCGCTTCGCTCGACGACCTGACCGAGATGCTCGGCCTCACCAAGTCGACCGTCCACCACCACATAACCCTGCTCCGGGGCGCCGGATTGATCAGAGTCCACCTGTCCGAGGGGAAATCGCGGGAGAAGTCTTTCTCGCTCCGAGAGCAGACGCTCACCGACGCCACCGGTTACCTCGACTCCTATCTCATGCCTTCCGAAAGTGAGGGACAAAGCGATGTTCGCTGACCTGTACACCCGAGCCCCGGCCTATCACCTCGAATACGTCCGCCGTCATGTCAATCCTCCGGAGCCGCTGGAACAGCCCCGCCGGGGCCTGAGACAGGCGATCGCCAACAGTCTCATCCACCTGGGCGAGAGACTTGCGCCGCCCCCACCACATCAGCCCTTCGACCGGGCGGCATAGGCGAACTTCCTCCGAACAAGGGAGCCGCCGGCGTACCCGGGAGGGGCCAGCCCGGATCTCTCTGCTCCTAAGGGGGAGATCCGGGTCGTCATCATCGACGAACCGTCCCAGCCCGCTTGACCGCCCTCGAGCTCAGCCAGGTGGTCACCGGCACCGCCGCCACCAGACCGATCGAGCCGACGAGGGTGCGCACGATCTCGATCGCCACCACCTCGGAGCTGGCCACGAACCCGAGCGACTGCCCTGAGAGCGTGAACAGGATGAGCAAGGGCAGCGAGGCACCAGCGTAAGCCAGGAGCAGGGTGTTCACCGTCGACACGATGTGATCCCGCCCCACTCGCAACCCCGAGGCATACAACTCCGATGACTCGAGCGCCGGATTGGCCGAGTGCACCTCCCAGACGGCTGAGGCCTGAGTGACAGTGACATCATCGAGAGCTCCGATCGCGCCGAGCACGATCCCGGCCAGCAGGAGCCCGTTCAGGTCGAGGTCCGGGATGGCGAGGAGGAAGAAGGCCTCCTCGGCGGCGAGGCCGGAGAAGCCGGCCAGAGCCAACACCACCCATGACAGTCCTGTGGCCAGGGCCAGCGCCGAGAAGGCTCCCAGCGCTGCCACATGGGTCAGCGGGTTGTAGCCGTGGGCCAGGTAGAGCGAGATGAGGAGAATGGCCCCGCCACCGACCATCGCCACCAACACCGCATCTCTCCCGGCGACGATCGCTGGGAGGATGAACAACAGGAGGATTGCGATGCTGAGGGTCAGCCCGGCCAGGGCCGCCACCCCTCGCATGCGACCGAGACCCACCACCGCAGCGCCGAACAAGAGGGCGAGGACGACCAACATGACCCGTCTGTCGGTGTCGGCGTACTGGTAGTCCACCGTCCCGTCTTCGTAGGTGACCACCGCGAGGAAGACCGACTCGCCTACGTCGAGCCGCGGCTGGCCCGGCTCGTCGGGGAACTCCAGGATCACACTGTCCCCCACCGGCTCTTCGAGTAACGAGAACTGGAAGAGACGGCAATCGAGCTCGGTGGCATATGAGCAGGGGCCGACCGCCGTCATCACGACTTCCGCCCTGACCACCTCCTCCGAGAACCCGATCTCACTCAAATCGAGATCGGTGGGGTCAGTGGGCCACAGGGCCACGAGCCCCACGAGGACGAGCAGCCCTATCCCCGAGATCCAGGCGGCCAGCCCACGCGGTCTCCTCATCCTCCGCCGGTCGGGTCCGATGAGCTTCTCGAAGTCAGGGTTCGGTTCGGTCACGTTGCGATCGTATGGGCACCGACATCCGGTCCAGGGGATCTCGTCCCCCGACGCCGGATCATCTGCCGAACAGGGCGCGGGCGAAGAACAGCACGTTCGCCGGCCGCTCGGCGAGTCGACGGGTGAGATACGGATACCACTGGGAGCCGAAGGGGAGATATATGCGCAGCGGATGTCCGGCGGCAACGAGGTCTTGTTGCAACTCGTTCCTCACCCCGAAGAGCATCTGGAACTCGAAAGGCTCCTCTCGTTCCGTCGCCAGTTGGCGGGTGAGGTCGATCAGGGCCTGGTCGTGGGTCGCCACTGCCGGCGTGGTCGACGTCGACTCCATCAGCCGGCGCAGCTGGTCGGCGAATGCCCGATCCACGTCGGCCTTCGAGGTGTACGCCACCTCTGGCGGCTCCACGTATGCGCCCTTGCAGATCCGGACGTGCCCACCCAGCGGCACCGTACGCTCCAAATCCGAGGGGGTGCGGCGCATGCATGCCTGCAGTGCGATCCCTAGGTTCCCATGCGATGCCTGGCCCTTCTCGAACAGCCTTACCGTCGCCTCGGTGTAGCGGGAGTCCTCCATGTCGAGAGTCACCGTGGTGCCGACGTCGGCAGCTCTCTCCCCGAGACGCGAGATCGCCGACATGGCCAGCGACTCGTCGATTGCCAGGCCGAGCTGGGTGGGCTTGACCGAGATGTTTGCATCGAGGCCCTCGCTCCCGATCCGGTCGAGGCACTCGAGATACTCCTCGGTGGCGGCGAGGGCGGAGTCGTGGTCGTTGACCTCCTCGCCGAGCAGATCGAGAGAAACGAGGAAACCCTCGCCGTTGAGGGCCCGGGCAACCGCCACTGCGTCGGAGAGCGTGTCACCCGCCACGAAGCGCTCTGAGAGAGCGCGCCCGGGTCGTGTTCCGGTGACCAGCTTTTCGACAGGTGCAGCTCCGGTGACCGCGGCCGTAGCCCTCGAGAACAGGCTCAGGCTCCGCTCCCCAGCTCACGGGCTCTGATCGCCGCAGCCCGAACCGCGTCCTCGACCACCGTCCGAAACCCCTTCTCCTCCAGGACGTGCATCGCTGCGGCCGTGGTGCCACCGGGCGAGGTCACCTCGTAGCGGAGTCGGGCTGGGCTCTTGCCGGTGTCCGTCAGGAGATGGCCGGCTCCCCTGATTGTCTGGTGGACGAAGTTCTCCGCCACATCCCGGGGGAGACCCTCGCGCATCGCGGCCTCGGTCAAGGCTTCTGCCAGGAGGAAGACATAGGCGGGGCCGGTCCCGGAGACCGCGGTGACTGCATCGAGGAGGGACTCCTCCATGATCCGAACCGAGCCCACGGCACCGAGCATCTCCCGCGCGGCCTCGAGATGGGTGGTGCCGGCGTGACTTCCGGGCGCCACGCCGGTGACGCCTTCTCCGACCAAGGCCGGGGTGTTGGGCATCGCCCTGACCACGGGTACCGCACCTAGATGGGATTCGTAGGTCTGGGTTGTGACTCCCGCCGCTAGGGAGATGACGGTCTGGCCCTCTGCGATCTCCCCGGCCAACTTCTTCAGCAACTCCACCACATCGCGTGGCTTGACGCTGATCACGATCACCTCGCGGCCCTCGATCGCCTCGACGGGGTCGAGCACAACGGGACAGCCGGTCCGATGGGCGAGCTCGTCGCCGCGATCCATGCGGCGCACGCACAAGGTCACCTCATGGGGCTCCCATCCGGCTCCAAGCAGCCCGGAGACCAGGGCCTCCCCCATGGCACCCACGCCGACGACGGCCACACTCGAGCGTTTCGTCACGCCCACGATTCTAAGGAGCGGTGTTACCTTCGCCCCAATGGATCTCAGTTCTGCCGCAGCCGAGCGAGACCGGCTCACCAAGCGACGACTCGACACCATCGTCCCCGACCTCATGGACCGACACGGTTTCGATGCGTGGGTCGTCGACGCCCGCGAGTACAACGAGGATCCAGTTGCCCGCACGATGCTGCCGGCGACGTGGCTGGGAACGGCCCGCCGTCGCACCATCCTGGTGTTCAAGGATCGGGGCCGGGAGCGGGGAGCCATCTCCCGCTACCCCGTCGGCAGCTTTCCCTCGGCGTGGGATCCCGCCCAGTCGGACCAGTGGGCCGCACTCGCCGCCTATCTCGCCGACGTCGAGGGGACAGTCGGCATCAATACCTCCCATGTCTTCGGGCTCGCCGACGGGCTCACCTCCAGCGAGCACCACGCCATAGCGCGAGCCCTCGACAGCCACCGCCTCGAGTCCGCCGAGAGCCTGGCCATCGGCTGGCTGGAGACCCGCGTCCACCAGGAGGTGCCGCTCATGGCGGAGGCGTGTCACATCGCCCATGGCTTTCTGCGACGCGCCCTATCCCGCGAGGTGATCGAGCCGGGGAAGACCACGACACAGGATGTTGCCTGGTGGCTCGCCCAGACCGCGCACGACTCGGGTCATGGGATCTGGTTCCATCCCGGGGTGACGGTGCAGCGTCACGGGGATGGGGCTTCCTCGCCGGCCGACGGGATAGAAGACCGTGAGATCCTCTGCGGCGATCTGGTCCACATCGACTTCGGCATCGTCTGCAACGACTATCACACCGACCAGCAACAACATGGCTATGTCCTCGCCGACGGGGTGGCCGAACCGCCATCCTCCTTCGTCACCGGTTTGGCTCAGGCCAACCGGGTCCAGGACATCCTCATGGGCGAGATGACCCCGGGGCGATCGGGCAACGAGGCATTGAAGTCCACCCTGGACAGGGCGAAGGGAGACGGCATTCGCCCCATCGTCTACACCCACCCCATCGGCTTCCACGGTCACGCCGCCGGGGCGACGATCGGGCTCTGGGACAACCAGGGCCACGTCGAGGGCGCGGGGGACTATCCGATCGGAGCTGACACCGGCTGGTCGATCGAGCTCGCCGTTGAGGTGGACGCCCCGGAGTGGGAGGGCCAGACCGTCAAGATCATGCTCGAGGAGGACGCCTTCCTCGGGCCCAACGGGGTGACATTCCTCGACGGCCGCCAGGAGAGTCTCTGGCTCATCTGACCGTTCCCGTGGACCTCAGGCGAGACGCGACCGGATCAACTCGACCACGGTGGCCACCGCGGCCGGGTTGAAGCCTTCGGGGATGATCAGGTCGGCGTAGCGCCGGGAAGGCTCGACGAACTCGAGATGCATCGGTCGAACGGTGTCGAAGTACTGGCTGAGCACCGAGGCGACCGAGCGGCCCCGCTCGGTGATGTCACGTTCCAGACGGCGGGCGAGACGGAGGTCGGGGTCGGTGTCCACGAAGATCTTGAGATCGAGCTCGGAGCGAAGCCGTGCATCGGACAACACGAGTATCCCCTCGACCATCACCACTCGAGCCGGCTCGATGCGAAGGGTCTCGTTCGAACGGAGATGCTCGGCGAAGTCGTAGACCGGGGACTCGACGGCGAGCCCTGACCGGAGCTGCTCCAGATGCTTGACCAACAGCTCTGTCTCCAGCGAGATGGGATGGTCGTAGTTGACCCGGGTCCGCTCCTCGAGGCTGAGATCGACCCGATGCCGGTAGTAGGCGTCGTGGTGGAGCAGGGCGACCCGACCCTCGAGACGGTCCACTACTTCTTCGGCGATGGTGGTCTTGCCCGACCCGGAGCCACCGGCGAGACCGATGAACAGGGGGCGATCAGGCTTCCACTGGCTCCGCTCCGGCATCGGCCGGCGAGGCTAGTGGCGTGGCATCAACGACGGGCTGGGGAGACCGGTCTACTTGCCGTCGGCGGCCTTGCTGCGGAGTCGACGGATCTCGTCGTAGACGCCATCGGTGAGAGTCGTCGAAGCGTGAGCGGCAACCCCGCGCACGCCCGCCGGGTGTCGCCGCCCGTCCGGTATCGCCGGTTCCAAGAGAGGCTCGGGCTCGCCTTCTGGGCCCGATACATTCGCATCGGCATCGGCGGTCGACTCGTCTACGGGCACCTCGACGGGAGCGATGTGTTTTGCCGTGGTCTCCTCCTCGACCTGGGCCTCGCTCTCCACCACCGCGGGAGAGCTCTCTTCGACCTGTTCCAGCCAGGTCGGCTCGGACGACGCCGCGGCCAGACCTCCGGCGAGTTGGTCGAGCCAGTCCGACTCGTCATCGCCGTCGATGGCCTCGGCGACCCCGAGGCGATGCAGGGTGTGGAAGATGCGCACCGCACCGCCCCGCCCGACCCGCGATTCGAGGTAGTCGAAGGTGAATGGCTGCACCAGGTTGATGATGGCCTGCCAGTCCTCCGGCTCGATGGTGAACGGCTCGTCGATCTCCTTGACGAGACGAACCCCTGGAGCCTCGAAGAGCCCGGCGTCGATGACCTCACCTTCGAGGGAGCGCAGGGCGGTGACCTCTCCCATCACGTCCTCCACGGCGAGCCCGTCACCATCGGGTCCATCGGCAGCCCCGACTCCGAAGGTGCCGACCTCGAGGGTGGAGAGGACGTAGAGGATGTCGGCAATGGACCCGCGGTCGGTGCCCCGATAGATGCCCTTGTCCCCGGAGAGCTCCGCGCCGGTGACGGACCCGTCGACGAAGTGAATCCGACCGCGACGCTCACCCTCGATGTCGAGCGAGCCGGTCTTCTTGGTCACCTGCATTATCTGGAGCAGGTCGTTGATGCTCCAATCAGCGATCTGACCCGAAAGATTCTGTCCTTCCAACGTCGGTCCTCTCTGGGGAAGTAGGTATCGGCAGAGATCGACAGGAAATTGAGTCGACTTCAGCCCTTTTTCGCCTCCTTCATGGCGCGCTTCTGCTCCCGGAGCACGGAAACGTCGTCGAAAATGGCCACATCTGCGACCGAGGGCCAATCGGCTGCCTTCTCCTCCCATCCCTCCGGCCTCACTCCGAGCCGCTTACCGAGGACGCCGACGAAGATCCGGGCCTTGGCGTCACCGAACCCGGGAAGACCCTTCAGCCTCACGAGCAACTCCGCACCGCTGTCGGCGGTCTCCCACAGGTTCTCGGCCCTGCCCTCGTATTCGTCGACGAGCGTCTGGCAAAGGGCCTGGGTGCGTTTGGCCATGGCCGACCAATAGCGGTGGATCGCAGGAGGGCCTTGGAAGATCGAAGCGAGCTCCTCGGGGTCCCAACCGGCGATTCTCTCCTCATCGAGGTCCTCCCCGAGTCGCTCCTTGAGGAGCTGGGGACCGTAGAAGGCGCGCTCCATCGGGAACTGCTGGTCGAGCAGCATCCCGATGAGAAGGGCGAGGCCGTCGGTGGCGAGCAGCTCGTTGGCCGCGTCGTCTTCGGTGAAGTGGAGTTGGTCGGGTCTATCCATAGGCCCGCAACCTAACCAACAACCGTTCTGTGAACGCCGCGCGAGAAATATTGTCGCGTGGCGTTCACAGAACGGTGGTGGGAGCCCCTGAACGGTGCCGATCGACCAAGATTGGGGTGAGATGACCGACGTATACATCGTGGACGCCTGCCGGACTCCCATGGGCAAGCTGGGCGGGCAGCTGGCACTGGTCCGGCCCGATGACCTGGCCGCCCACGCAGTCAAGCGGCTCATGGCCCGAAACCCCGACCTCGACCCGATGGCGGTGGAGGACATCCAGTGGGGCGCCGCCAACCAGGCCGGGGAGGACAACCGCAACGTGGCCCGTATGGCAGGGCTCCTCGCCGGGCTGCCAATCGAGGTGCCCGGCGCCACCGTCAACCGGTTGTGCGGATCCGGGATGCAGGCGGTGGTCTCGGCCACACACGCCCTGCACGACGGATGGGGTGACGTGATGATCGCCGGAGGATCGGAGTCGATGAGCCGCGCCCCCTACGTGGTCAGCAAACCCGAGAAGGGTTTCGCTCCCGGGTTTCCCGACTCTGCCGACACCGTGCTCGGATGGAGGCTGGTGAACCCGGAGATGGAGCGACGCTACCCCCCGATCACCCTGGGCATGACCGCCGAGGTGGTGGCCGAGAAGTACGACGTCACCCGGGACGACCAGGACGCCTTCGCCCTGGCCAGCCATCAGAAGGCCCTAGCCGCGGTGGAGGCAGGACGCTTCGGAGACGAGATCGAGCCCATCGAGGCTCCGGCCGACCCGCGCCGTCGATCGACGGTCGCCATCGAGGACGACGAAGGGCCCCGGCCGGACACCTCACTCGAGGCTCTCGCCAAGCTGCCCCCGGTCTTCAAGGAGGGCGGGTCGGTAACCGCCGGCAACTCGTCACCGATGAACGACGGGGCGGCCGCCCTGCTGCTCGCCACCGAGGCCGGACTGGAGCGACACGACCTCACCCCGATGGCCCGCGTCGTCTCATCGGGCGCCGCTGGGGTGCACCCCGATGTCATGGGGATCGGGCCGGTTCCCGCTTCCGAGAAGGCCCTGGGTCGGGCCGGCCTCACCGCCGGAGATCTCGACCTCGTCGAGTTGAACGAGGCGTTCGCGGCCCAGACCCTCGCCAGCATGCGCCTCCTGGACCTCGATCCTGAGAAGGTGAACGTCAACGGTGGGGCGATCGCCATCGGCCACCCGCTCGGCGCATCCGGTGCCCGCATCCTGGTCACCCTGGTCCATGAGCTGACCCGAAGGGACGGGCGGTTCGGCCTGTCCACGATGTGCATCGGGGTGGGCCAGGGAATCAGCACGGTCGTCGAGCGTGTCTAGGCCGTCCGATGCCCGCTGAGCCCCTCGACGGCGTCGTCGTCGTCGAGTTCGGCAATCTCATCGCCGCCCCCTACGCGGGGATGCTGCTCGCCGACCTCGGGGCGCGGGTGATCAAAGTCGAGCCTCGTTCCGGCGATCTCGGGCGCCAGTTCGGCCCTTACCAGGAGGGCGAGTCGGCGTTCTTCATGGCCATCAACAGAGGAAAGGAGTCGCTTTCCCTCGACACCAAGGACTGGGTGTCGAAGCGGGTGCTCGACAACCTGGTTCGTAAGGCGGACGTGGTGCTCCACAACCTCCGTCACGGTGCCATGGAGCGGCTGGGAATGGGCGAGGAGCGCTGTCGCAAACTCAACGCCCGGGTCATCTATGCAGTGGTGTCGGCTTTCGGTGCCGACGGCCCCTGCGCCAAGCGACCTGGCATCGACGTCATCTTTCAGGGCGAGTCGGGGATGATCTCGATCACCGGCGATCCGAAGGACGGGCCCCGAAAGACCGCCACCACCATCGGGGACTACGTCGCGGGCACCAACGCAGCCCTGGCGATCACCGCAGCGCTGGCCGAGACGCCGAGGAGCGGACGTCGGATCGACGTCAGCCTCCGCGACGGGCTGCTCGCAGTCCAGTCGGGCTGGAATGCCATTGCCTTCACCACCCGGCGCCAACCGGAGCGAACCGGCACCGCCAGCCCGTTTCTCGTCCCCAACCAGGTGTTCGAGGCCGCCGACGGGTACTTCACGCTCGCCATCGTCTCCGATCGCCACTTCGAATTGCTCTGCGACGCCATCGAGCGCGGAGACCTCGCCGACGCCTACCCGAGCAACGACGACCGCATGGCGGACCGCCACTCGCTGGTGCGCAAGCTGTCCCGTGTCTTCAAGACAGAAGGGGTCGGGTACTGGATAGACCTGCTGGAGAGGGCCGGTCTCCCGGTGGGTCGGGTACTCACCATCGCCGAGGCGTTCGACGACCCCCAGGCTCGCCATAACGGGATGCTGGTCGAGTTCGATCACCCGGTGGCAGGCAGCGTCCGCACCACCGGCTCACCCCTCCGCATCGACGGGGCGCAAGCCAGGGCAGAAGCGATCCCACCCACCCTGGGCCAACACACTCGTGCCATCCTCCACGAGGTGGGAGTCGACGACGAGACCATCGAGAGGATGATCGAGGAGGGGAGGGCGGTCAGCTCATGAACATCCACCGGGCACGGCGGGTGGGCGACGACTGGGGAGAGGTGAGCGCCGAGTTGACCCGCGCCTTCCAAATGGCGCGCTCGGCGGCGCAGGCCGCTGAGAGCTTTGTCTTCGTCGTCCACCACGACGACCTGCTGGGACGAAGGGGAACCGGGAACGCCATGGTTGCCACCGGATTGCTCTCCGCGGTGCGCACCGCGGCGATCGAGGGCTCACGCAAGAGCTGGACTGCCAACGTGGTCGCCTTCGACGACGACACCGATGAGAAGCTGGTTGATGAGTGGGCCCGAAGGCTCGCCGAAGAGCCCGCCGGCGTCACCGGAGAGCTGATCCGAGTGGGTTCGTCGCATCTCGGTAAGGCGCTGCCGTGAGCGGCTCCATCGTCGTGACCGGAGCGGCGCGGGGCATCGGGCGCGCCATCGCCGAGCGACTCGCCGCCAACCCGTCGTTCACGGTCATCGGAGTCGACCTCGCTCCGGAGCTGGGGTTGGCCAACGCCGACATCGTCCCGGTCCAGGTCGATCTGACCACCGACGACGGCGTAGGTGCAGTCGTTGGCGCGGTGGAGGACGCCGGGTTGCCCCTCATGGGGTTGGTGAACAACGCAGGCATCACCCGGGACGCGCGGCTCGTCAACATGACGGACGAGGACTTCACCGCCGTCCTCGACGTCAACCTCGGAGCCGCCTTCCGGCTGTCGACCGCACTATTCGATCGGTTCACGGGGGGAGGATCGATCGTAAACATCGCCTCTCGGGCGTACTTGGGCAACTTCGGCCAGTTCAACTACTCGATGTCGAAAGGCGGCGTGGTCGGGTTGACCCGGTCGATGGCGCTCTCCCTCGCCCCTCACGTCCGGGTCAACGCCATCGCCCCCGGGCTGATCGGCACCGAGATGGCCATGGCCATCCCCGAGGACGTCCTCGACAAGATGATCTCGGCCATACCTCTGGAGCGCATGGGCACCCCCGAGGAGATCGCCAACGTGGCCTGGTTCCTACTCACTCCCCTGTCGTCGTACATCACCGGCCATGTCGTCGTGGTAGGTGGCGGGCGGTCGCTGAGCTGACCGGGGCCGGTCAGTAGTAGAGGCGGGTGAGGCGTTCGGCCACCATGGCGGGCTTCTCCGCGCCTTCGATCTCGGTGACCATCGTCTGCTTCATGTGGATGCCCCCCGGGACCTCGGACACCTCGTCGAGGGTCACCCGCACCCTGATCCGGGAGTCGACCGGCACCGGGGCTGGGAAACGCACCTTGTCGAGCCCGTAGTTGATTCCCATCAGCGGATTGCCCACGTCGAGCTGCACCTCGCTGCCCATCGGGACCGACATAGAGAGGGTGAGGAACCCATGGGCGATGGTCCCACCAAACGGGGTCTGCGCAGCCAGCTCCGGGCTGACGTGGATGAACTGGTGGTCGTCGGTGGCCGCGGCGAAGGCGTCGATCCGCTCCTGGGTCACCTCCCACCAGTTGCTGACGCCGATCTCCTGTCCGACCTGGGCTTGGAGTTTCTCGAGTGCCTCTTCCATGTCCTCTTTCTACACGGCCCAGCGCCGGTATACCGGCTCCAGAGCATTAGGAGGCGGGGTACGAGTTGGGTAGCCGCTCCCAACCATCTAACTTGGGGGTATGGCCGACACAACCAAGCTGATGGTTTGGATCGATCAGGACCTCTGCACCGGTGACGGAATCTGCGAGGAGATCACACCAGACGTGTTCGTTGGTCGCGACGATGGCCTTTGGGTCGTCAAGGAAGAGTCCAAGCACTTCGACAACACCGTTGTCTTCGATGGCGAGGACGCTCCCGACGGAGCCCGTGGCCTCGCCCGCGTCCCCGACTCCCTCATCGACGACGTGATCGAGTCTGCAGAAGAGTGCCCCGGCGAGTGCATCATGCTCGAGCCCTACCAGGAGTCAGCCGTCCACAGCGGCTGAGAAACCCGGCGTTGCTTTAGCAACGGGTCGTGGTTTCCGAGACCTGTTGCTATAGCAACGGCCTGGAACGCCTACCCTCCACCGCGATGCAGGTGTTGAAGACGCGCCTCGACACTCGTTCGGAGGACTACCAGTCCAACCGGGCGGCCATGGAGGAGAAGCTCGCCGAGTTCGAAGCGCTCCAGGCGGAAGCCCGATTGGGTGGCGGTGAGAAGTACACCGAGCGTCATCGCGAGCGCGGCAAGATGCTCGCCCGGGAACGGATCGAGCTTCTGATCGATCGTGACTCGCCCTTCCTCGAGCTGTCGACGCTGGCGGCATGGGGCACGGACAAGCCCCTCGGCGCCAACGTGGTCACCGGCATCGGGGTGATCAGTGGGGTCGAATGCGCCATTCTCGCCAACGACCCAACCAGCCAAGCCGGGGTCTTCAACCGGTACACCCTGGCCAAGTCGCTGCGGATCATGGATATCGCCATGGAGAATCGGCTGCCTCTGATCAACCTGGTGGAGTCGGGCGGTGCCGATCTCCCCGATCAGGCGGACGTGTTCCTGGTGGGGGGAAAGTGGTTCCGCAACCTGACCCGGCTCTCCAAGCAGGGCATCCCCACCGTCGCCCTCGTGTTCGGCAGCTCCACCGCGGGCGGGGCCTACTTCCCCGCCATGTGCGACTACGCGGTGATGGTGCGGGAGCAGGCAAAGGTGTTTCTCGGCGGTCCTCCCCTGGTCAAGATGGCCACCGGAGAGGAGTCGACCGACGAGGAGTTGGGAGGGGCGGAGATGCACTCGAAGATCTCTGGTCTGAGCGACTACTTCGCCGACGACGAGCACGAGGCCATCCGCATGGGACGCGATATCGTCGGTCACTTCAACTGGTCCAAGCGGGGATACGGGCCCACCAGACCGGCCGATGACCCGATCTACGACATCGACGAGATCCTCGGCGTGATCCCGCCCGACCTGCGAGTGCCCTTCGACATGAGGGAGATCCTGGCCCGGGTCCTCGACGGCTCGAGGTTCGAGGAGTACAAGGCGGTGTACGGGACCTCCATCCTCAACGGGTGGGGCTCGGTCCACGGCTACCCAATCGGCGTGGTGGCCAACCAGCAGGGAGTCATCTTCAGCGACGAAGCGAAGAAGACCACCGAGTTCATCCAGCTCTGCAACCGTTACGACACCCCGATCCTGTTCATCCACAACACCACCGGTTACATGGTGGGCAAGGAGTACGAGCAGGCCGGGATCATCAAGGACGGAGCCAAGATGATCAACGCCGTGGCCAACTCGGAGGTGCCGCACATCTCGCTCATGGCCGGGGTGTCATATGGTGCCGGCAACTACGGGATGTCGGGCCGGGCATACGAGCCGAGGTTCGTCTTCGGATACCCCAACCACAAGGTGTCGGTGATGGGGGCCAAACAACTCGCAGGAGTGATGTCGATCGTCGCCCGGCAGTCTGCCGAGTCGAAGGGCGTCGAGTTCGATGAGGAAGCCGACGCACACAGAACCGCCGAGCTGACCCGGCAGATGGAGGAGTCCGAACAGGCCTACTTCTCGACGGCCCGGGTTCGTGACGACGGTCTCATCGACCCGCGCGACACCCGCACGGTTCTGGGGATCGCGTTGTCGGCCATTCACTCCGGGCCGGTTCAGGGCACCGACCGCTTCGGTGTGTTCAGGATGTAGGCACCGGGTCGTCGAAATCGACCACGACATCGGTGTAGCCGACGCTCAAGAGGAAGTCGGTGAGCACGGCCCGCGCGTTGGTCTCGGCCTGTTCCAGGATCCCGGCTTCGATGGCGTTGTCCATCAGGACCTCGTCGGCGATGCGTCGCACATCCGACTCGAGACCGGGGTCCCCACTGGTGAAGAAGCCCACGTCGCGCGACAGGACCTGGGTGGCATCCTCATCGGGGTCCACATAGAGGATGATTGCGGCGGGGACCTGAAGCTCGACCACCCCTTGCTCGTCGACGCTGACATCTCGAACCGTCAGACCGCTCAGGTCGACGCCTGCGCCGATGCGAGCCACGACGAACATTCGCAGAGAGTCCCCGCGTGCCCAGGCCAGCCAGCCCTCGTCGGTGCCCTTCTCGACGATGGTGTATTGAACGGTCTCCACCGTCGTCAGCTGGGCCAGGTCGCGGATCGCGGTGATCGTGACCGGCCCGATCTCCTCGTAGGGCTCCGGCTCGAAGACACTGGCGATGTCGCTCGGGGTGGGGATCGCCGACATGATCGAGCGAACCCCCCAGATCGTGAGCAGACCCAATCCAATGACTAGAACCAGGATGGCTACGGGGACGGACGGAAACCGAGACCTGGTCTCGTTGTCCATCTGCGCAGTCTACCGGGAGGCGGGTAGCTACTGACGTGAACCCTGTTTTCGCGCATCGAATGGCGCTCTTTCAGCGCTTTGCATGCGCGAAAGCGAAGAAACGGGCCACCTGCGGTAGCCTCCCGCCCCGATGATCTCGAAGGTTCTCGTCGCCAATCGAGGGGAGATCGCCCGCCGCATCTTTCGCACCTGCCGCGAGATGGGCCTGTCGACTGTCGCCGTCTATTCGGAGGCCGACGCGGGCGAGCCCCACGTGCGGGAGGCCGACGACGCGATCCTCCTCGCGGGAAGCACACCGTCGGAGACCTACCTCGACATCGATGCGCAGATCGCAGCCGCCAAGGAGACAGGAGCCGACGCGGTCCACCCCGGATATGGATTCCTGGCCGAGAACGCCGGTTTCGCTCGCGCCGTCACCAGCGCCGGGCTGGTGTGGATCGGGCCGTCAGCCGAGGCGATCGAGATCATGGGCTCGAAGCTGGAGTCGAAACGCCTGATGGGTGATGCCGGGGTCCCTGTGCTCCCATCAGTCGGGCTGGACGGTCTCGACTCGGTGAACAGTGCCGCCCTCTCCCTCGGCTATCCGGTCCTGGTCAAAGCCTCCGCGGGCGGTGGCGGCAAGGGAATGCGGATCGTCAGGGATCCCGACGATCTCGGTGAAGCCCTCGACTCGGCCCGACGGGAAGCTCAGAGCGCCTTCGGGGACGACACGGTGTTCCTCGAGAAGTACCTCACCGCGCCCCGTCACATCGAGATTCAGGTGTTCGGCGATTCCGGGGGCAACGTCGTGTCGCTCCACGAGCGCGAATGCTCCATCCAGCGGCGACATCAGAAGATCGTCGAGGAGGCCCCCTCGATCGCCATCGACCCGGCCACGCGTGAGGAGATGGGGGCAGCGGCGGTGCGGGCAGCCCAAGCAGTCGACTACGTCGGCGCCGGGACCGTCGAGTTTCTCTTCCAGGACGGGCGTTTCTACTTCTTGGAGATGAACACCCGTCTCCAGGTAGAACATCCGGTGACCGAGATGGTCACCGGGCTGGACCTGGTTCGTCTCCAGATCGAGATCGCCAACGGCGAAGCCCTACCCGACAAGGGCCCTCGAATCCATGGCCACGCCATCGAGGCCCGCCTCTATGCAGAGGATCCCCTCAACGACTACCTGCCCGCCACCGGGAGGTTCCACCGCTTCCGCTTTCCCGAGATCGAGGGTCTCAGAGTGGACGCCGGCATCGAGGACGGTTCCAACGTCTCGGTGCATTACGACCCGATGATCGCCAAGGTCATCGCCCACGCCCCCACCCGCGAGATGGCCGCCGACATCCTCGCCACCGCCCTGCGCAGAGCACACATCCACGGTTCGACGACGAACCGCGCCCTCCTGGTCCGCATCCTCGAACATCCCGAGTTCATCGGAGGCGAGACCGATACCCACTTCTTGCAGCGAAACGAGATCGCCGAGCTGGGAAAGCCTCTTCTCGATGTGACCGATGAGCGCCTCGCTGCTGTCGCCGCCGCGGTGGCCGACCAGGCGGTCGAGAGGGACGAGGCCAGGGTGCTGCGCACGATCTCCTCGGGGTGGCGCAACTCTCCCGCCCGGATGCAAGTCCGCTCCTATACCGGTGAGCACGGTCTCCACGAGATCGGCTATTCGGTGCTCGAACCGTTTCCACTCGAAGGAGTCGGGACCGTCTCCATCGGCCGGGTGTCACCGCAGGCGGTGACGATCCTCGTCGGTGACGTCGAGCACCGCTTCGACGTTGCCCGGTATGGGGACCTGCGGTACCTCGACTCGAACCTCGGGCCCGCCCGTCTCGTCGCAGTGCCCCGCTTCCGGTCTTCAGACGCGGAGGACGACGCCGGGTCGCTGCACGCCCCCATGCCGGGCCGGGTGATCCGGGTCGATGCCACCGAGGGCTCGGACGTCACCGAGGGCTCGGTCCTCGTGGTTCTCGAGGCGATGAAGATGGAGCACACCCTCCGGGCACCGCACCCCGGCACCGTGACCCAGGTCCTCTGCGCCGCCGGCGACCAGGTCGAGGCGGGAGCGGTCCTCGTGGTGATCGAGGAGTCCTGAACCTCGTCGCCCTGTCCGTCCGGCCGCTCGCTCCGGTCGCCGGGGGAGCAGACTCAGAAGTCCTGGAGGACGTCGAGGGCGTAGTCGATGTCCGCCACGGTGTGGTCGGCGTTGACCTGGAAGCGGATCTCCTCGTCCCCCTTGGGCACCACCGGGAAGTTGAGACCGGTGGCCAGGATCCCATTCTCGAACAGGTGGGCGACCAGCGCCGCCGTCTTCGAGGTGTCCCGGACCATCAACGGCACCACCGGGTGTGGTCCCGGGATGGTCTCGAACCCGCCATCGACCAGACCCGACTCGAACTTGTGGGTCATCGCGGCGAGGTGGGCGAGCATCTCGGCGCCCTCCGGTGAGTCGAGGATGGAGACCGCCATGTCGGCAGCCGCCGCCTCCCCCGCCGTGATCGGGTTCGAATAGACGTACATGGGGCCCTTCTCACGCAGGTAGGTGACCAGTGTCGACGAGCCCGTGACGTATCCCCCGTTGACCCCTAACGCCTTGCCCAGGGTCCCGATGAGCACGTCGGCCCGGCCGTCGGTGACCTCCTCGGTCCCCCTTCCGGTGGCTCCGTAGGCTCCGACCCCGTGAGAGTCGTCGACCACGACCACGATGTTGTCGGCGAAGCCGCCGTCGTGGCGGGCGACCACCTCACCGATGGCGGCGAGATCGGCGTAGTCACCCCGCATCGAGAACACCCCATCTGTTACCACGATCGCCCGGCTCCCCGCCTCCGCCGCCCCCTCGAGCTCACGATCGAGGGCGCCCATGTCGAGGTGGGGATAGACGGCACGGGCGGCGGGACGGCTCATGCGAATGGCGTTGATGATGCAGTTGTGGTTCAGCTCGTCGGAGAGGACCACCGTCTCCTCGTTGATCAGCGAGCCGAGAGTCGACAGGACCGCGGCGTAGGCGGAGGAGTAGACGACCGACGCCTCCCTCCCGTGGAACGAGGCGAGCCGGGTCTCGAGGTCGACGTGGGTCTGATAGGTGCCCGAGATGAAGCGAACCGCTCCGGGACCGGCACCGAAGGCGCGAGTGGCGCTCTCCTCGGCGTCGATGACCGCCGGGTGGTGGGAGAGCCCGAGATAGCTGTTGGAATTCATGCGCAGGAACTCCCTGTCGCTCCCGGCGAGGAGGTACCGGTGCCCGAGCCCGGAGCGAGGTGCCAGCACCGTGGTCACTACCGACTCGTCGCCTTTGTCGGTGCCTGACTGGCGGAGGTCCTCTAGTACGGTGGAGAGGGTCTTGTCGAGACGGTCGGTAGGCATGGGTCTCGGTTTAGCAGGGCATCTAGGGTGCGTCGACATGACACGCCTCGGATTCATCGGTCTCGGCATCATGGGCCGGGGCATGGCGGCGAATCTCGTCGCCGCGGGACACGAGTTGACCGTCTGGAACCGAACGCCCGGGAAGGCCGACGGTCTCGACGTCCGGGTCGCCGACAGCCCCCGGGAGGTGGGGCCGGGCTCGGACCTCGTTCTGATCTGCGTGTCGGATACCCCTGACGTGCAAGAGGTCGTCTTCGGTGACTCCGGCGTCATCCACGGGATGAAGAAGGGCGACGTCCTCGTCGACCATTCGACGATCTCGCCGGTGGCCACCAAGGAATTTGCCGTGGAGGCGGAGCAGTTGGGAGTCGACTGGATCGACGCTCCAGTGTCGGGCGGATCGGAGGGCGCCGAGCGGGGCACCCTGGCGGTGATGGCTGGGGGATCTCCCGAGGCGTTGGAGCGGGCTCGGCCGTTCATGGATGCCTATTCCTCTTCGATCGTCCACGTCGGCGACGAGCCCGGGTCGGGTCAGATGGTGAAGGCGGTCAACCAGGTGCTCGTGGTCCTCAACCAGCTCGCCGCATCCGAGGCCTTGATGCTCGCCGACGCCGCCGGCCTCGACTTGAGGAAGACCCTCGCCGCCGTGGAGGGCGGTGCCGCCGGGTCGTGGATGCTGTCGAACCGGGGCCCGCAGATGATCGAGCGGGACTGGCGGCCGGGGTTCACCATCGACCTGCAGCAGAAGGATCTCCGTCTGGTCCTGGAGGCCGCCGACGAGGTCGGCGCCGCCATGCCGGGGGTGGCACTGGTCTATCAGCTCTACCGGTCACTCCAGACGCGCGGTCTCGGCGGCGAAGGGAATCACGCCCTGGTCAAGGCCCTGGAGCACCTCACCGGCCACGAAATCGGGATTGAACCCGTTCTGTGAACGGAGCGCGTGAATATTTCTCGCGTGGCGTTCACAGAACGGTGGTCACACCCCGAGGAGGTCCTCTTTGACCCGGGCGACGTGGCCGGTGGCCTTGACGTTGCGGTAGGCCTTGTCCAAGGTGCCGGCTTCGTCGACGACGAAGGTGGAGCGGATGAGACCCTCCGTGGCCTTTCCGTAGAGCTTCTTCTCCCCCCAGGCGCCGAGTGAGTCGGCCAGCTGATGGTTATCGTCGGAGAGGAGATCGAAATTGAGACCCTCCTTCTCCTTGAACTTCCCATTGCGCGAGGGCGGGTCGGGGCTCACTCCGATCACCTCGTAGCCGGCCTCGCTGAACTCGGAGTAGCTGTCGCGGAAGTCGCACGACTCCTTGGTGCAGCCGGGGGTCATCGCCCTCGGATAGAAGAACATGACGTACTTCTTGCCGACGAGGTCGGCGCTGTTGACCACTTCGCCGTCCTGGTTCTGGAGGCTGAATTCGACTTTCTGGCTCATCTCCCGACCCTACTCGGCTTCGGCGGCGGCCGCCTTGGCCTCTTCCGAGGCGAGGAAGGTGGAACCACCGGCGAGCAGACTGAACCCGGCGGGGAGCCAATAGTTCACCACCCGATAGACGAGGATCGGCGCCACCGCGATTCGTGCCGGGTACCCGTAGGCGGCCATGACCACACCCATACCGAACTCGGCGATGCCGAGGCCCCCGGGGGTCCCGGGCAGGCCCCCGATCAACTGGGAGGCGGCGAAGATGGCCACCGCCTCGAAGACGGAGAGGTCGATGTTGAACGCCGCCATCACCAGCCACAGCGCAGTGACCTCGAGTGCGAGCCGGGTCCACACGTAGAGCTGGGACTCCCATCTGGGAGGGTGGTTGACCATCGAAGCTTCGATCCGCCTCCGGATGAACTGGGGAAGGTATCTCGAGATGCTTCCGAGTCGCCCCGACCCGAACATGAGGAGGCCGCCGATCGCCAGGATGATGGGCGCGATCACGAGGAGCGACGTCGAGAACACGGGAATCGTCCCCCGCGGCCTCTCCAGCAGGAGCCCGGCTCCCGCCATCATGAGGAGACCGGCGTAGTTGAGCAGCACGGTGCGGATCCCGGGCCCCGCGGTGCCGTCGTCGGTCTGGTCACGCACCGCCCAGGAGAGCGCAACGGGCGTAATAGCCCCACCGGCAGGGATCAGTCTCGCCACTCCCGCCCCGACCAGGGCCGCCTTGAAAGCGATCCAGGGTGCGACGTCCGAGCCGGTCCTCTGGATCGACTCCCGGAACAGGAGCCCGAAGAACCACTTCCCGCCGATCTCGGCGATGGCGGCGAGGATCACGATGAAGATCGCTGCGCCGCGCAGCGGTGGTATGTCGAAGTTGTTGACGACCCAGTACCCGAAGCCCGCGTAGAGGACCGCGGCGATACCCGCGATCCAAAAGACCCGCTTCGGGCTCACTGGATCAGTGGATCTTCAGCCGTTTCTCCAGAACCGTCAGCCACGAGGTCTCTGTCGAAGATCGCACGTCGCATCATCGCGCCCCAGTCCATCTCGTCTCCAGGGTTCCCCTGCATCCGACGCCCCATCAGGACCGTCGCCAGAAGAAGGATCACCATACTCTCGGTCGCCGGAGCACCGAGGGCAACGGTGACCACTGGAAGGGTTCCCCAGCCGAGGAATCCGGCGAAACCACCACCGACCTTCCATCCGGCCACCGCCCATCCGGCCGTCCAGATGGCCAGGGGAGGATGTAGCGCCACGATCAGCCCGAACGCCGTCGCCAGCCCTCGGCCCGAGCGGCCCCTGAGAAAGATCGACCAGTTGTGGCCGATCACCGCCGCCACCCCGACCAGCCCGGCCGCGCCGGGGCCGAGACCCGACCGGAGGCAGAGCCAAACCGGGATCAGCCCTTTCAATCCGTCGAGAACCCCGGCGGCGACACCCCAACCCGCGCCAACGGTCTTGGTGAGGTTCCCAGCACCGACGTTGCCGGTGCCCGCCAAACGGAGGTCGAGACCGCGTGCGCGTGCCAGCACCTGGGCGAACGGGATCGAGCCCAGGAGGTATGCGGCCAGCAGCAGCAGCGGCCAGTAGACGATTGGTGATGCGACCGGCATTACCTGATAGAAGTTAGCTACCAGAGTTCGCAGTGAAAAGCCAGAACGGGTGCTATCTCCTCGGCCGCGGGCAACTGGAGACGAAACACGCTCTCACCCGCACTGTGCTCGTAGACGAGGGATCCGTCCATGAGTTCGGCGAGCTGGCGGGCGACGGACAGGCCGAGACCGACCGAGCTCCCGGCTCCAGTGGTCACATAGGGTTGGAAGATGCGATCGGCGTCCTCTTCGGGGATGCCGTCTCCGTTGTCTCGAACCTCGATCCACACGTGGCCCTTCAGGGTCCCGGTGACTACGCGATGCCGGGGCCCGCCGTAACGATGCGCGTTCGTGAGCAGGTTGCGAAGGATCTGCCGTACCCGCTTCGGGTCGGCGACGACCGTGGGGGTGTCTCTCTTCGGCATGTCGACGGTAGTGCCAAGCCCTTCGAGGGTCGCCTTCAGCTCGGCGATCAAGTCGACCGCCTGGGTCTCGATGGGGATGGTCCCGACCTCGGCCCGGGCGGCGACGAGCAGGTCGTCTACGATGTTGGCCATCTCGTTGGCCTGTTCGGTCACCAGCTGCAGCATCTCGGCTCTCATGCCCGGCCCCATGTCCTCGTCGGCCAGCTCCGAGGTGATCCCGAGCACGGCGGTGAGGGGGGTGCGCAGCTCGTGGCTCACGTTGGCGATGAACTCGTCTTTGGCTCTTACCACCTCAGCCATCGCCTCGTTCCTGGCTTTCATGTGGGTGATGTCGGCGAGCCCGGCCACGATCGAGCTGCCCGGAGCAGCAGTGGAGGTGTCCACCGCACGGTAGAGGAGCCAACGGAGCTCACCGTCCCGGGCCCTGATCGGGACCTCACGCTCCCAGCTCCTCCCCCCTTCATAGAGACAGACGAGGGCACTCACGAAGCTCTCGATGTTCTCATCGTCGACGATGTCCGGGTCGCGGTATCCGAGGAAGCGGGCCGGGTCGGTGATGTCGAGGAGACTGAGGGCGGCTTCGTTGGCACGGACGATCTTGGCTTTCCCCACCGCGCGTCTCACCACGATCGGATAGGCGAGGAGGAACTGGCGGATCCGGCTCGACTTGCCGGAGTACTCCGAGTGCACGTAGGCGATCGCCTCGGACCAATCCTCTTCGAGGACCGCCGACGGGGACTGCTCGAAGAGCATCTGGTAGCGCTCGTGCAGGGCGGCGGAGGCGGTCTGGATCGTTCCCAGGATGATGTAGGTCATCAGGAACGAGAGCGCCATGATCACCCCGAGGACCACCCTCTGGTTCACCGCCAGATCCCAGACATGGGGAATGGCGAAGAGTGCCCCTCCGATGGTCGAGGCCACCACCATTCGGTGTTGGGTGACGAAGAGCATGCCGAGTGATGAGATGACCACCAGAGCCACCGCTGCCGGGACTGCCGTCCCCGCGTCGCCGAACACGGTGGACCACACCGCCACGATCACACCCGATCCGAAGATCGCCAGGCCCCCATCTTCTCGACCCACAAGAATCTGGACGCTCATGAGCGTGGCAGCGAGTATCGGCCCCACGGACTCGACGAAGAGACTCTCGTCCCCGGTGAAAGCCCCAGTGGCGAGATAGATGACGGCGGCTATCCAGGAGGCTGCGGCTCCCACCCGTACCACGATGCGATGAGGACGAGATCCGTGATGTCGCGACGCCAGGAGCGTCTGGACTGCTCTACTGGCCATGACGACTAGATCGTCAACCGGCGCTCATTCTGGATCGGTCTTGCGACCTATTCCTCTCGAGCGGGCCATGGGCTATTCGAGAACGATCTTGAGTCCGTCGGGGTCGACGACCACCAGGCGGGAGCCGTCGCCCTCGGTGGCCACACCGAGGTTGGAGAGGTGGTCCCGCCAGCGGTCCGGCTCCTCGACATGGAAGACCAACGAATCGGGCCTAGCCGTCCCCCCTTCGACCAACTCGATGTGCTGGCCCGGGGCGGCCTCGACGACGGCGGTGATCACCCCTTGTGAAGTTGAGCGGACCTGGTTGAAGCCGAGCACGTCGCGGTAGAACCCCAGTGACGTCTCCAGGGACTCGACGGCAACCGGAGTCCTGGTGACGGTGATCCCGCCGGGAGCGCGCGTCGGTCCGCCACCCGCCAAGACCTGTTTCGCCTCCTCCACGGTGAAGCGGCCCGCGGTCACCTCGCGGCCAACGACCACCCCGCCGAGGGTGCGCCCGGAAGTCTCCAGCATGGTCAGCTTGCGCAGGTCCTCGAGGTCGCGTACCCCACCGGCCGCGACCACCGGCTCTGCCACGGTGGCCAGCGCCTCGGCGAGGATCTGGAGGTTGGGAGGGTCGGAGAGGGCATCACGGCCCGCCTCGGCCACCAGGAAGGCGACGGTACCGGCAGATGACATCTCGATGAGCACCTCTTCGAGGAACCTGCCGCTGTTCTGGGTCCATCCTCGGGTGGCGAGCTCCTCGTTGGGCCGGACGTCGAGGGAGACGACGATCTTCTCGGGATGCTCCCGACACATCTCCCACACCATGATCTGGTTCTCGATGGCGGCGGTGCCCATCACGATGCGCCAGGCACCGCTCTCGAGCAGCTTCTCTCCCTCTCCTTCGGAGCGGATGCCTCCGGCTACCTGGACCGGGATCTCCACCTCCGAGACGAGACTGCGGATGAGCTCTCGGTTGCGGTAGTCGCCATAGGCCGCGGCGTCGAGGTCGACGATGTGGAGGTAGTCGACTCCCTGCTGGACCCAGTTCTTCGCACGCCCGATGGGGTCGTTGTCGAGTGGGATCGCGTCGTCCAATCCACCACGGGGGAGCCGGACCGACAGCCCACCGAGAATGTTCACGCGGGCATAGAGGTCCATCCCCCAACCTTACCTAGCCCACATGACCCCGGGAAAACCCCCAGGTTCCTCGTTCGCTTCCTAATTGGAAGCAGGTTCATTCCCGATGCCCAACGTCTCCTCGGCGGCGTCCAGGGTCTGGCCGCCCCTCAGAACTGGGGCGAACAAGTCTCCGTAGCGCTGGAGCCGATCCCAGACGTTCACGATGGTGAAGTCCCCGTTCTCGAACCGACCCACCTCCTCCCAGGTGAGGGGCACCGCGACTGGTGCTCCGGGACGGGGTCGGACCGAGTAGACCGAGGCCACGGTCTGGCCGAAGGCGTTGCGGTTGTGGTCGACGAACACCTTGCCCTTGCGCTTGGGCTTGTCCCACTCCATCGTGATGTCGTCGGGGTTGGCGGCGGCCAGGTACTCGCCGACCTCGCCGACGAACCGGCGCACCCGCGAGTGAGGAAGGACCGGATCGAGGGGAACATAGACGTGGAGCCCGCGCGCCCCGGACAGCTTGGGATGACCCATCAGGCCCAGCTGGTCCAATGCCAGCTTCAGCAATTGCGCCGCTGCGGTTACCTGGTCCCAGGATGCCCCCTCGGCGGGGTCGAAGTCGAAGATGGCGTACGTCGGCTTGTCCAGGTCCTCCATCCTCGAGTGGAAGGGGTGGAACTCGATGCAACCCATGTTGGCGAACCACATGAGAGCCTCCTCCGAATCGGCGAGGAGAAAGTCGATGATCCCTCCCTGGGAGTCGGAGACGACGGGTGTGGTCCCCATCCAGTCGGGTTGGTGCCCCGGGGCGCGCTTCTCGTAGAAGGACTGACCGGCGATCCCGTCGGGATACCGCGCCATCGAGATGGGACGGCCGGCGAGATGTGGCAGCAGCAGCGGGGCCACCGAGACGTAGTACTGGATCAGGTCGCCTTTGGTGTATCCGGAGTCGGGGAAGAACACCTTGTCGATGTTGGAGAGTGTGATCGGCCGATCCACGGCACGAGGAACGAACCGCTCACCCTCCCTGGTGACTTCGACGGAGGACGGAAACCCGGCGTCCGCCGAGGCGAGCCGGCGGCCCTCTCGTCTGGATGCGACCCCGGCCATCGCCTCCCGGACCTCGTCCCAGATCAACCGGTGACTCTCGCTGTCCCGTGCCTCGGAGATCAGGACCATCGACATTTCCGCCTCCTCGATAGCCTCCACCAACGGACCCACCCGCAGGGTCCCCTCGCCGTAGGCGACGTGTCTGATCTCACCGGCGTCCCCGAACTGGTTGTCGGAGAACTGGACTTGTAGCGGTGAGATCATCCAGCCGGGGAAGTTGTCCTTCACGAACGAGAGCACCGACGCGAACGCCTCCTTGGTGGTGAGGCCACCACTGGTCATGGCGTGGAGGTGCGCCCAGTCGACCACCGGCCGCACGAAGGCATACTCCGCGGCGAGCTGGGCGATGTCGCCGAGACTGCCGAACTGGCTTCGCTTGCCGGCCGTCTCGAGCCCGAGCCCGACCCCGAGCGTCTCCACCTTGGGTGCAATGAGGTCGATCCGCGACCTGATCCGGTCCATGAGCACCGCCGGGTCGTCGTCATAGGTAGACCCGAGGTGGGCGACGATGACAGGCGCCCCGAGCCAATGACCCAGCTTCATGGTGTGCTCGATGGCATGGACCGACTGCTTGCCTTTGTCCTCCTCGGGGATGGTGAGCCCGGCGAAGTATGGGGCGTGCACCGAGAGCCGGATGTCGCGCTCGGCGGCGAGGGCACCAAACGTCTCGCAACGCTTCTCCTTCCACGGGAACCCTCCGGTGAACGGAAGCTCCAGCGCCCGGTGTCCATCCTCGACCAGCCGGTCCAGGATGACGGCGTCGTCGACGGCGTCGGGCGGCAGATCAGATATGCCGAAGCGCAACGTGGTCATGCGGGTGAATCCTGCCAGGCTTAACGTGGCAGACCATGTCAGGCGCAGACACCCTCCGCGGCAAGCACGTCATCCACGGCTTCTGGTCGGTGACCGGCGATCAGGCGGTGGTCGATAGCGCGGCGTCGGCGCGGCCCGACTTCATCGTGGTCGACACCCAGCACGGGGTCGACCTGGGCCGGGTCGATGGCTCCCTGTTCACGGTGATGGCCAACTATGGGGTGCCCGGGCTGGTGCGGGTGGAGTCGATCGATTCGGGCCGTATCGGCCGTGCCCTCGACCTGGGTGCAGCCGGCATCGTGGTGCCTTTGGTGGAGTTGGCCGAAGACGCGGAGCGTGCGGTTCATGCCACCCGGCACGCCCCGGGCGGCGGAAGGTCGTATGGGATGCAGACGAGAAGGGTCGGTCCCTTCGACGAAGATTCGTACATTGTCATCCAGGTGGAGACGGCCGGGGCCGTGGAGAACATCGACGACATCGCCGCGGTCGATGGTGTCGACGCTCTCTACATTGGCCCCGCGGACCTTGGCTTGGGTCTCGGGGGTGATCCCGCTCCCGACGTCGACGATGTCTTCGACGGGACCCACCCGAACGCCGCCACGCTGGCCGAGGCGTTCCGGGCGGTGGTGGCCGCCGCCGAGTCCAACCAGATCGTCCCCGGGCTCCACACCGGGACCGGCCGTCGCTCGGCGCGCGCCGTCGAAGAAGGTTTCCGCATGACCTCGGTGGCCGTCGACCTGGGTCTGATCGCGGTGGGACTGCGCGAGCAACTCGCGGCAGTGCGGGACGTCTCCGACTGATCAGGCTCCGCCAGCCCAGACTCCGACCGGCCGAAACTCGAGAGGCACGTCGACCAGGATCAACTCCGTCGGCTCCATCGCGGTGACGGTGAGCACATGGGGGCCGAAGACCTTGGCGGCGTCACCGCCACGAACTTCCTCCTGGTCGAAGGTGGCCCTGCCGTCGATCACGTACACATATCCCCCATGTTCCTCGGCGAAGTCGTGGTGAAGCATTCTCTCGGGCTCGAGTCGGCTCACCAGGACGTGTGCTTCCTGTGACAGGTCGAGACCGTCCTCGTCTTCGGGACCCATGATCTGAAGCCAGCGATCGGTCCGGTCCTCGGTGGTGTACTGGAGTTGCTGGACCGAGGACTCCAGCCCTTCCTCGCCGGGGAGGATCCAGAACTGGATGAACCGCATCCCCTCCTCGTCGGATCCGTTCCTCTCGGAGTGGAGCGCCCCTTCGTGGGAGAAGCGCATCACCTGGGAGGCTCCGGGCTTCAGCCGTCCCCCGTTGCCCAGGGAGTCGGCGTGCTCGAAGTCGCCTTCGACCACGTAGGTGAGCGATTCGATGTCCCGGTGAGGGTGCATCGGCCACACGGCCCCGGCGACGATGCGATCGTCGTTGAACACCCTCAGCGGACCTACCCCCATCTGCTCGGGGTCATGGTATTGGTCGAACGAGAAGTGCCAGCGGGCGTTGAACCACCCGCCGTCGGCCTCGTAGATCTCTTCGTCGCGGCGAATCTCCAGCACGGTCACCTCCCGGTAAGCCTGCAATCTATCCGGGACTCGGGGACTCAAACATCCCCGAGGGATGCCCCGCCGGCGATTCGGATTCAGCTCTCCCTATCGCCCTTGATGACCGTTTTGACACCGTCCACGCTGCTGGCGGCGACATCGCGGACGGCGTGGACTGCCGACTCCCCGATCGCCCCGGCGGCTTCGAAGGCTCCGGTAGCTGCGGCCGAGGCCGCGTCCTCGACCGCCAGCCCAACGTCCTTGGCTCCGCCGATGGCACCAGAGATGGCGCCCTTGGTGACATCGCCGATATCGGCTCCGACCTCGCCGGCTCCCCTCACCAGGCCTTTCGCGGTGTTGCGCACCGCATCAAGAGCGTCGCCGCCGATCGACTCTGCGCCTTTGATGGCGCCGGAGACGGTGTTGGAGGAGGCCCCGATGACGTCTCCTCCCACGTCCTTGAAACCCTTGATCGCCGACTGACCCAGCGCCGCCGCCCCCTCGGCCACGCTGACGCCGGTGTCCTTGGTCGAGGTGATGAGACCCTCGGCGATCCCGCCGGCAGCGGCAGTCACGTCACCACCCACGTCCGAGGTTCCCTTGATCGCGGCCCTCACGATGTCCGAAACCGTGCCGACGGTGACGGTTGCTATCTCTCCGACACCCTTCACGACTCCGATAACGACACCTTTCAAGGTGTCGAAGGTCCCGGTGCCGACCTCACCCACGGCTGTCACCGCCCCCTTGACCACATCGCCCGTGGTGGAAGCAACGGCGCCGGCGACGTCACCGGCGCCGCGGAGGGTCCCGACGACTGCATCCTTCGTCGCGTCGGCCGCGCCCTGCACTACGTCACCGGCACCTCTGAGTACTCCTACGACGGAGTCCTTCATCCGGGCACCGAGTCCATTCTCGCTCATGATTTCTCCTTTTGGGGCGCCGCTCAACGGGCGCCACCTGTATACGGACTGGACTCTTGAACCTACACACATGCCAGTGAGCGTGCCGTAGAGCGGACCAGAGAACCCCCCTCGCGAGGTGGGTCAGGATGCTTGCTGTCTTTGCTGTTGGCGAGTCGACGCAACCGGTGGGCGTGTTTCTGCTGTAGGTGCGCGCCGGCTCTGGGGAAGGTTGCGAAGGACCTCAACTGGTCGATGGTGAAGGTGGCTAGAAGCTCCATTCCTTCGTCTTCGATCGGCCACATAGGGCCGAGATGTGCTGTGCGGCCTGTTCGGTGGGTTCGACCAAAACCCGCCGCCGGTCATCGGGGTCGGCCGCCCTCTGCCAGACCGCGTTGGAGGCGGTCGACAACGGCGGTGAGCGCGGCCGGGGTGCGATCGGCGAGGACTCAGACTGGGTTCGCAACGTCCGGACCGCCGGGTGGGGATACCTCGCCTACGGCAAGGGTCGCAGCAAGGTGAGAGTCACAGAACTCGACCGGGACGACCGGGAGGACCACCGTGTGAACTTTGTCCGGCATCTGTTGATTTCGGATGCCGAGTTCCACAGCGCGAGTGCCGGCCGAGCACGTCCCGGTTCAGTCGGGAAGGGTGACGACCACCACGAACACCTCGTTGGTTCCAGTCACCTTGGAGACGTGACCCTTTCCGGTCGTGTCCTCGGCCAGCAGAATCGTCCCGGGTCCAAGCGGGCGAGACTCCCCGTCACTGGCTTCGATGACCCCTTCGCCCGAGATATAGACATTCAGTTCCCGTCTTGGAGCGGTATGCCAGTCTCCGTGCCAGCCAGACGCTACTCGTGCAAACACGTAACCGCTGGCGGCTTCTGGCAACGTGATCAGGACTGGCGGAGCAGGAGGAACGAAGTCCTCCTCTGCAAATTCGAGATCCACGTCTTCCAGGTGCGACTCGCCCTCTTCGTCAGCCCATATTCGAATCACCGAAACCATCACCGGTCATCGTACGCAGAGAGTCTCAGATCCCCCGGATACCGCGAGTCGTCGACGCACGTCGAGGTGCCGATCTCTGGCGGGTGTGCCGAACACGCGCTACTCCGCCAGAATGAGTTTGATCTGGTGCATCGGAGAGGTTTACTGCTGCACCGGGGGTGAACATGGCAGAGACATTGGAACATAGAGACAAGATCCAGCGCAGTCTGGAGGACATCCATCGCTCGTTGGTGGCGGTGTCGATGAAGCTGGCACAGCTTCAACTCGACGCTGAAACCGACACCGAGTTGGGGAGCGTCCTCGAGGATGGGATGACGGCCCTGGCGCCTCTCACCGACCGCCTCGAGAGTTTCGAATCCGCATATCAGATGGAGACCAACCGCCTGAGGAACGAGGGAGAGCTCGAGGGTTAACGGTGTTCAGAGCAGCCGGTCGAAATCATGGCTCGGCCCATCAGTCGTTCACCTTGCGGGACACATGTCTGACTGTGTCTGCACCGGTACAGCTGACTCGACAGGCTAAATGTCGGTAGCTTTGTACCGATGTCTGACCCAATCGTCTTCATAAGCCACAGCAAGTTGAAGGACGGCAAGCTTGAAGCTTTTCGAGAGCTCAGCGAGGAGGTGTTTTCGGCAATGGAGGCCGAGAAGCCGGGAACGGTTCTCCATTACGGCTACCTCAACGAAGAGGCGACAGGATTCCAATTCGTTCACGTGTTTCCGGACGCTGATGCGATGGACGCCCTCATGGTGGGCGCCGCCGAGCGAGTTGGTAATGCAGATGAGTTCATCGAGACCGTCGGGTTTGAGATCTATGGGGCACCCAGTGACAAGACGTTGACAATGCTGCGGCAGGCTCCTGGTGTCGATGTTGCGGTGAACCCGGGCGGGTTTGGTGGGTACATCCGGCTGGAGGAAACGTAACGAGAGCGTCAGCTCCGTGAATAGAGAACTCAACCCTGTAAGTCGGTCCGGCTTTCGGTGAGACTGTCGGATGCAGCGGACCCTGGGAACTATCGACCGTGGCGTGTAGTCGTACATGGGTGAGCCGCCTCTTCTGCTGGTGTGTCCTTCTCGGCATCCTGGTGGCATGCTCCGACAGTGCGGAGTCGGAGCCGTCAGCGGTCGCTGAGCCGTCGCCGAGCAGTACATCTACAGCACAGCGGCAGCCGACGTCTCCGGACACATCGACGAGCTCGACGTCCACATCGCTGCCCGCCGAGTTCCCGGCGACACGTACCGAGATCGACCTGGGCTGGGAGGCCGTCGAGGTCTCTGCGCCGGTGGCTTTCTGTCATCAAGCTGTGATCGCAACCGACGACGAGCTGGTGTTCTGGGGTGGTAACCGGGCCTCCTGTGAGTACCAGACACCTGTCGGCGACCCCGGGATGGCCTACAACCCGGAGACAGGGATTTGGCGACAGCTTCCACCCGGCCCGCTCGAGCCTGCCGTCGCCCCAACAGGAGTATGGACCGGATCAGAAATCCTGATCTGCTGCGGCATCGCAGGCATCGCTCAGGAAGGTGGTGGCGAGATCGGTTCGAACCAGGCCGCCGCCTACGACCCGGAGACAGAGACATGGCGTCGGCTCTCAGACGCCCCTCTCGGAGGGCCTTTCCCGGTTTCGGTGTGGACCGGCACAGAGATGATCGTGGTCACCCGTGACGACGCAGCGGCATACGACCCGTCCACCGACGAATGGAGGACGTTCTCCAACCCACCCGATCTGATCGGAGGGACCAACCAGATCGCCTGGACCGGCGGCGAGCTGATCGTCTGGCCGTCGAGTGTGACCCGGAGAGCCCTCCGGGGGATGGCGCTCGACCCGAGCTCCGACACTTGGAGAGTCCTTCCCGATCCGCCCGCCTGGCCCGCCGCCCTCGACCTGGGCTACACAGGCGACACGTTGATCATCTGGGGCGGCCTCCCCGCCGAACGCGGCTCAGAACGCGCCGTCGGCTCACAGCTCGACCTGGCCACCAACGATTGGACCGAACTACCCGAACCACTTCCGGAGCCAGACGGATGCGAATGCAACCTGGGAAGCCAAACCCTCACCTGGACCGGCGATTACCTCCTCGTATCGCCAGGTTTTTTCAGCACCGGTTTCAACCCGACAGCCCCGGCGCTGATCGCCTACCACCCGGCGACCGACACCTGGATCCTCGTCGACGACGAGACCCCGATCGGACTCGCCAACGAAGGACACCTCGTCGGAGACCGCATCCTCATCGAGGAGCACGTCATCACAGGCTCTAATCGTCTGTTCGTGAGCCCAGCCGGCTGGCAGCCAACCGGTGAGGTGATCTCAGCCAACGGCCCGTGACCGCTTTGGGGTGTCATCTGAGGCCGTGAAGTACCGTCCGGTCAAACTGGGAGTGCCCGCCGCCACATTCTGTCTCGGATACCGGCGACGGTATCCTTTGCTCGCGTGTTTTCTCGAGAGTTTTGGCGCACCGGGGGTCCTTGGGACTGCGCGAAAACCGCACTGACGTGGGGAACGTGCGTCCAGACGCAGCCGCAGAGTGGCCGATTTCCCCACCGACCCGCTTTGACGTACCCGTGCGCGGAGCGCTGCCTATAGCGTGATGGATCATGTCTCGTTACGTCATCACCGGAGGGTTGGGCACCGGTAAGACAAGTGCCATCTCTGCGCTCAAGCACAGAGTGGAAACGGCGGCCGAACCGGCACGAGAGTTGATCGCCGAACATCTCGCAGCCACAGGAGAGTCAACACTCGACCACCGGCCAGAACTGTTCGTGGAGAGGCTCATCTCAAAGTCCCTCCAGAACTACCGATCAGCATCTGAGACCGCGGTGACAGTATTCGATCGAGGGCTGCCTGACTGTGTTGCCTACGCCGCCGTGTACGGAATCGACATCCAGCCAGCGATCGACGCCGCGACGGCGAACCGCTACGAGAACCCCGTGTTCGTCGCCCCACCGTGGAAGGAGATCTACACAACCGACGACATGCGGAAGGCGACATTCGCTCAGGCCGAGGCGTTCTACTCGGAAGTCATCTCCGCCTACAACCGATTGGGCTACGAGCTGACCGAGTTACCCAAAGCCTCCGTGGAGGAGAGAGTTGCCTTCATCACAGCCCACCTGCAGTACTGATCGGGTACCGGCGAAGCTTCTCGAGCATGTCCTTGCGTTGTTCACCAGAGGCCGCGACCGCAGTGGAGAAAGGCGCGACTCGATTACCGCATCAGCCAGGAGGACACTTTCATCCTCAAGTACCGGCGGCGGTATCCTTTCTCACGCGTTTTCTCGGATCCCTGGGACGGCGCCGAAAACCATTTGGACCTGGGGAAAGACGACGACCGACCGCAGCGGCAACAAGGCTGACCTGGAACGTCGCCGACCGATAGTTGGAATGGTTGCTCTGTGAGTCGAAGGGAAGAGCGCTTGTGGGCGGTGTCGGTGGGTTCCGACTTGTGTCCCGAATGCGACGAGGCACCTGCTGAGGAGCGTCGGCCTGGCCGCTGGGAGAGGTTCAGGTATTGGCTGGTCAACGGAGGTAAGGCTCCGATCACCCTCGTCTGTGCCAATGGCCACGAGTGGGTGCGCAGCTCTGGGATGGTCTTGTTTCGGGGAAGTCCGTCTGTTCCGAGATGGGTTCGCCTGCCGGGGGAGCTGTTCCGTGCTCTGCTCGCGGAACGGCGGATGCAGCCGACGCCGATGACCTACCTGCTGGCTGCGGGGGCTGGTCTTCTCCTGGGACTGACACTCGACTTGGTACTTGGGTGGCCGTGGTGGGCTGTGGCGACCGGATTCGTGGTCTTCGTCTGGCTGCTACTTCTTTCTTCGGCGTTCCGCGTTCCCGATCTTGGCCAGCAGCTGCTGAGGGTGCTCAACCCTGACCGAGCGGCTGAGCGAGACAGACAAAGACTCAAAGATGCGCTGACTTCGGGCTCGTTGATTGGATACGAGGTCGACAACTGGGACAGACTCAAGTCGATCGGTGGGTGGAGCGGATCACCTGATCCGCATTCACTGACCATCCGCCACGGGGAGCACGACGAACAGGCGGAGTGGATTGAAGTGACAACTCATGCGGGTGAAGCGGTGGACTCAACAGGCCATTGGATACAGGAGAATTTGGAGAGAAGGCTGGTTGAGGCACAGTTTCCTCTCCCCGACGCACCGAAGATCGAAGACTTTCAGCAGCGACAACGGAACATCCGGGAAGCCGAACCGCTCGACTGGCAGTCGACTTCATTCCGAGTCGACCACGAAGACATGCGGGGACAAATCGCTCGGGTTGGAAGCCACTGGGCGGGGTTCATGGCAGCCGGGAAGGTCCTTGTTGAGATGACTGGAAACAGAGCAAAAGCAGACAACGTCCAGCTGGTCCGAATCGCAAGCCTCGCTCACTACCCCAGAAGAGACGCATAAGCGCGATCGCTCATCACGAAATCGACGAACCCCGGGTGGCGGCGGTCGTGGAAGCGGAAATGCTGATCGAGTACCGGCAGAACCCCGGGCATGCCCTTGCGACGTCTACCCAACGCCCTGACTGCCAAGAAATGGCGCAGCTCGACTGCCGCACTCTGTCGAGAGGCCACATTCAACCTCGGATACCTGGAGCGGTATCCTTTGCTGGCGCGTCTTCTCGAGAGTTTTCGCGCACCCCTGGGTCCCTAGCTCAATTGGCAGAGCAGCGGGCTTTTAACCCGAAGGTTGTGGGTTCGAGTCCCACGGGACCCACTTCGGAAAAGTCAAGTGTCGCTTGGCCTTTTCGGAAGTCGCCTTCGTCCGGTGTTGGATTCTTGTCCGTCTTTGTCCGTCGTTTGTCCGTCTGAGATTGAGCGAAGGCCTCGTCGAGGGCTTTGGCCAGAGCTTCCTGTTCGGAGGGGAACAGGTGGCCGTAGATGTCCATGGTCACCATGATCGACGAGTGCCCGAGGAACCGTTTGATCGCCTCAGGATGAACACCTTGGCTGATCAGGATCGCCACCGCGGTGTGGCGGAGGTCATGCACTCGCAGGCCCTCGGGGAGTCCCGCCGCCTGAACAGCCGGCCGCCAGACGTTCGAGCTGAAGTTCGAGTTCCGCATCGGCGACCCGTTGCTCGCCGTGAACAACAGAGCGTCTTTTCCTGGAGCCGTGTAGGTGACGAGCTGATGGTTGAGCATCTCCCGGAGGAATTTGGGGAGGGTCACCACCCGGCTTCGGTAGTTCTTGGTGGGGCCGAAATGCAGGTCGCCGCCGACCTCTGCCAGGCTCTCTGAGACGTCGAGGATGCCTCTGAGCACGTCGATTCGTCGCCGCCGCAACGCTGCCGACTCGCCCCATCTCAGCGCTCCGTAGGCGAAGACGTAGATGAGCGCCCGGTACTGCTCGTCGACTTCCTGCGCTAGTCGGTCGACTTCGGCCGGCGTGAGGAAGAGCTGCTCGCGCCGCGGCTTACGGGGAAGGTCGATCCCCTCCGCCGAGTTGGCAGGGAGGTAGCGCGCTCGCACCGCGGTCTTGAGAATCTGCGAGAGGACGTTGTGCGCCTGACGGATCCGTGAAGCCGACAGCCCTGATGACTTGAGATCGGCTACCCACTCTTCGATCGACAACGAGTCGATCCGATCGAGTTGACGGGATCCGAACCGGGGAAGGATGTGCACTTTCAAGAGTGAGTCATAACCGGAGAAGGTCTTCGGCTTGAGGTGGGTTCGGTTGGCCAGCCAGCCCTCCGCCCAGTCCTCGAACAGCGTCGATGACAGCTCAGGGTTGATCCACTCAGCCCGCTGCTTCTGAGCCTCGACGTGGATCAGGTACCTCTCGGCGTCGACCTTGCGAGGGAAGGTCTTCGACCGCTCCCGGCCGGTGGGGTCGATGTAGCGGACCTGCCATTTGCTGCTGTCGACGGGGTGGCGGCGGATGTGTGCCATGTCAGCTCTCGTCGGCGAGGCGTTGCGCCACCCAGCTCTGAACGTCGCGCCAGCGGAAGCGGAGGTGCTTACCGACCCGGAATCCTTGGGGTCCGGTGTTGCGGTGCCGCCAGGTGTAGATGGTCTTCACGGGCACTTCGAGATAGTCAGCGAGCTCTTCGACCGACAGTAACCGCTCGTCATGGCGTCCTGGAGGGTCAGGTGTCTCGTCGAACGGAAGCGAGGGATGCGTCGACGTGGCCATCGCTTTGCTAACCATATCAGGCTGTTAGCTATTATACAACCGTTAACTAACCATTCCTGCTCTGATCCCAGCTGAGGTGACAGTTCTTGTACTTCTTCCCCGAGTCACACCAGCAGAGCTCATTACGACCCGGTTTGGGTTTGGCCCTGTGCGGTGTTCGAGGCTGGGATGCCGCGGCCAGAATGTCGAGGGCTTCCTGGCGTGCGTCGAGACGCTGTTCTCTCTCCTTGAGCCGCAGTCGCTTCGCTTCGATTTGTGTCTCCCTCCAGTCACACGAATGCTCCCGCCTGGCTACCGACTCCCCCCGTTCCGCTACCTCGGCCTCGCGGGCTGCGACGGCTGCCTCCCGGGCCTTGACCGACTCAGTGAGAGTCTCGACCTCTTCCTCGACGATCGAGGCCAGTTCGTGATCCACCAAAACGGCGAGCCCACCACCAGCCGAGACACCGAGCATGTCGCAGTAACGCTTCCACACCGCCCACTGCTCTGGCGAGACAGGCACCCGAGCCGTCAACCCCTTGTCTCGCTTCCTGAGCTGAGAGCGAAGCCGGCCATCGACCTTGGCCAGAATCCTCGGCTCCAAACCCATAGCCCCCTCCAGGGGTCTCCAGATAGCGCTATTGTAAACATGTTTACCGCAACATGACATGTTGCAACTGTGTGCGGTTAGCAACGCACCTGCAGCGAGAGTCGCTTGACCTTCAGGGTGAAGCCCAGGCCGGGCGGGGCCTCTCGGATGGCGATTACAGAACTGTCCGGGATTGCCGGTTATGCGTGGGTGATTCGGGGCGATTCTGATGTTGTGCGCCGCGCGTTATGTGCTGACTCGTTTGGATCTGCCTAGACCTGAGGGCCGCTCCTAGCGAGCGCTGCCTCTGCCAAGGCTGGTGACCTCAAACTCGGAGTAGCGCCCTTCGGGCGAGACAAGGTCGGGTGGCTGACGAGACTTCAACGATTGGGGCTAGTCGGGGTTAGCCCCAATCTCTCTCCAGCGCGAACGACTAGATCTTCAAGGCCACCAAAGCGAGCTCGAGCGGCGTGGCCGAGTTGCGTGTATCGGAGGTTCCCGGGTGCTGAAATTCCGAGATAGCCGGACGATCGGGTGATCCCTACATAGAGGCGTCTGATCGCGTCTGATGCATCTCCGCCGCGGCTAAACGCTTGGGGGATCGTATTGACGAGAAAGACGTACGGTGCTTCGCGACCTTTCGAGCCAAAGATCGTCCGGACGGGGATGCCTGTTGGATCTTGCTCGGGTTCGATTTCGTCAGCTTGAGAGGCCTGCACGACAAGTTCTCGCCAGTAGGCAGCGGGACCGACATCCTCTTCTGGCTGTAGGGCCGCGAGGAAGCTCCCGTTCCATCCTTCGACTCCGAGGATGGCTGCGAGTTCCTCAACGAGTCGAATCGGATCGATGTCCGCGTCATGCTCTAGGTTCGTAACATTGGAACCGGCGACCCAAGGCCTGCCGACTATCTCGTCTGTTTGCGCTAGGTCTCGGAGGTTCTCGACAAAGCGCTGCCCTCCGTGATGAAGCAGTCGATCTATGCGCGCTCGGCCAAGCCCCGGTGTGGCCCACACGAGTGTTCTCCACGCCATCTGGTCCTCGGCGTCGAGAATCAGCCGTACACTGGCTTCGAGTAGTCGAAGCTCGGCCGAGAGAGCGGGCGCTGGTCCGCCGCCGCGGTAGAGATGGAATTCGGCACCGCCTTCAAGCTCGTCCAGAGCTTGTGACAGACTCCCGAGCACCTGATCGAGATAGGCCGAGACAACAATCATTATCTCGTGGGGCGACACTCCGTCTGAGACAAATTGACTGCATTGATCGATCACCCATCGAGCTTCCGCGATTGGACTCGGCGCCGAAACGATGGCGACATCTCCCTCGTCCTCCCGACCTGGCCAGGGCTCGAGATGTGGTCGTTCGAGACCAGGGAGCTCCGGGAGTGCATCCGCAATTAGATCCGCGAATTCACATATCAACCTCGGACACCGCCTAGATCGATACAGATATCCAGGGTCGACTCCATAGATGTTCGGGAAACGATGGAGCGCTAGATCATCTGCTTCTCGAAACCCGTAGATCGACTGTCTGTCGTCCCCACAAGCGACCACGATCGTGTTGAACTCGCTCGCAAGTAGCTGCAACAGCCTCAGTTCACCAGCCGTCAGATCCTGGTACTCGTCCACCAAGATGTGACTAGGTGCTTCGATTCGTTCGCCACGGGCGATCAAGTCCGCAAGATCGTTCGCCAACTCATCCATCAGGCGGTATGCGAAGAGTTCCCGTTGGACTCTGAACACAGCGTTGATCTGCACCTGCGAACGAGTCATTTCGGGTGGTTCGTCTTGGCCCGCTCGAAACCCGGATGTCAGTTTGGTGATGAAGTCTCGAACGTCGCTGGGTGTCACATGCGTGTTGAATTGGGATGCCGTCCCAACTGCAAGATCTGACGCGATCAGTTCAGCCGTCTCCCACGGCGTCGCCACCTTCTTACCCCAAGCATCACCTATGCGATTCAGATGTTCGAGGGCAAATGAGTGGAGCGTCTGAGCACGACCATGGGGGAGCCGTTCGCCGAGACTTAGGGCCATCGACCGAGTAAGAGTCACAGCAGAGATTGCATCGGAAGGGACACCACCGACGGACACCAGATACTCGGTCTTTCGCTCCAGCGTCCAGGTCTTTCCCGTCCCAGGACC
>DATKCE010000044.1:0-3245 GCA_035513335.1 Acidimicrobiia bacterium
TCCCACCACGGAGTGTTCGATCTCTCCTATCTGCGCATGATCCCCAACCTGGTGATCGGCGCTCCCTCGGATGCCACCGAGTTGTGCGCCATGATCGAGACCGCAGTCGATCACGACGGGCCCATAGCCCTCCGCTATCCCAAGGGAGGAGCGACCTCGGTGCCCGCGCTTCCCGTCGAGCCGATCCCGGTGGGTGAGGCGGAGCTGGTCTCCGAAGGAGGGGATGTCCTCCTGGTTGCCTTGGGGCGGATGGCGGAGGTTGCCGAGAAGGCGGCGGCCGACCTCTCCTCCCGTGGGGTGGAGGCAGCAGTGGTCAACGCCCGGTGGGTGAAGCCGCTCGACCCCCGGATCGTGGAGTGGGCCGCACCCGTGCCCCATGTGGTCACCCTGGAGGACGGGGTGGTGGCCGGCGGGTTCGGCTCCGCGGTGATGGAGGCTCTGGCCGCAGCCGGGATGGCGAAGGAAGTCACTCGCATCGGCGTTCCCGACCGGTTCCTCCCCCACGGTTCGCCGTCCGACATCATGGAGTCGTTGGGGATGGACCCGGACTCGGTTGTGGAGCGGGTCCTGGTGGCCCTGGGCCGCTAATAGCCGGGGATCGATATGCGCTGCTCGTACCAGCGGAGCAACAAGCTGAGCCCGAGCGTGAGCACCACGTAGATGACCATCAAGATGAGGAACGACTCCCGAAAGCGGAAGGTAAATCCCGAGTAGATCCGGGCCATCTGGGTGAGCTCTCGGACGGCGAGGACCGACACCAGGGAGGTGTCCTTCATCAAAGCGATGAGGTCGTTGCCCAGTGCCGGCAACATGTTCCGCATTGCCTGGGGGAGGACGACGCGTCGCATGATCTGTGTCTCGCTGAGACCCAGGGCGCGTCCCGCTTGCGTCTGGGTGCTCCCCACAGACTGGATGCCCGCCCTGAATACCTCGGCTATGAAGGCGGCGTAGAAGAGGGAGAGTGCCGCACCTCCCCTCACCGCCTGAGGGATGGCTCGGCTGGGGACGTTGATCAGGTCCGCAAAGTCGGGGGCTATGAAGAAGGCCACCGCGAAGATGAAGACGATCATCGGTATGCCCCGGATGAACTCGATGTAGAGCGCGGCTCCGTTGCTGAGCCAAGGATTGCGACTTATTCGGGCCAAACCGATGAACAGCCCGAGAAACGTCGCCACCACGAACGCCCCGAGAGTGAGGTAGAAGGTCATGGCGATCCCGTCGAGGATCCTCGGGGGAACGGGGAAGATGGAGACAAAGGCTTCCCGGTAGGCGTCGTTGAATACAACTGCCAGGACCATCCCGGCGATGATGAGGAGCATGCCCACGAGCCACCAGGGGAACCCCCTGGCCTCGAAGGTGTAGGCGGTGGCGCCCGGCCCCGGCGGGGCTACCGGCTCCGGCGTTGCAGGTTCGGCCTCTTGCTGAGTCATGCCCGAAAAATAACGGGACGCCAGACCGGTTGGTCTGGCGTCCCGGGTTTATCGGTCGTCTGTCGATCAGCCGCCGACTTCCTCGATGTCCTCGTAGCTCAGCACGAAGTCAGGACCGAAGAACTTGCGTCCCAGGTCCTCGAGCGTTCCGTTCTCGGCAAGGACGGCGAGAGCCTGGTTGACCGGCTCGACGAGCTCGGACCCTTTGGGATAGATGAATCCCAGTGGGTCCGACTGGAGCGGATCGTCGATGGTCTCGATGGTGTCGGCGTTCTCGCCGACGTATCCGAGACCGGCAGAGTCGTCGATTATCACCGCGTCGACGTCCCCGGCGATCAGCGCCTGGATGGCCAGAGCGAACTGGTCAAATGCTTGGATGCGATCCTCGCCGACCAGCTTCACCGCCAGTTGGAAGTTGGTCGTGGCCACCTGGGTGGCCACGGTGGCGCTCTCATCGTCGATGAGGGCCTGGGCCGAGTCGAAGCGGTCGTCGTCCTTCTGCACGATGAACTTCTGCTCCACCACCATGTAGGGGTCGGAGAAATCGACGATCTCCTTGCGCTCATCGGTGATCGAGATACCGTCGGCTGCCGTGTCCAGCTCACCCGCGGCGACCTGGTCGATCACTGCCGGCCAGCCCGACTCGACGAAGACGGGCTCGCAGTTGAGCAGCTCGCAGATGGCTCTCCAGGCGTCGTAGTCCCAGCCCTGGCCCTCGGTCTCACCCAAAGGGATGTAGTTGTAGGGCAGGTAGGCGTTTTCGACGCCGACGGTCACCTCACGCCCGCCGAGGTCGGGGAGAGCCCCGGCCTCTCCGGCGGTGGTGGCGGCGCCGTCGCCGTCCTGAGCGCCGTCGTCGCCGCAGGCCGCCAACAGCATCGCCAGCACTGCGAATATGGCAAATAGCTTGTATCTCATTCTCATCTTTCTCTTGTCGCCTCCCGTTGAAGGAGAACCCGCAAGGGTATCAGTGGTCCCCACTCACCTGCCATTTGGATCCAAGGCCCGACACGCGGCCACTCACGCTGATTAGGGTCGAAGTCCTGCGTGGCGCGGTTCTTGACCCGTCACACTCACAACACGGAGGAACAATGAGATCAACGAGACTGTTGGCGGCGCTCACCGCACTGTTGCTGGTGCTCGCTGCCTGTACCCAGGCAACCACGGACACCACCGCCGCCGCCGGCGACGGCGAGACCACGGTGGCCGGCGACGGAGAGGAGCCGACCGGGTCGCTGCTCGACGAGGTCGCCGAACGGGGAACGCTGGTTTGCGGTGTCAACGATGCCGTGCCCGGCTTCGGGTTCGTCGGTGACGACGGCACCTTCTCGGGCTTCGACGTCGAATTCTGCAAGGTCGTCGCCGCGGCAGTTCTTGGTGACGCCGAAGCCGTCGACTTCAGGCCCCTCACCGCCGCCGAGCGTTTCACCGCGTTGCAAACCGGGGAGATCGACGTTCTGATCCGCAACACGACCTGGACCGCGACCCGAGACGGGACGGAAGGAGCCACCTTCCTCACCACAACCTTCTACGACGGACAGGGATTGATGGTGCGCAGTGATTCCGGCTTCGCCTCCATCGACGACATGGGCAACACCGACATCTGCGTCCTCCAGGGGACCACGACGGAGCTCAACATCACGTCGCTCTCGGAATCCCGCGGGCTCGGGATGAGGAACGTGACCTTCGAGGACAACAGCGCGCTTCAGGCGGCCTTCGAGGCGGGCCAATGTGACGGCTGGACTTCGGACAAGTCCCAGCTCGCCGCAGTCCGTTCCGCCTTCCCTGAAGGCCCCGAGGCCCTGACCATCCTTG
>DATKCE010000045.1:0-3689 GCA_035513335.1 Acidimicrobiia bacterium
GCCGGCCAATCTCTCCCTCGAGGAGAGCGCCACTCTGGGTGTAGCCGCTCTCACCGCTCTACAGGGTCTGCGTGACTGGGCCGCACTCAAAGAGGGTGACCGGGTGCTGATCAACGGAGCATCTGGTGGGGTGGGAACATTCGCCATCCAGATCGCCCGAGCGCTCGGTGCGGCGCATATCACCGCGGTTTGCAGCACACCCAATGTCGAGACTGCCGCGGCGCTGGGAGCCGACCGGGTCGTCGACTACACGAGAGAAGACTTCACCGACCTCGACGACCGATTCGAGGTGTTCTTCGATAACGCCGGGAGCAAGACCCTCGGGGCTTCCCGGAAGCTCCTCTCGGAGAACGGGGTGCTCGTGATGGTGACCGGGAAGAAGGGGCGCTGGGTCCGCCCGGCCGACCGGATGCTCGCCGGGGTCATCCGTTCCCGGTCCTGGAGCCAGCGATTCGTGTCCCGTACCGCTACCGCGAGCGCCGAGGACTCCGAGGTTCTGCGGGGACTGGTGGAAGCCAACCAGGTGAAACCGGTCATCGATCGGCGTTTCACTCTCAGGGAGGCAGCGAAGGCACTGGCCTATCAGAGCCAGGGGCACGCCCGGGGCAAGAGTCTGGTGGTCTCCTGATGACCCTCCCGAAGTGGCTAGCGCGCTTCAACCGGCGGTTCCTGAACCCGAGGGTGGTAGGGACGGGTAGATGGCCGGTCCTGATCCACGTCGGTCGTAAGACCGGAGAGATCTACCGGACTCCCCTGGACGCCCATCCGATCGACGACGGATACGTCTTCATGGTCAACTACGGACCGCACACCGACTGGCTGCGCAATGCGCTCGCTGCTGGTGACGCCACACTGGAGCTGGGGGGAGCGTCGATCAGACTCATTTCACCGCGGTTGCTGCCGGCACCGGAGGCCTATGCCCTGTTGCCGCCAGACGCCAAGACTCCCCCCGCTTTCGTGGGTGTCGAGGAGTGCCTGGTGATGCAGGAGGCCCGAGTCAGTGGAGCCTTCCTCCCCTGAGCGCTACTTCCTCCTGGCCAGCTCGGTGAGGTATTCGGCGAGACGGTCCAAGTCTCGGCCGCCCCCTCCTCCATGTTCGTATCGAGCATCCCCTATTCTCGGGATCATGGGCTTCACCCCAGATGATCTGCTTCTGCTCGAGGAGACCCGTGAGGTGCGAATCGAGACCCGGCGCGGCGACCGCACCTATCGCACCGTGATCTGGGTGGTGGTCGACGACGGAGCGGTGTTCGTCCGTTCAGTACGAGGCGAATCGGGCAGGTGGTATGAGCGGGTCCTGGCCGATCCCGATGTGGTTCTCCACGTCGCGGGTCGCCAGATAGCAGCGAGGGCCGAGTCGGCTGCCGACGACGAAAGCGTGGAGCTGACCAGCGCGGCCTTGCGTCGAAAGTATCCCCCGGGGCAGTCTCTCGATTCGATGCTGCGTCCCGAAGTGCTGGACACGACCTTGCGTCTCGATCCGGTCTGACAGCTCACGCCGTCATCGTCAGCGTCTCGCGTAATCTCAGCCGTCCACATCCCTACCAGGATGACGACGCAGCTCACCTGCGGTCAATCGCCAGGTATGGGTACGACTTCGACCCCGGCTCCAACGTGGTCGAGGTCTACGTTCGGGCGCTGCGAAAGAAACGGGGGACGAGGTCATCCAGACGGTCCGGGGCGTCGTCGCGATCTAGCCGACTACTTCGAAGGGGCCAACGACCGCGAAGGGCCGCGGTCCGTTGGCTCCCTCGTGGTGTCGAATACAGACGATCGCGTAGTCGCCGGGATCCTCGGCATCAACCTCGATCGCTGTCGACTCACCGGCCTCGAGGAGTCCAGTGCCTGACGACGCGGACCTCGCCAGCACTGACGAGGGATGACCCAGCACGGCCTCCCCAGCCTCGGCTCTTCGTGCCTCTTCCTCGACGTGGGCCACCAATTCGTCGAATGAGTATCCCTCGAGGATCATGAAGACGTCCGCCGCTCCCGGTACTGAAGACTCATTGCTTACAGTCATGCTCAGGACCCCGGAGGAGATCTGGCCCTCGACGACATCAAACGAGCACTCCGTGCCGGTGATGGTGAGGGTCCCTATGTCCGCTCGAGATGTGGCGGCGGTTGTCGTGGTCGACTCGCCGTCGGCCGAGCAACCCGTCGCCACCAGCATCAAGAAGATGATGGGCGCGATCAACTGATTCAGCGGTCTGTCACCGAGTGGCATTACTGGTCTCCCTTCTCGATGCCGAGTTCGACAAGGACTGCATCCGCGACCGCCAGGGCATCTTCGCGGTCTGCATAGGTCACGATGAAGAAGTAGGGCGCTGCGGAGACGGCGACCGCGTAAAACTCCGCCTCGCCGGAGCCCCTTGCGTTGGCGATCCACACTCCCGGACGCTCGACCTCCCACTCCATCGGGATCCGGAGCAGATCGTGTCGGGCGAGGATTTGCTGCGCTTCGTCTGTCGAAGTTGGGCTCAAACGGAGGATGAGGTGCCGGAAGTCCCAGCCGGAGTCCCAGCCGTCGTGGACACAGACATCTGCCTCCCAAGGTGTCGGTTCGTGTCGGTGAGTCATCGATCCCCATGGCTGTCCGGCGCGCCTCGTTGCATCAACCAGGAGGTCGCAGACGTCCACGCTGGAGAGGGGAACCGATCTGAGGTCGGGACCCCCCACGGGGCTACCGAGCAAGAGGGCAACCAACGCAATGGCCACGACCAGCACAGTCGTTACCAAACCGAATCCGAGTGGATGCTGAGCGCCGACGGTGACAGTTGGAGCGGGCACACGAACCAGAGGATGGGAGAGGACCTCCTCCTCTTCGACGGTCGGGGCGACCGATTCGATGTAGTCGCGCAGTTGGACGGATATGTCAGGCATCTGCAGTCACCCCCAGTGCGCTCCTTAGTTTTCGAAGACCCCGATCACAGTGCTGTTGCACTGTTGAAGGAGCCACACCAAGCATCTCGGCCACCTCTCGGTGGGGATAGCCGTAGGCGTAGACCAACACGACCGCCTGCCGCTGAGCGGGGGAGAGATCCTTGAGAGCGTTGGGGAGTCCGGGTTCTACCCACGGATCTCCGGAAGAGACAGGAGGAGGGAACAACACCCACGCCCGCCGTTGCCCCCGACGAGCCCTGCGCTGAGCGACTCGATACAGGTAACCGATGGGGTTCTCCATCTCTCTGACCCGCTCCCAGTGCTCCCAGCCGTAAACGAGTGCTTCCAGCGCGGCCTCACGGCCCCGGTCGGCCCCGAAAGCAGCGACCAACGCCACTCGCAGCCGAGGCTCGGCGCGCCGGTGGAAAGTGGAGTAGGAAGATGAGTCGCCATCGGACATGGGTTCTCCGAACATCTCATCCGAATAAGGCGGGCCGAGGGCCCTCTGTACGACAGGCCCGCGGTGTTCCGGAACCTACTCTCGCTCATTGGCCGGCGCCGAAGGAGCACAGCGCCATATGGCGTGCATGGGCAGGATCGTTACAATTCCCTTTCCTTGACTACCAGTCGGGGCCCATAGCTCAGCCCGGTTAGAGCGCATCCCTGAGAAGGATGAGGTCGGAAGTTCAAGTCTTCCTGGGCCCACAACTCACTCACATGGGATAAGGACCCCGAACTCCGAGGATTGGTGGAGGTCGTCCGGCGCATTGCAGGGTCGCCGAGCCGCGACCCGGACTGTCCCGACCATT
>DATKCE010000046.1:0-24297 GCA_035513335.1 Acidimicrobiia bacterium
GGAGTGATGCCAGTTGAGCAGTCGCCGCTCCGCCCTCACGAACAAGAAGTTGCTCACATACCCGATGATCCCGAGGAGGAGGATCCCGGCCCACATGTCGGCGATGGCGAAACGTCGCTGTGACTCGAGGACGAAATATCCCACACCGTCGCGGCTCGCCACCATCTCGCTCACGACCATGAGGATGATCGCGATCGACATGCTGGTGCGCATGCCCGCCACTATCCGGGGCAGTGTCGCCGGGAACACGATCTGGCGCATCCTCGCCGCGCGGGGCACGTTGTAGGCGCGGGCCATTTCGAGCATCTCCTTGTCGACGCCGCGGACACCGTCGATCGTGTTGAGGAGGATGGGCCAGACCGACCCCAAGACGATGATGAGGATCTTCATGACGTCGCCGATCCCGAACACGAGGATTCCGAACGGGATCAGGGCTACCGAGGGCAGCGCCCGCAGGAACTCCGCCACGGGCTGCACCGCGTCCTGAACGACCCGGAAGACGCCGAGCAGCATCCCGAACGCGACGCCGATCAGCACCGAGAGGACGTAACCGATCGACAGCCGCCGCAAGCTGGGAACCAGGTCGTCGGCCACCCGGTCGAACACCCAGAGGTCCCAGAATCGCCCTCCGATGTCGGCCAGCGGCGGGAAGTAGAACGAACCGCGCGCGGCCGACCAGGCTCCGTAACCGGCCAGCAGGGCAACCGGCACCACGACCTCGAGGACGCCGAAGAGTCGGCGGGAAGTCACGCTCCCAGACCCTCCCGGTAGGAAGGATGCCAATGGAGCACCCGGGTCTCCACCAATTGAAAGATCAGGTTCAGCAACCAGCCGAGAGTGCCGGTGACCATGATGAACGCATACATGGTCGGGATCTGGGCCGCGGTCTGCGCCGCCACGATGGCACGGCCCAGTCCGTCGGCGCCCACGACGAGCTCGGCGGTCACCGCCAATATCAGGGCGATGGCGGACGAGATGCGAAGCCCGGTGGCGACGTAAGGGAGCGTGCTCGGCAGGACCACCCGGCGGAACCGGGCCATCGGCCCCAACCCGTATGCCCGGGCGGTCTCCTTGGCTTCGGGTTCGACATCCTGCACCCCGTAGAGCGACTGGAAGAGGATCGGCCAGAAGGCTGCGAAGGCCACCAGGAAGATCTTCATCCCCATCCCGATCCCGAAGATCAGCACTGCTGCCGGGATGAGTGCGACGGATGGAATGGGACGAACGAATTCGATCACCGCCCGCAGCGAGCGGTACACCGGCTCGAACGACCCGATCAGCATGCCTAAAGGGATCCCGAGCAGGGCGGCGATGCCCAGACCGACGGCCCAACCCTGCACAGTGCGACCGATCTCGAGCCAGAGCGCTGAGTCGGGGACCATGTCGAAAAGGGTCGCGAGAACCCTGGTCACCGGAGGAAACCAGCGTTCCGGCAGCACCCCCAGCCTGGCGACGGCTTCGAGAAACCCGAGAACTGCCAGCACCCCGATCATGCCAACGACGAATGATCTGTGACGTCTCCAGGGGTGTCCTGTCTCCCCGTCGTCGACCCGGTCCGACCCCGGGTCTGGACCTCTTGGTGAACCGTCGATGGGCGCAGGGTTGTTCTGCATCAGGACAGCGGACGCCTCGTGAGTCTATTCGACCCGGGTGGATCGTGTTCGGGGGCGCCGACCGATGGCGGGGTCACAGACCGGAGGGCAACCGCCCAGGAGAGCCTCGAGCACCGCCCGGAGCGGCGGCTCGGCCCTCCTGGTCAGGACGACAGGGTTGGAGTCAGCTGCTCGGCTCGACGTTGGCCCGCAAACAACTCTTCCAGTGCGGGCGAGTCGAGAGAGCCCATCCATAGCGGATCTCCTCGAGCATCAGCTCAAGACTGATGGCACCATGCAAGCAACGGCTCACGGAATTCCCAGCCTGACTTTACCTCACTAAGCGGAGACTCCCGCGCTGTGTCACGGCAATGCCTGCTTCCCCATGGTGCTCTATCAAACCATCGGTACCCGGTGTATACTCGCGGTGTATGCAGCGGACCAACATATTCCTAACAGACGAGCAGCAGAGGCGACTCGATCGCCGTGCCAAGGAGGAAGGCGTCTCTAAGTCAGGGCTCATCCGGATGATTCTGGACGAAGCCCTGGACATCACCCGGGCCTCGGCAGCGCCCGAGCAAGTCATCGAGGCCACATCCGGGATCTGGTCCGACCGCGATGATGCCGAACTCGATGACGTACTTCGCTGGCGACAGGAAGCCCCGCTGCAACGCCTGAGCAAATGAAGCTCTTCGACACTGACGTGCTCATCGAGCACTTGAAGGGGAACCAGGCCGCCACGACGCTCCTCCTCGAGGCCTCGGATACCGGACAGGCCGCATGTTCGGTTCTGACACGGTTCGAGCTGCTGGCAGGCATGCCGTCGAACGAGCGCTCCGAGATCCGAGGACTTCTCGCTTCGATGAACAACATCGAAGCATCGGTCGATGTCGCGACGCGAGCGGGTGAGTGGGCGAGGACATACAGACGCAGCCATGAAGGCATCTCCCCTATCGACTACCTGATCGCCGCCACGGCCGAAGTCCACGGTGCCGACCTGTTGACACAGAACGTGAAGCACTTCCCAATGTTTCCCGAGCTCGAGCCAGCCGTAGACGTTTGAGGAGAATCAAGAATCGACGCTGGCCGCAGCTGAAGAAGCTGGCCCAGGAGCTGGGTACAACCGGGGGCCGAGGCAGTGGATCTGAAGTCCCAGCACCTGGTTCCCCATCGCGGCGGAAGGCAGGTCCACCAGGTATGTATTCGACCGTAGCCCGGGCCGATCCGTAGCCTCGTTGACACAGCTACTTGAAGGGAGACGTGACCATATGTCGGAGCACCGCTACGGATTCGGGTTGGAGACCGACCTCGATCCAGCCGAGGCCGAGACGAAGATGAGACAAGCACTGGCCGACGAAGGCTTTGGGATTCTCAGCGAGATCGACGTCGCCGCCACCTTGAAGACCAAGCTCGACGTCGACGTCGAGCCATATCGCATCCTCGGCGCATGTAACCCAGAACTCGCCCACGAGGCGCTCTCATCGGAGCAGAGCATCGGGCTCCTGCTGCCGTGCAACGTGATCATCTACCGGAAGGGTCAGGGCAGCGTCATCGAGGTCCTCGACCCCAACCTCATGGCCGAACTGACCGGCAACTCTGATCTCCACGAGATCGGCGAAGACGCCCGGGCTCGACTGGAGCGTGCCCTCGGCAAGATAGAAGCCGCGTAGCGGCGGGAACGCGTACGGCTATAGCACGGCCCCGAACCAGACCAGCCAGGAGAGGATGGCGAGGAATGGCACCGCGGCCACGGCCAGCTCCCCGGGAGAGTGGGGACACGCTCGGATCGCAATAGGGCAGGGTCACGGGACATGACCCCCATGAGAACGACGGTGAGGGCAACCATCCCCACTCCCAGCCACCCCAGGCCGGTGGGCAGGGTCTGTCCGATCAGACCGGCGACGCTGATACCGCCCATCCAGAGGAGTATCCCGCCAAAGGCCGCCGTGGCCGGTATCGCCCTTTCCCGTCACGTGGAGCACGAGCACGTCTACCGTTTATCCCACGATGCGCGAATCGACGATCCCCCCGAGGTCGGGGGCCCGTCATTACGGGCTCGGAGCGCTCGCCGTCGCCGCGCTGGTGCTACCGGACAGCGCCTACTCGGTCGTCGCCGACAACTCGGCCGAAGTATTGATCGTGCGGTTGCTCCTGCTGGTCGGTTTGTCGCTGCTCGCCGTCCTCCCCTGGGTGAGCCAGGCGGGAAGCGACGTGCAGCGGAGGATGCGCCGCTGGGTGATCCCGGGGGTGTCCGCCTCGGCCGTCTACCTCATCTCCGCCCAGACCCTGTATCTGATCCTCGGCTTCTGCCTCCTCACCGGTGCCGCGCTCGACGTGTGGGCCACCAGGGCTCACGTCGCCTCCGAGACTCTCCGCGCCAGACTCGTCCGGGGAGACGGCGACCGCTGAGCTGATCCACCGCATCGTCAACGAACTCGATCGGTCGTAGCATCTGGCCGTGGTCGAAAGATGTCAGGCGTGAACCGGTTCTGGGCGGGAGTCGAAGCCAGATACCGTCCCCCGCCGGGCGACCTGATCATCGAAGATCCGGCAGTCGTCACCAAGATCGGGGTTGTTGCGGGGATCGCCTGTGTACTCAACGGCGTCTTCATCTCCGCGGTGTTCTTCGGCTTCGGGGAGACGACGGCGGGCTGGCTGACAGTCACCGGCACCACCTTCTATCTGGGCGCGACCATCTTGTTCATCGTCAGCGGCAGGGCGGGTCTGTTCATTCAGATCATGCTGTGGTCCAGCCTCGTCTTGAACGTTGCCACCCATGTCACTCTCGGTGGCTTCACCTGGTCGGGCGGCTTCCTCATGTGGGGCATCATCATCTGCTCGATGGCCGCCCTCTTCCTCACCCGGCGTCAGGCGATGGCGATGACCGGGACGTACGTTCTCTCGGGCATCGCCCTGGCCTTCCTGGAGTTGACGTTGCGCGCTCTGCGGGAACCACCGGACCCGTCTCTCTCGGCGTTCCTTGCCACCGACATCTTCGTGATCAGTGTCCTTCTGGTCGTCCCCACCATCATGCTTCTCATGCGCCAGGTCTTTGCAGAACGCGCAAGTTCTGAGAGCCTTCTGCTCAACATCCTCCCGGAGGTGATCGCCAATCGCCTGAAACGGGGTGGAGTCGTCGCCGACGAGCACCAGAGCTGCACCGTGTTGTTCGCCGACATCGTGGGTTTCACCGACCACTCCTCACGGGTGGCGCCGGACGTGCTCATTTCCGAGCTGAATCACATCTTCTCCCGGTTCGATGCGCTGATAGCCGAGTGTGGAGCTGAGAAGATCAAGACGATGGGAGACGGCTACCTGGCGGTGGCCGGGGCCCCGGAAGAGAATCCGGGCCATGCTTCGGTCATGTGCGAGCTGGCCCTTCGCATGCAGGCCGCCATGCCCGAGATCAACTCGGAGTTGGGTCTGGATTTTCGGCTCAGGATCGGTTTGAACACGGGCCGGCTCGTGGCCGGAGTCGTAGGGACGTCGCGATTCTCCTACGACCTGTGGGGAGACACCGTGAACGTGGCGAGCCGCATGGAGTCGCTGGGCCCGCCGGGCCGGATACGAGTGACCCAGTCGGTGGTGGATGAAGCGGGCGATCACTGGGTATTCGAGACGGCGGGAACGTCCGATGTCAAAGGCAAGGGCCCCACCGAGACATACCTACTGGTCTCGAAGAGCCCCAGCCGTATGGCCGACACCCCACAAACACGTCAGCCGCGCTGAGGGCTGATCGCTTCGGATGTTCGGCATCTCAGTCCTCACCCGCATCATCCACCGGTACACCCTGGCTTCTCGTCGTCGATGTGTGATGCGACCGCTCGGTGTGGTGGGCTCCGAGCCCGGGCCCACACAGCGGTGGCTCGAAGCAGGAGTGTGCCCGAACCGCGCGGCCAGCCCCTTCCGGGTTCAGTCGTTGTCGGAACCGATCACGTTGTTTCTCAGGATCCCGATCGACTCGATCTCCACCTCGACCGTGACACCCGGAGTGAGCCAATCTGGGTCGGTTTGCTCCAGTGCGACACCCGATGGTGTTCCGGTGGCGATCAGGTCTCCGGGGAACAAGGTGGTGCCAGCCGAGACGAAGCTGATGATCTCCGCCACTGAGAAGGCCATCTGGGCGGTCGAGCTGTGCTGACGGATCTCTCCATCTACTCGGCTCATGATCGAGAGATCTTGCGGATCGGGGATCTCATCCCTCGTCGTCAAGCATGGGCCCACTGGCGAGAATGTGTCGAAGGACTTCCCCCTGGTCCATTGTCCTTCCTTCAATTGCACGTCGCGCGCTGAGACGTCGTTGACACATGTGTAGGCGAACACATACGACAGCGCTTCGTCGATCGGAACGTCACGAGCCTGTCTGCCCACGACAACTCCCAGTTCCGCTTCGTAGTCGACCTGGCTCACTCCTCTGGGAATGCGAATGGCATCTTCGTGCCCGATCACCGCACTCGGGTAGATGGCAAAAGTCAGCGGGGACTCGGGAAGGCTGCCCCCGGTCTCGGCGGCATGATCTCGATAGTTGAGACCGATCCCGATGATCTTCGAAGGGGTCACAACCGGCAACGTGCCAAAGCCATCGACATCGCCCAGACGCTCACCAACAATCGCCTCACCATCCACCACCTCGACCGCCCTCGCCGGGCCGTCGTCGGTGGTCACCAACCGAGGTCCGGCGTCCGTCCTCAGCCGCATGATCCTCATCGGGACACCCTGTCTGTCATCGTGGATAGCCCACCGGAACCGTCTCTCGGGGCAATCGAGCGACGTCTACCGGGCACACGCCGGGAGCGTCGACTTCTATCACCGATCTCGCCACGTCTCCGTAGGCAGCCTTCCACGCCACCGCTCCCTTGGCGACGATCACCGAGGCCTCAGCAGGGTCGATGCCGAGGTGGGTCACCTGTTCGACATGGAACGGCGGAGTCGGCTTCGAGGTGACGATCACGTCGTTGCCCTCGACGGAGAGCCATGCGGTAGGGCCCATCGAGAACTCCAGACCAGCGCCCCAACTGCCCTGTGACTCGTACCCACCGTCCGAAACCCCGCGCACTTCGGCGATGACACGGACCGGAGGCCCGTGGAGGTCATCGGTCTTCCCGCCCAGCATGCCATCGACCCGCCCGCCTTCGCCCGCTCGATGTGCATTCTCCGCCATCTCACGATCGGCGATGATCACCAGGGCTCCCGTGACACCCTGTTCGAGGAGTTCGCTGAGGATCGCGGTGCCGTCACCCGATGACCCGCCGCCGATGTTGTCGGCGACGTCGGCCAGGACCACGGGCCGCTCGACGGCGGCTCTGGCCAGCTCGACTGCTTCGGAAGGGCTTGGCCTCGACACGTCGAAGGCGTCAGCCATCGAGTCGATCTTGTCCAGCACCGCAGCGATGAGACGATGAGCGGCTTCCTCCCGATCCACATGAGCGGTGACGAGAACGCTCATCCCCGCTCGCTCGACATCCGAGTACCCGAACCCTCCGGCGACACAAACCCGGTCGAGGCTCAGCTCGTCGGCGAGTGCCTTCGCCTCCAGGATCACGTCCAGCATCGGGGCGCTCTCGGTGGCCTGCGCCAACGGACAGACCAGTAGCGGGTACTTCCCCACCCACGTGCCGAGCCGCTCCCCGCCGAGGAGACGATCGATGAACTCCGCCGCCTCACGGCCCCTCTGGAACATGTCGACATGTGGATAGGTGTCGTAGCTGATCACCACGTCGACGAGGGCCACGAACTCAGGTGAAGGGTTCCCGTGGAAATCGAGGACACACACGATCGGGACGTCTCCGACATGGCTTCTCACCACCTCCAGCGTGTCGCGCTCGAAGTCAGGATGACCCCGAGCAACCATCGCTCCATGGAGGTTGACCAGGACCCCGTCCAACCCACCCACACCCTGCAACTCTTCGGCCAGGCCCCCGAGTAACCACATCGCGGTCGCCTCGTCGGGGGGTCCGGCCGGCCAGGCACCAGCAGAGAAGATCGGGACGAGCTCGTGGTGGCGGGTCCCGGCGATGAAACCGCCTATGACCGACTCGGCTCCGGTGTGACGATCCAACAGATCACCACCCGCGAGGAGCTCGTAGGACTCGAAGTCGGCGCGGCTGGTGACCCGAGGCGAATAGGTGTTGGTCTCGTGCCACATGCCGACGACGCCGATCCGACTCACGAAACGAAACTCCTCATCGCCTCGTCGGCCCGAGACAGAGTCTCTTCTACATCCTGCTCGGTGTGAGCGGCGGACACATACCAGATGCCCCGTCCCGCGACCCAGACCCCGTTGTCGATGAGAAGGTCGACGAGCGCTTGATAAGCATCGGCATCCAGACGCCCCAAGTCCTCGTACTTGGCGACCGGCCCCTCACCGATTCCGGCATGGAACGCCATCGGCAAGCCCTGGATGTTGAGCGGGAGCGAGTGTGAGCTCGCCAGCTCGGCCAGCCCGCTCTTGAGGCTCTCCCCGATCCGGCCGAGAGTCTCATATGGAGGGTCTTCGGTGAGACGATCGATGGTGGCGACGACGGCGGCACACGCCATTACGGAGGCGTTGAACGTCCCGGAGTGGTTTATCTCGCCGGTCCCGATCCCATCCATGAGCCCACTTCTGCCGGCAAGTGCCGAGACCGGCCACCCGCCTGCCATCGCCTTCCCGTATGTGGCCAGATCCGGAGCGACTCCATATCGCTCCGCGGCGCCGCCGAGGGCGATCCTGAACCCTGAGATCACCTCGTCGAATATCAGCACGACGCCGTGCCGGTCGCATGCCGCTCTCACACCTTCCAGATATCCCGGGCGGGGCTCGACGGATCCGGCATTGAACATCACCGGCTCCATGAGGATTGCGGCTATATCGTCGGCATGCTGATCGAGCAGCCGTTCCACGGCATCGAGATCGTTCCAGGGCAGGGTGAAGGAGTCGTCGAGGTGGGAGCCGAGCTGGCCGCGGCTGGCCGGTACCGCCGAGCCGTCCACGAACTTGGCCAGCACGTTGTCGAGCCAGCCGTGGTAATGCCCGGTGAACCGGACGAACTTGTCTCGACCCGTCGCCGCCCGAGATACCCGCAAGGCAATCTGAACCGCTTCGGTCCCCGACACCCCGAAACGGATCTGATCTGCCCAGCCGAGGACATCTAGCATCCTCTCGCCTGCCTCGACCTCTTGGACGTGCTGGGCTCCGTAGACCATCCCGCGGCTGACCGCCTCCGCCACCGCGCTCAGAACACCTTCCGGAGCGTGCCCGAGGAAGTTGGGCCCCTGCCCCAGCAGGTAATCGATGTACTCGTTGCCGTCCACGTCCCACAGACGCGAGCCCTTCCCTTCTTTGAAGAAGACCGGAGGGCCAAGGAGCCTCACGTTGGAGTTGACACCCCCGGGGAAGAGCGACGAGGCGCGTGCTCGGAGATCGGCGGAGTGGTGGTCGCGTCGAGGGGCGGTCGATGACGTCATGGGACTGTCCTTTTCTTGACTGCGAACTGGAGGTGACCTTGCGAGCGGAAGCGGCTGATGGGGATCATTTGATATCGAGATTGATCGTCTTGAGCTGGGTCATCTCGAGCAGGGTCCATCGTCCACCGATACGGCCCGTCCCGCTCTTCTTGCCCGAATATCCCCCGAAGGGGGTATGGGGCTGCCAGTAGGCGGTGGACTCGTTGACATTGACCACCCCGGTCTCGAGGGCCTCGGCAACCCTGATCGCACGGCCGACATTGGTGGTGAAGACGCTTCCCACCAGCCCGGTGCTCGACCGGTTGGCGAGCCTGATCGCCTCGTCCTCATCATCGAATCCCATGACGGCGGCTACCGGGCCGAAGGTCTCGTCGGACTCGATCAGCATGCCGGGAGCTATATCGTTGATGACGGTGGGCGTGTAGTAGAGGTCGGTGGGAAAGCCCGACGCCCGTTCTCCGCCCGCGACGACGGACGCTCCACGACTGACCGCATCCTCGATGTGGGCGTCGATCCGGGCTGCGCCGACCTCGGCGATGACCGGTCCCATCGTGGTCCGGTCCTCGAACGGCGAGCCGAGGCGGATGCTCTCCGCATGAGCTCTCAGACCGTCGACGAGGGCGTCCTTGATCGATCGATCGACGAGGATTCGCTCCACCGAGTCGCATATCTGACCGGCGTTGGCGAAGCATCCGAAGCCGATCTTGTCGATCAGCACACTCATGTCGGCGTCGTCGAAGACGATCACGGGACAGTTGCCACCCAACTCGAACAGGAGCGGCTTTCCTGCGGCCGCCTTCGCCACCACCTCGCCGGTCTTGCTGCTGCCGGTGAGCCCGATCGCGACTATGCGATCGTGTGAGGCGATACCTCCGCCGATCTCGGCGGGGTCGCCCAGCAAGAGGTTGACCGTGCCAGGGGGTGCACCGGCGTCGACGAAGCACTGAGCCAGGTGCATTGCGGTCATCGGCGTCAACTCCGAGGGCTTCCACACCATCCCGTTGCCTGTGGCCAGCCCGGCGCTGAGGTACTCGCTGGGGATGGTGGCCGGGAAGTTCCACGGCGTCAGAATCCCGTAGACGCCACGGGCTTGACGCAGTGTCAGGACTCGCTTGTCGGCATCGCTGCTCGGGATGATGGAAGTCTCGAGACGTTTGACCCCCTCTCCGGCGTCGCGGAACATCTCCGCGGCCGCCTCGACCTCGGGGATCGCCTCAGCGGCCATCGGCTTGCCGTTCTCCAAGGACAGGTCGCGGGCGATCTCGCCGGCCCGCTCCGAGATGAGGTCGGCCACCCGATTGGCCAGCGCACCGCGCTCGAAGGCGGTCATGGAGCCGAGTTCCCTGTGTGCCGACCAGGCAGCTTCCACCGCTTCATCGAGCTGGTCGTGGCCGGCCCTGTGGATCTCGGCGATCCTGTCCCCGGTGACCGGGCTGTTCAGCTGGTCGGGTGGCCCTCCTCGACCGTCCACCCACTCATTGGCGATCAGGAGCCGGATCGTCCGCTCACTCATTACGGGCTCCACCCCCTGGCTCGCGTTCGATCATCCGCCGGGCATAGCCCACAACTCGCTCCAGCACCTGCTCCACGATCTCGGTTCCATCTTCCTGGTTGGCCAGGTCGGGGCGACCGATGGCGCCGTCGTCGGACCACTCGTGGAGCCATACCGGCTCGTCGACCCCTCCGCCGGGCGGCTCGGTGAGCTCATCGTGGGTGTACCGGCCACCTGCCACGATCCTGTCTGTTCGCACTTCGTCGGGAAGCAGCGCCATCATCACCGAGGTCTCGATCTCGCATGCATGCCCATATGTCGGACTGGAAGCCTTCTCCCGGGCCAGGTCGGCTGCGACGACCGCCCACATCACCGAGGCAACCATCATCCCGTGGTCCCGGCGGGCCTTGCGGGCGACGAGACGAAGCAGGTCGATGTTTCCTCCGTGACCGTTGACGACCAGCACCCGCCTCAAGCCGTGATGACGGAGACTCTCGAAGATGTCGGCGAACAGCCCCAACATGGTCTCCGGACGTAAGGTGATCGTGCCGGCGAAACCAAGATGATGCTCCGACAACCCGTATCCGATCGGGGGCAGCAAAACTGCATCGTCGCCGAGCTCGTCGGCGATCCGACCGGCGAGAGCCTCGGCCACTGCAGAGTCGGTCATCAGCGGCAGGTGCAGTCCGTGCTGTTCGAGCGACCCCACTGCGATGATGGCCAGACGAGCATTCGAGAGAGCCGCTCCGGCCTCGGTCGTCGTCATTCGTGCCAGCTCGTTCACGCGATCTCCTTCGATATCATTTCCGCCGTCTCATCCAGCACTCGAGCAACCCCCTCGGCGTCTGCGATGGACAGGCGGGAAGTCGGGGCGCTGAGGCTGAGAGCCGCCCTGGGATTCGAACCTCGAATGGGAACTGCCACACAACGGCCACCCTGTTCGTTCTCCTCGTCGTCGATGGCGTACCCGTCGATCCGCGCTTGGGCGATCAGTCGGAGGAATTCGCCGGGGTCTCTGATGGTGCGCTCGGTGCGGGCGGGCATCCCCTCGGCCTTCAGAATGGATGAGATCTCCTCGTCGTCGAGGACTATCGCCACCGCTTTGCCGAGGGCCGTCGAATGGAGATGCTCCCGGTCACCTTTGGCGACGACCCAGCGCATGCTGCGTCGACTCTCCACGATCTCGAGGTAGATGATGCGGGTGTCATCGAGCACCGCCAGGTTGACCGTCTCACCGAACCTGTCTCGCAGTTCCTCCATCCGCGGCCGGGCCCGGTTGGCCAACAGCTCGAGGTGATGGGCCTCTGTGGAGATGAAGGCGGAACTCAGGCGAAACGCACCGTCCTTCTCAGTCCGCTCCACGTAGCCACGTGATTCGAGGGTGACGAGGTAGCGGAAGACGGAGCTCTTAGGCATCTCGGTCACCTGGGCGAGCTCTTTGAGTGTCGCTCCATCAGGCCGCTGCCTGAGGAGATCGAGAATGTCGAGAACCCTGAGGACTGACCGCACGGCATATTGGGTCTCGGCGCTCACAGATGCACCACCTCCCCCGTGCGTGCTGCTTTCTCCATGGCAAGCGACACCTTGAGCGCCTCGGTGCCATCCCGGGCGGTGCAGACCGGATCCACCTCACCGCGGACTACCCGGGCGAAGTGGTCGACCTCGATACCAAGCGCCCCGTACAAGGAACCATGGACCTCAGGCGCGTAGGAGACGTCGGCGTCGGAGGGACCATCACCGAGCACTTTCGTGAACCCGGTGGCTCCCTGCCTGACCTGGAGGACGCCGTGCTCGCCGATCACGGTGAACCCGGCCAGACCATATCCGGGGGTCCTCGCAGGGAGCGACCACCCGATCATGGCCGTCCCATGGGCACCGGAGCGAAACGTGAGCACAGCCGAGTACAGGTCCTCGACGTCATACCCGTTGGACTGAACCACCCCTGAGCTCCTGGCCGCAGCGAGACTGGCCACGTCGCCGGCATACCAGCGGGCGATGTCGAACTCGTGGACGCCGTAGTAGAGAGCAATGGAAGTGCGTGCCTGGAGGATCTCCTGATCGGCTATCAGGCCGATTCGCTCGCTTCGGATCGCCTGGACATCTCCGATCTCACCCGTGGCTATCGCATTCCTGATCGCGGCGTAGCGAGGCTCGAAACGGAGGACGTGCCCGACGAGGACCGGAATTCCCGCGTGGTCGGCGCCCTCTCTGATCCGCTCCGCATCCTCCAGCGTGTGCGCGATCGGCTTCTCCACTGCGAGCGCCTTACCCGACTCGATTGCAGTCATGGAGGCCTCGACGTGGAGATGCTCGGGGGTGCAGACCACCACTCCATCGACATCGGCGCGTCCGGCCGCTTCCGTCGGGTCGGGGGTGAACTCAGCGCCATAGGCCGACGCGAGCTGCTCACCGACATCGGTGCGGACATCGGAAACCACAGAGAGATCGATCAGCCCGCTCTCGACGATGAGCCTCGACCACTTGGCGCCCATGAAGCCGAGCCCGATCACGGCGATCTTCGGGTTGCTCAATTCTCACCTCTGGTTGCCTGGTCATGACGGCGCTCCCTGGAGCTCTCAAACACCTCGAGCGCGAAGTGGCACGCGGCGCGCTGTCCCGGCCTCCACTCGATCAGCTGAGGTGAATCAACGGCACACACATCCTGTGCCCAGCTGCAGCGAGGGTGAAATGAGCACCCCGAAGGGGGATTGGCCGGATCGGGTGGTTCCGACTCGACCCGCGAGCCTGAGACATGGCCATGGATGCTGGGCACCGCCGACAGGAGTGCGTTGGTATACGGATGGAGTGAGTTCTCGGACACGTCGTCGGCCGTGCCCAGTTCGACGATCTCCCCCAGGTACATCACGGCGATGCGGTGGCTCATGTAGCGCACCACCCCTAAGTCATGGGATATGAACAGGTAGGCGATGCCACGCTGTTCTTGTAGGTCTCTCATGAGGTTGAGGATCTGGGCTTGGACCGAGACATCCAGCGCAGAAACGGCTTCGTCGGCCACGATCAGCTCGGGCTCAACCGCGAGGGCGCGGGCGATGCTCACTCGCTGACGCTGCCCACCTGAGAGCTCAGACCCGTATGAGTTGGCGTGTTCGGGCTTCAGGCCAACGTCGGACAGGAGTTGCCGCACCCGGGACTCGATCTGCCCCTCGGGAACGATCCTGTGGATGAGGAGGGGCTCGGCGAGGATTCTGCCCACGGTCATCTTTGGTGGCAGGGAGGTATAGGGGTCCTGGAAGATGATCTGCACCGACCGACGCAGTACGGGGTCGTCCGAGTCGTAGAGCACGCCGGAGAGCCGTACCTCCCCAGAGGTCGGCTCGAGCAGCCTCACCACCATTCGCCCCAAAGTGGACTTGCCGCATCCGCTCTCCCCCACCAGGCCGAGCGTCTCTCCGGCCTCGATCTGCAGAGAGACGCTCTTGACCGCGGTGAGGGTGCCCTTCGCCCTGGTAAAGCGGCGGGTGCGAACCTCGAAACCCTTGGTGACGTCGGTCACTTCGAGCAACGTCATGAGCGCATCACCTCGGCTCGGTCCTCGGTCCACAGGTGGCAAGCCGTCCACTGCCCGGATGCGATCTCGACAGGAGAGGGGTCCTCGACACGACAGATGTCCATCACGTGGAGGCACCGAGCGGCGAAGGGACACCCGATTGGCAGGGCTCTCGGGTCGGGAGGCTCTCCCGGGATCGCCTGGAGCCGGTCAGAGCGAACCTCGACTCTGGGCACCGACTCGAGGAGTGCCCTGGTATACGGGTGTGCCGGATCGGAGATGACTCGACTGGTCGGCCCGTTCTCACAGACCTCACCTGCATACAACACGAGAATTCGATCTGCGTATTGCGACACGAGCGCGATGTCGTGGGTGATGAGGAGCAGACTGATCTCCCGGCTGCGGGCGAGATCAACCAGTTCGGTGAGGATCTGCTCCTGAGTGGTGGTGTCGAGGGCGGTGGTCGGTTCGTCGGCGATCAGCAGTCGAGGCTGGGCGGCGAGCGCCATCGCGGTCATCACTCGCTGGTTCATGCCCCCGGACAGCTCAAAGGGGTACTGGCGTACCACCCTCTTCGGATCCGGTATACCCACCGTCGTCAACACCCGCACCACCGTGTCTTTCACGTCCCTGTTCTGGATACCGATAGTCCTCAACGCCTCGCGCATCTGGTAGCCGACCGTCAGGACCGGGTTCAGCGAGGCTGTCGGGTTCTGGAAGATCATCGCCACCGAATGGCCGCGGAGCTGTCGCATGCGCCGGTCGCTCGCCTGAACCACGTCCTCCCCGTCGAGGAGTATCTCGCCAGAAGTGACCCGACCCGGAGGATCGATCAGTTGGACGATTGCCGAAGCCGTAACGGACTTGCCCGAGCCGCTCTCTCCCACCACACCGAGTATCTCGCCTCTTTGCAGGTCGAACCCGACATTGCGCACTGCGGAGATGGTCCCGTTGGCATCGGGGAACTCGACGCTCAGATTCCTGACTCTCAGAAGCGGCGGTGCTTCGTCGGGCCCATCCGCTCGTGGGGTCGGCTCCGGTCGGAGCCTCCGGAAACCGCCCTTGGCGCCCGAGGGATCGATGACCTTGGCCATTCCGTCTCCGAGCAGGTTGATGCTGAGCACTGTGAGCACGATTGCGATACCGGGGAGGATGGGCAACCATGGCGAGACGATCATGTTCCTGCGTCCCTCGGCGAGGATCCCGCCCCATGTGGCCGCAGGTGGGGGGAGTCCGAGGCCGAGGAAGCTCAGGGTCGACTCCATGATGATCAGGAACCCGAAGTCGAGGAGGGCGATCACCGGGACGACCTGCCACACCGAGGGGAACACATAGATGAACAGCCTTCTCCACTTCGACGCGCCGGTCGCCCTCGCAGCGACCACATAGTTCTTCTCTTTCTCAGCCATGACGCGGCTGCGGACCACGCGGGCGTAGATGATCCAGCCGGGGATGCCGAGAACCACGATGATGTGCCATGCACTCCGATTGGGCACCACACCGAGCACGGCGATCGCCAGGAGGATGAACGGGAATGCGAGTTGGACATCCCCGAGACGCATGATCACCGAGTCGAGGCGGCCACCGAAAAACCCTGCCAGCAAGCCAGTGATAAGGCCCAGCGTCGAGCCGAGCAGCATCGCGAAGAAGCTGATGGTCAACGAGTTGCGCGCACCGTAGAGGATCCGACTCAACACGTCTCTTCCCAACCCGTCGGTGCCCAGGGCAAACTCGAGGGTCCCGGCCTGGTCCCAGAAGGGAGGGGCGAGGATCTGGGAGAGGTTCTGACCGGTCGGGTCGTGTGGGGCGAGAGCAGGCGCGAACACCGCCGCCAGCGCGATGAGGGTGGTCCCGACCAGTCCGGCCAAAGCCAGCGGGCTCTTGAACGTCGACAGTAGACGGCTCGGCCGATCGGTGGTCGATTCGAGCTGCGATTCCGAGGCGATCAGATCCGTCATGCCTGTGCAGCTCCCACCCGAGGATCGAGCACCGCGTAGAGCATGTCGACGATGAAGTTGAGGATCACAAACACCATGGCGGCCACCAGGATCCCACCCTGAATCATTGGGAAGTCGCGGCTGGCGAGAGAGTCGAGGATCAGCTTGCCGATACCGGGCCAGTTGAAGATGGCCTCGACGACGACGGCCCCCGCGAGGAGGAACCCGAGTTGGAGCCCGACGAGGGTGATGAGAGGGAGCGCCGCCGACTTGACTCCGTGGATCCCGAGCACACGCCAGGTTGGGAGACCTCGTGCCCGGGCGGCCTTTATGTAGTCCTCGCTGAGCGTCTCCGCGAACGACTGGCGCGCGGTGCGAACCAGTATTGGGCTGAGACTCAGCACCAGGGTCGTGACCGGGAGGACGAAGCTCCTCCAACCTCGCATGTCGATGGCGGGGAACCATCCCAGGTTGATGGAGAACACGAGGATGAGCACCACCGCCAGCCAGAAGGCCGGGGTCGCCTGGGCAACCGCGGCGAATCCCAGGACCAGACGATCGATGAGCCCCTCGGGTCGCCATGCGGCCAGAGCCCCGAACCCTATGGCCAGCACCGCCGAGATTGAGACGGTCAGTCCGGCGAGAATGAGGGTGTTGGGCAGCGCCCGGAGCACGGCATCGGCGACCGGCTGGGCACCGCGGAACGACGTGCCGAGGTCGCCGGTGACCGCGCCGCTCAGATAGTCGACGTATTGCTGCCAAATCGAAACGTCGGTGCCGATCTGGGCACGAGTCTGGGCGATGATTTCCTCTGGCGTCCCCGGTGGGTTGACCAGGCGGGCGGGATCACCGGTGGCGATCCGGAGCACGAAGAATGCGATCGTCACCACCGCGACGACGACGAACACCATCTGCACGAAGCGGATGAGGAGAGCTCGCCCCCTCATCCGCGCGTGGCCTTGTTTCTTCTATTGCCCAGGATCAATCTCTAGCCGCTCAGACTCGCCTCATAGAAGTCTGTCAGGAAGACGTTGGGTAGTACACGCACACCCTGGAGCTCTGTCACCTTCGCCAGCGTGAAGTCCGAGTTGTAGAGCGGGACGTGCCATGCCTGTTCCCACATGTGGGCCTGCAGTTCGGAGTACACCGCCTGACGGTCGGCCGGGTCGAGTGTCGTCCGGCCCTCCGCGATGAGCGCATCCAGCTCCTCGTCCCCGAAGTACCAGGCGAACTGGGACGAGTACACGGCAAAAGCCGGATGTGAGTCACCCGAAGTAGCCCAACTCAGGTGATAGAACGCGCCCGTTCCCGTGTCACTGAACGCATCGTCGATGAGCCCTGCAACATCGCTGGTGACGATGGTTGGATTGAGGCCAACCTCGCGCATCTGGGCGGCTATCGCCTCGACGACAGGAACTGCACGAGGCAGAAATCCCTCGGCCGCCCAGATCTCGAACTCGGGCCCACCGTCGGGCACCCCGGCTGCCTCCAAAGCTGCGCGGGCACCTTCGGGATCAGCAGTGAACGGTGGAGACTGCTCCTCGTAGTAGAGGGCTTCTGTCGGAATGAAGGAGCCTGCCTGTGCGGCTGCCCCCATGACCAAGTTCTCAACGAGAGGGGTTCGGTCGAACGAAAGGTTCACCGCACGTCGGAAGTCGGCGTTCTCATCCCAAATGGGCAACCGACCAGGGCGGATATACAGGTTCACACTCTCGATGCCGGTCACACTGACGTTCTCGACTCCCTCTTCGTCATCGATTATCTCGAGATGCTCGGGTGGAACGCGGTCGATCGCATGTGCCTCCCCGGACAACAGGGCGTTGAGACGGGTCTGCGGGTCTTGGACGAACTCCCAGATCAAGGTGTCGACCTGAGGCGGGTCCCTCCAGTAGTCCTCATTGGGCACCATCGTCTTGACGTTGACGGAGTCTTCGGCGAGGCGGAACGGGCCGGTGCCGTTGGGATTGTTGGCCAGCTGGTCCCCTCCGGCCGCGAGCCATTGCGCGGACACGATCGGTGTCCACCAGAGCTCGGCGAGCATGGGAGCGAAGGGCTCCTCGGTGACTATCCGAACCGTGTAGTCATCGACGATCTCCACTTCGGCTGGCGCCCAGGTGAGCGCGTAGGCACTCTCGCCGCTGAACCCGGAGGCCAGCTCGACCGATGCCTTCACGTCTTCAGCGGTCATCGGCTGCCCGTCGTGGAACACGACGTCGTCACGAAGCTGGAACTCCCAGGTGGTGTCGTCGACCTGGGTCCACTCGGTGGCCAGCGAAGGAGCCGGGTCACTCAAGTCGCCGGTGGGGAACTCGACCAGATAGTCGTAGATATGACGTTCGAGCCTCTTCTGGCTGAGCGCGGTGGAAGCATATGGCGTCCAGTCGGCCCAGAAGTTCTCGGCCATCAAGAAGCGAACAGTCTGCTCCTCGTCGGCTTGCGGTTCTGTGGTGTCGGTGGCTTCCGTCGTGTCAGTGGGTTGCGTCGTCTCGGTGGGGTCGCCTTCGGTCGTCGTGGTGTCCTCTGCGTCCTCTGCGGCACAGGCGGCTACGAGGAGAGCCAGGGCAGCGAACCAACCGATCCAATGCCATCGCCTATTTCGTCGACCGTCTCCCATCTGGGGCCTCCTCCTATTTCATCAGGTGAAACGTCCGTCTCACTATTCGCCCTTTGATACCGCCGAGACGAGTTGGTGTCAACAAGAGCCGCTCAAAGAGTGGCCGCGCAAGCCTCGATCCAACGCCGGCTCGCGGCGCCGAACCGTCTCGGATGGTGGCGCGCACCTACCAGGCGTCCTTCAGATGGACGTCACCAACCCGAGACCGATTCCCCGGCTGGCTCCGATGATCAACACGCGCGACACATCGGTCACCGTATCCGTCACCGATGCGGTACCCGGACGCGCACGGTCCTTCGGCCCTAACCGATGCTCAGGGGTGTTGATAGCCTCGGTTCCACGGTCTAAGAAAGGTTCTCTGTGGCAGTAGCCGACGATCTCGCCACCATGGCGGTCTCCGAATTGGATCTGGGGCGCTTCGTGAAGGTGGCCCCAACCCAATCGATCTCGGAAACGGTGGAGGCGATGCGCGACACGGGATACTCGTGTGCCTGCGTCGTCGACGACGAGACCCTCGTCGGCGTCTTCACCCAGCGGGACGTGCTCATGCGGGTGTTGGGCCGCTCCCGGCTCTGCGACGACCCGGTGGGTGACGAGATGACCCGCTCCCCGCGCACGATGCGGCCCGACCAAAGCGTCGCCTACGGCCTGGCCATCATGAGAGAATGGTGGGTGAGGAGTGTGCCCGTCGTCGACAGTGCCGGAGGGCTGGTGGGGAACTTCTCCTGGTACACAGTGATGAGCACCATGGCAGGGATATTGAACCGACCTTCCGAGCCAGGCCAGACCGGGCCGGGGGTCGAGCACGGCCTCGAATTCGTCGACTTCACTGGGCTCAACATCAGCACACCGGTGACGGTCTACGAACAGGACACCGCCGACGTGGCCGCCCATCACATGAGGGCCCGGGCCATCGGATCCATCCTCGTCGTCGACCAGAGAGAGCACCTGACCGGGATCATCTCCGAGTTCGACCTCCTCGTGAAGCTGGCGTGCACTGGGGCCGAGCTCGAGAAGGTCACCGTTGGGGAGATGATGTCCCCCGACGTGGTGACCCTCTCGGTTCGCTCGAAGATCTCCGACGCGATCCAGAAGATGGCCGACAATGGCTTCTCACATGCGCCGCTGCTCGGTGAGTCGTCCCGCCCGGTCGGGGTCGCTTCGTTCCGCGACATCGCCGCCTATTTCGAGAGGAGCTTGGAGACGTTCGTCTGAGGGTCGCCGGCCCTCTGATAGTTGATAGTCCGAGCGCACTCGTTTGCCGGCAAGTCCCGGGTGACCAGATCCCCAGCTAGTCCCCGGAGTTGGTACCACTGGCCAAAGAGGCGAGGCGGCGACGGGCATCTTCCACCCGATCGAGGCCTGCGAAGCCGGCGGTAGCGACCGCCTCGGCGACCGACTCTTTCACCCGCGCCGCTGTCTCCCGGCCTATGCGGCGGCCGATCCGGGCGGAGTGGAAATTGAGCAGGAACCCGAGAAGGAGGCTCAGGGCGAGTGAGCCTGTGAGCAGGACCAGAGGCGTCGGCACCGGGCCGAGATAGGGGACGTCGACGGTGGCGACGGTGAGCCGACCAGGACCGAAGAGCAGGAGGAGATACCAGGCGACGGCGAACAACAGCACCGCGCCGAGGAGCAGCTGGAAGAAGCCAACCACCGGCCAGACGATCGAGCTGGGCACGGTCATCTCACCGGCGGCATGGCGGGTGGAACGGTCCAGCGCCCGGGTGACCGCGGTCTCCACGTCGTCCGCCCCCAGGTTCTCGAGGATCGAGGGTCGCGTTTGGGCGGGGAGGGGCCCAACGGCCCTGACGAGAGCCGATCGGACCGGGTTGAGCACGTGGCCCAGACTCCCCCGCCGCCGCCAGTCGACCAGGTAGGCGGCAGGATCGGCGCTTCTCGACTTCCTGCCTGTGATCAACGACAGGAGACTCAGCACCCGGGCGAGAAGCGACCCGCCCCGGCGGTGGGCGCGGTGCCTGACCGCTTCTTGCATCTGCCGGGAAACCCCGTCGAGGTCGACGACCGCCATCGCCCCCTGCACTGCTTCGGTGACCGCCGTCTCCCTGTCTGCGGGGGTGAGCAACGGGGTGTGGGGTCGGTCCGGGTCCAAACCGGCTGCGCGGGCCAGGACCTCGATCCGTGCCGCGGCATCGGTGGCCACTCTTGCTGCGACGATCGCCTTGGCGTCGGCGGCTTGGGCCAGTGCGGTTCGAAGCCCGCCGACACCCATGCCGTCTTGGGCCGACACCACGTCCACCGTGGCCTGGGGGATCCCGTCGGCAGCCAGACGGCGCCGGAAATCCTCGGCGAGCATCTTCCTCTCATCGGGGTCGATGCGGTCGGCCTTGTTGAAGATGAATCTCATGCGATCGGCATGGGGCGCCAGTCGACGGAGATAGGAGTGGATCCGCTCATCGTCGTACTTCTCCGGGTCGACCACCCAGGCGACGGCGTCAACCCGCGGGAGAAGGGCGTCGACCGCGGCCCGATGCTCCGTGCGGACACTGTCGACGTCGGGGAGATCGAGGATGGCCACCTCGGAGAGGTCGGCGCGGTCGTGTCCCACTACTCGTTCCACCCCCAGCCAATCGAGCAGCGGGCGAATCTCCTCCTGCGCCTCGTTGGCCACCCAGGCGAGCGGCTGTTCGGTGGTGGGGCGGAGCGCCCGCGCCGGACTGACCTCTTCGCCGGCGAGGGCGTTGAGGACCGAGGACTTGCCCACTCCGGTCCCACCGACCAGCGCCATCACGTAGATCTCGCCGGGAAAGCCGAGACGTCGCTCGCTCTCGTCCGCCAACCCCTCCGCCGACCGGGCCTGATCGGCCAGGCCGAGATCGGCCGCGGCGGCCGCTGCTTCCCGCAGTCTCTCGATCGGGGTCATTCCGTGTCCGTCCGAGCGCCGGCATGAGCCGCCTGACGGAGCTCGGCGGCGAGCTCGGACTCCTCAGCGAGGGGCCCGAGGGCTTCGAGGAATCGCCGCTGCTCGGTTTCGAACACCTCGTCGAGTATCTCATCGAGACGGGCCCGGGCACGGTCGACGAAGGCGGAGACGTTGCCCTCGCCGAAGATCGCCTCCAGGAGCTTCTGGTTGAGCAGGGCGGTGGCGGCACCGATCCCGAGCTCGGCTCCGGTGAGCCCTCCGGTGCTGACGAAGACGGCCAGGATGACGCTGGTTCCGAGCACGTTTAGCCCGATGCTGGCCACCTGGGCTCTCAGCTTGCGGTCGGCGCCGATCGCCTGGATCTCGTCGCCGATCTCCTCGGTCCACTCGGCCAGTTCCGCCTCGAGTCGGGAGGCCAACTCCGGCGAGGCCCCCCACAATGCTGCGTTCTCGGCAAGCGCCGACGCACCGTGGCGTGTCTCGGCCCAGGTCGTAGCGGTGTCAGAGGCGGCGGTATCGACGTGGCGGACCACCGCGGTCACCAGGTCGGCGAATGCGGCTTCCCGCACCGGGGGCGCCGGCGGGATCGGGGAAGGTCGGAACAGGTTGCGGATGGCGGCGGCCACCCGGCCCACTCCTTCGGACAGGTATCGGGCCAGCGGGCCGGCGTTGACGAAGTCGAGCCACTGCCGCAGAACCTCGCTGCGGAGGAACGTGCCTCCCTCGATCTCGGTGCTCAGTCCCCGGTGCGCAGCCGCGTAGTTCGATTCGAGGGAGTTGCGCAGCGAAGCAGCCTCCTCCTGTTCTCTTTCCACCTCGGCGGCGATGCTCTCCACCGCCTCGGGCAGGCCGGTGAGGGCGCCGTGGAGGCTGCGGCGGGCGATCGACTTCCGCTCCTCGTCATGGCGGCGCAGTCTCTCGATACCGTCGAGGATGGGAGCGACCGCCTCCCGACGCAGACCGTCGATGGCCGGTTCGAGCGCACCCTCGGGGACCGAGAGCACGTCGAAGTCACCGAACGCCCCCTGCCGGTCGATCTCTCCTCTTTCGATAAGCCCCCGATAGTCGGCCATCACCGCCGCCTCGTCGGACTCGTCGGTTGGCATGCGGTTGATCACCGCCAGGAGCGGCACCCCCCGTTGGCGTACCCGGGCGAGGATGTCCCACGGGACCTGGTCGGCATAGCGGGTGACCGTGGTGACGAAGACAACCAGGTCTGCCAGCTCCAACAGCTCCACGGCGAGCTCGCGGTTCGCCCGCTCCACGCTGTCGAAGTCGGGGGCGTCGACCACCATCACACCCGGTGGGACGCCGGAGTCGGTTCTGACGTCGATCTCGTCCGCGAACCCGGCGAGTGGCCCTACCCCGTCAGAAGGGGCGTCGTCAGGATGGACCAGGGCTACCGGGTGGCGGGTGGTGGGGCGGATCAGACCCGATTCGGACAGCGGAGCGCCGGCGATGGCGTTGAACAGACTCGACTTGCCGACGCCCGTGGAGCCCAAGATCACCACCACGAGCGGGGCGGAGAGGTCCGACGCCCTCGGGATCAGATACTCGGCGACGTGTCTGCGGAGCGTCTCCGCCCGCTCGACTCGCCCCTGATCGGGAGCCGTCTCGACCCGTCGCTCGAGGGCCGCAGCGAGATCCGATAGTGCCTGGCTCAGAGGGCAACCTTATTAGCAATGAGGTTGTGTAGCCCGGTCAGCGCCACCCTCCACTCGTAGTTGGGCCATGCTCCGAGAGCCGGCTGATTGTCACCGGCGGGTCTGGACCTGGTCGGCAACGAAGAAATGACGTCGCCAACTCGCACCAGAGTCAACGGCTCGCGGCCGTCGCTACCGCAGACGGGCGGTGGCGACGGTCAGTTCGCGCAGCCTTTCCAGTGATTCTTCGGTCGGCTGGCCCGTGCGGAGACGCCACTCCCAGTTGCCGATGGTCGTACCCGGGGTGTTCATCCTCGCTTCCGTGCCAAGCCCGAGGACGTCCTGGACCGGAAAGACGGAGGTCATCGCGCGCGATCGGCTCACCAACTCGACCAACCCCCAAGGGATCTCTCCGCGCACGCTCCGGTAGAGCGATCGACGCCGCCGGTCGAGTCGCCAGACCCGGCGGCGGGGGTTGCCCTCCCAGAACCAGCCGGCGGTGGTGTCGTTGTCGTGGGTGCCGGTATACGCCCAAACGTTCTGGGGATAGTTGTCGGGATGGTGCATCGCCGCGTCCCGCGTCTTGTCGAACCCGAACTGGGCGACCCTCATCCCGGGGAGGCCGAAGCCGCCTCTGAGGGCGACCACGTCCTCAGTGATCATGCCGAGGTCCTCGGCAATGATCGGGAGCTCCCCGAGCTCGTCGCGAAGCACACCGAGCAGCTCACCCGCCGGCCCCGGACGCCACTGCCCGTTGACCGCGGTGGGTTCCGATGCGGGGATCTCCCAGTAGCCGGCTATCCCCCGAAAGGGGTCGATGCGCAGCCAATCGAAAAGGGAGAGTGCGTGTCGCACCCGCGCCTTCCACCACGAGTAGCCGCTTTCGGCCATCCCCTCCCAGTCGAAGATGGGGTTACCCCAGCGCTGGCCGGTCTCCGAGAAGTAATCAGGCGGGACCCCGGCCACGACCGACGGCTTGCCCCCGGCGTCGAGACGGAAGAGATGAGGGTGGGCCCAGACGTCGGCCGAGTCGTGGGCCATGTAGAGGGGAAGGTCGCCGACGATCTCGATGCCGAGGTCGCCGGCTGCCTGGCGAAGCGCTCGCCACTGCTCGAAGAAGAGGAACTGGATCACCCGGCTCGTCTCGACCTCCTCTTCGAGCTCCCGCCGCGCCCTTGCCAGCG
>DATKCE010000047.1:0-7172 GCA_035513335.1 Acidimicrobiia bacterium
GCCGTCGACGGTGACACGCTGTCCGTCTTTGAGGATGTCGGTGGCGTTGCCGGTGTCGACCACCGCCGGTATCCCGTGCTCGCGGGCGATGATCGCCGGATGGGAAAGGATCCCGCCGCTGTCGGTGATCAGTGCCCCCATGCTCGGGAACACGACCGACCAGACCGGTGACGTCGTCGGGCACACCACCACGTCGCCGGCCCGAATCTTGTCGAATTGGTGTTCGCCCATTACCACCCGCACGGTGCCGGTGTATCGACCAGCCGATGCCGGAGTGCCGGTCACAACGCCCTCCTCCTGGCCGCCTGGGCTCCCGAAGAATTGGGCGATGCCCCACATGACCGCTTGGTTGACGAAGCGGGCGGGCCGCGGCAGAAGATCGAAGGGAGGGTCACCGGAGGGTGGCTCTCCATACATGTACGGTCCGGGATTGGCCATGGCCCACGCCCGCCGCCCCTTGCCCACCCGGGTCGTCTCGCGGCGGTCAGCACCATCGAACAGTCCCGTCCGGGCGTCCTGTGCTTCGAGGAAGAACACGTCGTCGACGGTGGCGAGCAGACCCCGTGCGACGAGGCGGTGTCCTATCTCCAGGGCCAGATATCGGAGAAGAGCGGTCTGGACGCTCTGCGTCCACCACACCCGGTCCTCCCAGGCGGGATAAGCCTCGGCGGCGCGGACAAGGGCCCGTTCGAATCGCTCCCGATCCGCCTCCGGGTGCGATCCCAGGCGAGAGCGGGCTTCGTCAGCGGCTTGGCTGCGTCGCCGCCGCGCTTCCTCTGCCACCTGGTCGGGTGAGAACTCGACTTCGAGCTGGTCGGCAACGAGACGCAACAGAAGATGCGGCACCTCGGCCAAGTTGGGGTCGATGACGTCATAGCGGACGGCGCGGTGCCCGTTGGCTTCGACGTAGCCCGAGAACGCTCGGGCGAACTCGGCGTCCACCTCGGCCAGACGCGCCGGGGTGGTCTCATCGACCCTGACGAGCAGCTCCCTGATGGCAGGCTTGGACCGGGCCAGCCCGGCGAGGTGTGCAAGCTGTCGGGCCGGCGCGGTAGAGGTGGTTGACAGACCTTCGAGAAGAGTGAGCATCCTGGCGGTGTCCCACCCCAGCAGCTCTTGGCAAACCTCGGCGAGTTCGTAGACGACGATCCACCAGGCGAAGCCCACCATGGCGTGTGCGGGGTGAGCCACCACCTCGAGCCGGTGGTCGAGTTGGGCGGCCAGCTCTTGGTCGGAAAGCGAGCCGAGATCGACTGCCAGCGCCCGCTCGATGTCCTCCTGATGCTCGGGCCGCCACTCGTCGGTCCAGCGTCGAATGACGGTGGCCGGGAGGTCCGATGCGATCGCCTCCCGGGCGGCGCGGGCGCGGCGGCGGATGGCCGGATGCAGCCGCATCACGATTCTCAGCAGCCAGCGGGGAGGAGTTGAGCTCGGGCCGGCGCGTCCGCCCCGTCGTCCAGGAGACGGCGCCCCGACCGGAATCAACCGGTTATACATCCAACCGCCGATGGAGGCGGCTTCGGCGCGCTCAATGAGGATGCCGAACTCGGCGAACACGGTCGGTAACACCTTCACGACCTGCTCGCTGAGGATGACCCACCCAAACGGCGAGAGTGGAATCGGCTCGTGGAAGGCGTCCCGCCTCCAGTCGCCCGGCGGCACCTCGATCGGGATCGGGAGGAGTTCAGGACCCGTGCTTGGCAGGGTGGTGATCGGCCGGGCCTGGAGGAGCCATAGTCTGCCGTCGGCGATGGCCCACTCAATGTCCTGGGGGCGTTCGAGATGCTCCTCGACCCTTCCGGCGAGATCGCCGATCGCTCGGGCCTTTTCCGTGTCGAGAACCGTCGCCACTGATGGACCCTCGATCGAGCCGTCCTCCTGCACCGTCCACCGCTCGGGCGTGGCCTCGCCGGAGACGAGACGCTCCCCAAGCCCTTCCACCGCCTCGATGAGGGTACGGTCGCGTCCGCTGACCGGATCGGTGGTGAAGGCGACCCCGGCCGCATCGGCGTCGATCATCGGCTGGATGAGAACCGACATCGAGCCCGGTCCGCGTTCACCGCGGTAGACCTTGACCCGATCCGTAAGCCGCGACCGCCAGCAGCGGAGCACCGCGTCGGCTAGCCCGCCCAACTCGACGTTGAGGACCGTTTCGAACTGACCAGCGAAGGACGCATGCTCGCTATCCTCGGCGGTACTCGACGATCGGACCGCCCACGGGCCACGTCCCAGCAGGCCCGGTACCTGCGATAGCGCCGCCCGCACTGCTGGGGGAAGCTCGTTGTCGGCGCCGCTGAGGGCATCGGCCGACACAACCACGCCGGGCGGCACCTGGAAACCGGCACGATGCAGCACGGCCAGAGTGGCGGCCTTGTTCCCGGCCAGCGCCGGAGCCTCACAGGCGGGATCGTCGAGGCTAACTAGACCAACGGCAAATGCCCGGCTGGCCAGATCAGTGGTGGTCATCTCATCCTCCTCCTTCCGTGACCGGTCGCCCGATCTCTGAGAGCGGCCTGCGCGACGATCTGGTCGGCACCGCTGCGAATCGCCTCGGTGGCCTCGACCGGTGACATCTCGAAACGGAGCCGAAAAAAGACATACGAGGTCGACGACATGAGGTGACGGAGGGTCGCAAAGGTTCGTCGGGCGTCATCGTCGAGAAGATGTGGAAACTGGCGTCGGAAAACCTCCCAACGGTGGGCATCCCGGTCGGGGATGCCCTGACCGAATAGCCGCAGATCTTCAGAAGCGAGGACCGCCGCCAGGAGGCTGCGGACCATGTCCAATTTTGCCTCGGTGCGCGAGAGGTACGGCCCGACCGCCTCAATCCACTCTTCGACAGTCGACACCTCACTGAAAGGATCCTCGGTGATGCCAGGTGCGAGGTGGAGGGCGATGGAAGTCATCAGCTCCTGGCGTGTCTCGAAATAGCGGTAGACGGTGCGATGGGTAAGACCGGCCCGATCAGCCACCTCCTGCACCGAAAAGGCATCACTCCGCCGTTCCAAGAACAGATCGACGGCCGCCTCCAGGATGACCTTACGAGTGGCTTCAGTGTGGCGGGTAGTGGCGGAGGCAATCATGTCATACCTATGTCCAAGATGTCGTAACTATGCCACAAGGCCGGGAAAGGTCAAGTGACGGAGCCTGCGGAGCCGACCAGCCCTCAGACAAGCCACAGCTGATGACGCATAACGCGCGTGACGCAATCGCTCAACCCACTTCGAGATGCCGCACCGAACCGGCCTCTTGTTAGAACTGGACGTGACCGAGGGGCTAGGCCAGTCTCTGGGGGTTGAGGTTCTGGATGGTTCGCTCGTGAACCGGCTGCCCAGCCCGGAATCGGGTTGTGGCTCTCGAATGGCAGGCGGCCTGGACCTCGGATGGGATGTGGCTGAAGAGAGGTTTGCTCTGCTCGAAGAGGCATTGCCCGTCCCTTCCAACACATGTGAGAGGCGACTAGGAGGAGGCGGCAATGGCCGGGATGGTGATCGGTCTCGATCCCCACAAGGCATCCAACACGATCGCAGTGTTGGGCCGGGATGAGACCGTGCATGTGAGGCGACGTTTCGACAACAGTGGCGACGGGTTGGTTGCGATGTTGGCGGCGGTGAGCGAGTTCGTCGACCGGGTGTGGGCGGTGGAAGGAGCGAACGGGATCGGACGCAGTATCGCCCAGCGGTTGGTGGCGGCCGGTGAGTTGGTGGTTGATGTGCCGGCCAAGCTGGCCACCCGGGTTCGGGTCTACTCGACGGGTCATGGCGCCAAGACCGATCAGACCGATGCGGTAGCGATCGCGCGGGCTGCGCTCCACAGCACCCATACTGCGGATGGTCCGTCCCGACGACGAGAACGTGGCGTTGAAGTTGTTGTCGGACCGTCGTCACGAGCTGATCGCGGCGAGGACCCAGTCGGTGTGTCGACTCTACCGCCTGGTTCGTGAACTCATCCCGGGAGGCACCCCTCGAGAACTGACTGCTGAGAGGGCAGAAGCCCTGGTCAGAGACCTGAAAGTGTCCGATTCAGCGAGGAGGATGCGCCTCGAGCTTGCCTTGGACCACATCGACGACATCAAACGGTTCGACCGTCGCATCGACCAGGTCACTTTGAAGATCAACGGGGCGGCCAAAGACTCGGGCACCACCCTCACCCGGATCTACGGGGTCGGCCCGATCAACGCCGGTCTGATCCTCGGCGAGGTGGGAGACGTGTCCCGTTTCCCCACCCGGAACCATTTCGCCAGTTACACGGGCACCGCACCGGTGGCGGTGTCTTCGGGTGACAACAACCGGCATCGTCTCAACCGGACCGGCAACCGACAGCTCAACCATGCCATCCACATCACCGCCATCACCCAGATCCGCTACGACACCCCCGGCCGCGTCTACTACCGACGCAAACTCGCCGAAGGCAAAAGCAGACGGGAAGCGCTCCGCTGCCTGAAACGACGGATCAGCGACGCCACCTGGCGACAACTCCAACTCGACCGTCAGGCCGACCAGCAACAAGACCAGACCTGGCCTCGCTGGCCGTCAAGTCGAGGCGGCTTGCCGAGCTACCGATCCCCCGACACCCCACGCCACAACGGCCAGCCCAAGAAGCCGAAACCGGTCAGGGCCTAATCTCAGATACGGGTCTGGGGTGTGGCTCAACCGAAGCATCAGCATCGAGGCGAAAGCTGATCACGCGGAAGGCTCAACGCCTATCAACGTCCTCACTGCCCACCTCAGACCCCCTTGGTTTGACAGAGAGGAGCCAATTTCAGCCGGGTTTGTGTCGGAAGTTCTCTGCGTAGACGAGGCTTGACAGTCGAACAGACGTTCGATAGGATGGGGTTGTAAGTTTTGCCAGCGCCCCGACTGGTCCCCTCCGATCAAGGGTGGGTTGGAATGGTGGTGGGCGCCGCGGTCGATGATCTTGTTCAGGTTCTTACTGGTCTGCGTGGTGAGGACCTATCCGACGCTCATGTCAACGAGCTCGCTCGTGGGGTGGTGGAGTTGCGCCGTCTGGTGGACGGGTTGGAGGTGGAGTGGACTCGCCGTATCGCCCATCTCGAACAGGCCGATGTGATCGCTCTGGAAGGGCACACGTCGATGAACGCCTTTTTGAAGGATCGGTGTCGGATGTCGGGAGCCCGGGCCCAACGGGCCGTTTCGCTTTCCCACCAACTACCGGCTCTGCCCTTCGTCTTCAAGGCTTTAGAAAGCGATGATCTGTCGTTTGACCAGGTCCAGGTCTTCACCCATGTTCCCGACCACCTATTCGCCGAGTTGGCGGCCGGGGAGATGATGCTGGTCAACGCCGTTTCCCCCCTCACCGTGGCCGACACCCGCCGCCTGGTCGAGTATTGGAAGACGGCGGTGGACGGGCCCGGCTGTGAGGCGACGACCGAAGAGTTGGAGGAGCGCCGCTACCTCTTTGCCGCCAAGACTTTTGAGGGGATGGTCAAAGTCGACGGTCTGTTCGACCCGGTCACCGGCGACCTGATCCTCACCGCTTTAGACGCCGCCATGGCCCCACCCGGCGGAGACGACCGGAGGAGCGGACGGCAGCGGCGGGCCGACGCCCTCGCCGACCTGGCCCGCAGCTTCCTCGATTCGGGCCAGGCGGTAGGGACTGAGAAACCGCACGTCGTCGTCCTCACCGATCTGGACGCCTTGGCCGGTCACGGTGGCGGTACCCACGAAACGATGAACGGCCACGTCCTCACCCCCGGACAGGTCCGCCGCTACGCCTGTGACTGCACCATCAGCCGCATCGTGTTCGGACCCGACTCCCAAACCCTCGACATCGGCCGCGCCACCAGGACCGTCCCCGCCGCCATGCGGAGAGCGTTGAACGCCCGTGACCGGCATTGCCAACACCCCTCCGGCTGCGACCGACCGGCACGATGGTGTGACGCTCATCACAAACAGCACTGGGCCGACGGCGGACCAACCGCCCTCTCCAACCTCACACTCCTCTGCCAATACCACCACACCCTCGAACACCACACCGGCCGACCACCACCGCGCCGAGGGGAGAGATCCCTCGGGGTCAGACCATGTAGGACCGGACCGGATTCTCCTCTTTCAGGATCGCCCGGTCGGCGGCGAAGGGTGAGAGATCCAGGTCCGTAGCTCCGTCCTGGGACAGGTCACACAGGAGTCGCCCGAATGGTCACTACTTCCCATCCGACCCTTTGCCTATGCTCGCTCGGCAGGGGTTGATGAGACTGGCCCGAAGACCGTCCATTGCACTCGTTGTGCTCGTACTCGCCGGATGTAGCGTGCCCGTGGCCAATACGACCTCCACGACCCGTGAGCCTGACCTGACTACTACCACCACCGTGCCCCCGACCTCCTCTCCGGCCACAACAGCCACGACGGCACCCCTGGACACCATCCCGATTCTCCCCCACACGACTGTCAGTCCGGCCACGATGAGAGGAAAACTGCTGATGGGTTACCAGGGTTGGTTCACCTGCCCCAGCGACGGCTACCCCATCAACGGCTATTACCACTGGATTCGCGACGGCTTCACCACCATCAACGTCGACAGCTTCCGAGTCGATATGTGGCCCGACACCAGCGAGCTAACCGAGCCCGAGCGTTGTCCCACTGAGCTCCAATACCCGGACGGGAGCCCTGCCTATCTTTTCTCGGCGTCCAACTACAACACCGTCCTCCGGCACTTCCAATGGATGAGCGAATACGGGATCGACGGGGTGTTCCTGCAGCGTTTCGGGAGCCAGATCATCAACTCGCGGACCCTGCGGTTTCGCTGCAGATTGATCGATATCGAGCGCTCATAGATGGATCGCTACAGTCGACCCCGAGCCGCCGAGCGGTTGGTGGTCACCGAAAACCAACCACAGGACCTGGAGGAGCAGTTGCCAATCGAGCACCTCGGCCTTGGTGTTCCAGATGTCGACGCTGCCAAGGTGAACTACGACGAACTAATGCCAATAGTCGGCTTCAGCCTTGTTTCGGCAGTGGGTACTGCCCCGAGGACTTTCAAGGCACGCAACTGTTCCTATACCCCACGCGCGAAGCGGGTAGATACTCACGACACGGAGTTGGACTCCAGCACATAGCATTCCTCGTGCGTACGCGTGCTGAGGTGCACCGAGTCCACGACTGGGCCAAGGCTCGAGGTGATGAGATTGTTCGTGCACCGAATGAGTTCCCGCA
>DATKCE010000048.1:0-4589 GCA_035513335.1 Acidimicrobiia bacterium
ATCCAACCCTGCGTGGCGCAGATAGTCGAGGGCGCGCAACACGTCGTAGAACCACCGGGGCGGGAACGACATCAATAGCCACCGACTATTGATCAGATCCCCGGTTCGAAGGGAGTACATGAGTCGTCGCTCCAACAGGTACTCGTGGGCCCGGGCCCGCGCCTCAGCCAAGGTCGAGTCACCGCCCAGCGCCCGCTCGTGTTCGAGGAGACCCTCGAGCGCTGAGATGGTGGTGTGGAACGAAGACCGCTCAGATCTCACGTGACAGTTCCACCCGCCGTCGTCATGCTGGCGATCGAGGAGGACCTTGGGTTGGGGCAGGGCATCGATGTCCTCGAGGAAGTATGAGCCCAGGGCGAGAGCCATCGAGGTGATGCACAACTCGGTTGCGTAGTGGAAGAAGGGCCGGCTCTGCCCTCCCATGACCACCCGGTCGCGCACCTGCTCGGTGGCTGTCCTCATCCTCGGGTCGGCGGGGTCGACACCGAGGTGTCGCAACAGGAGAAGGGTGTAGGTGGTCGAGGTCCACTTGGGCGAGTACACGCCGCCGCCCCACTGACCATCGTCGGCCTGCAGCGCCAGGAGACGAGCCCCCCACCCTTCCTCTGCCACCCGCGACCTCTCATTGGTGACCGCCGATGCTGGGGCGTCGGTTAGGTCGTGCATCACCTGCCAGCGGATCGACGGATCCGAATCCATAAGCCAGTCGAGGACTCGTCCCATGCGTTACTCCCTCGAGATCGAGAAGCCGGCGAGCTCAGGTATCAGGGTGTAAACCACGATCATACCGAGCTGCAGCCGGGCCGCTCCCCAGTCGATGCCGTCGCTGGTCCCCGTTTCGAGGCACCGCGGCCGGGTGAAGCGGACGTTCCGGTGGACGGCGTGCACAGTAAGCGGCGAGGCAGCGCGATCGGCGACGTCGACCTTGCCAACCAACATGCCGCCTCCGGAGCAGTGGCCAGGTCGGCGATGGGATCTTCCCCCTTTGCAATAGCTGGAAACATAGGCATTGGCGGGGCGGTCGGCATACCTGCCGTCCGGGCTCACCGCGTACGCTGTGCGGCATCTCGCGTTTCATTTACCCCGGGTCCGCTGGCAGATCGATGTGAGGGCAGTCGTCTACGACCGGTATGGCCCGCCTGACTTGTTGCGGGTCGAGGAGATCCCCGTGCCGTCGCCGGGCGCCAAACAGGTGCTCGTAGAGGTCGTCGCGACGTCGGTCAACCTCTCTGATTGGGAGGGCCTGCGTGGGTCTCCGATGTACGCGCGGATCGGTGGGCTGCGCGCCCCGCGGCGGCGGACGCTCGGCTCTGATATCGCCGGGCGGGTCGAAGCTGTCGGCTCTGGTGTCACCCGGTTCCGTCCTGGCGATGAGGTGTACGGCGACAACCTCGGTCTGATGGGTGGCTTCGCCGAGTACGCGGTGGCGCCCGAGTCGGCGCTCGCCTATAAGCCAGAGACGTTGACGTTCGCCGAGGCCTCGACGCTCCCCCAGGCGGGGGCGATCGCGTTGCAGGGAACCGCTGGCGTGGGGCCTGGGCAGCGCATGCTGATTAACGGTGCGGGTGGCGGCTCGGGGTCGTTCGCTATCCAGCTCGCCAAGCGCGCCGGAGCGCAGGTGACGGGCGTCGACAACGCTGGCAAGCTCGAGTTCATGCGATCGCTGGGCGCCGATGAGGTGATCGATTACCGCAGCAAGGACTTCACCCGCGTCGAACAGTACGACCTCGTGTTCGATCTCGTCGCCCACCGTTCGGTGTTCGCCTATCGAAGGGCGTTGGCTCGCGGCGGTCGATACTTCTGCGTCGGCGGGTCCGTGCCGACGCTGCTGCGGGTCGTGACAATCGGGGCCATCCTCGGCCGGCTCACGGGTCGCCGGTTGGGGCTGCTCGTCGTGAAGCAGGGTCCTACGCACTTCGAGCCCCTCGCCGAGCGGTGCGTCTCAGGCGATATTGGCATCCACATCGACCGCACGTTCGGGCTCGACGGTGTGCCCCAGGCGCTGGCCTACGTCGGTGAGGGTCGCGCCCTTGGCAAGGTGGTCGTCGAGGTCGCCTGAAGACAGCGTCACTCGTTGCTGATAGGCCGAAGACCTGGACGACATGAAGTATGTGACGCCGCGTTCGACGGTCTCCCGAGCGAGGCGCGACACGGTCGAGGCGGAAACGGCGTCCTTGCCGCTGCCCGGTGTCAGAGGACAGATCGTCGTTCGCTGGGACGTCTGACCCACCGGATCGGCGGCGAGGCGTATCTCCTCGGCTGACTAAATACACCCGACCACCCACCTGGGGGTCTGGGATGCTTGGGCGTGGCGGTGTTCTAGGGTGAACCGGTGACTGTCATGGAGTGGCTACTCGATTCCGATCCTTCGATCGGGTGGCAGGTGATGAGAGATCTCACCGGCGAACCAGCCGAAGCCGTCGCCGCCGAGCGCGCAAAGATCGCCACCAAGGGCTGGGGGGCACGGCTGCTCGCGCTCCAGGACACGGACGGTCGATGGGGCAGGGACGTACTCCCTGCCTCGACCGAGATTTCGGGGGAGGGTCTTCCCGACGTCGCCACCCGAAAGCTTCTCCGCGACTTGCATCGCATTTCTCTCGACGATCTCGCCGGCTTCCTCGAACTCGACAGTGCGACCCTGTTTGGCTGGGAGAACGAACCAGACCCGCAAGGTGAGCGCATCGGCAAGTACCGGTCCGCCTTGGACTGGATGAAGAACTCAATCGGCACCCTGAAGCCCGAATGGACCTCTACGACCTTCACCCTGTTGTCGTTTCGTGATATGGGCCTCGATCCTGCGAGTGAAGAGGCTCGCCGAGCAGTGGAGCTGGTTCGGGACAACAGCAAATGGGACCATGACGGTCAGGACTACTTCGATGGAGAGGTAGAGCCATGCATCAACGGCAAAGCAGTCGCTCTCGGGGCTTACTTCGGCCAGAACGTCGACGGCATCGTCGAACGACTCCTCGGCGAGCAGCTCGCCGACGGCGGGTGGAACTGTGAGGCGGAGAGGGGGTCGACCCGCTCATCGTTCAATACCACGATCTCGGTTCTCGAAGGCCTGCTGGAGTACGAGGGGACCGACGGAGCCCACCCGAGCGTGGCCGCCACCCGGCTTAGAGGTCAGGAATATCTTCTGGAGCGACGGATGCTCCGCCGCCTATCGACCGGCGAGGTGATCGATCCCGCCTGGACCCAATTCTCGTTCCCCACACGTTGGCACTACGACGTATTACGAGGACTCGATTACCTCCGAAGCGCCGGCGTCGAGCTTGATGAGAGATGCGCCGAGGCGATCGACCTAGTGGAGAGCAAGAGGGACCCAGACGGACGATGGCCTCTGGAGAACACCCATCCCGGTCGAGTTCACTTCGACATGGAGGAGGGCGACGGCAAGCCGAGCCGTTGGAACACCCTTCGTGCCATGCGCGTGCTCGCGTGGTCGGGGCGCCCGGCCCTTAAGCTATAACTCTCCACCCAATCTGAGGCACCCCGATTACCAGATTCGTCGTCGACGCCAGCGTGGTCCTCCATATCGCCGCCGAAGGGATCGACGTCTCCGGCGAGCATGAGCTCCTCGCACCGACACTCTTGCGTTCCCAGACGTTGTCATTCCTGCACGAGGCGGTTCAGCGTGGCGAGATCCCGGCCGAGGTTGGGCTCGACCGCCTTACGCGCATCTGGCAGATACCGATCCGACTCCTCGGCGATGCGGTCCTCCGGCGTCGGGCCTGGGACCTGGCGAACCAATTGGGTTGGGCATCGACCTACAAGGCCGAGTACGTCGCACTCACCCAGTTACAGGCGGACGCCTTCGTAACTCTGGACGCGGAACTGGAACGCAGCGTCGAAGGGATTGTCACGACCGCGTCGATTGACGCCCTGTGCTAGGAAGGCAGCCGCTATGCGCCGGGTGCTCGGTACTTGACTTTCTCCGCCTTCCGCAGGGCATCCATCGTTTCGTCGACGGTCAGGAGGACTGTCGTTTCGAATGAGCTCAGCGCACCGCCGGCAGTAATCGCCAGCGCAACCGCTGCCATGGACACGTTGTCGGGCGCCTCCCAGAGGGTATAGCCATCGTGTGCGCCGAAGGCGTACCAGAACCCGTGGAGCTTCCCACCGACCGAGTCGATGTACTGCTGAGCGGCTTTTCGGCGATCCTCTGGTTTGCCGATCAGCCTGGCCCAGGTCTCCTGTGTGTAGCTAAAACTCGTTAAATAGAGCGGCATCGTCAGACTCTCTCCTTTGCCGTCCGGGTGAGGCCCGGGTACACGTTGCAGTATTGCTACTCCGGGAAGCACAGGTCCTGGCGTGCGCGAGTTTTCTCGAACAGTCTCAACCCCTCCTGAGTCGGGCGGACATCCCTGGTTCTCCTGTCGTCAGTGCCAGGATGGCCGAGCCGTCCGGTGTAGAGCAGAGAAAGCTCTCCATCCTTGCCCGGAAGGACCCTTCGGTGGATCAGTCGGCTGAGGCACGTGGATCCGTTGAGGTCGGCAGGGTCCTGCATGCCTGTTTAGATGGTGATGACGATCTTCGAACGCACTGACCCTTCCATGTGGCGAAGGGCCTTGGCGGTCTCTTCGAGGGGA
>DATKCE010000049.1:0-21201 GCA_035513335.1 Acidimicrobiia bacterium
CCACCCAGCTAGGCATGGGCACCCCCCTCGCCGGCTACGCCGGCACTCCCCCTCATGCCCCCCTCGCCAGCTGCGCCGGCACTCCCCCCAACGTCGCTTCGCTCCTGGGGGGAGAAACGACCTGTTTCCTCCCCCAGCGAAGCGTTGGGGGAGGTGTCGCCGAAGGCGACGGAGGGGGCACTTTCGAGGGCGAGCACCATCATCAGCGGTCCACGTCTCCCAGCACGAAGTCGAGTGAGCCCATGACGGCGATTATGTCGGGGACCAGGATCCCCTCGAGGATCCAGGGGAGGATCGAGATGTTGGAGAAGCTCGCCGAGCGGATCTTGAGCCGGTAGGGCCCGAGGCCACCGTCGGAGACCAGGTAGTAGCCCATCTCGCCCTTGGGGTTCTCGGCCCGAACGTAGGTCTCGCCCTTGGGCACCTTGATGATCTTGGGCACCTTGGCCTGCAGGTCGCCGGACGGGATCGAGTCGATCGCCTGCTGGATGATCTTGATCGACTCTCGGATCTCGAGGAGGCGGACGTACCACCGATCCCAGCAGTCGCCGTTCTCACCGGTGATGACGTCGAAGTCGAAGCGGTCATATGGGAGATAGTCCTGGTTCTTGCGCAGGTCGAAGGCAACGCCGGAAGCCCGCAGGTTGGGACCTGAGACACCGTACGCCACCGCCACCTCGGGAGACAGCACGCCGATGCCCTTGGTCCTGGCGAGGATGATCTCATTGCCTGCCACCAGATCTTCGAGCTCGTCCACCGCGTTGGCGACCTTGTCCATAGCGTCCCGGGTCTCCTGGAGGAAGCCTGCGGGGAGGTCCTGGGGCAGCTTACGGGTCTGTGATCCGGCTGCATACACCGGCTTGACCCCGCCGATGCGGTTGAAGTTGGGGTGGAACCGGCCCCCGGTCACCCCCTCCAGCAGGTCGAGCACACGCTCTCGCTCGCGAAGGGCGAAGAACAGGGGGGTGGCGGCACCCAGCTCCAACGGGTAGGAGGCATTGAAGACCAGATGTGAGGCGATCCGGGCCATCTCGGTGAGGATCAGCCTTATGTACTGGGCTCGTTCGGGGACCTCCACCTCCATCAGCCTCTCGGTGGCGACGATGAAGGGGACCTCGTTGGCATAGCCGGAGACCCAATCGATGCGGTTGACGATTGTGGTGATCTGGGGATAGGTACGCACCTCCGACAGCTTCTCGTAGCCGCGATGCATATATCCGATCACCGGCCGGACATCGAAGCAGCGCTCGCCGTCGACCCTGGCCACGAGCCGGAGCACCCCGTGGGTCGATGGGTGCTGAGGCCCGATGTTGAGCGTCATCTCGGGGGTCTCGAGCTCGACGGAGACCGAAGCCTCACTGAGGTGGCGGATGGTGTCGGCGTCCATGGTCACGACTCGGGGTTCTCAGTGGACGGCTCGTCGGAGTCGTCGCTCTCGGGCATGGCTTCGACGTCGACCTTGCCCGGCCAGGGCTTCACCTCGCGGCTCAGCAACGGATAGCTCTTGCGCAGCGGGTTACCCACGAACGCATCGGGCAGATAGAGGTGGATCAGATTGGGATGACCGACGAACTCGATCCCGAACATCTCGTAGGCCTCGCGCTCATGCCACTCGGCGCCGGCGTAGACCTCGACGAGGCTGTCGATCTCCGGGGGCTCGGACGGGAGGTCGGTCGACATCACCACCAGGTTTCCGTCGGTCACGTCAGAGAGGGCGCTGAGCAGCTCGATACGCTCCTCGACCTCGTCGCCGGGCGGATCGCCAACCTGGACCTCGTTTCGCCAGTCGATTGCGGACAGCCAGGAGAAGTACACCAGGTCGAGCTGGTCACGTGCGGTCCGATGGGCTTCGATCCACGACTCGGAGGAAATCCTCACCTTGACGGTGTCGAATTGGATCTCAGCCGACCCTCCGACGGCGTCGGCGACCCGGTCGGCAAACTCCTGAAGTGGGTGTGCCTCGGGCTCCGGCGCCTCGGTCTCCTGGCCCTCGGTCTCATTGCCCTCGGCCTGTTGTGTATCGGTCTCAGACGGGCTCGAGGTCACGCTGATTCCACTTCTCTTTCAGGTCTTCGTTCTTGATGAGCTTCTGGAGGAGGACGATCCCATCCATCAGAGCCTCGGGGCGAGGCGGGCAGCCGGGCACGTAAACGTCGACTGGAATCACCTGGTCGACGCCCTTGGTCACCGAGTAGGAGTCCCAGTACGGCCCTCCGCAATTGGCGCAGGAGCCCATCGAAATGACGTATTTGGGCTCCGGCATCTGGTCGTAGAGCCGTTTGACCGACGGGGCCATCTTGTCGGTGACGGTGCCGGCAACCACCATCAGGTCGGCCTGACGGGGCGAAGCGGGAAGGGGGATGATCCCGAAGCGCATGAAGTCGTAACGGGGTCCCGAGGCCGCCATCATCTCGATTGCGCAACAGGCGAGTCCGAACTGGAACAGCCACAGGGAGTATTGCCGCGACCAGTTGAGGAGCCAGGACACCGGTTTCGGAGCGCCGAACTTCTGGATCAATCCCACTTGAGCACCCCCTTCTTCACCGCGTAGACGAGACCCTCGACCAGTGTCAGCATGAAGATGAGCATCGCCACCACGCCGAACATGCCCAGCGATTCGACCTGTATCGCCCAGGGGAACAAGAAGACTGCCTCCACATCGAAGACGACGAAGAGGAGACCGAACACGTAGTAGCGGATGTACGTCTGACTCCAGCCGGTCCCGACCGGATCGACACCACACTCATAGGTCATCTGCTTGGTCGGGGTCGGCTTGACAGGGCGGAGAACCGACGCCACGCCCAGCATCACCAGGACCAATACCGCTCCCAGCGCCGCGAAGGCGCCAACAGTCAAATAGCTCTCAAAGTATGGGCTCATGCCTCATCGGGTCGAGGGACTGACCGCGGCGGAGTATACGCATACGGCCTTTTAGGTCGAAGTCAGCCATCTACCCTGCCAGCAATGGAGAAATACCCCTCCTACAACGGGTCGGGACTGGTCAATCTCGTCTCCGAGATCGAACATCGTCTCACCGGTTCTTCGCCATCGGAGGGCTTGTCGGATGCATCGATGATCGAGGAGGCCGCCACGTATGTGCTCGTTCTCTTCGACGGTCTCGGCGTCGCCCAACTCGAGCACCCGGACGCCACCGTGTTCCGTGCCGCCTCGGCCAGTTCACTCCAAGCGCCCTTTCCGACCACCACCTCGGTATCGCTGTCGACCATCGCCACCGGATTGCCGCCCTCACGGCACGGCCAGGTGGCCCATCTCAGCTGGTATCCCGACCTCGGCCAGGTGGTCAACACCCTCAAGTGGGTGACAATCGACGGCGACCCCGTCCACTACGACTATGTGTCGCTACTACCTCGTCCCAATCTGTGGGAGAGGCTGCGCGCGGCGAACATCGAGGCCATCACCGTCCAACCCGGTGACTTCCAGACCTCGCCGCTGACCCGGTCGCTGTATCGGGGGGCGCGCTTCGAGGGCGCTTGGGGCGTGGGAGACCTGATCGACGCCACGGTGACACTGGCTGCGGAGCCGGGACGGCTCGTCTTCGCGTACGTCCCCTTTGTCGACGTCGCCGGGCACCTCTCCGGGCAAGGGTCCGACGAGTTCACTGCGGCGATGAAAACCGCCTCCATGGTGTGGGAAAACGTCGTGTCGCGCCTTTCAGCCGGAGTGGTCGTCCTCGGCACCGCCGACCACGGGCTGATGGAGGTCACGGAGGAGGACAAGCTGTTGGTGCGCCAGCCCCGGTTCGACGCACTGCGTTTCGCCGGGGACACCCGCGGAGTGCAGCTGTGGGGCAATCGGGCGTTGATGGAGGAACTGGCCGAATCAGTGGGTGGGAGCCTGGCCGACCCGGCTGAGTTGATCGGTCCCGACCCCACCGAAACCTCGCTGCAGCATCTGGGAGAGCGAGTCCTCCTCGCTCCCACCGGCAAGGCGGTGATCCCGAAGGGCTTCGACAAGCGGCTCCGCTGCTATCACGGCGGCCTTATGCCCGAGGAGATCGAGATCCCCCTCCTGGTGGGTTGAGCTGCTGGGCGTTGCTCGTCCGCGCTGCACACCGTGTCGCCTAGCGCGACGTCATGCAACGCGGAGGAGAGAGATCGGGCATTCCCTCCTCCGCGCTGCACACCGTGTCGCCTGGCGCGACATCATGCAGCGCGGAGGAGACAGGTCGTGATCGCCTGCTCGAGACAACGGTCCGGCTCGGAAGTCAACATCACGGATGTGAATCGGAGAACCTGGATGCCACGGGCCGCCAAGGCATTATCGCGGCGACGGTCGCTCTCGAGGTTCTCCCACCTGGAGTGCCAGTTCCTGCCATCGGCCTCGAGCACCACACGAGCCGACGGCACGTAGAAGTCGACTCTCGAGGAGACGCCATCGAGTGAGAACGTGAACTCACGTGTCCATCTCGGCATGCGGGCATCGTGAAGGATGACCTCGAGCAGCCTCTCGAGGTAGGAGGACGACTTCGAAGGAGCCGCGGGCATGCGTGACGACGTCAGGTGCGCAGCAAAGGCGTCCCCGGCGTCCGGCGACCAGCTTCACGATCGATCGTGGCCGCCATGACCTTCAAGTCGAGCAGTCCACTGATGATGGCCTCATCGAAGACACGGATCAGGACATCGCCCTTTACGTCACGAGCCAGGACAAGGATCGTCTCCGGCATCGTGGTCACCGGAAGCCCTTCGACATCGGTCACGGCGATGTCGTCGAACTGGTCGCTCTCGAATACGCGTGAAAACGTCGACCTAGTGTTGGCTCCTCTGGGCACGAGAACCGCCGGGCTCTGCTGGGGAACATCGCTGATACCGAACAACCGACAGGCACTCCAGTGCGTGAGCACGGCCCGCTCACGGCTCAGCACCGCGGTCCAGAGGCGCTGTCGCCAGGTGACCGGCGCCGACGTCAATGCATATACCGAGTCGTCCCGGCGGGACCACATCCCGTTGGAGACCCTTCGGTAGGTGGCCGAGCGGTCGAAGCCTGCTGCCCGGGCCTGATCCAGGCTGAATGCTCCGTGTTGCCTGGCGGCTATTCGATGCAGAGTGAGTGAATCCCCCACAGGTCGAATATGCCCCGGGCCAAGTCCCAGGGCAACCCCCTCTTTCCCCGTCACTGCGCTGCACACCGTGTCGTCTGCCGCCACGCCCTGCAGCGCGGAGGAGGAGCCGGGGAGAGCTCCTCGTGTGCGCTGTGATGCGTCGCGGTCATCGCCACGTATTGCAGCGCAGACGAGCAACGCCTCGGAGTGCTTGGCGAGCGTCTCGCCTAGACTCGGGGCGCTGCCATCGAGCACCTGCCCTCGATGGCTTTCTTCGTGAACAGGAGTCCCCAGACTTGAACCCCGAAACACTGCTTTCCGACCTGAGACGTCTCGCCGGTAACTACCGGTGGACCTGGTCGACGACGACTCGCGACCTGCTCGATGCGCTCCCCGGGGCGGATCCCCGGGTTCATCCCGCCACCACCGTCTCCCGGCTCTCAGAGGAGCAACTGGAGACACTTGCCGGGGACGACGGCTTCACCGCCCGGGTCGAGGAGGAGAGGTCTCAGCTCCCGGAGCTCGTGTCTCCCACCATCGCCTACTGCTCCCCCGAGTTCGGCCTCACCGCGCTACTTCCCCAATACGCCGGTGGCCTCGGCGTATTGGCCGGCGACCATCTGAAGAGCGCCAGCGACCTGGGCACGCCGCTGGCGGGAGTCGGATTGTTCTACCGGGAAGGGGTCTTTCGCCAGGAGATCGAGGACGGGCGGCAGACCGAGCGCTACGACACGATCGATCCCGAAGGGGTGGGGGCCGTCGACACCGGTGTGACGGTGACCGTCCCCTTCCCGGGCCGGGAGATAGGGGTGAAGATCTGGCGCATCGACGTGGGGCGAATCCCGCTGCTCCTCCTCGACACCGACATAGAGGCCAACATCCCGGACGACCGCGGGGTCACCGACCGTCTGTACACCGGATCACGTCAGCACCGTCTCGAACAGGAGATGGTGCTCGGGGTGGGTGGAGCCCGGGCCCTCACCGCGATGGGCTGGGACATCGAGTTGCACCATCTCAACGAGGGCCATGCCGGGTTCATCGTCCTGGAGCTGATAGATCGCATCTGCGCCGAGGTCGGGCTAGACCGAGCGCGCCGCCAGGTCAGGGAGGGTCTCGTCTTCACCACCCACACCCCGGTCCCCGCCGGAATCGACCGTTTCGATGTCGAGACCGTGCAGCCCTACCTTCAACCATGGGCCGACCGGTGGGAGGTGTCCGTTGATGAGATCTGGGCACTCGGGGAGGACCCCGACGACCCCGGGATGTTCAACATGGCCGCGCTCTGCCTGCGCAGCGCCCGCAGCGCCAACGGCGTGTCGGAGCTGCACGGGGAGGTGAGTCGGAAGCTGTTCGCGGGCGTGGGCATCGGCGACCACATCGGGCACATCACCAACGGCGTCCACGCCCGGACCTGGACCGCCCCTCACACCCAAGAGCTGTTCGACGGGATCCTCGGGTCAGGATGGCCCCAGGGCCACCCCGAGGCCTGGGAACGGGTTTCTCAGATCGACTACGAGGCAGCCGCGGAGAACAGACGACGTTCGTCCTTGATCCTCGCCAACCTGATCGAGGAGCGCACCGGGGACGTCATCGACCCGGACGCCCTGATCATCGGTTTCGCCCGCCGGTTCGCCCCCTACAAGCGGGCGTCACTGCTCCTGCGCCGACCCGACCTCCTCGAGGACGTCCTCGCCGACGACAACCGACCGGTTCACTTCGTGTTCGCCGGCAAGGCCCACCCCTCGGACGAGACGGGCAAGGGTCTGGTCGCCGAGCTGATCGAGGCACGGTCGTCCGAGGCGGCCAACGGGCGGCTCACCTTCATCCCCGACTACGAGATGGACATCGCCCTGGCCATGGTCCAGGGCTCGGACATCTGGCTCAACAACCCGATCCAGCCCCGGGAGGCATCGGGAACAAGCGGCGAGAAGGCGGCGCTCAACGGCTCTCTCAACTGCTCGGTGCTCGACGGGTGGTGGGCCGAGATGTACGACGGGAACAACGGCTGGGAGATCACCCCGAGCCCGGCCGAGGGGCCCGGCACCAGGGACCGCGAAGAGGCGACGACGATGCTCGAGACGATCGCCCGAATCACCACCGAGTATCACGAGTCGCGCTCCCTGTTCCTCGGCCGCATACGTCACGCTTGGGCGACGCTGGGCCCGAAGGTCACCTCGGCACGGATGGTGCGCGACTACGAGAACAAGATCTACCGGCTCTCGTAGCGAGCACCCCCCGTCAGGTGAGGGTGTTCAGGATCCCGTAGAGCGGGATCGCCACCCAGTCGGGTCGGTTGTTCACCTCGTACTCCAGCTCGTAGGCGGCCTTCTCGATGACCAGCGCGTCGAGGAGGGTCCTGACGTGATCGGGATCAGAGGGGACGATCGACGAGCCCTCTACGGCCTCCAGGTAACCCTTCAGGAAAGAGGCGGAGAGCCAGCTGTGGATGACATTGGCCCATTGGTCGAGCACCGCGTGAGTGTCCTCGTCGATGCCCGCCTCCGCCACCTGACGCAGGGCCATCACGATGGCGTAGTGGTAGGAGCGCACCATCCCGGCGACGTCGCGCAGCCCCAATCGCTTGAGACGCCGCTGCGACAGTGGCCGTTGCGGCTCTCCCTCGAAGTCGATCATGAAGAAGTCGTTGCCGGTGAAGAGGACCTGGCCCAGATGGAAGTCGCCATGGATGCGGATTCGCTCGCATTCGATCTTCCCGTCGATGATCCCCTTGAGACGATCGATGATCTCTCTCTCTGAACCGACCGCACGGTCGACGAGCTCGGCGTCCTCGGGACGGAGGCGGGAGCGGCGTCGGCGGAGCGCCGCCAGGCTGGTTCTGACCGCCGACCGGATCGCTTGATAGGTGGAGCGCTGCTGCAGGGTCGACATCGGCTCGGGAGCGAAGACGGGGTCGATTGGATCAGAGGCGAGAGCGATGTGCATCTCACCGGTGCGCTGACCGAGCAGCTCGGCCTCGGCGGTGTGCGCACCCATCAACTCGGCGGCGTCGTCCAACTCGCCTGTGGTGACGTCCAGGGGGTGACGCACTCTCGGCGGCCGCTCGGGGACTTCGCCTCCCGACGCCAGGATGCTCTCCAGGGTGAGCACGGCCCCGTCGAAGGTGTGTTCGAACAGGTTCTGTTGACTGGGCACGAGGTCCTGAAAGAAGGCGATCGCCGCCTGTCCGTCGCCGATCTCGGCCGTGACGAGACCGGCCGCACGGGGCGTGTTGGGATATGCCTGACGCTCGGTGAGGAACCGCCCCACCTCCACCTCCGGGTTGGCTCCCGCCTCGACCTTCCGGAACAACTTCATGATCAGCTCGTCCCCGAAGAAGACCGATGTGTTGGTCTGCTCGGTGTCGGCGGTGCGTATCACGGCGTCGTCGGGGAGTTGACGGAGACGGCTCGACCCCTTGAGGCTCTCCGAGAACAGGTTGACGTGGCGGCCCTTGATCTTGCGGCGCCGCGCGGCGAGCCGGAGCAGCTCACGGGACAATGCCGGGTTCTGCATGGCGTCGTAGAGAACCGCCGCCTCTTCGACACCGGTGATGTCGGCGACGATGGCTTCTGGTCTCTCCGCGGCAAGCCTCTCCGCCTCTGGCCCGGCGGCCACCGCCAAGGGCATGACATAGATCTCCGGGTCGGCGTCGATGTACTCGAGCCTGACGAAGGCGATCCGGGCAGCAGAAGCCGGCATCTCCACGAGGTCGACGACCTCGCTCTCCCTGATCGTCGCCGCTTTGCTCCGAAACCAGCGGCGTCGGGCGATGTCGGAGACCAGGGCTCGCTGCAACTGGGCGCGGGCTCGCCACACCCCGCTCAGCTCGCCTCCGCGAAGAGCGATCCGGGGCCGGCCGTCGGGCACGTCCTCGGTGTCGGGCTGGAGGGAGAACCAGTAGATGTCGTGCGTGCCCACGGTGATGGTGTAGGGGGACTCGCCGATCACCGGAAACATGGCGCGCCCGAGGACCTCGACTGGATGGAGTCCGGCGAACTCCCCCAGCTCGAGGGTGACCGGCTGGACATGTCGGGAGAGGTTGGCCACGACCAGCACCACGTGCTCGTCCAGTCGGCGCAGAAAGCTCAGCACCTTCGGGTTGTCGGAGGGCACCACTTCGAAGGTGCCCCGGGAGAGCCCGGGGAGGCTCTTGCGGAGGGCGAGGGAACGCTTCATCCACCACCAGAGGGAGTTGGGGTTGTCCCGCTGAACCTCGACATTGATCGACTCGTAGTGGTACTGGGGGTCGGTGATCACCGGGAAGTAGAGACTCTGGGGATTGGCCTCGGAGAACCCGGCGTTGCGGTCGCCAGACCACTGCATCGGGGTGCGGACACCGTTGCGGTCACCGAGATAGATGTTGTCCCCCATGCCGATCTCGTCGCCGTAGTAGATCACCGGAACACCGGGGAGTGAGAGGAGGAGCCCGTTGAGCAGTTCGATCTCTCGCCGGTTGTTCCCCAGGAGAGGGGCGAGCCGGCGGCGTATCCCGACGTTGATCCGCATGCGCGGATCGTGGGCGTACACGTGGTACATGTAGTCCCGCTCCTCGTCGGTGACCATCTCGAGGGTGAGCTCGTCGTGGTTGCGGAGGAAGATCGCCCAGGCCGCGTTGTCCGGGATGTCGGGAGTCTGTTCGAGGATGTCGAGGATGGGAAAGCGGTTCTCCATGCGAAGCGCCATGAAGAGACGTGGCATGAGGGGGAAGTGAAAGGACATGTGGCACTCATCCCCGTCACCGAAGTAGGCGACCGCGTCCTCGGGCCACTGGTTGGCCTCGGCGATGAAGAGCCGGTCGTCGTACTTCTCGTCCATCCGAGCCCTGAGCTCCTTGAGAAACTCGTGGGTCTCGGGCAGGTTCTCGCACATGGTGCCGTCCCGCTCGTACAGGTAGGGGACGGCATCGAGACGGAGGCCATCGACACCCATGTTCAGCCAGAAGTCGAGGACTTCGAATATGGCCTCGTGGACCGCGGGGTTCTCGAAGTTGAGATCGGGCTGGTGGGAGAAGAATCGGTGCCAGTAGTACGCCCCTGCCACCGGATCCCAGGTCCAGTTGGAGGTCTCGGTGTCCTGAAAGATGATCCGCGCCTCGGAGTAGAGATCCGGCGTGTCCGACCACACGTAGAAATCACGCTCGGGAGATCCGGGCTTGGCATTACGGGCCTTCTGGAACCAGGGGTGTTGGTCCGAGGTGTGGTTGATGACCAGCTCGGTGATCACCTTGATGTCCCGGGCGTGGGCGTCGCGCAATAGCCTCTTGAAGTCGCGCATGGTCCCATAGGCCGGGTTGATCGACTCGTAGTCAGCGATGTCGTAGCCGTCGTCACGAAGAGGCGACGGGTAGAAGGGCAGGAGCCACAGGGCGGTGACACCGAGATCCCTCAGATAGTCGAGTTTCGAGGTCAGGCCCTTGAAGTCGCCGATCCCGTCGCCGTTGTCGTCGCGAAACGCCCTGACGTGGGCCTCGTAGATGATGGCGTCGTGATACCAGGCACTCTGATCAGACGAAATAGTCGAATCCTTCCTCCGTGCGCATCTGTCCCCGGATGGCGAACACGTGGGCGGGGATCCCCCCTGGGTCCAGCTGCACGAAGTTGTGGCGACCGTCCCACTGATAGCGGCGGTCGGTGAGGCGGTCGTGCACCGCGTATCGCTGCGATGGGTCGATCCCGAGCACGTCGAGGTCGAGATCGACCCACCCCGATTGGCTGTGATGAGGGTCGAGGCTGACCACGACCAACACCAAGTCGTCCCCGGCTCGTTTCGAGTAGCAGAGGATCATCTCGTTGTCGGTCGGGTGGAACACGAGACCGTGGCGACGCTGCAGGGCAGGATGGGCCCTACGAACCCTGTTGACCTGGGTGATGACCGGGGCGAGGGAATTGGCGCGGTCGAGGTCCCAGTCTCGGAGCTGATACTTCTCCGAGTCGAGATACTCCTCAGACCCCTCGCGCAACGGGCGATGCTCCATCAACTCGAAGGCGGGACCATAGATCCCGCAGGCGGGGCTCAACGTGGCGGCGAGCACGTAACGAGATATGAACGCGGCCCTCCCCCCGGTCTGCAGTTCCTCGGTGAGGATGTCCGGGGTGTTGGGCCAGAACGAGGGGCGGAAGAAGTCGGCCACCTCGGCGAGGTCCGCCATGTACTGGGTCAACTCCGACTTGGTGGTGCGCCATGCGAAGTAGGTGTATGACTGGTTGAACCCGGCCTTGGCGAGTCGATGCATGACTGCCGGTCGGGTGAACGCCTCGGCCAGCAGGATCACGTCGGGGTGCTCTGTGCGCAGTTCGGGGATGATCCACTCCCAGAAGGGAAACGACTTGGTGTGCGGATTGTCGACACGAAATATGCGGATGCCCTCACCGATCCAGTGCTCGAAGACTCCCTTCAGCCCCGTCCATAGCCCCTCTGCGTCGCTGGTCTCGAAATCGAGCGGGTAGATGTCCTGGTACTTCTTCGGGGGGTTCTCGGCAAACTGGATGGTTCCGTCGGGGCGATGTCGAAACCACTCGGGATGCTCGGTCACCCAAGGGTGGTCCGGAGAGCACTGGAAGGCGATGTCGAGGGCGATCTCGATGTCGCGAGCCGCGGCGGCATCCCGGAGGGCTCGAAAGTCTTCGATCGTCCCCAGATCGGGGTTGATGGCGGTGTGACCGCCCTGTGGGGATCCGATCGCCCAAGGGACACCGGGGTCGTCGTCAGCGGAGACCACTGCGTTGTTGGCCCCTTTGCGGTATGTCGTGCCGATGGGGTGGATCGGAGGGAGATAGAGGACGTCGAAGCCCATGTCGGCGATGTAGTCGAGGCGATCCTCTACGTCGGCGAAGGTGCCGTGCTCACCCTTCTTCTTCGACCACGACCGGGGGAACAGCTCATACCACGTCGAGAAAACCGCCTTCTCCCGGTCGACGACCACGGGCCACCGGGTCGACGACCTGGTCTCGCGCGATCGGTCGGGGTAGCGCCGGGCGAGGCCAGTGGCCTTCTCGGACGTGCCTGCGGAGAGTCTGGCGTCGGGATCGAGAGACGCGTCTACCAGAGAGGCGGCCACTGCGAGGAGCTCGTCAGCGTCTCCACTTCTCGCCCTCTGCGATGTCTCCGTGTAAAGCCAGGCTCCGATCTCGAGCTCCACCGCCAGGTCGACCCCGGCCTCGGCCTTCTTCCGGATGCCCGAGAGCCAGCTCTCGAAGTGGTCGACCCATCCCGCGATCTCGAATTGCCACAGGCCGAGCTCGTCAGGCGTGAAGACGGCCCGCCAGCGATCGTTTCCGAGGAATTCCATCGGGATCTCGGTCCAGCCCCGGGTGGACACCCGTTGGTAGCGGACCACGCAACGCACTACGTCGTGGCCGTCGGCGAAAACGTCCGCCTCGACATCGATCGGGTCACCCAGGGTCGACTTCGCCGGGAACGAACCCCTGTCGACCTGGGGTGATGCCGCTTCGATGACGACTCGTTTGTCGGTAGCCCAGGACTTGGCCATCACCGCCGAATCTAGCGAGACCTCTACCGAGCGCCAGATGTGTCGCCCGATGTGGTTCGCAGATACGGCACCACGGACGACTCGAACACGTCACGGCCAGTCCTGTCGTCGACGTTGGACCGCGCCCGCTCGAGGATCTCGAGGAAGCCGGCCTCGAGGTCGCGCCCCAGGGCCCGACGGGCCAGATCGATCACCCGGCCGGCGTGTCGCAGCACGAAGACGGCCTCGAGGCCGGAGATGTCGTCGAAGAACCAGCCGCACGAGGTGTACATGAGCATTGCCCGATGCTGGATCTCCAGCAGGTCTAGTGCGAGCTGCCGCTTCTCTTCGGAGAGGCCACCATGGGCATGATCGCCGAGGAAGCCGCCGGCAGATCTGCCCAGGATGACTTCGATGTAACCGTCACGGGCCGCCCAGGGGTCGGCGAGGACCGTCGCGCCCAGCGACTCGAAGTCGTCGATGAGCCCATCGCGGAGGAAATCGAGGGCGGCCCGGAGGTGGGATCGCCAATCCTGGTTCCAATCGGGGTTCTGGCCGGTGTGACATCCGCAGTCGGCGCGCCAGCGATCGATGCCGTGAGCACAGCTCCAGGAGGTGCCTTCGATGATGCGGACCACACGCGTGGGGGCGTGCTTGGCGAGGAAGGTGGCGTAGTTGGTCAGCTCGACGTCAGGGTCGGCTTCGAGGTCCTCGACCGCCCGGGCCAACGCCATCTCGCCGTGCCGATGGTGATGGCCGTAGGTCTCTCCGTCGGTGGCCACATGTGAGAGGTGGGCTTCGCCTTTGGGCTCTCCCAAGGACTGGACCAGGCGCTTGGCCAGGATCGACCCGTCCTCGAGGACGCCGTTGAACGCGATCTCCTGAGACAGCGGTCCGTTGTAGAAGAACACGGAGATGCTCTTGCCCCCGAACAGCCGCACCGTGTACGGCACCCTGGTGTCGATCGTGCCCCCCACCACGTCGACCCACTCCCCCTGGTCGAGGACTGCCGCGGCCTGGTAGGGGGAGAGGATGGTGTAGGCGATCCCCGCGTCTGCCATGAGCTCGAGACTCTCCAGGTCGACGGCGGTCTCCGGCAGCCACATGCCCTCCGGCTCTCTTCCGAACCGATGGCGGAAGTCGGCGATCCCCCACAGGATCTGGGTCCGCTTGTCTCTCCGGTTGGAGAGCGGCATGATCGTGTGGTTGTAGGTGTGGGCCACCGCCGTGCCGTGACCGGCGAATCGCTCTCTGGAGGCGGCATCGGCTGCGATGATCCGCTGATAGGTCTCGGGCTCATGCTCCTCCAGCCAGTCGAGCAGGGTCGGGCCCCAGTCCGAGCTCACCCACTCGTAGTTGTTGACACGGCGTCGAACGGTGCCGTCCTCACCGAGGATCGCAGCCCTGGTGTTGGGCTCATAGCACTCGGCGGTGATGCGCTCGTTCCAGTTGGCGTAGGGCGCCGCCGAGGGCTGAACCCCCACCTCACCGGTGAACGGGTTCTCTCGCGGCGGCTGATACCAGTGGCCATGGATGCAGACGTAGCTGTTGTTGCTCAATACAGGACCTGAATTCTAGGAGGCCGAACCAGAAATCCCCGCCCTACTCCTCTTCCCCGCCGTTGTCGGAATCGCGTGGGAACTGCTTCAACACCAAGGTCGCCAGCGGGGGGAGCGTCAGGTCGATCGACTCCGGTCTCCCGTGATGGGGCACCGGCAGGGTCCCGGTGTCCACCGCTCCGAGATTCCCCTGACCCGACCCGCCGTAGACCTCAGAATCGGTGTTGAGGATCTCGACCCATTTCCCCGGGCCCGGGACCCCGACCCGGTAGCCGGTCCTCGGCACGGGGGTCAGGTTATGGATCACGAGAAGGGTCTCATCGCCATCAGACCGGCGGAGGTAGGCCAGGACACTGTTCTCCGAGTCGTTGACCACCGCCCACTCGAATCCCTCCGGCCGGCAGTCGGTCTCGTGCAGTGCCGGGTAGTCCCGATAGATCCGGTTCAGGTCCCCGACCAAACGCGAGATACCTCCGTTGAGCTCGCGCTCGGCGAGAGCCCAATCCACCTGGCCTTCGTGTGCCCACTCCGTGGTCTGTCCCAACTCGCCCCCCATGAACAGGAGCTTCGTCCCCGGCTGGGTCCACATCTGGGCGAGGAGGAGGCGGAGATTGGCGAACTTCTGCCATTCGTCGCCCGGCATCTTCCCGACCAGGGAGCCCTTGCCGTGCACCACCTCATCGTGAGAGAGCGGAAGCATGAAGTTCTCGGTGAACGCATATACGGCCCGGAAGGTGAGCCGATGGTGGTGGTAGCTGCGGTGGATGGGGTCGTTGGACATGTACTCGAGCGTGTCGTGCATCCAACCCATGTCCCACTTCATGCCGAACCCGAGACCGCCGAGGAAGGTGGGTCGGGACACCATCGGCCACGCCGTCGACTCCTCGGCGATGGTCTGGACATCGGGATAGTTGAGGTAGACGGTCTCGTTGAGCCGCCTCAGGAAGGCGATGGCCTCGAGGTTCTCCCGACCACCGTGGACGTTGGGGGCCCACTCCCCCTCCTCACGTGAGTAGTCGAGATAGAGCATGGAGGCCACTGCGTCGACCCGGAGGCCGTCGATGTGATACCTGTCCAACCAGAAGAGAGCGTTGCTGATGAGGAAAGAGGGGATCTCGGTTCGCCCGTAGTTGAAGATGAGGGTTCCCCAGTCGGGATGAAATCCCTGTCGGGGATCGGCGTGCTCGAAGAGGTGGGTCCCGTCGAAGTAGCCGAGGCCATGCTCGTCGTTGGGGAAGTGCGAAGGCACCCAGTCGAGGATCACGCCGATCCCCGCCTGGTGGAAAGCGTCGACGAGGGCCATGAAGTCCTGCGGGGTCCCGTATCGGGAGGTGGGGGCGAAGTGCCCGGTGGTCTGATAACCCCAGGAGCCATAGAAGGGGTGCTCGGCGATGGGGAGAAACTCGACGTGGGTGAACCCGAGATCCGCCACATATCCCGGTAGCTGGTCCGCCATCTCCCGATAGGTGAGGGGACGGGCTCCCTCACCCCGCCTCCAGGAGCCAAGATGAGCCTCGTACACGCTCATCGGCGCCTGCAACGAGTTGCTATCGCCACGCCCCGTCATCCAGGAATCGTCGCCCCAGTGATAGTCGAGGCCCCACACCTTGGATGCGGTGTCGGGTGGCGTCTCGTGGTGGAAGCCGAAGGGGTCGGCCTTCTCGACCCGGTATTCGCCATTGATGATGTGGTACTTGTATGTAGCGGCCGGCCCGGCACCGACTACCACTCCCTCCCAAATGCCCGACAAACCGCGGGGTGTCAGCGGGTCGCGGTCGGGGTTCCAGCCGTTCCAGTCCCCAATCGCCGAGACCCGGTCCGCATTGGGTGCCCAGACGGCGAAGTAGGTCCCCTCGTCGGCGGGGTGCGCCCCCATCTTCTCGTAGAGGCGGTAATGCGTCCCCTCGTTCCAGAGATAGAGGTCTTCTTCGGTGAGTCGTGATTCGATCTGCTTCCGGGCCGTCACTGCTGACGAGGCTAACTACCCGCGAAGAGTGTCCATCCAGCGGCCGGCGACCTCGAAGAAGGGCTCGGACCGCCGCTCGAGCAGGTCGACGATGCGGTTGGTCTCCGATAATGCGGTGCCGACCATCTCCTCTGTGTATCCGTATCGCACCTGGTGGACCTGAAACTCGTCCTCGTCCTGGACCTCGATGGTCCCGTCCCGGTGGACCGCGACGTCGAGGTCGAGATCGACCATCTCGTAGCGGCTCCCGGACACCCACACCGGAGGGGTGACGATGTCGACGAAGTGGGTGTACCGATGATGGTTGTCGCCGTTGTAGTGGAGGTGCCACCACTCGTCTCGCGGGACGCAGAAGACGGCGTCTCCCTCGGTGGGGCGAAACGGCTCCTCGCCCTTCCAGCACGAAGTCCCCGCCGGGACTCCGATCCAGTCCCCCCACTCGTCCTCACCGAGCCGGTGCGCCTCGAACCCCCAATGGAGTATGTCGGGGTACTTGAGGAACTGGACGGTGACGGGTCGACTCATGTGGTCGAATCGGTGGTCACGGCGGCTTGCGCCTCGTTCTCCGGCGTAGAGGTGACGAACGAGACTGCCCACCATGCCAGGGCGAAGAACCCCAACGCAAGCACGGTGTGGACCAGTTTGAAGGGGAGGGACCCATCCCCGACCCAGTTGACGATCAGGCTACGGACCCAGAGCACCACGGTGAAGACCGAGAATAGGACCAGTGCCGGCCGACGAGCCGGCTCCAACTGCGGGGCGAGCAGCGCGGCGACGGCGAAAGCACCGACGATCAGCGAGCCGCCGATGCGCAACCAGGCGCCCAGTCCTTCCTCACTGGTGAGGAGTCCGATCCGCCCGCCCCAGGCGACGAGCGTCCATGCTCCGATGGCGACGGCGAGTGCGACTCTCATCCGCCGATGTACCACTGCTGGCTGACACGCCATGGACGACCCGATCGAGCGCGAGGCTCTTCAATGCTGAGGTGGCCGTAGTGGCGGCTGCCCGCGGAGCTCGAAACGGGGAGGTGTGGTAGCGAACGGACTTCCCTCAGATCCCCAGGGCGGCACGTCGAGCTTCGTGCTCGGCGAGCTTCGGGGGAAATATCGCCGCGGGAGACATGCCGCATGATCCGTCGGCTTGGAAGGAGGGACGCTTCATCACCAGATTCTGATACATATCGAAATAGCGAGGATCTCTGAGACCATCGACGAAATCCGAGTACTTGTTGGCCTGCTCGAAGAAGTCGCCCGCCAGCAAGAAATGCTGGAGCCCGATGGCGTTGGCGTAGTGGTCGTAGTCCTCGAACGCATCGGCGGCCGACCCGAGTTGGGCGAAGTTGAGCACGTTGGGTGTATAGAAGAGCCGGATCAGCTTATCGACCAAGGCGTACGCACCGACGATACGGTCGTACGTCTGGGTCATAGCTTCAGCGCCCGCCTCGACACCCTTGGACAGACGGATGTCGACGGCCTCTGAGAGATCTCTGGCGCTCTGCATGGCCAGATACACGCCACTCGAGAAGATCGGGTCAATGAACGCTGAGGCGTCACCGACCAGGGCGTAGTTGTGACCCCACTTTGAGTCAACGGTGTACGAATAGTCCCCTTCGACCGTGACGCCCATCATCTGTTCAGCCTCATGTAGGACCTCCTGAACGAAAGGAGAGAGCATGACTTCCCGGAGATACAGCTCCTGTTTCCAGTCGCTGATACCTTCGTCCTTGAGCCTTCGGCGCTGGCTCTGATAGAACGAAGTGTTCATCACCAGGCCGACGCTGAGGCGATCGCGTCCCAACGGGATAACCCAGATCCATCCCTGCTTCTCTCCTCCCGTGTAGACGATCTGGATCATCCCCTCCTGAAGACCGCCGAGATAACGGGTGTTGGTCCAGTGGGCGTGGATGGCCGTGCGCTCCAACTCCTTGTGGGCCGTCTTGGTCTTCATGCGGTTGGCGAGAAAGGTCGAGCGACCGCTGGCATCGATCACAAACCGGGTCGTGATCTCGGACTCACCGCCGTCTCTCCCCGTGAACCGGACAACAGCGGCTCCCGCGGGCCCCGCGAGATCGACCTCGCGGACACTGGCTCCCTCGAACACCTCGGCGCCCTCGTCGGCCGAGTGATCCAACAAGAGCTCGTCCATCTCCGCCCGAATGACCTGAAACGACAGGTGGCTCGGCCCTTCGATCTTGTGACCGAAACAGAAAGTGGTGGAGGTCACCCCATCGGTGTCGAGGAAGCGAACGCCAGGCTTGCGGACGAACCGGTCTTCCATCTCTTCGAGGACCCCTAGCTCCTTGAAGATGTGGTAGCAGAACGGCAGCATCGACTCTCCCACGTGATCCCTCGGAAACACCTCCTTCTCGAATACCGTCACGGAGTGACCCTTGCGGGCGAGGAAACTGGCCACCGTCGATCCGGCCGGCCCTCCTCCGACGACTACTACGTCAGTCTGCGAAGTGGCCACGGCTGTCATCCCTCGAGGTGGAACGCTGCAATGACCTGCCCGGATCCCCGCAGCTGGTCGGATCTACCCTCAACCCACCCGCGTTTCGGCCCGTATGTCGCACCTTCCTACCTCCTCCGTTCCACGTCCGCTTCGGCTTGAAGCAGGCAGAACATAGCATCATCGACCAGCAACGCCGCTGTTCCCGAGTCGATGCCCTCCAGCCCACGTTGCCGTCCGATCATGGACTGGACCACCCGCTGGTGGTCGCGAACACCCCCACCACGATCCCCTCGGCGTCCACACACATGATGTGACCGTGGCGGCGCATCCGGGTGTGAGCCTGCGATTCAACCCAGCCCAGCACTGCTTCCACCGCCCGCTCATGCGCCTCAGCCACCTCACGGCGTATCGCCTCGTCGCCGAGGGCGAACAGCACCGACACCGACTTGGGAGCCGAGAACGTGGCGTCATAGCCCCGCACCGACCCCTCCCCATATCGGCGACCCAGGTCCTCCCCTGTCGCCGGGTCCAGGCCGGCCATCACCGCCAGGAAAGCCTCCGAATCGATCTCGCCGTCGAGTCCCAGACGACCCGCCGCCCGACCCCACCAGCGGCCCGGCGGCTCGTCGCCATCGAGGTAATAGGAGGGGAGACGCTCGGTGTAGTAGCGACCCGCCTCCATCCCTTTCAGCGTGGTCACCCGCACCGTCACCACAGGCCTCCCCTCAGGATCTCACCGCAGGTGTGCACTCGTCTGTCCTCTGAGAGCGGCTGTCGACGTGGCGGGGGACTCATGGGATCTCCATGCTCAGCTCGATCGGGGTACCGCGCGGGAAGGGTGGTCGAGCTCCGATCGGTGCTCGATTCGGAGGTGTCCTCGACGTCGACGGGTGATCGGTGCGGTTGTGGACGCGTCTCCCTTCCAACTCACCTTCATGTCCTTCTAAGGGGCGCGGCCTTCCCCGACACGCGACACGACCTCACAGCAACCGCAACGACGACCCCACCGACCCTTGTGGGACACCGGGGTCGGTCAGCCAACTCGAAATGGCGGACCGATATTCACGGCCCCAGTTCGTTCGAAGTCAAGGAAGGTTTGGTTGGGACAAATGGGGCGCCGCACCGTGTCCTACATCACCGAGCAGACAGTGTGTCGCGTCGAGAGCCGCCCCGCGCCCCTTAACTGGGTGATGACACACAGATGGTCGGATGGACCGTAAAGACCGGCTGGTCGACGTGCGAGAACTCGCCGACTACCTCGGCGTGCCCGTCGCCACCCTCTACCAGTGGCGCCACCGCAGAAAAGGACCGCCCGGATTCCGAGTCGGGAAGCACCTCCGCTACCGATGGGCCGACATCGAAGAATGGATCGAACACAAACTCCACGACGCCCACCGGCAGACCGCCACCGCCAACTTCCCCTCCGAGGTCGGCAGGTGAGCAGAAGTCGCCTCCGACCTGTACGTTGACCGAGCGAGCGGCGATGGCTCCGAGGAAGGACCGATGGCACACATCAGGGACCGGGGAAAAGGACACCAGCGGCGCTGGCAGGCTCGCTACCGCGATCCGGATGGTCGGGAGAGATCCAAGACCTTCACCAGGAAGGTGGACGCCCAGCGATGGCTCGACCAGGTGACGGCCGACCTCGTTACCGGCCGCTATGTCGATCCCAAGGCGGGAACGATCACCCTCGCTGACTTCGCCACGCATTGGCTTGTGGCGCAGACCTTCGACGCCTCCACGCGGGAGACGATGGAGTCTCGAGTTCGCACCCACATCTTGCCGAGCATTGGAGAGATGGAGCTCCGTCACCTCAAGCCGTCCACCATCCAGGCGTGGGTGAGGAGCCGGCAGGTCGAGGTGGCGGCCTCCTATTGTCGCCTGCTGCTCTCCAACCTCTCCACCATCCTCTCCGCCGCGGTTGAGGATGGGTTGATAGCCTCCAATCCCTGCTCGGTGTCCTCGGTAAAGCCCCCGCGAGTGGACCGGCGCCGGGTGGTTCCCTGGCCCATCGAGACCGTCCACAAGGTCATCCAGGGCCATCCTGGCGAGTTCAGAGCCATGCCGGTGCTGGGAGCCGGCTGCGGCCTCCGACAGGGCGAGATCTTCGGCCTCACCCTCGATGCGGTCGACTTCCTCCGGCGAACGGTTCGTGTCCGCCAGCAGCTGCGTCTAGTCAAGAATCAGGTGGTCCTCGCTCCGCCCAAAGGAGGTAGGGAGCGAGCGGTGCCGCTACCCGACACCGTCGCCCAGGCCATTGCCGAACACGTCCAGAGGTTCGGCGCTTCGCCGGTCCAACTCCCGTGGCACGAGCCTCGTGGAGAGGAACGCTCGATCGACCTGCTTTTCACCAACCGGGACCGGGGACCGTTGACCCGCGCCTACTTCACTCACAATGGATGGAAGCCCGCCCTGCTAGCAGCCGGACTGGAGCGCAACAGGGACAACGGGATGCACGCCCTGAGACACCATTACGCGTCGGTGCTCCTCGAGAACGGGGTCAGCATCCGGGCGGTGTCCGAGTATCTGGGTCACCACGATCCCGGCTTCACCCTCCGCACCTAATGGGGCTCTGCGAGGCTGCTGCTGTGTGTGGGAGTCTTGTGGCCGAGCCGCTGGCTGGTGAGCACTGTCCGCACCTGGAGCTTGGACTTCTGGGACTAGATCGTGCCCCGGCCGGTTGGTGAGGGTGCCTGTA
>DATKCE010000050.1:0-7071 GCA_035513335.1 Acidimicrobiia bacterium
GACCGGACCCGACGGACCGGTCTCGGAGGTAGCGCTTCACCGGGTTCTCCAACGACTCGACCGGGCGGTGTGCCCAGGCCCATCGTCTCGATCTCCGGGATGCCTCCGCTTGGGACATGTAGAGCATGGTTCTCTCCTCAGTTGGTCCATCCGCCGGACTCATTGCGACGGTCTCACCAGGGGAGAGGAATCGGAGGTGGGACTGATACGAAAAGACCGTCTTTAGAGGACGATCCACTCCGTCTTGATGACCTCGAGGTCGCCCGAGGTCCGGATGACGAGGCTGATCGGACCGGGGAGGACCTCGTCGAAGTCGAACCGGCCAAGCTCATCGGTGTAGATGCCGATCGCCCCGCCGGCGAAGTGAAGCTCGACGGTGACCCTTCCGGCCGGACTGACCTGACCCAGGAGACGACCGGTGGGCTCGTTGTACTCGATGTCGATGGTCCAGCGGCCCGCCTCGAAGGAGATCATCCGGGCGGTTGCTGTCGAACGAACCCCTGCGGTCTGGTCGGTCACGGAGTCGAAGGCGAGCTCGGCAAGCTCAGCGTCGATCAGCCGCCACGAATAGACGGCCCGGGCGAATTCGGCAATGTCGGCGGGGGCGGGATCGCCTTCGGCGATCCCGCTGCGAAGCATGGCGATGAGCTGTTCGTCGTTCCTGGCATCATTCATCACGCTCACCTCCTCTCCCTGAAGAGTCGTCCGGCTGCTTCCTGATACCACGCATGGCCGACTTGAGCCGTTCGATGCATCTGGCCCGGGTCGGACCCAAACTCCCCACAGGCCGGTCGATCACCTCGGAGATCTCCTCGTAGCTGAGGGCCGGCTCCACGGTGAGCAGGCGCAGGAGCTGTCGACACTCGTCGTTCAGCGTGTGGAAGGCGGCCACGACCTCACGGATCTCCTCGTCCTCGATGAGCATCGCCTCCAGGGGCGGCCCCTGGTCCTCGAGGTCGTACTCGAAGTCGGTGGGCACCGACCGATCGGCGAGCTTGACCACCCGCAGCGCCTCCCGCCGGCAGGTGGTCGCCAGCCATCCCGGCAAACGCTCCGGGTCGTGGATCTTGTCCAGGTTCTCGACCAACCTCATCCAGACCGTCTGGCTGACGTCTTTGGCGGTGGCCTCGTCGAGACGGAAGCTGCGGGCTATGGACCACACCATCTGGCCGAATTGGTCGACGAGCGCGTTCCAGGCCGCCTGGTCACCGGCCGCGGCATTTGCCAACAACTCCCCGTGCGTGGTCTGCGCGATGTCACGCATGGTACGGGATAGAGCTAGATCGAGATCGCGAAATACGCCTATCTAACCGGCGCCATAGACAACGAAGGCCAGAGACGGGTCGACTGCACTGCGGTCCCCTCCGTCGATCGCGTCATGAAGAGCGGTCACCGCGGAGTTTCCCCGGCTCAGGCCCTCGTGGATTCGAACCGAGGCCGCGACCGAGGCCTCAGAGTCCGGGATGGGGGCCACCGTGGCGATGATCGAGCGTGCCCCGCGGGAGAGGAGCAGGGAGGCCAGCCCGTACATCTCGTGACCCCCGACGACATTTCCATGTGAGGAGTCGCACGCCGACAACACGACCGTCTTCGGAATGGTGGCGATGCTCTCGATGTCGTAGAGATTGAGGAATCCATCAGCCAGTTCCAGCGCCGAAAACATCGGGTTGTCATACCTCAGCGACGTGTGGGCCACAGCATGCAGCACCGAGTGGCGCTCCATGGCCCTCGCCGTGGCGGTAACGGTGGCGGCCTCACCGACGAGGACCTCTGCGTGGTTCTCGTATACCTGCGCTACCCGCCTCGCCTCCTCCGCAGCATGCGGCAGACGTGGACCCGCCACCACGATGGGGTCGCCCTCCCCTCTGCTTCGCCGTAAGCAATCAAGCCACAATCCGGCGGACGGCGACACGGTCACCGAGAGGAGCGGACGGGAGATCGCCCGCGCCATGGCGTTCCAGGGCAGGCTGTGCAGATCAGGAGGAGGAACCACGACCATCTCGGAGGAGGCGCCCTGCGCCGGACCGAAGAGCAGCTGGCCTACCTCATCGATCATGGAGAACACGAGGTCCGGGCGGGACCGACCCGGCACCAGGAACTCGCGACGCATGGCCGCGGCGAGATGGCCGGCAAGGGCCCTGATCTTCGACCTGTCTCCCAGCTCATGGTGCTCGATCTCCCCGGCGGATGCCACCACCCCGAAGGTGCGATCCGCGACGTCGTAGATGTAAAGCAAGGTTCGGCTGCTCAACTCGCCGAGCAGGGTCGGCAGTTCAGGAATCGGAACCGAGATCGTCGCCCTCGAGCCGTGCGCCATGGCGAGATCACGGATTCTGTTCTCCACATGTCTGGCGTCTGCCGAGGCTTGTGCCGTGTCCTCCCCGGCCAGGACCATCTCTTCGAGCGCTTGCATCTTTCCCCTCAGTTCAGCCAGGGCCGAAGCGAGCTCCGGATCGGGAGAGGTGACGACGGGCGCCGTTCTCAACCATGCCCCCCTGAAACGCTCGGCCCAGCCGATGACGGCGGCTCCGTCTCCCGCGAAAGCTTCCAGACCGACATCGGCGACCTCATCCGCCAACCTGGTGATCCCGGCCCGAGCCTCTGTGGCGCTGAGCAGGAGCCGGCGCTCATCGACCAGGTCGGCGGCAGCCTGCAAGGTCTCGATCGCCTCAGACCGCTCCCCTTTCGCCAGCTTCACCTTGGCGCTGGCCACCGCCACCAAGAGCCACACGGGGATCTCGACCGGAGACGGGTCGTCGAGCTCCACCGCCTCGAGATACTCCTCGGCTGCAGCCAGGTCACCTTGCTCGAGTTCCCGGAGAGCTGCCAACGCCAGGGCGTGTGACTGGCCCAGAACATTCCCCTCGTTGACGAACGAGTCGGCCAACTTGACGAGACGATCGACACTCCCGGACCTTCCCGCCCGGAGGCTCGCCTCCTCCCCCACAACGGCGGCCATAAGACGCCATGAGATCCGACCCTGCTCCCTCGCCAAACGCTCAGCCTCGGTTGCGGCCTCGAACGCCGCTTTCGGATCACCGGCGGCGAGAGCAGCCCGGGCAGAGAAATACAGGGCCTCCATGCGCTCGAGCTCCCTCCCATCGCCCTCGAGACGCTTCGCCGCTTCGACAGCCGACTCGAAAGCGGATCTGGGCACGCCCGCCAGCATGTACGCATGGGACCGGTCACTCAAGATCGCCTCGATGGGCAAGCCTGCTCGCTCGAAGGAATCCTCGGCCTCGAGGAGGAGTGAAAGTCCACGGGCTATATCACCCCTTTGCACCGCGACGAAACCGAGGTTGTGGAGCATCTCGGCAGCCGAGGAATCCCTGTTGAGATCCAGAAACAATTGCCGCGAGGTTTGGAGATCCTCCTCTGCACCTCTGAAATCTCCTGAATAACAGCGGACCAGCCCCCGAGTCGAGTGGAGGAGCGCAAGCCAGCGTTCGTCATTCATGTCTTCGAGTTCCGGCTGGGCAGACGCATAGAGCGACAGGGCTTCTGGAAAATCTCCGGCGCGTGCCACGAGGCCGGCTTTTTGCACCTGAGCATGGGCTCGAACCGAGGGCTCCTCCGCACCGGTCAGGGGCTCGAGCATCGAAATCGCCAGAGTCAAGTCTCCCGACATGGCGACCGAGGCAGCCAGGGAGATCTCCGACTCTGCCGCAGAGGACTCATCGCCTTGCTCCTGCAGAGCGTCTCGCGATGCTTCCAGCTCTCGAATCGATTCGGGGATTCGACCCAGGCTGCGATATGCGATCCCAAGAGCTCGCCGAGCGATTGCCGCTTCCCCGGCGGGTGCGCTGTCCGCAATCGACCCAACGACTTCCACGGCGCGAACCGGATCTTGCTCTGCGAGGGCTAGGAGGTCAGATTCGTCGCCCCTAGCGCCCACTAAGGCATCTCACACAGTTCGGAGGCGATGCAAGCCGCGAAATGCGGGGCAGCGAAGGAGGTCCCGCTCCACACCGCCAGGCCGCCGGTGGTTCCATCGTGGTACCAGCCGATCAAATTCTCGCCGGGGGCATCCACCTGGGCCTCGTTCGACCAGACGGCACGGTTGCCGGTGATATCGAGCGCCCCGACTGCGACGACTTTCCCCGGCATCGACCCATCCATCCCTAAGCGCGCAGGGAACATCGTCGGGTGGTTGGGGAGTTTTTCGGCGTCGTTGCCACTGGCTGCCACGATGCGAACGGTGTCCGGAAGGTTGGAGAGAATGGCCGTCAGCCCAACTGAGCCGTATTCGACGGCGCACTCGTAGGTGCCCAGGGAGAAGTTGACGACGGCCTTCCCCGCAGGGGCGGCCCGAAGCAGAGCTGCAGTCACGGAGGCCTCAGTCAGAGTCCCATCCTCGAAGCCGGCTCGGTACAAATCAACTGTCAGCGCCGGGTTGAACTGCTTCACGATCGACGCAGCGAATACGCCGTGACCCTTGACGAAGGGATCAACGTCCCCTTCAGGCTCCGCCACCCCCAGCCCGATGTCGGAAACCGGATTTCCTGTCGCACCGGTATCGATGACAACCACACGTGCACCATCTTCCACAGGTGCTGCTGCACCATCTTCACGGGTGATAGGTAGCTGAGACCAGTTCCAACCAGTGAGCGCCCGGACCGCGGTATGTGGTCCGTACTTCCAGGTCGGCGCCGGAGCAATCACGTAGTGGGGGCTTGCATCGAAACCATCTCCGAGAATCTGGTCGATCCTGGTGAGGAGGTCCCCACCATCGGTGATTTGGAACAGCCCCACTCCCAGTTCCTCGTACTGAGCGATGACGGCCTGGGCGTCCTCTAATTCTTCCCCTAATTCGTCCTCGCTTTCTGGTTCGCTGAAGAAGAGCTGGGCAGGCTCGACTGGTTCCATGCCGTACTGGACGGGATCGAAGTCTTCCTGAGGAGTGACGAACACCTGATTCGGGTGAACCAGGCAGGCATGGTCGAGGGGTGTGCGGTCAGGTCGAACCTCGAGGAGCTGCCCGCCCGCATGGTCAAACGCGAGTGCCTCGTGGCCGGTCGCCTCGGAGGCATCTGGATCGAGATTGGCACAGGCCTTGTCCGCGGAGTAGAAGGCGGCCGGCGTGAAACACGTTGGCCACGACCCAGGAGCTGGGGATGTGTCCTGTGCAGTCTCGGTCGAACCGTTCTCGCCACCGCAGGCAGCCACTATCAGAGCGATCAGCGCAAGGATTGCGAGCAGCCTTCTCATGTCCCGTCCTTCCCGTGAGCCGGGATGTTCGCCGGATTTCCGCCGAGCCTACGCGCTCTCGTAGGCCAGATGTGAAAGCTTCTAGGTCGACAGCCGCTTCGCCTGGAGCCCGGCGGCGAACGCCCCCAGTGTTTCGTTGACTCGACCCGCCAATCGCCGGGCAAACCCGGCCCGAGCCGGGCGGCTTTTGCGAAGCTGACGGACCAAGTGGGCCCGCTCCGCCTCGACCATGAACTGACGCATCCGCTGATCGTGGATGGACTTCACTATGTAGTCGTGCATGTCTTTTCTCCTCGTCTGCTCGACGGGGCTCTCCCGTCACTCCTGAAGAGGCAGAGGCCACCGGCCTGATACGTCGGTCGTTTCTACCTTTCTGACGATGGAGCTGCTCGACCGTTACCTGCCGGCAGAAACGACCCTGAGTCAGCACCAAGAGACGATCGAATCCACCCCCGCCAAAGTGTGGGACACATTGGGCGAGGCGAACCTGGGCGCCTCGCCGGTTCTCCGCATCCTCTTCTCCCTGAGGGGCATCCCCGTCACCGGGAAGCTGGGAGACTTCGAGAGGATCGGGTTCAAGGTGCTCCACGAGAACCCGCCGCGTGATCTCGTTCTAGGACTGATCGGGAGGTTCTGGAGAGTGCGGGGTGGGTTGGTCGACTTCGAGCCCTCTGACTTCGCCACATTCGACCAACCCGGGTACGCCAAAGCGGTGTGGGGCTTCGCGATCACCGGCGCCGGGGGGGCGCCGAGCACGGTCGTCACCGAAACCCGGGTCCGATGCACCGATCCCGACAGCGAGAGGAGGTTCCGTCGCTATTGGGCGTTAGTAGGGCCGTTCAGTTCGATGACCCGGAGAGAGATGTTGCGTGTCCTCCGCAGAGCGGCGGAACAAAGATGAGAGCGCCCCGTTTGAGGGGACGCTCTCGTGTTCTGGTCAGATGGCGGGGCGGACGAGGCCGCGCTTGGCGAACAACCCCAGGACCCGACTCACCGCCAGCCAGAAGTCGAACTGGTCTGAATCCTTGCGCCGCTGGGTGCTTCGCTCCGCCTCCGCCTGGTATCGGCCCAGCCTCTCCTGCTGCAAGACGAAGACAGTGTGATAGGGCAACATCCCGTCCTCCTTCATGGTGAGGCACTTTGCCTCTCCCCCACCAAGAGGAGATCACACCGTCCCTGATACGAGTTCGTTCCTCGTCGACCGCTCTCGGTCTAGCCGCCCAAGGAGTTGAAGAAGTCGGTGATCCGTTGCGTGTCGTCGGAGAACGCCCAACGCTCGGTGACCTTCCCATCCTTCATGTGAGCGATCTCGGCGGTGCGATAGGTGAAGTTGTCTCCGCCCATTCCGACTCTGGCCTCGACCAGAGCCACCACGTGCTCGTCGTTGCCCACCACGTCGTGGATGTCGACGTCGAAGTCGACCTCCCCCATCCCGGACATACTCTCCTGCACCGCCTCCTTGCCGTGGAGGGTCGTACCTCCGATCTGATGCCACACGACATCGTCTGCCAGCACGTCGAAGATCGCTTGGAAGTCGCCCTTCTTGAACTTCTCGTGGACTTCCCGATACGCGGCCACATTGGGATGGTCACCCATTTCGATGCTCCTTTCTGAACGTCTCGCAAGATACACCTTCTTGACATGTGAGTATTTACTCACCTATGCTGACCATATGGACGAGGTGTTCAAGGCGATCAACGACCCCGGCCGGCGGCTCCTTCTCGACACCCTGTACAAGCGGGACGGCCAAACCCTGGGCGAGTTGTGCGCCGTCCTCCCCGAGATGACCAGGTTCGGCGTGATGAGCCATCTGCGGGTTCTCGAGGAGGCGGCGCTGGTGACCACCCGCAAACAGGGTCGGTC
>DATKCE010000051.1:0-3618 GCA_035513335.1 Acidimicrobiia bacterium
GGTGATCACCCCGTAGACGCCGTGTGGCTGGCGGATGGTGAAGATGCGTTTGTTGGGGTCGCTGGAGGGCACCACCTCCCCCTCGAGACGCTTGATGATCTCGGCGGCGTCGCGCCACATCTCCACCGCCACCTCCACCTCGCCCATCGCTTCGGAGTGGTAGGGCTTGCCCTGCTCCTGGGCCAGATCTCGTGCGATCTCTTCTTTGCGCTCGCTGATGAGATCGGCCACCGTGTGAAGAAGCTCGCTTCGCTGATAAGGACCCACGGCCGCCATCTCGTGACGGGCCCCCCGCGCTGCTTCCACTGCCTGGTCGACGTCTTCGGTGGTGCCCATGGGAACCTCCGCCAAGAGCTCCCCGGTGGCCGGGCTGTGAATCGGGATGTATTCCGTGCCGGTTCCGTCGACCCACTTGCCTCCGATGAGCATCTGTTTGCGGTCGGCCACCCTTCAGTCTCCTTTTCACCCAATGAACTGCCGCGCCCGGACAATGATACCGAGGTCTGGATCAGGCCCTCTGACGGCATCGATGGCCCGGGACGAGGACTTCGACCTCGCCATCTTCCAATCACGCTCATTGACCGGCGCCGAAGGATCGCAGCGCCATATGGCGTGCATGGGAAGGACCGTTACAATTCTCCTTCCTTGACTACCAGTCGGGGCCCATAGCTCAGCCCGGTTAGAGCGCATCCCTGATAAGGATGAGGTCCGTGGTTCAAGTCCACGTGGGCCCACCAGCGGACATCCCTGCTAGAGCGTCATTTCTCCGGTTCTGCCTGCGCCCCGTGAGGCTCGTCTTCGGCGACCGCTTGCCGCCTCCGTGGGGCGAGAATGGAGCGTATCGGAGGGGAGGAACGGACAGGGCGTCGACCGATTAATCCAATCGGTAGGGATCGCTCCCTTTCATCGATAGATAGGTAACGAGTTGTCCCGTGTGGTACCACTCGTGCATCGCGATGTTCCTGAAGGCCTCATGACGCGGGCACGACGTGAGTCGAAGAGCCTCCCACCACCCTTCCGGACAGATGATGGGCTGGTTAAGGTCGACTTCATCCAAGGAATCCAGATAGGCGAAGGTCCCGGCGCGTAAGTCGGAGAACAGGTTCCTCCACCCGGCGAGTGTTTCGGGCGCCTCCGACTCGTCGAACTCGTCCGGCCACACGCCGGTTCTGATCCACTGAACCCCTTCGATCTCTTTCCCCGCGATCTCGAACAGCTGACCCGCTATTGACCGCATTCCGTCGGCCGGGACCCAGGCCAACTCCTCATCCGAGAGTTGATCGAGCACCTCGGCGAAGTCTTGCCGAACCATGTTGAACCTTGCCTTGAGCAGGTCGTGGAGCATCGTCACGATTCCAGGATTGCAGGAGCGCTCCCGGTACGAAGCTCAATAACCGGCTTACGACTACCCCAACTGTCCGACCTGGCGGAACGGACCTTCCGCTTGGCAAAGACACGAGCCAAGGCCTCGGAAGTCTGACTCGTCCCCGAAGGCCGCGTTAGGCCCGTGCACCGTCGAGGTCAACACAACACTCCTCAACCGAGCGACCTGGCCGGACCTTCGGTCTGGCGAAGTCGCGCCTTCGCGAAAGCCCAGGTAGAACGCTATTCCAGCATGGTGCGCGCATGGTGGTCACTGGCGGCGGAGGATTGCCCCGGTGTGTGCCGGCAGGGTCAGGTCGGGGCCCAGCAGCTTCACCTCATTTGTGGAGTGCGCCACCTCCCAGCCCTCGCCGACATCGACCGTCGCCGAGGCGTCGCCGAGGTTCGCGACGTGGGCCACGCCGTCCCACCGATAGGCGAGCACCGTGTCCTCTGACTCCAGCCAGGCCACCTCTCCGGTTCTCTCCTCCGCGGTATCGCGGCGCGCTTGGATCAGCGCCCTCATCCGGTTGAGCGGAGAGCCGTCGTCCCGCAGTTGGTGCTCTACGGTCTCCTCCTCAGGCCGGGGCTCGGCGATCAGCCAGGCGGTGTCGGCCTCGGTGAATCCGTGGCCGGGATGGGCCGTCCACGGCATCGGAGTCCGGCAGGGATCCCTCCCGAACTCGGGCGCCACCGCGGCGGCCGGGTCGAGGACGTGTCGCGCGTGGACGATGCCATTGGGGAGGCCCAACTCCTCGCCCTGATAGAGGAAAGGGAGGCCGGGAAGGCCCATCAGAGCTATCCACAATGCCAGCGAGCGCTCCACTCCCTCGGCACCACCACCGAAGCGGGTGACGTTGCGGTGCTCGTCGTGGGACCCCTGCACCCAGGCCCAACCCGAGGGAATGGTCTCGACGGCGTGGCGGATCCTCTGCACGAACTCGACGGGATCCCACTCCAGCTGGTTGAGCCCGAAATAGAACGACAGGTCGATGGCGCCGTCGCCGACGTAGCGACGCACCAGATGAGGCGGGTAGAGGTACACCTCCCCGAGAAGCACCACCTCGGGCCCGACGAGGATCTTCCAACCTCGGTAGACCTCGACATTGTCGGGCTGGTCGAGATCGTGGACGTGGGCGAAGTCGCGGAAGGTGAGCACTTTGGCGGCCGTGTCGGCAGCCTCGGGGTGACGGGGGTTGTCTGCGAACGAGGGGTGTTTGTACATGGCGTGGGCAACATCGATGCGGAGACCGCTCACACCACGGTCCACCCAGAAACGGAGTATCCGCCTGAACTCCTGGTGTACCTCCGGGTTCTCCCAGTTGAGATCAGGCTGCCTGGGATGGAACAGGTGAAGGTAATACAACCCCGAAGTCGGTTCTAGGGTCCACGCAGGTCCCCCGAAGTGGGACAGCCAGTTGTTGGGCAGCCCTCCGCCGGGGCCCGGCGCCCGCCAGATGTAGCGATCCCAGTACTCCGATCCGGGGCCCTCCTCGAGCGCCTTCTGGAACCAGGGATGCTGGGACGAAGTGTGGTTGGGGACGAGGTCGACGACGACCCTGATCCCCAGATCGGAGGCAGATGCCACCAGCCGGTCGAAGTCCTCCAGGGTGCCGTAGTCGGAGTCGACGTCGGTGTAGTCGGAGACGTCGTAGCCGAAATCGGCCTGCGGCGAAGGGTAGAAGGGGGTGAGCCAGATGGCGTCGATCCCGAGCGAGGCCAGGTGGCCCAGTTTGGCCTCGATCCCGGGGAGGTCGCCGATGCCGTCACCGTTGCTGTCGGCGAAAGACCGCACGTAGATCTCGTAGCCGACGGCATCGTCCCACCAGCTGGCGTGTGTGTCCGGCCTGTGCACGAGTTACGAGCACGCTAGACCGGCTCACGAGCCGGTGGCCGAGTCAGTGTCCGTAAGGCGAGTCCGCTGTCCGGATGTCTCAGTTCACCGAGCGGGCTGGAACACCCCGGTGAGGGCGCGGGCTCCGAGGAACCGAAGGAGCCCCCGCGCCCACCACCGGGGGGGCGTCAGCCTCCGTATCCGTAGTCGTAGTCGATCACGGTGTCGGCGGCGGCACTGGCCTCGACGATGGCGCCGTCGGCGTCGACGACGAACCAGATCCCGTTGAACCCCTGGCCCTTGGCGTCTCCCGGGGCTTCGTCGGGGGTGTACCAGTAGAGCGGCATGTCATTCACCGTGAGCTGTTCGCTGCCATCCTCCCGGGTAGTCGTGCCGAACATGGCGCCGTCGAGGTCGGCTCC
>DATKCE010000052.1:0-26926 GCA_035513335.1 Acidimicrobiia bacterium
CGGCCACGGACGCCCTCGAGGCGCTGGTCAACGCGGCGCTCATGGCTGGAGAGAACATCCCCGAGCGGGTGGTGAGGAAGGTGTTCTCGTCGTCCATCGACCTGGTCGTGCATCTCGATCGGACGTCCGACGCGTCCGACGGCTCGATCGTCCGCCAGGCGATGGAAGTCCGGGCGGTCGTTCCCGCCTTGCACGACGACTTCTCCTCCGAGCCGATATTCAGCCGGCCCCGGCTCGGTGCTCCGCTCGACTGGACCGGCGCCTTGCCTCCAGCCGAGCTGCTCGACCGCATGGAGCGGACTCTTGCCGGCCGGAGTCTTCGGGCGCTGCTCGAGGAGGACACGGTCTCATGGTGACGTTGATGGCGTCGGCGGCGACCGCAGCAGCCGTTGGGCTCATCGCGTCTCATTTCGTCACCCGATCTCGAGACAGTTCCAGACCCCGACGACGGGCGTCGTCCCCGGTGCCGGGTCTCGACGTCACCCGCCTCCAGTTCTGGGCCATCGTTATCGCCGCGGGGGCGCTCACCTTCCTGATCGTCTACGTCTTCACCGGGCTGGTCGCGGTGTCGACCGTCCCCGCTGTGGTGGTGGCCACGATGCCGAAGGCCTACCTGGTCCGGAAGCGTTCGCTGCGGATGGCGCGAGTCCAGGAGTCATGGCCCGACGGTCTGCGAGACATCTTGTCGTCGGTGCGGTCCGGTGCCTCCCTCCCGTCAGCGATCGAGAACCTGGCGCTCTTCGGCCCCGAGCCGCTACGGGAGGCGTTTCAGGGGTTCGACGTCTATTCACGGAGCCTCGGGGTAGTCCCGGCGCTGGAGATGGTGAAACAGGATCTCGCCGACCCGACCGCGGACCGGATCATCGAGGTTTTGATCCTCGCCTACGAGCGTGGGGGCGGCGTGGTGCCGGAGATACTCGAGGACCTCGCCGAGGCAACCACCCGCGATCTGTGGACCACCGAGCAGGTTCGAAGCGAGGCCCTGGAACAGAAGATCAATTCTCGAGTGGTGTTCGTGCTGCCCTGGATAGTTCTGGTGGCGATGACGTCCCGTTCGGGCGCCTTTCGTGACTTCTACTCGTCCTCCGCCGGGATCATGGTGGTGGCCATCGGCGGCGTGATGAGCATGATCGGAGTCGCCATCGCCTCCCGGCTCGGGGCCCAGCCGGTGGAGCCGCGTGTCTTCGGGGAGGACGGTGGACCGTGAGCTCTGCGTCCGTCCTCGCCTCGATGACGACGGCACTGGCCGCAGGCATGGTGATGCGTCTGGTCCTGCCCCCTCCCAAACGGCTGCGCGCTCGGGTCGACCCCTATCTCTCCCCGTCGCTCTCAGCGATTGCTCGCCCCGCACGGTCCGGTGCGGTGAGCTCGGTGTTCGGTCCGATCGTGCGCGATCTCGCCGACTGGGTCGGTCGCAAGATCGAGAGATCTGGTGCGGGGGTGACTGCCCTGCGTCTGCGACAGGCCGGATGGTTCCCGGGCAAGTCCGAGACGGAGGCGATCGGCGACTTCCGGATGGTGCAACTGAGGGCGCTAACCGCGGGTCTCGTCGCGTCGTTGGCGATTGGACACCTGCTCGGCGCCTCCGGTGGGGTCCGCGCGGTGTTGATGGGCCTCGGCGTGGTCATCGGCGGGACTCGAAGCAAAGGGCGTCTCGAGCGAGCGATCGAGTCGAGACGCGAGACGATGAAGGTCGAGATCTACACCATCAACCAGCTGCTGGCCATGCGCGTCCGGGCAGGCGGTGGGGTGATGCAGGCCGTGATGACGACGATCGAGCGTGGCTCCGGAGAGGTGGTAGCGGAGTTGCGAGAGGCTGTGAGGCTGCATCGCAGCGGATGGCGGGGAGCCGACGCCTTCAGACGCGTCGCCGAGCTCACGCCGGAGCCATTCTGCTCCCGGACCTATCGATTGCTCGCTACCGCCGAAGAGCGCGGGGCCGACCTCGCCGGCGCCCTCCTTTCACTGTCCGAAGACGTCCGGGAGACGAGACGCGAGTCGATAAAGAGGAATGCAACCAAGCGCAGAGCGGCGATGCTCGTTCCGACCATCGCCATCCTCGCTCCGGTGCTGATCCTCTTCGTCGCCGCTCCGCTCCCGTATCTGATCACTGGCTGGCAATAGAAGGAGGCGAGATGCTGCCGGCATTGAAGGCATGGTCGCAGGCCATGCGAACCGACGACCGGGGATTGAACACCGCCGAGTTGATGGGCAACGCAGCGTTGGCCATCGCCGCGCTCGTCGTCATCTGGGGTGCTTTGCAGGCCCTGGGCGTCGACATGGTCGGGTGGATTCGCGGCCAACTCATCGGCGGATAGCCGATCGCGGAGTCAGTTCGGTCCAGTTCGTACTGGCATCCGCCTTCGCGCTGATCCTGTTCCTGGCGTTGGCCAACCTGGTCGTCGTCCAGTACGGGAAGGGTGCCGTGCGCTCGGCGCTGGAGCAAGGCGCCCGCGCCGGGTCGACCGGAGGTGTTGCCGCCTGTGAGGACACCGTGCGCCTGGTGATGGACGACCTGCTCGGAGGTCGGATGTCCGACGGGTTGGTGTCCGACTGCGCGATGTCGGACGGGTCCATCGTCGCTTCGGCCTCGGCGGTGTTCGAGTCCTGGACACCACTGACCCCTGACTTCACCTTCTCTCTCTCCTCATCCGCTGTGGTGGAACCGTGAGCGATCGGGGTCATGCCGCAGTGGAGCTGGCTCTGGCGGTTGGAGTCCTCCTCTTGCCGGTAGCACTGGCCGTGATCGGTTTCGCGCCGTGGTCGGAGCGCAGGGTCGAGGCCGAAGCAGTCGCGGCGGAAGCGGCCCGGACGGCAGTGCTCGAACTGAGCCACGACGCCGGGGTGTCAACGGCCATGGCCAACGCCACGGCATACGGGATTCCACCCCACCTGGTGCGGATCGGCTGGTGCGGGGCGGAACCGGCTCCGACACCGGCCGGTTCCTGCTCTTTCCAGCGGGGCGCCGTGGTCAGCGTCACCGTGCAGTTGTGGACCCCCCTGGTCGCCACCCCCTGGGGGGCCATCGGTGGGCTCTGGGTGACCGGGGAACACTCCGAGCCGATCGACCTCTACCGGAGTCTGGGATGATCGCACCGATCCGCGAACGCAGGGTTGCAGGCCCCGCTCAGCGAAGTCTGGCGCCCTCGGTTCGCGACCGGGGCTCGGTGACCATTTGGATCCTCGGCCTGTCGATGCTCTTGCTCACCTTTGGCGGGTTGGCCCTCGACTATTGGCGGGCACTCGCCCTGCAGCGCGAGCTGGCCGCGGTGGCCGACTCGGCGGCGATCGCCGGAGCGTCGGGGATAGACGAAGTCTTCTACAGGGACACAGGTGAGGTGATCCTGGAGCCCGACCGGTCCCGTGGGCTCGCCGAGGCGGCGGTAGTCTGGCAGGGAGTCGACGTCACCTCCCTGGAGGTCGACGTGCAGCCGACTGCTCTAACCGTGACCATCGAGGGAGAGGTCGAGCTGGGGCTGCTCGGCGTGTTCGTCGACCAGAGCGAGCCGCTCACCGTGAGGGCCCGAGCGACGGCGTCGCCGGTCCTCGTCCCATAGGCGTCCCCGTTTTGCGCATCGAATGGCTGGTCCTCCGCTCCTTCTATGCGCGAAAACGTGGGTTAGAGGACCAGACCTCAGAGATGGCCCAGCGGATCGTCGTCGTCTCTGACGATCTCGGCTCCGCAGTATTGACAGTTGGCCAGGCCGGCGGGGACCTTCGAGTCGCACGACGGGCAGTCTGTGGGCCCGCGTCGGATCTTCCCGTCGGCGACACCGTCTGACATGTCGAGCTCTTCCAGCTTCGCCATCAACCGCTCGGCAGTGACCCCGCCCTCTTCGAGGAGGGCCCACATGCCGCGCAGGATCAGCGCCAGTTGGTCGATCCGCTCCTCCAGGTCCTCGATGCGATTGGCGTGCCGCGTCCCGTCGGCGACGGCGGCGTGGCGAGCCAGTGAGGCAGCACGAGCCGCGGTGCGTTGTCCTGCTGTGTATCCGAGCACGAATTCGAACATGCCCCATTATCGGCCGCCCCGTCACCCGATGCTGAGGTTTCAGTCGATCGGCCTCCTCCGCTTCGAGGAGATCACCCCGGTGTTGAAGCCGGCGAGGTGGAGCCGGCCCGAGAAACGGGCGTGCTCGATCTTCAGGCAGCGGTCCTGGACCACAAGGAGTCCGGCGTCCGCGGCCTTCCGCGCCGCCTCTTCGTGACGCAAGCCCAGCTGTAGCCAAACCACCTTGGCCCCGACCTCGATGGCCTGGTCGACCACCTCGGGGATGGCTTCGTGGCGGCGGAACACGTCGACGATGTCCGGCGCCTCCGGAAGGTCGTAGAGGGTGTCGTAGGTCTGCAAACCAAGCACCTCGTCGTACGCCGGGTTCACCGGGTAGGTGCGGAACGGCGTCCGTACCAGATAGGACGCCACGAAGTTCGAGGAGCGGATCGGGTTGGCGGATACACCGACCAGGGCAACCGATTCGGAGTTCTGGATGATCTGGAGTCGCGCCAGTGCGGTGGCGTCGGGAACACTGGTCGCGGTGGTGGTCATCTCGTCTTCTCCAATGCCTGGTCGAGGTCTCTGATGATGTCGTCCACCGTCTCGATGCCCACCGAGATGCGGATCATGTCGTTGCCCACCCCCATCCGCTCCCGGTCCTCGGGTGGAACCTGCTGGTGGGTGGTCGACGCAGGGTGGATGACGAGGGTCTTGGCGTCGCCGACATTGGCCAGATGCGAGGCCAGCTCCACGCTCTCGATGAACTCCACCCCCGCCTCGTATCCCCCTTTCAACCCGAAGCTGAACACCGCTCCCGGGCCCTCCGGCAGGTACTTTCGGGCCAGGTCGGTCCAGCGGTTGTCGTCGAAGATGGGATAGCGAACCCACGCCACGTCGGGATGTCCGGCCAGGTGGTGGGCGACGGACTTGGCGTTCTCGACGTGACGCTGCATCCTCAGCGACAGCGTCTCGAGGCCGAGCAGGAGCAGATAGGAGTTGAACGGTGAGATCGCCGCTCCGATGTCACGCATCACTTCGACCCGCGCCCGCATCAGATAGCCGTACTCCCGGAAGTTCTCCCAGAAGTTGAGGTCGTGATAGGAGGGTGAGGGCTCGGTGAGTATGGGGAAGTTGCCGTTGTCGTAGGGGAAGTCGCCGGATTCGACGATGACACCGGCGATCACCGTGCCGTGGCCACCGATGAACTTGGTGGCCGAGTGGATCACGATGTCGGCTCCCCATTCGATGGGGCGACACAGGTATGGGGTGGCGAAGGTGTTGTCGACGATGAGGGGGATACCGTGCTCGCGGGCCAGGCCGGCATAGTGCTCGATGTCGAGGATGTCGGCGCCGGGGTTGCCGATCGTCTCGCCGAACAGGGCTTTGGTCTTGGGTGTGATCGCCTGTTTCACCCGATCGGGGTCACCGAAGTCCACGAAAGTGACATCGATCCCCATGCGGCGGATACTCACGTTGAATTGGGTGAACGTGCCCCCATACAAGGCTCGTGACGAGACGATGTGGTCGCCCTCCTTGGCGATGGTCAGCAGCGCGACCAGCTGGGCCGACTTTCCCGATGCCGTGGCGAGACCACCCAGACCCCCTTCCAGGGAGGCGACCCTCTCCTCGAAGGCGGCGGTGGTGGGGTTGGAGAGGCGGGTGTAGATGTTGCCGAAGTTCTGCAGCGAGAAGAGGTCGGCGGCGTGTTGGACATCTTCGAACACGAACGAAGTCGTGGCGTAGATCGGCATCGCCCTCGCTCCCGTCTCGGGATCGGGGCGTTGCCCGGCGTGGATGGCCCTGGTGTCGAAGCCGTATGTGTCTTCAGTGCTCATGTGGATAGTCCTGACTCGGCCGCCCTGTGCCGGATGAGACCGGCGGGGGGCCGCTGATGGGAAGGCGCTCGGGCGCGCCCGGATGTCTGCGTTGGGGGATCGTCCGGGGTCTACCGGAGTCCGTCAGGCCATCCGACATCGACGGGTAAGGGCGCGCAGCGCCAACGATCTGTTGATCGACTGCTCCCCCTCGTTTCTCCTTTCACTCGCCGTTTTCACGCGCTCTCTCGAAGCGTGCGCGAGCGGGAGAACCCGTCTCGGCTGCTCATCGGTCAGGCATTGGCACCGTTGACACGGTTGCCGCGGCTTCACAGGGCCTGTCCCTCCGCCGCTCTTGATGAGCGCGTCTATGTGGTCGTCTAGTAGAGCGGTTCGGGCCGCCGCCGTCAAGGCTCCGGCTCTGAAGCTCAGGAGACCGGTTCCAGCCGCAGTGTGGTGTCGAGGACTTCGTCTCTCGTCATTCGATCGAGCGATCCTCCGGGTGGATACTTGTCTCTCAGGGCCCGGGTGACGGCTTCGATCTCGTCTGTGTCCTCCACATACACGGCGCGAAAGTCGATGGAGTGGTCGTCTACGTGGATGCTCACCGCCGGATTGGCTAGTGCCCGCTCGTACCAGCGCCCCGAGTCACCTCGGACCGATCGGACATAGACCTGACCGTCCACGACGACGATCCAGATGATCGTCTTGGTCGCTCCGCGGTCGGAGCTGGTTTCTATGTGCACCTCTTTGGTCTCGTCGAGGAGGCGAAGCTGGTCGTTGTTGATGGCCATGAGTCCGAACCTACTGAATCCGTCGACTCCGCGACAACCGCACGGGGGTCTTGACTCCTGTCCCAAAGCCTGCTCTATTATCGCCTTCACAACGCGCTCATCTAGAGCGGTGGAGGGACAGGCCCTGTGAAGCCGCGGCAACCGATTCGATCGGTGCCAATGCCTGAGACGATGAGTTCCGCTGTCGGCGGTGAACCGCTCGCAGCGCTCTCTGAGCGCGTCAAGCGAATAGGAGTTCCCATGGCACCGCACGACAACTGTCCCACGCTTCGACCGACACCCGGGCTCATGTGTCTCTGCTCCCGGGTGGTCGCACCGACCGTCTAGGTCGCACACGCCAACCACCCAGGGAGCCCTGCCAGGGCCAAGGCCCTATTCGGCGTATCCCCAGGACGTCCGGCGACCGTCGGGCGTCTCCAGCAGACGACATCGACGAAGGAAGCCAACATGACAACCACACAACGACCACCGGTGAGCAACGGAGTCAACGTCCAGGCGTTGCTCGATGCGAGGAATGCCCTCTCCGACGCCCCCGAAGCCGCCCAGTTCACCTGGCGGGCCACCAACGAATGGGCCGGGGGCACCCACAGCAAGTCGACGGTCGAAGAGTTCTACGGGCTCGGTGACGACCAGACCCACAGGACGACCTTCGAGTTCTCTGCCGACCACCCCGAGGTGTTCGCCTCCGAGGACCACGGGGCGACTCCGGTGGAGTTCGTCCTGGTCGGACTGGCCAGCTGCCTCACTGCCGGAGTGGCGGCAGTGGCCCAGAACCGTGAGATCCAGCTCAACTCGGTGAAAGCGACCATCGAAGGCGACATGGACATCCTCGGGATCCTCGGCGGAGACCCCGAGGTGAGGAACGGGTTCAGTGGCATCCGGGTCGCGTACGAGATCGACGCCGACGCCACCCAACAGGAGATCGAGGCGTTGGTCGCCCAGTCGCAGAAGCGCTCGGCGGTCTTCGACGTCGTCACCAACCCGACCAACGTCACCGTCAGCGTCAACTGAGCGGGCCCTGGTGAGTCCCGGTCCCGTGATCCGCATACCGACCGTGGTGATCGGGGCCGGGCACGCCGGTCTCTCCGTCAGCAAGCTGTTGACGGAGCGCGATGTCGACCATGTCGTGGTGGAGCGGGGGGAGGTGGCCAACACCTGGCGCATCGAGAGGTGGGACTCGTTGCGGCTCCTCACTCCCAATTGGCAGACCCGGCTGCCCGGCTTCGAATACGACGGTGACGACCCCGACGGGTTCATGACCATGGGTGAGGTGGTCGATTTCATCGACGGATACGCCGCACTGGTCGATGCGCCCGTGGAGACCCACACCGAAGTGTGGAGTGTCCGTCGTGACGGTGATCGCTATCAGGTGGCAGCCAACACGAAGACCTGGGATGCCGACTCGGTGGTGCTTGCGAGCGGTGGGTTCAACCTGGCGAAGCTGCCTCCGGTGGCGGCTGATCTGCCGGAGGGTGTCGACTCGGTCACCCCTCTCGATTACAAGCGGCCGAACCAGCTCCGTAATGGAGGGGTCCTCGTGGTTGGAGCCTCCGCAACCGGGATCCAGGTCGCCGACGAGATCCACCGGTCGGGACGTCCCGTGACTCTGGCGGTCGGTGAGCATGTGCGTCTGCCCCGGACCTATCGAGGCCCCGACATCCAGTGGTGGATGGAGCGGTTGGGCCGGTTCGACGAGAGGTACGACGAGGTCGACGACATCGTGCGGGCCCGTCATGTCCCCTCACCACAGTTGGTGGGCACTCCAGATCGGTCGACCCTCGACCTCAACGCCCTGACGGCACGAGGGGTGAGGTTGGTGGGTCGTCTCAGCGCCATCACCGACGGTAGAGCCCACTTCTCGGGTTCCCTGCGGAACGTCTGTGCCCTGGCCGACCTCAAGCAGATCCGTCTCCTCGACGAGATCGACGAGTGGGCGACCGACCATGGGCTCGACGGGGAGGTGGCTGCCCCGGAGCGCTACCCCGGCACCATCGTGGACGACGATCCCGTGCTCGGCATCGACCTGAGCGACGGGGAGATACAGACCGTCCTGTGGGCGACCGGGTACCGCCCGGACTACTCGTGGCTCGAGATCCCGGTCCTCGACCGCAAAGGCGAGATCAGACACGACGGCGGCATCGTCCCCGAGTCACCCGGCCTCTATCGGATCGGGCTCAACTTCCTGCGCCGTCGCAAGTCGTCGTTCATCCATGGGGCCGAAGACGACGCAATCGACCTGACCGATCATCTGGCCCGCTATCTCAGCGACCGCTTCGCGACGACAGGGGAGCGCAGGGCCGGCTGATGGCACTCGTCGCCCATTCCGGTCTTCCGGCGTTCGAGACGATGAGGGCCGAGGGAGTCCAGGTGGTGTCGCCCGATGGAGCCGGTGGGCTGCCTCCGGTCTCGGTCGGTCTCCTCAATCTCATGCCCGATGCCGCCCTCCGGGCCACCGATCGTCAGTTCATCCGGCTTCTCGCCGCGGCGTCGGAGCATCTCGACATATCGGTGCACCCGTTCACTGTGGCCGCGGAGCATCGCGGTGTCGAGGCACGCGCCCACGTGGAGAGGTACTACACGACCTTCTCCGATCTAGTGGACCGGGGTCTCGACGCCCTGATCGTCACCGGCGCCAACCCCGCCCAGGACGAACTGGAACGTGAGACCTTCTGGAACGGTCTCGAGGAGGTACTCGAGTGGGGCAGCGCATCGACCCGGTCGATCCTGTGCAGTTGTCTTGCGACTCACGCGGTGCTGCAGAAATACCGGGGGCTGAGACGGACGAGGCTGCCCCAGAAGCGATGGGGGGTCTACTCCCACTACATGCTCGAGGACCATCCACTGCTCGATGGTCTCGACGTGCGTGTCGAGGCACCGCATTCCCACTGGTACGACGTCACCAGGGCAGAGTTCGAGTCGGTGGGCATGACCGTCGTGCTGGAGAGCGAGGAAGCCGGAGTGCACATGGCCGTCGACGACGACGACTTCTACGTCTTCTTCCAGGGGCACCCGGAGTACGACCTGATCAGCCTGCTCAAGGAGTACCGCCGCGAGTTGGGCCGCTACTGGCGGGGCGAGCTGGACGACTACCCGCCGGTCCCGGAGCACTACTTCAGCCAGGAAGTGCTCGAGAGGCTGAGGGCCTACCGGGCGATCCTCGAGTCGGCCAAAGTCCAGGGCCGCCGGCCTCCCCGGCTGGTCGAGGATGAGTTGTTGCCCAGGGAGACCCACTCCTGGAACGAGGAGGGGAAGGTCATCTACCGGAACTGGCTCCGCCAATTGGCCTGCGCCAAGGTCTGAGAGCGACTTCACAGATGGGGCCGGATTCGATTATCCTTCTGAGCACCCCGCACTCTCTGATAGGTGTGCGCGTTCGGGGGTGGTGTAATAGGTAACACGACAGGTTCTGGCCCTGTTATTGAGGGTTCGAGTCCTTCCCCCCGAGCCAGAGCCGACTGCATTGGCTCTGAATATGGTCCCGTCGTCTAGGGGTCTAGGACGCCGGCCTCTCAAGCCGGAAACGCCAGTTCAAATCTGGTCGGGACTGCGAGGAAAACTCCTGCTCAACATGGGATTCTTGCTCGTTCGGGGACACCCCCAGCCCTCAACCCGTCCTAGCCAGCAGCTCGAATTCCTCGCCGTACTGCTCAATGATCACCTGGGCGTACACCAGCAGGTCTTCCACACGTTTTCCGCTCGGTTGTGAAGTGGACCACAGTTCCAGATTCTCATGACGGTTGTCGGTTTTGACTCCGTTGATGTGATGTACGTTCTCGTCCGGCCGTAAAGGTCTTCCGAGATGGATGGCCATGACCAGCCGATGCTCAGCCATGTTTGGCTCCCCGCCACTCAAGTGGCGAAGCTCTTCTGGTACGGGCAAGTGTCGATATCCGTGATGGATGTACCCCTTTCCGGAGACCTCTCTGATCGGGATGTGTGCCAGCGGATCTCCATGGTTGAGCACACGCTTGTAGTGCGCCGCGCAGTATCCACGTGCCTGCCTCTTGCGGTTGCAGTCTTCGACTTTGCACATCTGTTTTCCCTTCCGTAGCGGGGCGTTGACGGGGAGACGGCTGCCGCGCTGGACCCGCTGGTAGTGGCCGTGACAGAGGCCCCTGGCGTCGACGTCCTCGTCGCAGTCCTCGATCTTGCAGGTGCCTCGGCGCCGGATGGGCCCGGGAGGTCCCGGTTCTCCTTTTCTGAGCACCCTCCGGTAGTGCATCTCGCAGTAACCACGGGTCGATCGGTCCCGCTCACAGTCGGGGACCTTGCAGAGAGGCCTCATGTCTCGAAGCTAGAGGCCGGCTGTGACAGAAACGGAAGAGCGTCCGCCTCGAGCATCCAGCGGTTTGCCTGGCGTGATTGCGCTGTCAGGGCGAGCCGATCCCGATCCCCCCAATGGGTGACAACTCGTGGTGGCTTCTGAACCCGGCGATCAGGGGTCGCCCTTCAGCGATTACCTCCTGAACTGACGGAAGCTCCAGGGACGCCGCGTGTGCTTGCGCGCTCTCCCATAACTCGGTGACCCAGATCACATCGGGGTCCTGGCTGTCCACGGCGACGATGTAGTTGAGACAGCCCGGCATGGGGCCAACGTTGGCCAATATCGCGGCCAGCTCAGCACCTTGGCCCGCCACCGCCTCTATCTCTCCAATCAGCCCGTACACACTTTCCCTTCCGCCTCGCGAGGTGCCCGTCTCAGAGCTCGAGCTCCCAGTATTGACCAACCAGGTCGTGGCCAAAGCTGTGATGCCGTTCCTCCTCGACGAGCTCGAACCCCACTGCTTCGTAGATCCGTCTTGCCGAGACCAGCACGTCGTTGGTCCAGAGAACCATCTTCGAATATTCGGAATGTCGGGCGAACTCGACACACCGGTCGACGAGTGACCGGCCGATGCCGTGGCCCCGAGCCCAGGGCTCGACCAGGAGGATCCGCAGCTGTGCGGTCTCCTCGTCGCGCCGGCAGCAGAACACGCACCCGGCGCGAGCCCCGTCAAGCTCTGCGATCCACGCGTTCTCACGCTCGGGGTCCTCGTCGGCGGCATAATCGGCGACGATCCGGGCCACGAGAGCCTCGAACTCCCGATCCCATCCGTACTCGTCCCAGTAGAGGGCACCGTGACGTTGCACCACCCAACCCAGGTCCCCCGGGCCTAGACCCCGCATCTCCACACGTCCCGTGGCACGGCCTGGTCGAGTCAGTCGGGAGACGATCGTCATCGACTCGAGGAGGACGTCGACCTGATCATTGGTGAGTGGCGCGAGCAACTCGGTCACCTGGTCTGACGACCGTCGGTTGAGTAGCTCGAAGGCCTTTCTTCCCGGGTCGGTCAACCTCAAGTCGAGTGCCCGGCCATCACTCTTCGACTGGCTCGACTCGACCAGTCTCTCCTCCTCGAGTCGGCGCAACACCCGGGTCATGAAGCTGTCGTCCATCCCCAGTCGCTCTCGGAGGGCCAGCCGTTCCCATGACTCGCGCTGTGCCAGCTCGAAGATCATGCGGGACTCGGCCAGGGTGTAGTCGGTCTCGAGCAGCCCGCGGTCGAGCAAACCGAGGACTTCCGTCCAATCCCGGTTGAACTCCCGGACCCGGGCCACTGCCGTGTCGGCAACCACGTTGCCATGATAGTGGACTGAGTCCACTATCTGGGGGGGGGGCGTCGGCTCGGTTCGGCCTGGGGTGAGACCTGTCCCTATACTCCCGCACCGCTCCGATCTATCCGATCCTCCGGAGGGACTACTCATATGACGGACACGATCCTCTACATCGCGCTCGTCGCGGGCGTGCTGGCCCTGGTGCTGGCCATGTACTACACCCGCGCCGTGCTGGCTGCACCCCAGGGCAACGAGCGCATGGTCGAGCTCTCGACCGCGATCCGGCAGGGCGCCATGGCCTTCCTCAAGCGGGAGTACACGTGGGTCTCGGTGTTCGTGGTCGTGATGGCGGTGCTCATCGCGGTGTTGTTGGAGTGGGGTCGCCCCTGGGGCTCCGTTGCCTATGTGTTCGGTGCGGTGCTCTCCGCCCTGGCGGGGTTCGTCGGCATGCGCATCGCCACCGCCGCCAACGCCCGGACCACCGAGGCGGCGCGCACGGGCGGGATACCCGCCGCCCTCCCGGTTGCCTTCCGTGGTGGCGCGGTGATGGGCTTCACCGTGGCCGGGCTCGGTCTTCTCGGAGTCGCCATTGCCTTCTGGCTGTTCAGCGACGGAGGTCTTCTGGCCGACCCCGACTGGGTCGACATCGTCACCGCCATCGGCCTCGGTGGATCTTCGATCGCCCTCTTCGCTCGTGTCGGTGGTGGCATCTACACCAAAGCTGCTGACGTCGGTGCCGACCTGGTGGGCAAGGTCGAAGCCGGTATCCCCGAGGACGACCCGCGCAACCCGGCGGTGATCGCCGACAACGTGGGCGACAACGTTGGTGATGTCGCCGGCATGGGCGCCGACCTCTTCGAGTCGTATGTCGGATCGCTGGTCGCTCCCATCGCCTACTCGATCTTCGTATTCAGTGGCGACCTGATGGCTGCAGCGATGATCTTCCCCCTGGCGGTCGCTGCCCTGGGGATGGTCGCCTCGATCGTCGGGTCGTTCCTGGTGAAGACCAGCGACGAGTCACATCTCGCCGCGGCACTGCACCGCGGCACCAACTTCGCCATGATCGCGACTGCGCTCGGCGTCATCGGGCTCACGTACTGGATGTTCGGCGATATCGCCGACAACTGGCTCGGGCTCTGGATCGCCGTGGTAGCCGGTCTCATCGTCGGGTGGTTCGTCGGGAAGATCTCGGAGTGGTTCACCTCCGATCATTACAAGACGGTCAAGGAGATCGCCCGCCAGGCCCAGACCGGGCCGGCGACGGTCATCATCTCCGGAGTCGCCGAGGGAATGCGGTCCGCTGCATACTCCGTCATCGTCGTGGCCGGAGGCATAGGGGCGGCCTTCTGGGCCGGCAACTGGGCCATGGGCGAAGGAGGCGGTATCTACGGTGTGGCCATCGCCGCCATCGGGGTGCTCGCCACCCTCGGGATCACCATTTCGGTGGATGCCTATGGGCCGATCGCGGACAACGCCGGTGGCATCGCCGAGATGGCACATCTGCCGCCGGAGGTCAGGGAGGCGACCGATGCTCTCGACTCGCTGGGCAACACCACGGCGGCGATCGCAAAAGGCTTCGCCATCGCCTCGGCCGCGGTCACCGCCCTGGCGCTCTTCAGCGCATTCACCCAGGCGGTCAACCTCGAGACCATCGACATCTCCTCGGCGCCGGTGATGATCGGCCTGTTCCTGGGAGCGATGTTCACGTTCCTCTTCGCTGCCCTGACCATGAGCGCGGTCGGTCGAGCCGCCGGGAAGATGATCGACGAGGTCAGGCGTCAGTTCCGCGAGATCCCCGGTCTCCGGGAGGGCGACCCGGACGCACGTCCCGATTACACCACCTGTGTCGACATCGCCACTGCCGGTGCTCTACGGGAGATGATCATCCCGGGCTCGCTCGCCGTGGCCCTGCCCCTCATCGTCGGATTCATCGACGTCGAGGCGCTCGGGGGGCTTCTCGGCGGTGCGCTCGTGACCGGGTTCCTGCTCGCCATCTTCATGGCCAACGCCGGTGGGGCTTGGGACAACGCCAAGAAGTTCATCGAGACCGGAGCCTTCGGCGGCAAGGGCAGCGATGCCCACAAGGCCGCGGTCATCGGCGACACCGTGGGGGACCCGTTCAAGGACACTTCGGGCCCGGCGATGAACATCGTCATCAAGGTGATGACCATCGTCTCGCTGATCTTCGCCTCCGCCTTCATCGCCTGACCCGTCGACGCGGCACCAGGGTTCTGTTTCCGCTCCCTGGTGCAACGTCGAGGCACCGATGGGCGATCGTTTTAGCCTGGCCTCGCACCCCTCGTATGCTCGATGGGGCATGTCCGCGCAGCCCTATCCCGTACGAGACGAGCGCAAAGAGATCGTCTTCATCCGCCACGCCGAATCGCAGGCGAACCGTGAGGGAATTTGGAACGGACGCTCCGATGGGCCGCTCAGCGAAGCCGGCGAGGCCAGTCTCGAGGCCCTCGGTCGCCGTCTCTCCACGTGGGCATTCGACGCCGTCATCTCGTCTCCCTTGTCACGTACTCGGACGACCGCTGAGACGTTCGCCACTGAGGTCCAGGTCGACGACGACCTCGTGGAGATCGACCTCGGAAGATGGGAGGGGATGCGCTTCTCCGATGTCCAGGAACGGCACGGCGAAGCGTTGGCGGATGCGATCAGGACCCGGACCCTGCCGATGGGGGGGACCGGCGAGACCCTCGACCAGGCGGGCAAACGGGCCATCGGCGCGGTCGACAAGATCTTCGACACCATGAGCGGCGGCCAGCGGGTGGCCGTGGTCACCCATGGCGGATTCATGCAGGCGGTGCTCCGGCGACACCTCGCCAGTGACGGGCGACGGGTCCATGCCTTCGTCGCCAACACCGGGATAACCCGTGTCGTCCAGCAGTTCGGCCGTCCCCGCCTCGCCGCCTTCAACGACATCGGCCATCTCGGCCCCCGTCCTGCAGCCCTCGACGACCATTTGGCGAAGGGACACAGTGTGGTCACCCTCATCCGTCACGGACGGACCCGGGCCAATGTGGAGGGTCGCTGGCAAGGGAGAGGCGACTGGGATCTCGACGACCTCGGTCGGCGCCAGGCGGAGGCTCTGGGTCAGTGGTACGGGCGACACCCTGTCGTCTACAGCTCTCCCTCGAAACGAGCCACCTCCACCGCCGCCCACGTGGCCCTGAACGGTGTCATCACCGTCGACGACTTCATGGAGATCCACATGGGCGAATGGGAGGGATTGACCACTGCCGAGATCGCCGAGAGATGGGCGGACGAGATGGAGAAGATCTATCGCGACGGACACGACCTCCCCCGTGGCAGCACCGGAGAGACATGGGCTGAGCTGACCCAGCGGTTCGCGGCCGCGGTCCGGCTTCTCGAACACCCCGACGGCGGTCTCACGGTTGCCGTGGCCCACGGCGGTGCCATCAGGTCTTACGTCTCGTCGCTGACCAAGACGACCGACACCCACTCCGAGTCGTTGTTCACCCCGGCCAACACCTCGCTCACTCACGTAGCCCTGACCCACGACGGTCCCGAGATCCTCGACTATTCCGTCGCCCCCCATCTCGAATCGCTCGGATAGGCTGGCGGCCTTGACCACCTACGACTCACGTCGTTATGCCCTCCTCAACCGTTGGGATCCGTCCCATCTGCGGCGGATCGATCGTCTGCTGTCGATCGGGCCCGGAGATCGCGTCCTCGAGATTGGATGCGGCCAGGGCCACCTGACCGAGGCGATCGCCTCCCGTGGCACCGACATCATCGGCGTCGATGCCAACCCCCGCGCCCCCGAGGTCGCCGCCAACGGACGGATCCGGCACATGAGCGCCGAGTCGCTGGACTTCGAGGACCGGACGTTCGACGCGGTGATCTCGGTCCATGCCATCGAGCACATCCCGAGGCTGGACCAGGCTTTCGCGGAGATGGTGCGGGTGCTGAAGCCCGGAGGACATCTCGTGTTCGTCTATCCGGCCGAGCCCATCAAGGGCCTCTATGCCGTACCCAGTTCGATCGTGTTGCACGGGACTCCGTTCAAGGCTCGGGAGGTCCATTGCCACAAACTGTGGCCGCGCAAGGTGAGACGGATGCTGGAGCCCATCGGTGTGAAGGAGACCGCCAAGGAGTTCAGCCTGCTCAAGACGCCACAGTTCACCTCCGCATTCGAGAAGATCGGCTAGGCACTTTGTTCACCTGTCAGTCCTGCGGCAAGGAGTTCGACCTGCCCCAGCACGTCCTCGACCGCTACCCAGGCTGGACCCCGCGACAGTGTCTCGATTGCCGCAACGGCTCCGGGACGGCCGGATCCGAGCCCGGCTTTGGAAAGGCGGCTCGTGGTTCCAGCGTGTCCAAGGGTCGAGACCTCACCCTTGGCGAGGTGCTGGCCAAGTTCTCCGATGGCCCCCAGACGGGAGTGTTCACCGATGGCGCTTCTGAGGGGAACCCGGGTCCTGGGGGATGGGGTGCGGTGCTGGTCGTGGACGGCCAGGTCGTGACCCAGGATCACGGGAGTGAAGCCCACACCACCAACAACCGGATGGAGCTGACCGCGATGATCGCCGGGCTGAAGATGCTGCCCCCGGATACGCCCACCAATGTCTATACCGACTCACAGCTCGTGGTGAACATCCTCACCAAGTGGGCGAAAGGATGGGAGGCGCGGGGGTGGACCAAGAAGTCACCCGGCCCGATCGCCAACCTGGAACTGGTCCAAGAGGCCTATGAGCTCACGAAGAAGAAGCCCAAGGCCAGGATCCAGTGGATACCCGCCCACAGTGGTTATCGGTGGAACGAGTACGCCGACGCCCTGGCCACGGCATACCGGCGCGACGCGTGGTGAGCGAGCCGCTATCACCTGAGGCGGTGAGGAGCTGGCTACAGCACGCCACCGGTTCCCCGCTCTACTCCCACCTCATGGATGTTCTAGCCGGCGATGACCAACTGATGCGGGTGCTCAACCGGATCGAGCACAAGCCTCAGCCCAACGTTCTCCTCGCCGGTATCCACGCCCTGCTGATGCAAGACCCCGCTCAGAAGCTCGCCCGCCACTACCCCGACCTGATCGACGATCCCGGCCCGGTCCAACAAGTCGCCCGGCCGTTCCGTGAGTTCGTGCTGGAACACGAAGCCCAACTGGTGGAGATCGGCCGCACCCGTCACACCCAGACCAACGAAGTCGGGCGGTGCACCGCACTCCTGCCCGCGATCTGGGAGACCGACCTGAGGCGATTCCATCTCATCGACCTCGGGGCCAGTGCCGGGCTCAACCTCGCAATCGACCGATATCACTATCGATGGGATGGCCTCGAATGGGGCCCGAGATCTCGGGTCACTCTCGAATGCTCGCTCCGGGGACGGGCTCCGGCGCCAAAGGAGATCGAGGTGCTGAGCCGCACCGGGCTCGACCTGAATCCGCTCGACCCTTCCGACCCCGACGACGTCCTGTGGTTGGAGGCTCTGATCTGGCCGGAGCAGACAGATCGGCGACGGCGACTCCAGGCTGCCTTTCGTATGTACGCGGATGTGGAGGTCGATCTGGTCGCCGGTGACGCGGTGGAGACGCTGGGAGCGACTCTGTCGCGGTTACCCGGAGACGAGCCGGTGGTGGTGATGCACTCGTTCGCCTTGAACCAGTTCAGCCCGGAGCAACGGTCGATCGTCGACGAGCAACTGACGGCTGCCCGCCGGCAGCGGCCACTGTGGAGAGTCTCCATGGAGTTGCTCGACTGGGGAGACGAGGCGGCCAAGCTCACGCTCGACGACGGCGCCGGGTCGTTCGTCGTCGGCACGGCCCAGCCTCATGGGGAGTGGTTGGCTCTGGGTCCCTAGGCCCTGCCGTAGACCGGTATCAGCGCACCGTTCATCACACTCGAGTCCTCGCCGAGCAGGAACTCGGCGACCGCGGCGATCTCGTCGGGAGTCGGCCAGTTCACGTAGTCGGCGTAAGGGAGGGATCTGCGGGTGGCCGGGGTGTCGATGACCGACGGCATGAGGACGTTGGCGGTCACGCCGGTGCCGTCGAGCTCGGTGGCCACGCTCTGGCCCAGGGCGGCCACTCCCGCCTTGGCGATGTTGAAGGCTGCCTGTGCTTCGAAGAAGTCGACGGCGCCGCGGCTTCCCACCAACAGGATGCGGCCCCATCCCGCCTCCGTGAGATGGGGGATGACGGCGCGTACCGCGTAGAACGCCGACCTCAGGTTGAGGTCGAGCATTCGCTCGAACCGGACGTCGTCGGTCTCCTCGACGTCGCGACCTCCGGCCCAGCCACCCACCAATGAGCAGAGGCCGTGGATCTCCCCCCAGCGGTCGGCGACTTCCTTGATATAGCTGTTGACCGCTTCGGCGTTGGTGCAGTCGACCCGGGTGAGCATCAGCTGCTCCTCATCCACCTCGAACTCGGTCTCGAACGATTGGGCTTCGTCGGGTAGGAGGTAGGTCACGGCAAGGCGATGGTCCTTGGCGATGAGCCGTCGGACCAGGGCAGTGCCCAGTCCTCCCGTTCCACCGGTGATCACAAATGTCTTGGTCACGGGGTCATAGTAGGTATCGATGCCCCTTCTCCGCCTCGGTTTGGCCCGGCGAGCTCTGCGATCCACCGTCCCCGGGCAGTCGTCGCGGCGGAGAGCAGATCGAGGGGGGAGTCGAGGTCGAGCAGCAGTCCCGATCGGGCAACCACCGCGGGGTGGTCGAGTCGCTGCAGATGCCGATGGAAGCTGGAGACTCCGAAGGAGAAGGGAAACACCTCCCGGCTCCCGATGGCGGATGTCCCTCCGTCGGCCGAAGGGGCGATGACCCCTCCGTGGGTCTCCAGGCCGGATACGAGAGCCCGAACATCTCCAGCGCCGAGGAGGGGCAGGTCGCTGTGCAGGATCATCCAAGTGGGCGAGAGGGTCGTCACCCACTCGACGCCGACACGGGCCGCTTCGTCGAGGCCGGTCCCGGGGTCGGGCAGGCTGGGGAAACCAGCCCGCGTCGACCATTCGACGACCTCTGGCTCCGCGGTGACGATGAGTGGCGCCAGCCCTATCGACGCCACGCTCGAGGCGACGTGCTCGGCGAGACCACGTCCGAGACTCGCCCGCGTCCCCGGATCGACGGCACCGGCTAGGCGAAGTTTACCCATCGAGAAGGACTTGACCGGGATGATCACGGTGTTGAGCACCTGGGCGAGGATAGGGAATAGTGCTCCGGGGCGTCTTGTTCGAAGCGGCATGGCCAGAGCAACACTCAACGGTGTCGTCATCGCCGAGAGCGATGAGACCGTGATCGTCGAAGGGAATCACTACTTCCCGCCCCAGTCGGTGAACCAGGACTATTTCTCAACCTCCGAGAAGACCACGGTGTGCGGATGGAAGGGGACGGCCAACTACTACGACGTCAGTGTCGGCGACGCCACCAGCCGTGCCGCGGCCTGGTATTACGCCACCCCGAAGGACGCGGCCCGCGAGATCAAGGACTACGTCGCCTTCTGGGGGGACGTGAAGGTCGAGACCTAACTGGGGTTGCTATAGCAAGAGGTCGTGGTTTCCGAGACCTGATGCTATAGCAACGCCCAACTAGGGGACCACCAACACCGGGCACTCCGACAGATGGGTGAGCCGGTCGGCCACCGAGCCCAGGATCACCCGCTCGGCTAGCCCCGCGCCGCGGCGTCCGATGACCAGCAGGTCTGCCGAGCTGGTCTCGCAGACGACGAGGAGACGGGTGACCGGATCGCCGAGCTCCCCGACGGTCTCATAGTCGACGCCGTCGAGGTCGAGCTTCCCTTCGAACTCCCTCAATATCTCCTGTTGCCCTTCGACGAGAGCCGTCGACAACGATTCGGGGCTGGGAGGCGCGCCGCCGATTCCCCACCAACCCTCGGGGGTGCGCACGACCGTCACCAGCTTCATGTGAGCGTTCCAGTGCTGGGCTATGGCTACACCGTGCTGCGCGGCACGCATGCTCCCCTCTGACCCATCGACTCCGACAACGACCGTTGTTATCTGCCAATCCATGCTGGGAATCTAGAGCAATGCCTCCAGTAGGTGTCCGGCGGCGAGACCGTAGAGCCCAGCAACCACGTCGTCGGCGGTGACCCCTACGGCACCGGGCAGTCGCTCCGCCCGGGCCACGCCCGGCGCGAAGTTCTTGAAGATGTCGGCGGCCCGGAAGATCAGCCATGCCACGATGGCAGCAGGCCAGATCGCGAGCCCGATCACGGCGATGAAAGCGCCCGCCGCCTCGTCGACGCAGATCCACCCGGCATCCCCCTCCGGTCCAACGAAGGGTCGTGTCGACCAAACACTTGCAGCCACCACCAGCACAGCAGCTACCACCTGGCCCTGCCACTCGAACCAGTGCCCTACAACCAACGCCACCGGGAGGGCGAACAGAGCTCCGACGGTGCCCGAGCCCAGATGGCTGCCCCGGACGCGACCGAGGATGAGGCCGGTGCCGAACCACGAAGCGACCACCCGATGCATCGGGGGCGACACTAGGGACGATAGACCCTCCCGATACGGGTTTCCCCAGTGCCACGGTGCGTATAGCCTGACGTCATGGAAACGGCATCACATATCTGGAGCGACGGCGAACTCGTCCCCTGGGACGAAGCCAACGTCCATTTCCTCTCCCACGCCCTTCAGTACGGAACCGGCGTATTCGAGGGGATCAGGGCCTACAACACTCCGGAGGGGACTGCCGTATTCAGGCTCCACGACCACATGATCCGTCTCGACGCCTCGGCGCGTGCCTACGCCATCCCGATGAGGTGGTCGGTCGAGGAGTGGAAAGAGGCGTGTTTCCATCTGCTCAGAGAGACCGGGCTCGAGTCGGCATATATCCGCCCCCAGGTCTTCTACGGCAACGGCGCCATCGGCATCGACCCCTCGCGGAACGAGGTCATTGCGATGATGGCCGCCTTCCCCTGGGGTGCATATCTCGGTGACGACGCCGCCGAGAAGGGAATCTCCACGATGGTCTCGAGCTGGCGCCGCATCTCCCACACGTCGTTGATCCCCACAGCCAAGGGCTCGGGCGGATACCTGAACTCGGTGCTGGCCAAACAGGAGGCGGTGGCTGCCGGTCATGACGAGGCGATCATGTTGAACGACGCCGGTTCGGTGTCCGAGGGGACCGGTATGAACCTCTTCGTCGTCAGCCGCGGGGTGGTCTACACGCCACCGGTTTCCGCGGGCATCCTCGAAGGAATCACCCGGAATTCGGTCATCGACCTGCTGCGCGACGACGGTGTCGAGGTGCGCGAGATCGACATCGCCCGGGGCGCTCTCTACACCGGCGATGAGATGTTCCTCACCGGCACCGCTGCCGAGGTCACCCCGATCCGTTCGGTAGACGGCAGGTTGATCGGCGACGGCGACCGGGGCCCGGTCACCAAGAAGACACAGGAGCTGTTCTCGGCCGCGGTGGCGGGCAAGCTCGACGACTACCGGCACTGGCTGGAGTTCGTCTAGCAGTGAGCGACTAGTGGCACAGCAGCCAAACGTCGAGATAACCGACGCCGAGCGACCCCGAGCCGTTCTCCAGCCGGGGGTGGCGGTCAAGTGGCGCGCCGACAAGCCGGGTATCCCCACGGGGCCTACGGCCATTCCCGGAGGGGGCTACTACGGGACCACCGGCCCCGACCCCGGGTGGGGGATGAGGCTGGTCAACCACGCCGATCTCCCGGACGACGATCCGGACGTCCGCAAGGTGCTCTCCGGCTTGGTCATGGCCCGCGCCGCCGCCCTGGGACGCGCCCCGGTCAAGGAAGACCTCGAAGTGGCGCTGATCCTGTGCGGCTATGACGACGACCCTCCGGCGGAGGTCGTCGAGCGGAGGAATCGATGGCTGGATGCGTCTCCTCATGAGCAGCGCCCCGGGGCGACCGCGGTGGCCGAGCTGGACAAGGAGACCTTGGTGATGAAGCCCGAGCGTCTCCGCCATGCCCTCCGGCATTCGAGGTAGAGCCTGGCCGTTCTGTAGCGTCACGACCCAGAACACTCATGAAGATCGTTCGCATCAAGTCCGGCGACGACATCGCCTACGGAGTGGCCGACGCCGAGGGCGTGCTCGTGTACAACGGCTCGCCCTTCGTCGCTTGGGAACCCACCGAGAACGTGGTGCCCTGGCCCAGGGTGACTCTCCTCGCCCCGGTCATTCCAACCAAGGTGCTCTGTGTTGGCAAGAATTACGAGGACCACGCCGCCGAGTTCGACGGTGAGGTCCCGGAGGAGCCACTCATATTCATGAAGCCGGCCACCTCGGTGATCGGCACCAATGCCAACGTGGTCCACCCCACCCTGTCACACGAGGTTCATCACGAGGCGGAGTTGGCCGTTGTGGTCAGCAAACCGGCCCGCAACGTGAAAGCTGAGGACGCTTCCCAGTACATCTTCGGCTACACCGCGGCCAACGACGTCACCGCCCGCGACCTGCAGCGGAAGGACGGACAGTGGACCCGGGCCAAGGGGTTCGACACCTTCTGCCCGCTGGGTCCTGCCATCGAGACCGAGCTCGACCCACTGGAACGCCTCGCAGTCATCTGCAAGGTCAACGGTGACGTCCGTCAGGCCGGATTCACCTCGGACATGGTTTTCGGGGTCGCCGAGATCTTCGAGTACATCACCGCGTTCACCACGCTCCTCCCCGGAGATGTGATCCTCACCGGGACACCGTCGGGGGTGGGCAAGGTGGAGCCGGGCGATCTCATGGAGGTGGAGGTCGACGGCATCGGCACGCTCACCAACAGGGTGGTGGCTCGGGCATGACGGTTCGGGTGCGCATGGCTCCCTCGCCGACCGGGTTTCTCCACGTCGGAACCGCCCGGGCCGCCCTGTACAACTGGCTCTATGCCCGTCACACCGGCGGAACCTTCATCGTCCGCATCGACGACACCGACCTGGAACGGTCGACACGGGAGTACGAGGAGGAGATCCTGGGGTCGTTTCGCTGGCTCGGGCTCGACTGGGATGAAGGGGTGGAGGTTGGCGGCTTCCACGGCACCTACCGCCAGTCGGATCGTCTCGACCGTTACGCCGAGTTGGCCATGGGTCTGGTCGAGTCGGGCCACGCCTACTACGACGATCGGTCCACCGACGAGCTGGAAGCCCTGCGCCAACGCGCCCAGAAGGAGGGCAAGCATCCGGGTCACTACATACGCCGTCCCGACCGGGAAGCGGACTCCGGCGTGATCCGGCTCTCGGTGCCACAGGATGGGGTGGTCGAGTTCGGCGACGTCATCCGCGGCGACCTCTCCTTCTCCCCGGCGGACATCGACGATTTCGTGATTCTGCGGAGTAATGGAACGCCCACTTATCACCTGGCTTCGACCGTCGATGACATCGATTTTGAGATCACCCACGTTGCCCGGGGCGAGGATCTGCTGCCCTCCACCCCCAAGCACATCCTCCTCATTCGCGCCCTCGAGGGCACCGAGCCGATCTATGCGCATTTGCCTCTGCTGTTCGGGCCCGATGGCAAGAAACTCTCCAAGCGTCATGGAGCGACCGCTCTCTCCGAGTATCGGGAGGCGGGCTATCTGGCCGATGCGATGTTCAACTATCTCGCCATCCTGGGTTGGTCACCTGACGGGGCGACCACGATCTTCAGCCGTGAGGAGGCGGTGGCGAAGTTCGATCTCGCCAACGTGTCACGCAACCCGGCAGCCTTCGACCCCGAGAAGCTGGCCTGGATGAACGGCGAGTACATCAGGGCCATGGATGCCGTGGTGTTCGCCGAGGAAGTACGACCCCACGTCGAATCCGCCATCGGCCGTCAACTGACGGAAGAAGAGTGGACGACCTTTGCGGAGATCGCCCCGCTGGTCCAGGAGCGGACCAAGCTGCTGCCGGAGGCCGGTGGACAGGTCACATTCTTGTTCCAGGACTTCGACTCCTACGACCAGACGTCATGGGACAAGGTGATGACGAAGGATGGGGTCGCCGATCTGCTCGACGAAGGCTCGGCGGTGCTGACCTCGCTTCACGACTGGGACTCCGCGACGATCGAGGATTCGCTCAGGACGATCCCTGAGAAGCTCGGCATCGGGGCGGGAAAAGCCTTCCAGCCGTTACGGGTTGCCGTGACCGGGTCATCGGTCAGCCCACCGCTGTTCGAGTCGATCGCCGCCCTGGGCCGCGAACGGACCCTGCAACGTCTGGAACGGGCCCGAAGAGAGCTGGGGTGAACGCGGCTCTGGCGGAGGGCACGGCCGGCTAAGACATGAAGTTGATGCTCAACATCGCCCCGATGATGGCGACGAGCAGGGTGAGCATCCAGTTGGTCATCGACCTTCGCAGTCCACCGATCTCGGCACTCAGTTCCGCCCTCAACTCGGCCCTCAGCTCCGCGATGTCGGTCTTGAGCTCCGTCCGCAGCTCGGCCATTTCGGATCTCAGTTCGGCCGAGAGGACGGCGAGGTCCCCTTTGGTGGCCACCTGGTCGAGGTCGTGCAGTGGTATGGCGCTCATGAGAGTTTCGGCTCGTTCGGGGCCGAGCACTTGACTCAGACCAATGTACAGATCGCTTCGGGCTGCCTCTGAGATGGCCACCTGCTCAGCATGCCTATCGAGGGGCGGGATCTCAAGAGGTCCGATCGAAGCCGAAAGGAGTTGGGCTGATCCCGGCTCGGGCGTAACCTTTCGGATGGCACACCCGGTCCCGTCGTCCAGTGGTCTAGGACGCCGGCCTTTCAAGCCGGAAACGCCGGTTCGAATCCGGTCGGGACTGCCACTTCTTCCCCCTGGTCAGGGGGTTCTCGGCCGATTCGGTCTGTTCTTCGGTGTCGGTTTGGGCCGCTCCTGGGCCGTCCGAGAAGGCGGCCAGGGCATCGAGACGGTCGGCGGTGCGGCCGTCGAGGCCCTCCATCAAATGCCCGTAGCGATCCATCGTCACCTGGATCGACGAATGCCCCAGCCGGGTCTGGATCGTCTTTGGATGCTCGCCGGCGGCGATCAACCAGGAGGCGTGCGTGTGCCTCAGATCATGGATCCGGCACGGCTGGCCGACAGTTTCCGCGATTGCCGTGCGCCAGATCCTGCTGAACGACCCCCGCCGCAGGTACGCGCCTCGTTCGGTGGTCCACATCATCCCGTCGACTAGCGGGTGCCGGTCGATGTGCAATGCGATCGCATCGAGGGCGATTCCAGGGAGGGTGATGGTTCGTTCTGATGCCGCTGTCTTGGGCTGTCCCAGACGTGGAGCCTCTCCGGCTGCCTCGATGAGTGCCGATTGAACCGTCAGGCGACGGCGGAGCATGTCTATGTCAGCGATATGGAGACCAGCGAGCTCTCCCCAGCGAAGACCGGTGTAAGCCGCCACGACCGGCAGAGCTTGGTAGCGGTCGGGGAGTGCCTGGGATAGCAGCTCGACCTCTGGTGGGTCTAGGAGCCGCATGTCAGATCGGCGCGGGTTGGGTAGGCGGATCCCTTTTGCGGGCGAGGAGAGAAGCCGACGGTCGTTCACCGCCTGATTGAGGGTAAGCCTGACCCATCGCATCGTCTTGGCAACAGTCTCGGCGGCATATCCGTCGGCAGTCAGCTTGGCGATCAAGTCACGAAGCAGCTCAGGCGTGAGACGAGAGATTGGGATGTCGCCGATCACCGGGAGAGCGCGAGCGTGACAAGCCCGGTCCGTCTCGACGGTGCGTGCGGCGAGGTGTCCTCGACTGGCAATCAGTTGATCCGAGTATTCGGCCCAGGGCACCTTGCCGAGATCTGGGTCGACCCATTCCCCACGGTCGAGCTTCGCAAGCTGGGCGCTCAGCCAGCGCTCGGCATCGATCTTCCTCTCGAAGCTCTTGGACCGCTCCCTTCCATCAGCGCCGTAATAGCGGGCGCGCCAAGGAGCAGAACGGTTTGAACGTTGCTGGATCCATCCTCTCATCGTCGCGCTACCCCTGAGCTGGCTTCAGGATCGACCATATGCCAGCCGACCTTGGGAGGGAAGGGGTGGCTGCTCACCTGAACGTTCCTCGTCTAGCTGCCCGCGTCTCCAACCTCGACATCCCTTGGTCGATATCTGACATGACGACCGACTCGGAATCGCGGGGGTCCTTCACTCCTGTATCGCCACTGGTAGAGGGTTCCCACCGGGACGCCGAGGTACCGCGCCAGCTCTGCAACCGTCAACAGCCTCTCATCCGTCGCCATGATGTTCAATCTGTGGCCTGACCCTTTCGACAGACTTTCGGCTCTCCTTTCGATTCTTTCTCGACTCGTAGAACTTGCCGGACTGTGACCATTCGTGGGTGGAGCAAACCTCACGGTGATCGCTACGAGGATGCCCCAGGGGGTCAAAATCTCCGATATCGCAGGTGTGCACTCGTCTGTCTGTCTGGATTGGAGAATGCAACGACGCGCGTGCGTTTCGAGAACCCTTTCGAGTCAGGGGACGCAACTAGTTGCATGTGCGTGTGTTCTTCTAGGCGACCTTGGGGGATCTGCAGCCGTGCCTATCGTCGGCTTGATGTTCGTCTTCGTTGACCTGGGCAAGACATCGAGTGCTCTCGGCGTCGGGTCCGCTTGTGGTCCACCATTTCGGTGGGCTGGCTCGATCCGTCCAAGTGTCCCCCTGTTGTCCGACACCAAAGGCAGCCGAACCACGGTTCGCGGCTAGGCGCGACTCGTTGGCTCTACGGCCTTGGGTCGAGTCAATAATCACTCTCGAAAGGGGTTTCGAAAGGGGCAGGTCCATAAGCCCGGTTGGAGTCCGATGGGGTGACCGGCAGTGTTCGTTGTTCGGTAATGACC
>DATKCE010000053.1:0-122009 GCA_035513335.1 Acidimicrobiia bacterium
CTATTTGCGCCTCGACCGACTCACTCACTGTTTGTTTGACACTCATTGATCCTCGGTTTCGGGGGTTGTGCCATATCATCGCCGCTGAATGACAAAGCGTCTAACCACCCTTTTCGTCCTGCTCGCTGCATGCTCGGCACCGGCATCTGTGACCACGACTTCCCTGTCTCCAACCTCAATGGTTCAAGAAACCACCACGACGACACCGTCCACTTCCAGTACGGAGCCTGCAGTCCAATGCCCCCCCGCTCCTTTTGAGGTCAGCGAGCTACCGCCCGGTGTCGGCCAGGGGTTGTTGGACCCGGACACCATTGAACCCGACCCCTGGACCTCGGTCGGTGGAACGAACACGACCTTCTGGGGACGCCCCGACGGCACGGTGGCGGTCGCACTCATCCGGGGAACTCTTCCCGCTGTCGACTGGCCGGGTGACAAAGGGGAGGTGTCGGTGGACGGGACTGCCGCCGTGGTGGGGCCCCACCCGGACGGGACCTGGGTCATGGGCTGGTATGAGGAGCCGAGAGCCCGCTGCGATCTGTACACAATGGTCTTTTACCCACCGGTTACCCCGCCGGAGGTCGAAACCTCGATCGAATCGATGGTCCGCATCCCCGGGTAACCGACTCACCCGTTTGCACTGTGCAGCGGGATGCGAAAAACCGAACCCTGGTGCATTGTGCAGTTTGAACATGTCGTGCACTGTGCAGCGGGATGCGGAAAGCGAACCCTGGTGCATTGTGCAGGAAGCGGTGACCAATAAAGAAGACCCGCCCCCGAGGGCGGGTCTTCTTTGTGCTTGCTACGCGTTTGATTGCTAGGTGGTGTGTCGGACCGCTTCGTTGTCTGCTTCCTTGAACAGTTCGCCGATGGCCGCGACGCTGCCGAGGACACCGGAGGTGTCCAGCGGGAGGAAGATCTTGGTGGCCTGGCCATCCGCCACACCCTCGAGTGCCTCGAGGTACTTGATGGCGATCAGGTCGGGCGTTGGGTTTCCGTTGTGGATTGCAAGGAAGACACGCTCGATTGCCTGGCCTTCACCTTCAGCCACTGTCAGCTTCTGGTACTTCTCGGCGTCGGCAACCCTCTTGATGGCCTCGGCCTGCCCGGTCGCCTCGAGCACCTGGGACTCTTTTACACCCTCAGCCTTGAGGATGGCAGCCCGCTTGAGGCCCTCTGCCTCGGTGACGGCGGCACGACGGTCACGCTCGGCCTTCATCTGCCGGTGCATGGCGTCGGTGACGTCGACCGGAGGCTCGATGCGCTGGATCTCGACACGGACCACGCGCACACCCCACTTGTCGGTGGCGTCGTCGAGGATCTGACGGAGCTTGGCGTTGATCACCTCACGTGAGGTGAGTGCCGAGTCGAGGTCGAGATCGCCGACCACGTTCCTCAAGTTGGTCTGGGCCAGCTTGGTGACCGCCAGGATGAAGTTGCCCACGTTGTACTGCAGCTTCACCGGGTCGGTCGCCTCGTAGTAGATGACGGCGTCGACGGTGACCACCACGTTGTCCTTGGTGATCACCTCCTGAGGCGGCACGTCGATGACCTGCTCCCTCATGTCCACCTTGGTCAACCGCTTCACGAACGGCATGACCCAACGCAGACCGGAGTCGACGGTTTTCTCGTATCGGCCGAGAAACTCGATCAGACCCTTCTGAAAGGGCCGGACCACCTTGAACCCTGCTGCGGCTACCGCGATCAGCCCGATCGCGAGAATCGCGAACAGGAAGACTATTGGTTCCATGTTTGTTGTTTCCTTTCTTACCCGACGTGACCCTACGTCAGTCCTCGAGTTGCTCGACGATGAGTCGAGCCCCATCCACCTGAGTCACCACGATCTTCGACCCCGCCGGGATCTTGCCCAGGGCCGTTGCCCGCCACTCCTCGTTGAGGATGCGCACCATCCCCGAGCCCGAATGGGGGTCGATGCCCTGGAGCACGATGCCCTCGGACCCTATCCATCGGTTGGCGCCTACCCGGGGCTGCTCCCCCTCGTCCTGCCGCCCGATGAACCTGCGCAGGTACACCAGCGAGATCGTCGTCACCCCGAAGAACACCAGCCATTGGGCGACGATGTTCGCACCCACCCAAGCGAGGATGGCCGCGGCGGCGCCACCGATGGCAAAGGGCAGGAGGAAGAAGCCGGCGGTGAAGATCTCACCGATCCCCACTGCGATGGCGAAGATGGTCCACAACCATCGCCACAATTCATTGTCCACGTCGCTACCTCCTTGTGCTGCCACGGCCACTGCTGCGACCAGTGCCGCCGAGCCCGATCCGTACAGGATGAGCTCCCGTTGCGTTTCTTTCCGTCTCCTGGTCCTTCCACTCTGAACGTCCGACCAACTCGCCACCGCCTTGCCCCTGGCCACCGCGGCCCATCCCTCGGCGAACGAGGCGCGGTCGCCAATGACATCGTCAACGCTACGTCCATCGCGCTCCGCTTCGAGCAGATGTTGCTCGAGCTCGTCCCGCATCTCGGCGACGCTCTCGGAGGAGAGGCCGGTCTCCCGCCAGTAACGCGCCACCTCGGAGAGTGCCCGATCTCGATCGGTCATCGTCCCTCACCACCCAGTACACCGTCCACGGCGGAGCGGAACTGACGCCACTCTTCCCGCCATGCCGCCAGCGTCTCCCGGCCCCGCTCGGTCATCCGGTAGTACTTCCGGGCGGGGCCCGCCGGGCTCTGGACCAGATAGCCCTCGATCAGTTCGGCCTTCTGCAAGCGGGAGAGCAGCGGATAGATCGACCCTTCGCTGGCCAGATCGAGTCCTCGCTCTCTGAGCTTGCTCACCATCTCGTATCCGTATGAGGCTTCCTCCTCGATCAATGAAAGCAGACACATGTCGAGGACTCCGTGGAGCAACTGGGTGGTGTGGCTCTGTCCAGCGCCCTTAGGTACCATGTAATACATAATACCATGAGCTACCAGCAAGTGTCAATGATGTGTGAGGGTGGCCCGCAGGGAATGCTCCCCGCTCCCCGCGGAGTTGATATGACAGCACTCAACTTTTCTACTAAATTGAGCGAAGACCATGAATCCTGAGAAACTCACCGCGCGTACCAGAGAAGCCCTGGTCACCGCAACTAATCTCGCCAAAGAGCACAATCATGCCTCCATCCTGCCCGAGCACCTGGGTCTGGCCCTGCTCGGCCAACAGGAAGGCATCGTTTACCCGTTGCTCGACAAACTCGGGGTCTCGCCTCTCGAGCTGAGACGGACCCTGGAGTCGCGTCTCGACGACCAGCCCCATGTCTATGGAGATGCCGAGGTCTCGACTTCCAGTGAGCTCTCCCGCGCCCTCGCCGTGGCCGACCGCCACCGGGAGGCGATGAGAGACGACTACCTGTCGATGGAGCATCTCCTCCTCGCTCTGGCCAACAGCCTGGGGCTCGACGAGAATGCTCTGCGCTCCGTCGTGGACGAGATCCGCGCCGGACGTCGGGTGACCACCGACGATCCCGAGTCGACCCTCAACGCCCTCGAGCAATATGGGAGAGACCTCACCGCCGTCGCCCGTCAGGGCAAGCTCGACCCCGTCATCGGCCGCGACGACGAGATCCGCCGCGTCATCCAGGTGTTGTCGCGTCGCACCAAGAACAACCCGGTCCTCATCGGTGAGCCCGGTGTCGGCAAGACCGCCATCGTGGAAGGTCTCGCTCGTCGCGTTGCCGACGGCGACGTTCCCGAAGGTCTCAAGACAAAGCGCATCGTCGCTCTCGACCTCGCCTCCATGTTGGCGGGGGCCAAGTACCGCGGTGAGTTCGAGGAGCGTCTCAAGGCGGTCCTCGACGAGATCAAGAACTCCGAAGGGGAGATCATCACCTTCCTCGACGAGTTGCACACCCTGGTTGGGGCCGGCGCCGCCGAGGGCGCCATGGATGCCTCCAACATGCTCAAGCCGATGCTGGCCCGAGGTGAGTTGCGGCTAATCGGTGCCACCACCCTCGACGAGTATCGCAAGCACATCGAAAAGGATGCCGCCCTGGAGCGCCGTTTCCAGCCGGTCATGGTGGACCCACCGACCGTGGAAGAGGCGATCGGGATCCTGCGCGGGCTCAAGGAGCGCTACGAGGTCCATCACGGGGTCCGCATCACCGACTCGGCACTGGTGGCGGCAGCAGTCCTCTCCGACCGCTATATCACCGCCCGCTTCCTCCCCGACAAGGCAATCGACCTAATCGACGAATCGGCCTCGCGTCTCCGCATCGAGATCGACTCGATGCCCGAAGAGATCGACGAGTTGACCCGGCGGCGCATCCAGCTCGAGATCGAGCAGGAGGCGCTGAAGAAGGAGTCCGACAAGGCCTCGAATGAGCGTCTCGACGGGGTGAGACAGGAGATCGCCGACCTGACCGAGGAGATCGACGCCCTCACCGCCAGGTGGGACCGGGAGAAAGAGGTCATCACTGCTATTCGGGATCTCAAAGGTCGCATCGAGGAGGCGCGCACCGAGGCCGACCTGGCCGAGCGGGCCGGCGACCTGGGTAAGGCCGCCGAGCTGCGGTATGGGACCATCAACGAGCTCACCTCACAGCTCGGGGACCGGGAACGTGAGCTAGAGAAGCTGCATGAGCAGGGCTCGATGCTCTCCGAGGAGGTAACCGACGAGGACGTGGCCGAAGTGGTCTCGCGTTGGACCGGCATTCCCCTCTCCAAGCTGATGGAAGGCGAGACCGAGAAGCTGATCCATCTCGAGGCGCAACTCCACAAGCGGGTCGTGGGACAGGACCCGGCGGTCGGGGCCGTGTCCAACGCGGTGCGACGCAGTCGAGCCGGTCTCTCCGACCCCCATCGCCCGGTCGGCTCGTTCCTGTTTCTCGGGCCCACGGGTGTCGGTAAGACCGAGCTGGCCCGCGCTCTCGCCGAGTTTCTCTTCGACGACGAGCGCTCGATGGTGCGCATCGACATGTCCGAGTACATGGAGAAACACTCGGTGAGCCGTCTCATCGGAGCGCCTCCCGGCTACGTCGGCTACGAGGAAGGGGGCCAGCTCACCGAGGTGGTGCGCCGGCGCCCCTACTCGGTGGTGCTTCTCGACGAGATCGAGAAGGCGCACCCCGAGGTGTTCAACGTGCTGTTGCAGCTGTTGGACGATGGTCGTCTCACCGACGGTCAGGGTCGCACCGTTGACTTCACCAACGTGGTCCTGATCATGACCTCGAACCTGGGCTCGCAGTTCATCGATCCGGAGCTTCCCCGCGAGGTGGTCGAGGAGCGGGTGATGGAGGCGGTGCGTCGGGGTTTCCGGCCCGAGTTCTTCAACCGCATCGACGACGTGATCGTCTTCGACAAGCTCAGCCGGGAGGATCTGCGTCAGATCGTGGAGATCCAGATGGCCTCGCTGCGACTGCGTCTCGAAGCCCGGGGCATCGACCTCGAGGTCACCGGCGACGCCCTCGACCTGCTCGCCGAGCGCGGTTACGACCCGGTGTACGGGGCCCGGCCATTGAAGCGGGTGCTCCAAAAGGACCTGGCCGACCCCATCGCCACCGCCATCCTCGAGGGTCGGTTCAGCGACGGCGACACGGTCGAGGTGTCGGTCGCGGACGGCGAGTTGGCCCTGGCGTAACACTCATCTCGATCAGACTGGACTAGCCCGAGAATGAGTAGTTGTCAGCGCCAGATTGAGTATGTCCGACCCGTGTGGCCCCCGTACAGTTCAGACCGGTGAAGAAGAGGGCGTTGTCCGGCGCTAAGGGTCGACGTCAGACCGAGGGCTGGAGGATGGCATGGGTTGGATGCGCACGCAGTGGAAGCTGGTGATGGTGGCAATGGCGCTGGTGGCGCTGGCTTCATGCGATGGCGGTAGCGACGACGCGTCAGTGACGATTGAAGCAGGTGACGACTCGGCTGCTGCCCAAGACGAAGGCGACAGCGGGGGCGCGGCCACCGAGGAGCCGGCCGATCAGGATGTCTCGGGCTCGGCCGAGGAGCAGGCGGGTGAGCGGTCGGCCGTGATCACCATCGACGGAGTCGCCACGAGGTATGCCCTCGACGACGTGGAGTACTCACCGGTCGAAGGGGTCAGCGACATCACCTTCGAACGGTGCGACCCCAGCTTCTTCGGCTCAGGCAGATTCTACGCCATCGGATATGCAGTCGACGACAGCGGAGATCTCCTCATCGATGCAGACGGAGACTTAGCCGGGTTCTTCACGATGGACCTGCCCCCTGACGACTGGGAGGCCACGGACCGGGACCCACCCGAGTTCACCATCCAGCTGAATGACATCGATATTCGCATCGCCACACCCGAGGAGGCTGCGGGGGCAACGATGGCGTGGACCATCGAAGACACCCGAGCCGACGGCACGGCAGTCTTCGTCGACTTCGAGAACTCATACAACGTTGACTTCGAGCTGGTATGCGAAGGATCCCCGACGGTGGACCTGGACGATCTCCCCGAAGCCGATGAAGGCGACACCGGCGGCGGGTTCGTCCTGGCAGGGGCCGGTGTGGGCTCTTTCACCGCCGACGGTGAGTCGTTCGACGGTGTCGACGTCTATCGATGTGAGCCATTCTCGTTCGGTCAGGATCCTCACCCCGACGACGTCGACCTCCTCGCCTATCTCGGCGGGATGTCGGGACTCAATGTCGACGTCAGCCATGGCCAGGGATTCGACATGAGCGACGGGAGCCAGTTCGAGCAGATCAACCTCTCTGTGTACTACTCCCGACAAGGATCGAGTGGAGTGGAGCAGTTCGAGGGAAGTGCCGTCAACGATGCCGACGGAGTCTGGTACATCTCGGACCCAGAGACACTCGAGCAGGTCGAGTTGGGCGAAGATCCGGTCGTCATCGAGGGGAATCGGGTGATCGGGGAACTGGCTGGTCTGGAGCAGACCTGGCCGGACGAGGGTGCCGCCACCGTCGATGTCACCTTCGACTTGGAGATTCCGACTCAGATCAACGAAGACTGCTGACCACGGAGACGTCCGGCTCGGAACGAGGGAGCGAGCTTCTTCCCGTCGTCACCCGCTCTGCGCTGACCACAGCAGCGTCCCGGGATGGAATTGGCTCCAGGCGAACCAGAACGACTCGTGGCTGACCAGCTCGTCGCCACCTGCGTCGAAGACACGGACCGAGTCCACCAGGCGGACGGTCAGGCCCTTGAACTCGATGTGTCCGTCGGCCAGTCTCTCTCTGGTCGCCTGCACGGGGAAAGCCACCGGGGTGCCGTCCCCTTTGATCACCCCGACCACCTTTTCCTGAGTGGGGAGGCGAGGGTCGACGTCACCGACCGGGAAGATGGGGCCGGCAGCGTCACGTCCACCGAGAGGGTCAACGATGTAAGTGCGGCCGATCCCGCCGTCCTCGGCGACGATCCGGGTCTCTGGGTGCGCTTCCTTCCAGTCGCCCCACGTCGACGCCACCACGCTCACCTGCCCCAGGGTCACGCCCTCGCCGGCGAGAGTGCCCGAGAGGGCACGCCCGGTGAAGGTGTCGAAGGCCGAACCGGTGCTCAGGTCGTACATCAGCTTGTTGGACCGTGACAGCAGGCCCGAGGTGCGGAGGACCACCCGGTCGACACCGGGGACATCGTCGACGTAATAGGCCTGAGCCGACCCGCAGAGGGTGCAGTAGGGGATCCCCAGCTCCCGGTCGCCCAAGGTGACGTGGACCATCTCGTGGACCTCCATCTGATGCTTGGGAAGTGCGAGGGCTTCGCCTTCGACCACGACCCCGAAGACGATGTCCCGGTCGGGGTACCAGTCGCCGCCGTCGGCGTCGGTGGTGGCCGGGTGGTCGAGGGCGGGGATACAGGGACAGGGCCCGTTGTCGTCGAGGGGGCGGGTGTCGGGGCCTACCCCTCCCCAGGTCACCAGTCTCCAGTCGATGTGGCGGTCCTCGGCGAAGAACCGGTCCCAGGTCTCTTCCAGCGGACCGAAGATCCTTTGCTTGGCCTGGGGGTATCGGTCCCACGCTGGCATGTCCCAGGCGATCAGGCGGTTGCTCGCCGAGACGAACTGAACTGCATCCGGGTCCAACTCCGCACCGGTCAGCTCCGAGAACGCCAAAGCGAGTCTCTCGACCTCGTCCCCGTGCTGGTAGAAGCGCAACAGGTCGGCGAGAAGCCACGCCGTCCTCGGGTCTCCTGTCTCGACCAGCCCGTCGACCTCTCCCACGTCCCAGTCGGTGGTCAGAACCCCGGTGAGCAGAAGGTCGACCGCCTCCTCGACGGCGGGGCCCACGGGCCCCGAGGGGACCTCCGGAGCGGCCGGGGCCCCAGGATCCGGCTCGGTCGTCCCGGTGACGGTCGCCAGGGTGGTGGAGTCGATGCCCGATGTGTCCGTCGATCCGGTGTCGAGGTCGCCAGCGGCGCACGCCGCCAGGAGCAATCCACCAAGGACCAGATACCTCATCGGAGTGAGGGTACGAGGCAGACCGTCAGCCCGCGATAAAGACCCACGGTCGATCCAACTCCGCCGTCATGGCTCCGGCTGGGTTAGGTCTCGCCCGTTCCGCCGGTACAGCGAGAGCGGGTCCCTGAACCCGGCCTGGTAGTCACAGTCGGTGATCCAGTCGTTCCGGTCTGGTCGGCTCCCGGACCCGTCGGCCCTGTTCCCGATCCGGACGATCACGATGAGGACGCCCGACCGGTTCCCGAGCTCGACCGCCCCGTCGGAGAGTGCGATCTCGACGCGTAGCGCCAGCTCGGAGGTCTCTGGCGTCGTCGGGCATGCCGGGCCTATGGGATCGGCCCTGGAAACAAGGATCTCGAGGCACCCCCGACGACTGCCGGTTATCTTGAGCCAAAGTCGCCCGGCGAGGAAGGGGAGGAGGAAGCGGTGTGGACTGGCCCTTGGTCGGACGTGACGAAAATTTCGAGGATGCTCGCGAGGTGATCGATGCCGGGACCGGGCTGGCGATCATCGGCGCCGCCGGGGTGGGCAAGAGCCGGCTGCTCCACGAGTTGGCAGACGGCGTCGAGGCGCGGGGTATGGCGGTGGTGAGGACCGTGGCGTCCGAAGCCACTCGGAACATCCCGTTCGCACCGTTCGCCGAGTTGCTCCCAGAGGGCCCGACGGAGGATCTTCTGGCGATGCTCAAGGGCGCCCGGGCCGCCCTGGAGGCGTTGGGGGGACGGGGCAGGGCCCTCCTCGTCGTGGACGACGCCCATCAGCTGGACGCGACGTCTCTGGCCTTCCTCAAATCAGCGGTGGCGTCAGGGGTGGCCACCCTGGCGATGACGGTGCGGACCGGCGGGCAGCTCGAGGCGGACCTGGTCGACCTGTGGACCAACGGCGTCATCGCCCGCATGGACCTGGCGCCGCTGGACAGGGACCAGGCCGGACTCCTGATCGAGTCGGTGCTCGGAGAGCTGTCTCCCGAGCTCGAGGAGGAGTTGTGGGACCTCGCGATGGGCAACCCCCTCGTCCTCCACGAACTGATCGAGGGAGGCCTCGGCGGCTCGATCGAGCGACGTGACGACGTATGGGTGAAGATCGGCCCACTCACTGACTCGGCGCGTCTCGCCGATCTGGTCGCATCACGGCTGCGCGCCCTGCCCGAGCGGCTGCGTCACGCGATGGACATGGTGGCGGTGGGCTCGCCACTCCCGGTCGCTCTGGCACGCGAGGCCATCGGAGATGAGTTGGCCAACCTGGAGCAGCGGAACCTGGTCGAGTCCACGGGCACACCCGGACAGCGGGCCGTGATCCCGGCCCATCCGCTATACGGTGAGATCCTGAAGGCGCATCTAGGGGAGGCGCGGAGCGCCGTCGCCCATCGTCGGCTCGTGGAGGCCGACGAAGGAGCCGAAGGTGTGGCCGACCCGTTGCGTGTTGCCCTGTGGCAGCAGGCCTGCGGCGAGATCCTCTTCCCCAAGGTCGCAGTCACCGGTGCCAAACAGGCGCTCCTCCGACACGAGCCGGGACTCGCCGAGGAGCTGCTCCGACCGCTCGGGATCGAGGACGACGAGGTCGCTTTGCTGTTGGGACGCGCCCTCAGCTACCGGCAGCGCTTTGCCGAGGCGGAGGCGGTGCTCGCCGGCCGCCATCCCGACGACCCGAACCTGCTCGGGGAGATGGCCTCGATTCGAGCCCAGAACATGGGGTTTGGCCTGGGGAGGGTGGCCGAGGCGAGAGATCTCCTGACATCGGTCGCCGAGAAGATCGAGGACCGCGGGCTGAAGGCACGCCTCACCAACGAGAGGGCGATGGTGTCGGCCATCCACGGTGACTTCGTCGATGCCATGTCGGCGAGTCACACGGTGCTTTCCCAGCCGGACACACCGGCCGCCTCCCGTGCTTCCGCCTATGTGACTCTCACCGTCGCACTGGCGATGACCGGCGACTGTGACCGACTCGACGATTGCATAGAGGACGCTTTGGAGACGGGTGAAGCCGCGGCTGGCGTCCTGCCGTTCGCCCGGGATCAGATCGAGATAATGCAGATGTCCTCGTATCTGAACGCAGGTCGCATCGGCGAGGCGCTGGCGATGTGCGACGTGGGCACTGGGCGGGGTGACCGGGGCAACGCCATGACCACGACATGGCTGTCGGCGTCGGTCCTCGCTTACGAGTTGTCCGGAAATCCCCCGCGCGCAATCAGCGCGGGCCGGGAGGCCCTCGATCTGTTCGAGGAAGCGGACCCGTTCGGACTCGAGCCGCAGACCAGGGGAGTCCTCGCCGCCGCGTTGGGCCAGGCCGGCGATTCCTCTTCGAGGAGAGCCCTCGACGAGGCACAGGCGGTCGGGCGCGGTGCCAGACTCAGGGTCTGGCTGGCTCGAGGAGACACCTGGGCGACGGTGGTGGAGGGCGACCTCGAGTCGGCAGCCCGGATCGCCACAGAAGGAGGACGCGAGGCCGTCGACGACGAGCACTACGCCTGGGCGTCGTTCTGCTTCGGCGACGCAGTTAGGCTGGGTCGGCCAGATCTGGTCATCGACGATCTCCGCAGCATCGACTCCTCGCGCGGCGCCCATCTCATCGCGGCGATCAAGGACCATGCCGAGGCAGCGCTTGCCGCCGACCCCGCTCTCCTCGAATCTGTGGCGGCCGGGTTCGCCGCCTTCGGGGCCGCGCTGCTCGGCGCCGAGGCGTACGCACGGGCTGCAGCGTTCTATGTCCCGGCCGGAGAGCCTGAGAGAGCGGCCCGCTGCGTTGCCCTCTCACTTGCACTAGAGCGACGATGTGGCGGGCCGAGGACACCGGCTCTCGATTCCCGTCCCTCTCTGGTGACGCCCAGGGAGATGGAGGTGGCGCTCGACGCAGCCTCGGGGTTGACCAGTCCGATGATCTCGGAGAAGAGATACATCTCGGTTCGCACCGTGGACAACCATCTCAGCTCCGTCTATCGCAAGCTGGGCGTGGCGGGGCGGGAGGAGGTCGCAATGATCCTCGAACCGGTGGCGGTCTCTGAGTAGTCGGGAGACATGGCAATGCTGCGATTGAGTAAGGAGGCGGTTCGGTATGAGCAGTAACAGCGGAGCTGTCGCGGCGTATAGTCAGGCGTCCAGGGCATTTCCGCATCACTGTGCCCACGCCCCGATGGGAGGATGGTCCGTTGATGAGTTTGTTCGGTAGCCACTCGGGGACGGTGAGGTCTGGTCGCGGGTTCGACCTGTCCCGCCTCGTCCGGCGCGTGGTGGTCCTCGGGTTCGCCGTCATCCAGTTGGTCCTGGTGGCGCGGATACTCCTCGACTTCGGTGTGATCCCGGAGGCGGGAACCCTCCCCGGGCTGGTCATCTTGTACAGCGACCTCCTGGCCGCCCCAGTGCAGGGGGTCGGGAGTGGGTTCGGCTCCTGGTTCGCCGGGGGCGAGATCGGGGGCATGGCCGGAGAGGGATTCAACCCGGTGATGCTCGTCGCCCTCGCCGGCTGGTCGGTCGTCGAGGGTCTGGTGATGCGGGTGGTACGGAAGTTCGACGAAGTGTGAGGAAATGCCGGCGTGGGCCCACTTCCAGGAAGACGAGACCACCCAGACCGGGAACTGGGTCCAATTCATCGACCGCGGCGACGGAGGGATCAACTTCAGCGCGGTGCTGGACGGAGAGGAGTACTCCGGCACCGGGTCGGGAGAGGCCGACGGGATCACTTCCGATGGGTTTTCTACACGGGGACCATGGGCCACGACGGCCAGAGCATCGATGTGAGGTTGGAGGTCACCTGCTGAGCGAAGCCTTCCGCTCTGGGGTCACCGGCTTTGTCCGCTCAAGCGGAGCCGACCTCCTGAAGCAGCCACCTGTTGCCGTCGGGGTCGGTGAACCCGGAGTAGCTCCCATACTTTCGGCGTTCCGGGTCGGGCCCGTCAGCCCATCCGCCCGATCCCATGTGCCTGATCGGTCACACTCGATCCCACGGTCGGTCAACTCGGCCACCGCCTCCTCGATGTTGGCGACACAGAGGTGGATCCCCTTGAGAGGCGACGCCGGCGTCTCGCCGAGCCCGACGCCAAAGGTGATCGAGCAGGCCGACCCGAGTGGGGTCAGTTGCACCACCCGGAAGTGCTCGCTGGCTTGATGGTCGACGTCGATGACGAACCCGGCCTGCTCATAGAACGTCTTCGCTTGGTCGACGTCGCTCACCGGGAGGATGACAACCTCGAGACGCATATCGACCATCAGACCCTCTCCCGAATCGAGGCCAACACCCTGTCGACCCTGTCGAGGCTGTGCTGGAGACCGGACTCCATCCCCGACTGAACGTGGGCGTCGCGCGCTTCTGTCGTCTCGTGTCGCACGACGACGGTCATCGTGGTGACGCCATCCTCCTCCTCGAGGGTCAGCGTGTTCACCGCCCTCGAATCGGGGTACGGCTCGAACACCTCGGTGGACACGAGGCGATGGGGCCGCTCGATCTCGCGGCACTCCCCGTGGAAGGCCACCTCGCCGTACTCCTCGTTCTGGGCCACGAAGCGCCACCGTCCTCCCAACCTCAGATCGAACTCGCAGATGGTCATCGGGTCGCTCTCCCACCCCCACCAGTTCCGAATGTGCTCCGGGTTGGTCCAGGCCTCGAAGACCAGGTCGGCGGGAGCATCGAACTTGCGGATGATCTTGATCTCCAGGGCGGAGGGCAGGGTCACTTCGGCGCTGCCGGATCGGTCGATGGTCATTGGCTTTCCTTTCTCTGTATCTCATAGAGGTATCCGTCGAGACGATCGAGTCGCTCGTTCCAGAGGCGCTCGTAGTCCTTGACCCAGTCGTGGATCGGCTTGAGGGCGAGGGCGTCGACCCGGTAGAGCCTCCGTCGCCCTTCTGCGCGCGAGCGGACCAGTCCGACATCCTTGAGCACCTTGAGGTGCTTGGACACCTGGGGCTGGGACACCGGAAGCTGGGCGACGATGTCGGTCACCGACTTCTCGCCGTCGGCGAGCACGTCGAGGATGTGACGTCGTCGCGGCTCGGCGATGGCGTTGAAGGCATCTGTCGTGGTGGGGGCTCGTGCGATGGTGTGTGACCATATATAACTATATAGGAATAAGTCAACCGCCTCCTGATCTGGTGCGGAAGGTGTGGTGGTCACGGGGGAGGCGAGACCCGAGGGGTGCACCGCGGGAGCAATGATCCATGGCGGCTACCACCCAGACCCGGGCGGTGATCAGCGACGACCGAGCGCGTTCGAACCGTCAGTCGTCTTTGCGTAAGTCTTCGATGAAGCCCTTGGCGGCGTCCTCTGCCTTGTCGACCTGGTCGGTATGCTTGCCGGCGGTCTTCTCATCGATCGGGTCCCCGACCTTGTCGATGCCTTCTCCGGCCTGGTCCTGATTCTTGGCGAACATGTCCTTGGCCTTGGCGATCAGGTCTCCGATGCCCACCTTGGTCTCCTTGCGGTCGAGGGCTCCGACGCCCATCCTAGGAGATCGACCGTTTCAGAACGGAGGGGTCCCGAAACCGGTCACGGTCGACTGGGCGTACTCTCCCACCTCGCCGCGCGGGGTCAGCTGAGCTCTCCCCCGGCCATTGTCCGGTATCTCGAGCTCGACGACCAGTGCCTTGCCGGCGACGGCTGTGCCCCTGAGCGTCTGTACCACGCCCTTCCAGTTGCCCAACTCGGTGTCGGTCTCGAGTGAGGCGGCACCAGTGGTCAACAGGATCCCGTCGCTTCCCATGATCCGAACCGGGCCCTCATAGGAGTCGGCCATCAGTTCTCGCTTCCGTAGATGGTGCGGATCTGGCTGCGGAGAACGATGTCTGCGGGCCTGGCCGTCAGCTCCATAGCCTCTTCCAGCTCCTCGAGCTTGTCGCGTAGCCGGTCGAGCTTCTTCTTCAAGCGGCGGTTCTCCTCCTGCAGTGCCAGCACGCGCCGGACTCCTTCGAGGTTCATGCCCTCCGCCGTCATCTCCTGAATGAGCTGGAGCAGCTCGATGTCCTCCTGGGAATAGCGACGCGTCCCCCCGGGGGTGCGCGCCGGGTCGATGAGACCCTTGCGCTCATAGATGCGCAGGGTCTGGGGATGCATCCCGGCCAGCTCGGCTGCGACCGAGATCACGAACACTGCCCTCGTGGTGTCAGTCATGGTTCACGCCCATCATCTCAGATGAGACCGGATGTCCTCGGTCTCATGCTCGGCCAATTCCTCGAGCAGCTTCTTCTCGTCCTTGCTCAGTTTCTTGGGCACGGCCACCTCGACGGTGACGAGCAGATCGCCCTGCCGACCGCGTTGCGGGGTGATGCCCTTGCCCCTGACCCGGAAAGTCTTGCCCGACGGCGTGCCTGCGGGGATCTTCACCTTCACCCCCCCGTTGAGCGTCGGGACGTCGAGCTTGGTGCCGAGAGCGGCTTCGGTGTAGGTGATAGGCAACTTCAGCGTGATGTCGTTGTCCTTCCTCCCGAAGGTGGGGCTGGGTGCCACCCGGATTCGGACCATGAGGTCTCCCGACGGTCCCCCGAAACGGCCCGGCGCCCCCTTGCCCCTCAGACGAAGCGTGGTCCCGTCCTTGACCCCGGCCGGGATCCGCAGCTTGACGTCTCGTCGTCGGTTCTCCGCGCCGGATCCCCTGCACTGGCTGCACTTCTGCTCGATCAGGCGTCCCGAGCCACCACATTGCGGACAAGGCTGTGAGAAGGAGAAGACGCCCTGATTCTGGGCCACCATTCCGCGCCCACCGCATGTGGGACAGGTCGAGACCGAAGAGCCGGGCTCGGCGCCCGACCCGTTGCACTTGGAGCAGGCTGCCTCTCCCTCCACGGTCACCTGCGTCGTGACGCCGAAGGCGGCGTCCTCGAAGCCGATCGTGAGCTCCGTCGCCATATCGGCTCCCTGCGTCGGCCCACTGCGTGCTCGCTGTGAGCCGAAACCGAAGAGATCTCCCAAACCTCCGAGTCCGCCCAGGAGGTCTTCGAGGTCCTCCACCCGGACCTGTTGCCCACCGAAGCCTCCGAAGCCTCCAGGCTGACCTCCGAAACCCTGGAACCCACCGGAGGCGGCGACCCGCCGTACTTGGTCGTATTCCTTGCGCTGTTCGGGGTCGGAGAGGATGGCGTAGGCCTCGGAGATCTCTTTGAACCGATCCTCGGCCGCCGCGTCTCCAGGATTGGCGTCAGGGTGGTGGGTCTGGGCCAGCTTGCGGTAAGCCTTCTTCACCTCTTCGGCGCTGGCGGCCTCGGAGATCCCCAGGATCTCGTAGAAGTCCTTCTCCAGCCAGTCGCGATTCATGTCGGGTCTCTCCAAACGGCTTGGGGGCGATTGGCGGACCCCACAGCATCGGGAACGAGGATCATGGCGATGTCTCCACCGCGACGAGGGCTGCCCTGAGCACCTTCCCACCGAGCCGGTAGCCGCGGCGGAGTTCCTGGGTCACCATCAGTTCGCCGTTGCCGTCGGGAGCGCCCACGGGCTCGTGGACCTCGGGATCGAACGGCTCGTCGATGGTGGGGATCACCTCCAGGCCCTCGCTCTTCAAGGCGTCGAGGAGCTGTTCCCTGGTGTTCAGCATGCCGGAGTAGAGCTGTTTCTCGGTCTCTGTCTTCGGCTCGGCGTTGAGGGCGGCGTCGAAGGTGTCGAGGACGGGCATCAGGCTCCTCACCACCTTCTCGGTGGCACGGTCGAACATCGCCGCGCCGTCCCGGGTGGTGCGCTTCCGGTAGTTGTCGAAGTCGGCGGCCACCCGCTTGAGGTCGTCCAGATACGAGGTCGCCTCCTCACGCGCCTCGGCCAACTCGACGAGCAACAGCTTGATCGCCTCCTCCGGCTCGTCCGGCAACTCCAGACCCAGCGAATGCGGGTCTGGAGTCTGGTCGGCCTTCTCGACAGGGAGGGCTTCGACTACCCGGTCGGGTTTCTCGGTACCGGTGTCATTCATCCTCATCATCAACGATCTCAGCCTCGACGACATCGTCATCGTCGGGGGAGCCTTCCTCTCCACCGGAGGCCGCCTGCTGCTCGGCCGCCTGCTGGTAGAGGCGGGTGGCCATGGCCTGGGATGCCGACATGAGCTCGTCCATCTTCGCCCTGATGTCCTCGGTCTCGGCTTCGGAGTCACCGAGCACTTCGTTGAGGGCGGCCTTGGCTTCCTCGACCGCTGATCTCTCCTCGTCGCTCATCTGCTCACCAGACTCTTCGATAAGCTTGTCGGTCTGGTTGACCAGCTGCTCTGCCTGGTTTCGGGTCTCCACCGCTTCACGCCGCTTCGCGTCCTCTTCGGCGTAGGCCTCGGCGTCCTTGACCATCCGGTCGATGTCGTCCCGAGCCAGGGCAGTCCCACCGGTGATGGTCATCTTCTGCTCCTTGTTGGTGGCCAGGTCCTTGGCGTTGACATGGACGATGCCGTTGGCGTCGATGTCGAAGGTGACCTCGATCTGGGGGACGCCCATCGGGGCGGGCGGGATGCCCGTGAGCCGGAACTTGCCCAGGCTGTTGTTGTCCGCAGCCATGGTTCGCTCACCCTGGAGCACGTGGATCTCGACTTCGGGCTGATTGTTCTCAGCCGTGGTGAAGATCTCCGATCGCTTGGTCGGGATGGTGGTGTTCCGCTCGATCATCCTGGTCATCACGCCGCCCTTGGTCTCGATCCCGAGAGTCAGGGGAGTGACGTCGAGCAGGAGGATGTCCTTGACGTCCCCCTTGAGAACCCCGGCCTGGATGGCGGCGCCGGCGGCGACCACCTCGTCGGGGTTTACCCCCTTGTGGGGATCCTTGCCCGTCAGCTCCTTCACCAGCTCCTGCACGGCGGGCATCCGGGTGGATCCTCCGACCAACACCACATGGTCGATCTCCTCCACATCGATTCCGGCGTCCTTGATCGCCTGGTCGAAGGGGCCCCTGGTCCGGTCGAGGAGATCCTCTGTGAGCTTCTGGAACTCCGAGCGGGTCAGCTTGTACTGCATGTGCAGCGGGCCGGCGTCGGTGGCGGTGATGAACGGCAGATTGATCTCGGTCTCGGCGACAGACGACAGCTCGATCTTGGCCCTCTCCGCCGCCTCCTTGAGGCGTTGGGTGGCCATTCGGTCCTTCGAGAGATCGACTCCTTGGTCGTCTTTGAAGCTCTTGACCAGCCACTCGATCACGGTCTGGTCCCAGTCGTCTCCACCGAGATGGGTATCACCGGAGGTGGCCTTCACCTCGAAGACGCCGTCGCCGATCTCGAGGACGGAGACATCGAAGGTGCCGCCACCGAGATCGAAGACGAGGGTCGTCTCGTCGGACTTCTTCTCCAGCCCGTAGGCGAGCGAGGCTGCGGTCGGCTCGTTGATGATCCGCAGCACGTTGAGCCCGGCGATCTGGCCGGCCTCCTTGGTGGCCTGGCGTTGGGCGTCGTTGAAGTAGGCGGGGACGGTGATGACCGCATCGGTGACGGTATCCCCGAGGTACGACTCGGCGTCGCGCTTCAGCTTCATGAGGATGCGCGCCGAGATCTCCTGTGCGGTGTAGTTCTTGTTGTCGATCTCGATGCTCCAGTCGGTCCCGATGTGACGCTTGACCGAGCGGACGGTTTGGTCGGGGTTGGTGATGGCTTGACGCTTGGCCACCTCGCCGACCAGGACGTCCCCGTCTTTGAACGAGACGATGGAGGGAGTGGTACGACCCCCTTCGGCGTTGGCGACGACGGTGGGGTCGCCACCATCGAGGACGGCGATGACGCTGTTGGTGGTGCCAAGGTCGATGCCTACGGCGCGTGCCATTGCTTTTGGTTCCTTCCGGTTGGTGTTGAGTGCTCATGAAGTGTACAACCTGAGTGTGGTTGTATCAACTTCGTGGTTGGAAGCTCGTTGACCAGGTCTTATGTGCCAGGTTAGCTGGGCCAACCCACACCGGCGCGTGTGCTTCCTGCTTCCTAATGCACAGGGGCCGGATATCCGGCTCTTCGGCGCGCGGAATATGAAGGACTTTTTCTGTACTCCCCAGGGCCGATATACCGGCCGCACAGCATCAGGTAACCGGGAGCAGCTTCGGGCTCAGCTGGCCAGACTCTTGATGTACTCGACGAGATCGGTGATCTGACCTTCGTCGAGCTGGTCGGCGTAGAAGGTGGGCATGATGGCGTCGAAACCCTCCACCACCTGGGCGTTGGGGTCGACGATCGAGGCGAACAGATAGGCATCGTCGGCGACCACCTCGTCACCCTCGTCCAGGGGCCTTGTCGAACCTGCCAGGCCCTTCCAGGTCGGTCCGGAGCCGGGCCGGCCGTCGGTGGTGTGACATTGGAGGCAGCCCTGTCCCTCGGCGAGGACCTCCCCCCGGGCGGCGGCCCCGGGGTCGACGATGATCGTCTGAGGCTCGCCGTTGGTGGCACCGTCCCCGAGACCCTCGCCGGTGAAGAGGAGGAGCCCCAGCCCCAGGGAGACGACGACGACGAGTGCGAGCGCGCCTTCTGTCCAGCTGTTCATCTCGGGGGAACCGTAGACAAGACGGGGCGGAATAATAGGGTTTGGCCACGTGTCAGCTCTCACCCGCCGACAGTTCATCGGCGCCGCCGCCGGTCTCGCTGTGACCGCCCCGGCCCTTGCGCTGCCGGCGCGGGGCTTGACCATCAACCCGAGGAGCTCGTGGGGGGAGGATCGCCCGCCCAGGGGCCCATTGGCCACCGACGACGTCCGGTTCCTGATCGTCCACCACTCGGCATCGCGGAACGGGCACCGCGGCTCGGACGTTCCCGGGATCCTCCGTAGCTTCTACGACTACCACACCAGCCCGGGGAAGGGCTGGAACGACATCGCCTACAACTTCCTGATCGACGCGGACGGCGGGATCTGGGAGGGACGGTCAGGAAGTCTCGATGGACCGGTCGCCGGGGACGCCACCGGCGGGAATCAGGGCTTCGCCCAGCTGGTGTGCGTCATCGGCGACTACACCACGGCTCACCCGACTCGGGCTTCGTTGTCTTCTTTGGTGACACTGCTGGCCTGGCTCGCCGAGCGATACCGGGTTTCGACCAGACCCGGCGCACAAGTCACGTTGACGTCGCGAGGATCGAACCTCCACCCCGAAGGCAGCGAGGTAGTCACCCCCACCATCACCGGCCACCGGGCGATGAGCCGGACCACGTGCCCGGGAGACGATCTCAACGCCTACGTCGTCGGTGGGCTGATGGCCGATGTCGAGACGGCGCGAGGGAACAACTCCCCTTCACCGAGCCCGTCGTCGACCACTTCCTCGACGACCTCCACCTCTTCCACCACGTCGACGACATCGACCACCGCCCCGTCCTCGACGACGACCACCATCCCTTCCACAACCACCCTTCCGGTGGCCGCGGTGGAATCCGGGTCGACATCGCTGCCCGGGGTGGTGGCCACCGCCGGTGCCGTCGGTATCACGGCGGCAGGACTGCTGGTCTGGCGGCAGCGTCGCATGACCGGTCGTTGAGCCTGCAAGCGGCGGATCTGCCGGATAACGTGGTGGGCCAGACCAGGGAGGACGGATGAACGAGATCGATGTTGCCATGTTGATCCTGCGGGTGTGGCTGGGAATCGTGATGATCGCCCATGGGGTGAATCACGCTCGCACACAGGAAGGGACCGCACGATGGTTCGAGCAGAAGGGATTCAAGTCCCCACAGCTCAACGCCCGGATGTCGGCGCTCAGTGAGATCGCCATCGGGCTCGGGCTCATCGTGGGTCTCCTCACGTCGATAGCTGCGGCGGCGTTGGCGGCGACCATGCTGCTGGCGTTCTGGTCGGTCCACCGATTCGCCGGCTTCTTCGTCTTCCATCGACCCGACGAGGGGTATGAGTATGTGGCGACATTGGCCGTGGCAGCGTTGGTCCTCGCCATCGTCGGTCCGGGCGATATCTCCATCGATGCCGCCATCGGCATCGACGAGAGCCTGAACGGTGTGGTCGGCGCCGGCATCCTCGGACTCGGGCTTCTCGCGGGCGTGGGACAGGCAGCGATGTTCTGGCGAAAGCCCACCTCCGATCAAGACACCATCGAGTGAACCTGCGTCCACTACCCGAGACATTCGCAGAGACTCGCGACGCCCTTCACCAGATCGCCTTCTTCGCCCTCGGCCCGGTTCGGTACCAGGCGGTGGGGCGGATGGGGCTCCAGGCCGCACCCGGCGGTTTCGGAACTCCCCGGTTCGATGGGCGGATCGCCCGGGTCGAGGGTGACACCCTCGTCCTCGAGGAGCCGGACCGCATCGCTTCTCAGACGATCACCACCGTTAGGGCCGCAGCCGGTTTCTTCGGAATCGACTACCGGGTCGATTGGTTCGACGGCGAGTTTCATGACCCGCTCGATCCTGTCGACCCGGATGCGCCGTTGCCGGTCGACGACCCCGCCGCTCGTGCCTTGGGACAGTGGTTTGGATTTGGCACGGAGGTGTTGGAGCGTCTGCGCAGCCGCGGGAACGACGACGACGATGTCAGCGAGGTGCAACTCTGGCCGGAGCACTTCGATCCCGCCACCGAGATGGGTGACGCAGATCTCGGGCAGAGGGCGAGCTACGGTGCATCTCCCGGTGATGGGGCCCACCACGAGCCCTACCTGTTCGTGGCGGCATGGAGCGAGGTCCACAGGTCCGACCCCTACTGGAACGACGATGCCTTCAACGGGGCCAGCCTCGGGTTCTCCGAGTTGTTGGCATCATCCGACCCGGTCGAGACCGGCGTTGAGTTCCTATTCGAGGGCTATCGGATCCTGCATTCCACCTGAGCTGAGGGAATCGACCAACCCCGCTGCCGCGGCGACGACTTGGGCGATGGTGGCGTCGTAGGCCGCGTCGGTCCCTCCGAACGGGTCTGGCACTTCGTCGGAATCCGTCTTCGGATCGAAGGTCCGGAACAGTCTCACCTTGGCCCGGTCCTCGAGACTCGGGGCGAGCTCCAGCACGTCACGGAGGTTGGCCCGGTCCATCACGACGATCATGTCGAAGCGGGCGAAGTCCGCGCTGTTCATCTTCCGGGCGCGACCGCCGATCTCCAACCCGGCGCGAGCCCCGGCGGAGACCGATTGCGGTTGAGGCGGCTCCCCGATGTTCCAGGAGCCGGTCCCAGCAGAGTCGACCTCCACGTCGAGCCCGGCACGATCGGCGGCGACTCGTATCGCCGCCTCCGCTGCCGGTGACCGGCATATGTTCCCGGCGCAGACGGCGAGGATGCGGATCATGGAGAACTGGCCTCCTCGATGCGTCTTTCGGCCAGCTCGATGTAGGCAGGCTCGGTATCGAAACCGACGTAGTGGCGGCTCGACTCCAGCGCGGCCACCGCAGTGGTGCCCGATCCGATGAATGGGTCGAGCACGAGATCTCCCTTGTAGGTGTAGAGCTCGATGAGCCGGCGGGGCAGGTCGACGGGGAACGGGGCGGGATGCCCGATCCGGGTGGCGCTGGCCGAAGGCATCTCCCAGACGTCCAGTGTCGCCTCGAGGAATTCCCCGGTCTCGATCGTGGGCTCATGCGGCAGGCCGCGCTCTTTCCGCAGTGGACGCTTGATCGCCCGGTCGAAACGTCCTTTGGAGGCGATGATCACTCGTTCGGTCACGTCGCGCAGCACTGGATTGTGGGGGGATCGGAACGATCCCCAGGCACAGCTACCGCCGGCACCTTTCGCCTTCTGCCAGATGATCTCGCCGCGGAGGAGCAGGCCGAGGTCGTTCTGGAGCATCGATATGACGTCGGCGGAGAGCGACCGGTATGGCTTGCGTCCCAGGTTGGCGACGTTGATCGCCAAGCGTCCTCCCGGCTCGAGTTTGGGGAGGCAGGCGGCGAGGACGTCATGGACCATTTCGAGGTACTCGACGTAGCTGGATGGGACATGCCCCGCCGCGATGTCCGTCTCGTACTCCTTCCCGGTGAAATAGGGAGGCGAGGTGACGAGGAGAGCAACGGAATGGTCGGAGACCTGGTCCGGTGTCATCGCTCGGGCGTCCTGGCAGAAGAGACGGTCGACGACGACAGGGCGCTCGACCCTCTCGTCGCCGGAGACGGCCGGCTCCGTGAATCGGGCGTAGAAGGGGGTGGAGTCGTGGGACTCGCGTCTTCCCGAGCCGAAATCCGATGTGGCCGTCGCGGAGCGCCTTCGTGTCATCGCACCCGAAGTTACCGCGAGCCATTGATATCTCCTGGGACCGGCGACCGGCTTCAATTGGGAGGGCAGAGATGAGAATCGTCATACCGGTAGAGCGGCCCCGCCACGAGATGCCCCTGAAGGACGGGTCGGTGGTCACCCTGAGCCCGATTCTGAAAACCGACAGGGAGTTCTTCGAGCAGGGGGTCTCAGAGCTGTCGCTGGAGAGCCGTTTCCTTCGGTTCGGTCAGGGGATCAGCAGTCTCAGCCGGGCCGAGCTCGACTACCTGACCGACGTCGACCAGCGCCGTCACGTTGCCTGGGGAGCCGCGATCGAGGAAGAAGTCGCTGGTGTGGGTCGCTATATCGTCTCACACGACGGCGACCGCGCCGAGGTGGCGGTGACGGTGCTCGACGCGATGCAGAGACGGGGCGTGGGCAGGGCGCTGTTCCAAGCGCTCACCGCGGTCGCCCGGGCCGACGGCATCCACGAGTTCTGCTTCGAGGCGCAAGCCGACAACGAGGCGGTGATGAGCCTGGTACGGAACTTCGAGATATCTCCACTCGTCTCAGACGGGGTGATCGAGCGACGAATCCGCATCTCGTCTATCCCCGAGGGGGAGCATGACGACGATCTGGTGGCAGTGATCGCCGAGGTTCGCGGTCAGGCCTGATTCAGCTCTCGGTCTCCTCGAGATCTAGCGAAGCCGAGTTGACGCAGTAACGAAGACCGGTGGGCTCGGGCCCGTCTTCGAAGACATGACCGAGATGGCTGCCACAGTTGGCGCACTTGATCTCGGTGCGGACCATGCCGTAGGAGCGATCGGCTTCCTCCTCGATGCTGCCGTCGCTCAAGGGCTTGAAGAAGCTGGGCCATCCGCTGTGTGACTCGTATTTGGTGTCGGACGAGAACAGCTTCTCCCCGCACGCGGCGCACCGGTAGACGCCCTCGGCCTTGCTGTCCCAGTATCTGCCGGTGAAGGCGCGCTCGGTGCCTCCCTGTCGGAGGACCTGGTATTGCTCCGGGGTGAGCTTCTCTCTCCATTCGGCTTCGGTCTTGGGCGTATCGGTCATTTCGAAACCTCCTCGCGTTCATTCAACTCCAGGTAGCGCTCTAGTCGATCGATGAACACCGTCTGCGCCGGATTGAGTTTCTCCCGAGCCTGAAAGGTCGTCATCCAGACCACCCGGTCGACCTCGGGATACTCCCGTCCGTACAGGGTGAAGGTCCCCGGGTCGAAGGTGTCGAGATCGAAGTCGGCCTCCACGGCCCAGGCAACGACCACCTTTCTCGACTTGAGCGTGGTCTCGCCGAGGGCCACCCACTGGTCTTCGGGTGGCTGCCAACCCGTCTCTTCCTCGAACTCCCGGACGGCGGCAGCAACGTCGTCCTCGTGATCGCGAACGATCCCCTTCACCAGCGACCAGGCGCCGGCATCCTTCTTCGCGAACCATGGGCCGCCGGGATGGGCGATGAGGACCTCCAGGATGGAGCCGAAACGGTATGGGAGAAGACCCGCGGATCTCACACGCCCCGACATTACGCTGGCCATGTGACCGTCTTGGCCACCACGACACCAGGCGAACAGGACCTGGCGGCTTTCGACACAAGTCTTCAACTCGGTGAGTCAGAGCCCCTGGGGGTGGGGGTCAAGCGGGTGACCATGGAGCAGCTCGAGCGCGCCGCCAGTGGCTTCTTTGGGACCGAATGGGGTCTCCGTGGTGCCGTTCACCAGTCGAGGAAGTCGATCAAACGGGTCCGGGCGCTGCTGCGTCTGGTGCGAGGCGAGCTACCGGACAACATCTACGAATTCGAGAACCGGTCTCTGCGGGACACCGCCCGGTTGGTCGCCCAGATCCGGTCGGCTCAGGGAGTGCTCGATGCGGCGCTGTCGATTCAGGACCTCTATGGCGATCTCCTCGCCGAAGGCACCTTCCTCGATTTGATCGCACGTCTCACCCGTCGACGCGATCTCACCGAGTTGAACGCGGTGGAGGATCCCAACCTGATCGGGCGAGTGGTGCGCAGTCTGGAGCGGGCGCACACCAGGTACGGCTCATGGCCCACCGATCCGGAGGCACGTGAAGTGTACGGGCTCGGGATCAGGGACTCGTTCGACGCGGTGGGGCCAGGGCTGATCACCACCTACGGCGACGGTCGACAGCGGATGGTCCGGGCATATCGGGGGAGCGCTCCCGGAGACTTCCACGAATGGCGCAAGCGGGTGAAGGACATGCGACACCAGATGGAGTTCCTGGCCCCGCTGTGGCCCGAGGTCGTGGTCGGCACGGCGATGACTCTGGAACGTCTCGGGAACATCCTCGGTGAGGACAACGACCTGGTCGATCTGGTCTCACTGTTGCGCGATCGCCCCGACCTCTGCTCCAATCCCAGGGAGCGGTCGTTGTTCCGGGCGCTGGCCCAACAGCGACGCAACGAGCTCGAGATCGCCGCCGAGATCCTGGGGCGGCGGATCTATGCCGAAAAGCCCGATTCGCTCACCGCGCGTTTCGGCGAGTACTGGGGAGCCCGCAAGATGGCGATCGAAGGGTCGCTGGACACCATCGTCGTCTACTGATCGGCAACCAGGCCGCATCGCGACGAAGTCAGGGCGCTGGAGCAACGCTTGCGCGCCTGGAACCCAGGGTTCGCGGAATCCGGCCGATCGGGCAGTTGTTGACCCTGGTAGCGCCGACCCCGGAGTGACAGTGAGCGATCGTGGACGAGTGAAGATCGAGCCTTCCGCCAAGCAGGTGCGGGTCATGCTGGGCGGTGAGATCGTGGCCGACACCACCAACCCCCTGCTGGTGTGGGAGGTCCCCTACTACCCCACCTACTACTTCCCCGAGGACGATGTGAGGACCGATCTCCTCGTCGCGACCGGAGAGACTCGGAAGAGCCCGAGTCGTGGCGAGGCGACACAGTATGTCGTCAAGGTGAACGGTGCCGAAGGTGCTGCCTACGCCTTCGAGGAGCCGAAGATGGAACAGATCGCCGGGCACTACGCCTTCGTGTGGAAGACCATGGACCACTGGTTCGAAGAGGAAGAGGAGGTCTGGGTCCACGCCCGTGACCCTTACACGCGGATCGACATCCTTCCCTCGAGCAGACGGGTGAGGATCGAGATCGATGGCGAGACCGTCGCCGACACGACCCACGCATTCTTCCTCTACGAGACCGGTCTCCCCACCAGGTACTACATGCCGAAGACCGACGTCCGCATGGACATGCTCACTCCGACGGACACCGAGACCGCCTGCCCGTACAAGGGGACCGCCCGGTACTGGTCTGTAACCGTCGGCGGAGAGACCTACGAGGACGTCGTTTGGGGCTACGACGCCCCGCTCCCCGAGTCCCAGAAGATCACGGGGCTGGTCTGTTTCTACAACGAGAAGGTCGACGTGTACGTCGACGGGGAGCTGGAGGAGAAGCCGAAGACCAAATTCGGTTGACGTCTACTCGGCGAGGTCGATAGAGCCGTCTCGGCGGCCGCCCTCCGAGAAGAGCCTGAAGCCGAGCATGGCGATAACGAACCATCCCAGGCCTATCGCTATCTCGAGGCCCAGTTCGGCGAAGGCGCCGGAGCTGGGCCCGTCGGACAGCAGAGAACGGGTGCCGAGGATTCCGTGGTGCATCGGGAGCACGTTCACCACCCGCTGCACTGTCTCCGGGAACACCTCGGTGGGGACGTTGACCCCGGCGATGGCGACCAGCGTGTAGAAGACCAGGTTGAAGAGGATGTTGCCGATCCTGGGCCGGCGGATATTGATCGATGCGAGAAACAACCCCAGCCCGTACGAACCCAGGCCAAGGGCAAGCAATCCGACCGGCAGCCACCACCAGTGCCCGGTGAACCCCAGGAATGGCGCCAGAAGGGCGAAGACGAAGGACGCCTCGGCCACTCCTTGGACGATGTAGAACGAGCACCGTCCGGCGAAAACCGGGAGCATTGACCTCGGCGCTGCCACGAGCAGCGGAAGGGTTCCCAGGCCTCGCTCCCATGCGGTGTCGGGGCCGGCACCTTGCGGCATGAGCGCAGCCATGGCGCAAATGTTGCCCACAAACGCGAAGAGGATGAACTCGGGCCCGCCCACCATGAGGCCCATGGCGGCGAAGAAGAGTACTTGTGCCGTGACCCGGGCGATCCAGCCGAACAGCCAGCTCTTCCAGGTGTATTGGGCCCGGACGTCTTCGAGGCCCACCCGTGAGGCCTTCTGCACAATGCGCAATGTGCCGGCAGTCATATCGTCGAGATCTCCCCGGTTCCGCGGACCTTGTCGAGGATGACCCGAATCAGCCAGAGACCCGCAGCGAACCCCAACAGGCCGAGGACCACCACGACCGCGAGGCGGGCGAGAGCGTTCTCCACGACCAACTCGGTCACACTGTCACGCATCAGGTCTGAGCTCCAAGACAGGAAGACGAGGCGGCCGAACGGGCGGACCCATTCGGGGAGCAACTCGAGCGGGACGAACACCCCTCCAAGGAGGAGGAAGGGGTAGGAGGCCGCGGCCTGGAACGTCACGGCGGCTCGGCTGAGGATCGTCATGCTCGAGAACACGATCCCGGTGCCCACGATGGCGAGAGCTGTGACGGTCAGCGTCGAGGTGAGAATCTCCCAGTTCCTCACCTCGACGTCGACGCCGTAGGTGAGCACCGCGGTGAGCAGAGTGACCGGAATGACCAGCAACGACAGGAGGATGACTGCGGCGACCCTCGATGCCACTATCAGGCCGTAGGGCTGCGGTGAAGCGGCGTGGATCTCGAGGAGACCCAGCCATCGATCATCTCGCATGACTGCTCCGCCAGTCCACAGAGAAGCGGACCACATGTTCATCAGGATCGGAGCCATGAGGGCATTGGTGACGAGATCTGGTCGGTCGAAGACGTCCACCACCGAGAGAAACAGGACTACCTGCGGAGGTGTCGAGATCACCACCATCCAGTAGTTGGGCGTTCTCACCGCTAGCGACAGCTGCATTCGGAAGGCTGCGGCGGCGGCTCTCACACCTCCATGCCTCTGTCCCCCATCGTGCGCAGATAGACCTCCTCCAACGACGGATAGCCCGTTCGGACGGAGGCGAAGCCGTGATTCAGAGCGAGTTGGAGTATCTCGGCTGATGCATCCTCCCGCTCCGGCTGGAAGCGAACCCATCCACCGGGTTGATCGGCGACCGAAGCAACCCCGGGAACGGCCTCCAGGATGTCCCTGGTCTCGATGTCGAGTCCCAGTACCTCCACCCACTCGAACGCGCTGATCCAGGCTCCCAGTGTCCTGGGGCTCTCGGTGGCGAGGATCTCACCGTGGTCGATGAGGGTCACCCGGTCGCATATGGCCTCAGCCTCGGCCATGTCGTGGGTGGCGATGAAGATCGTCTTGCCTTCGTCGCGCAGCCCGGTGACCATTCCCCGAAAGTCGAGCGAAGCAACCGGATCGAGACCGACCGTAGGCTCATCGAGAAAGAGGACGGGCGGGTCAGCGACCAGGCCACGAGCCAGGTGGAGGCGCTGGCGCATCCCTCGCGAGAAGGTCTCCACGCGGTCCTCGGCGCGGCCGTCCAGTCCGACGAGGTGGATGAGACGCTCGACCGTCTCCTTCGCCTGTTGGGTTGGTACCTCGTACAGGGCCGCCCAGTAGTCGAGGTTCTGCCGGGCGGTCAGCCGGGTGTAGAGGCCGCGGTCGCCCCCAAAGACCAGCCCGAACAGCTTGCGGACGGTCTTGGTGCTTTCGGTCACGTCGTATCCGAAGATCTCGGCGCGGCCGGACGTCGGGAGGAGAACTGTGGAGAGGATCTTTATCAGGGTGGTCTTGCCGGCCCCGTTCGGTCCGAGAAGACCGTGTATCTCTCCCTCCTCGACGTCGAGAGAGACATCCTGCAAAGCAACGACCGTCTCGCCCCTGCGAAGCCCGCTCGTCCGAAACTCGCGTCGGAGGTCGAAGGTCTCAACCGCTCCCATTGTCTGTGAACCCTAGAGACGAAGTTGGCTACTTGCCCCTTATCCTGCCTCCATGAGGCTCCCCAGGTTCACAGCCGTTGCCTTGGTCGTGGTGGCCGCCTGCACTCCCTCGGACGAGGTGCCCACCGAGCAGCACCTGCAAGGGAATTTCGTCCACGAGTCGGGACGGGAGATGCGGTATCTGGTGTGGTTGCCCGACGGATATGGGGAGGATCGGGACCATCGCTATCCGCTGATCTACTTCCTCCACGGCAGCGGAGACGAAGACTACGACTCGACCTTCGTCACCGCCTTCGGTCTTCCCGCGATGCTGGTCCTGGGAGAACAGCCCGACAACTTCGAGTTCGTGGTGGTTTCCCCGCAGGCCGAGCCTCAGACCACCTGGTACACGCAGGGTCAACCGGAGATGGTGGACGCCCTCCTCGAGATGGTGCTCGACACGTATCTGGTCGATCCCGGCCGGGTTTACCTCACCGGTCTCTCCATGGGTGGCTTCGGGTCATGGCACATCGCCAGTCGTTATCCCGAGCGTTACGCTGCCATGGCCTCCCTGTCCGGGAGTGGCTATCAACAGGCTTCGCCGCCACCGGCCGAGTTCGCCTGCCGGCTCGGCGACGTCCCGGTGTGGGCGATACACGGCGAGCGGGACCTGATCGCCGACTTCGACACGGTGCGGGCACAGGTGGAGGCGTGGGAGGATCTGTGTGGCCAGGAGTTGAGGTTCACCGCCCACCCCGAGCTGGGCCATTTCTCCACCTACGAGGAGGCCTACCGCGACCCGGCTCTGTACGACTGGTTCCTCGATCACTCCCGGTAGTAGTCAAGGGCGGAAGGGCTCGCTCGGCCCCATCGCCTCGGCCCGACCGTCGTCGAACTCGACCTCTGCCTCACAGTCGGTCGCCGATCGGGCCCGTTCCCCACTGAGCCCGATCACGGTGAGCAGCGCGACGGTGGCCTGCTCGGTGTTGATGAACTGGACGCCGGTCGGGCCCAGCGGTGTGGTGGCCAGCCCCGCCGCCCGCAGGTAGACCGGGCCGGCACGGGTCGGGACGTCGGGCCGGGCGGCGAACGAGGAGATGTCGGTCTGGAGCCGTTCGTCGACGGCATCGGGACAGTCGAGCACCAGCCGATAGACGTGAGGCCCCTCGACCCAGAACCCGGGTCCGAATTCGTGTGTGAACGCGACCGCCCACTGTTCGGGGTCGATCTCGTCGGGCAGCGAGGCCGGAGGCAGGTCGACTCCCTGGAGAGGCTCCACTCCGGAGCAGGCGGCGAGGAGGAGGAGCCAGGCAGTCACAATCGAGAGAACCGATCTCACAGCTGACCCGAGTTGGCGGCCTCGACGTCGCCGAGATAGGCCGGGTCCTGGTAGCGGCTGAGGCGGAAGGCGGGGGCGTATTCGGGGAGATCGGCCCCCACCAGATGGCGCGCCAGCAGGTCGGCGGCTCCGGCCGAGACCATCACCCCGAATCCCGACATGCCGGTGAGGAGGTGCACACCGGGAACATGGGTCGGCCCGATGAGCGGCCGGTTCTCCTCGGTCTTGGTGTAGTAGCCACCGTCGACGAACGACTCCGGAAGACGATCGAGATAGGCCCCCAGCCCGGGGACCATAGTGGTCAGGCCGCGCATCACCACCTCCGGGTAGAGGGGATCCTGGGGGAGCGGCCAGGTCGGCTCGACGACCTCACCGTGATACTCCCAGAGGGCCAGCAGATAAGGAGACCCGGCCCCACCCTCCGGACGGAAGTGACAGAAGACGGGCATCTCCCCGAGGACCTCGTGACGACCCATCGACTCCAGCTCGGCCCGCTCCTCGTCAGACCAGTCCAGGGTCTGGGTGTCGCTCCAGATCGTCATCGGGGCGTCGCGAGGCACCACTCCGAGATGATCCTTGAACGCCACCTTGAGGTGGAGCTCCGAAAACAGGGGGAGGTCGACGCCGGCCAACGCGGCCACCTCGGCGGAGAGTGGTCCGGCGGCGATCACGACCTTGGGCGCATCGATCCGGGATCCGTCCGACAAGCCGACACTCCCGTCGTCGATGGATGTCACCTCTGCCCGGATCAGCCTGGCTCCGGCGCCCCGGGCGCCCTCCAACATCCATTGTCCGAGATCCTGGGCCCGAAACCATCCGGCCCGCTCCACCCTCACCCCGCCCACGGCATCGGCGGTCAGATATCCGTATCGCCGGCGGAGATCGGCGGCGTCGAGAACCTCGGCCCTCGCCCCGAGGCCCGTGACCTTGTCGACTTGCGCCGCCATCTCGGCGAGGGTCGCCGCCTCCCCGGTGGCGAAGAGATAGCCGTTCTGGTTGAAGCCGAAATCGGTTTCCCCGGCCAGCTCCTCGAATATGTCGATCGAACGGTTCATCAGCCCCACCATCGGCCGGTTGGGCCACCAGTTGCGATAGCACTCCGTCGACTTGTCCGAGGTGAGGGTGAGCGGTGGCCTGGGATCGACCAAGACGACATCTTCGACGCCGTGACGCACCGCGAGGTGGTAGGCCGCCGACACCCCCGCGATCCCGGCGCCGACGATGACGATGTCGGCGGTCGAGTTCATCGGTCGAGGAACGTCGTCACCTTCCCGGCGATCGCCTCCGGTGTGAAACCGAATTGCTCCGCCATCACCTCGGCGGGTGCCGAAGCTCCGAAGCGGTCGATGCCGATACTGAGGCCGTCCGGTCCCACGATCCGCTCCCAGCCGAAGATCGAGGCCGCTTCGATCGATACCCGGGGCAGTGAGCCGAGGACCTGGTCGCGATAGTCCTCGGGCTGCTCGTGGAACAGCTCCCAGGAGGGAAGGCTGACCACGCGCGCCGAGATTCCCTCTGCTTCGAGCAGGTCGGCGGCTCCCAGAGACGCCGACACTTCGGATCCGGTGGCGATCAGCGTCACGTCGGCTCCCTCGCGGACCACATATCCCCCACGGGGGAGGTCACCCGTGGGGAGGGTGGGGACGTCCTGGCGGGTGAGGATCAGAGCCACCGGGCCGTCGGTGCGGTTGAGGGCGACTTCCCACGCCTGGACGGCCTCGTTGGCGTCGGCGGGTCGGATCACCCACAGGTGGGGCATGGCCCGCATGGAGGCGAGGTGCTCGATGGGCTGGTGTGTCGGCCCGTCCTCGCCCAAGAAGATGGAGTCGTGGGTCCACACCCAGATGGAAGGGGCCTCCATGAGCGCGGAGAGCCGCACCGCCGGACGCATGTAGTCGGAGAAGACGAAGAAGGTTGCCCCGTAAGGGCGGAGGCCCCCGTGGACCGCCATCCCGTTGACCGCGGTGCCCATGCCGTGCTCGCGGACACCGAAGGGGATGTCACGTGCCGTCGGGTCGTCCGTGGAGAAGAGGCGACCGGAGTCGATCACCGTCTTGGTGGAGCCGGCCAGATCGGCGGACCCGCCGATGAACCCCGGGACCTTGTCGGCGATCTCGGCGATCACCTTGCCCGCGGAGGCGCGAGTCGCCATCTCCTCGCCCTCTTCGAAACCCGGCCCGTCGAGGCGGATTGGAGCGGTCGAGTGGAGAGCGTCCCACTCGGAGGTGTCGGCGGCTTCGAATCGCTCCTGCCACTCCTTGTATGCGGTTCGCCCCCGCTGCATCGCCCGGTCGAAGAACTCGTAGACGGCGTCGTCGATGTGGAAGGCGGGCTCCACGGGATATCCCATGCCCTCCTTGGTCATCCGGATCTCGTCGTCTCCCAGGGGAGAACCGTGGGCCTCGGCGGTGTCTTGCTTGTTGGGGGCACCGCGGGCGATATTGGTGTGGCAGACGATGAGTGACGGCCGCTCCTCTTCCGCCAGGGCTTCTTCGATCGCTCCGGCGATGGCGGGCCGGTCGTGCCCGTCGATGACCAGGCTGTGCCAGCCGTAGGCGTCGAAACGCTTGGCCACGTCCTCACTGAACGTGATGTCGGTAGAGCCGTCGATCGAGATGTCGTTGTCGTCGTAGAGATAGATGAGTCGCCCGAGACCGAAATGGCCGGCGAGCGACGCCGACTCCGAGCTGACCCCCTCCATGACGTCCCCGTCGGAGACGAACCCGTAGGTGTGATGATCGACCAGGTCGGCTCCCAGACGGGCGCGGAGATGTGCCTCCGCCATGGCCATCCCAACACCGGTGCCGAAGCCTTGTCCCAGCGGGCCGGTGGTGGTCTCGATCCCGATCGCTTGGTCGATCTCGGGATGCCCGGCGGTGTGAGACCCCCATTGCCGGAAGTTCTTCAGCTCGTCGAGGGAGAGGGGGAACCCGGACAGATGGAGCAGCGAGTAGAGGAGCATCGAGCCGTGCCCGTTGGAGACGACGAATCGGTCACGATCGGGCCATTCGGGGTGGTCGGGGTCGACCTCGAGGTAGTTGCCCCAGAGAGTGACCGCGATGTCCGCCATGCCCATCGGCATGCCCGGATGACCCGAGTTGGCCTTCTGGACCGCGTCCATGGACAGGGCCTTGATCGTGTTGACAGCGAGTTGCTCGAGAGACGTGTCTGGCATCCCGCCGGAGGGTACCCGAACTGGAGGACACTCCCCCGGCCCCCACCTGTGAGGACTTCCGCTGCTCATCGGAAGAAAACCTCACAAAGGGATGGTGGGCTCAGATGTGGGGGCGGCACTGCTTGCATGCCCGGAAACCCGCCTCCTCGGCGGCGGTCCCGGACGGGAAGTCGACCACGTTCGAATCCCTGGAGCGGCGAATGGCTGCGCAGGTGGGATGGCAGTACACCCCTGTGGACGAGTTCCCCCGCACCCGGACGCGACGTGCCGCCAGCCCCTCCAGCTCGCTGGGGCGGGCTCCCTCGTGCTCCAGCAGCTCGATCTTGTTGTGCGGCCCGCCCAAGGAGTAGTTGCCGATGTGCCCGTCGGTGCGCACCACACGGTGACAGGGGATGATGAGGGGGATCGGGTTCCTGGCCACTGCGGACCCGACGGCGCGCACCGCCCGGGGGCTGGCGATCTCCCGAGCCACCCACCCATAGGGGCGCACCTCGCCTTTGGGGATGGTGGCGGTGGTGCGCAGCACCCTCTCCTGGAACGAGGTGACCGTACGCAGGTCGACTGGCAGTTCGCCAGGGCTGCCCCGCTCGATCGCCTCCGGGATGTGCCGGGCCCAGGCCGAAGGCGCCTCCGCCCTGATCAGGGGTCGACCGAGATGCGGCTGATGACGCTCCGCGAACCCATCGGCGATGTCGAGGGACGAGACCCCCCCGGGGTTGAAGGTGACCACCACCTCGCCGATTGGCGAGTCGTAGAAGTCGTATCCCTCGGCGAGACCGGTTCCGAGGGCGACGCCCTCGCTGATCCCGGGAGGGAGATGGCCGGTCAGCTGTTCGAGCTGCTTTTCGATGCTCATAGTTCTTCCTCGATCGTGTGACGGAGCTTTGCCAGGCCGCGGTGGACATCGGCTTTCACGGTCCCCTCCGGTCTACCGGTGATCTCTGCGATCTCGCCGATCCCCATCCCCACGACATGACGCAGGACCACCGCCGTCCGCTGATGGCCATTCAAGACCGACATCCTTCGGTCCCAGGCTGCATCGTCGACGGGCTCCGGGTCCTCGGCCCCGGTCTCGGTCATCGCCACATAGGTGGGACGTCGGGAGCGGGAGCGCAGATGGTTCCGACCCAGGTTGATGGCGATGGTCCACAGCCACGGCTGGAGGTCCATGTCCACGATTCGCTGGGACTCGTAGCCGGCCAGTGCCCGATAGGCCCTGATGAAGGTCTCCTGGGTGAGGTCCTCTGCCTCCTGGTGGTCGCCGCAGATACGCCGCAGCCCCCAGAACAGCTTCCGACCCATTGCCTCGACGACCCGAGGGAACGTTGCGTCCAGATCGGCCGCGAGGGCATCGGTGAGATCATCCATCACGTAGAAGAACCCCGCTCGAGGTCATCCGGTTGCACCCGCGGCACCGTACCTATATTGGTGAGAGTGTCGCCGCCAGCCATCGAGGAGAGCCTGAGCCGGGCCGAAGCCGCGGTGTCGGCCGGGGAGAGCCTGGCCGGCACCGGCTTCTGGCGGGCCGTGTCGGAGGTGAAGCGCCGGCCGGAGCTCGTGGACCGCTACGCCGACCGGATCGCCCGCATCGATGCTCAGGCCCACCGCAACTGGGCACTGCTGATCGTCCCATTGCGGCTGGGCACAGTGTTGGCGATCGTCGTCACCCTGATCGGCCTGGCCTCGATCTGGTGGGCATATCACCTCACCGGTTGGGCCCAGGTCCTCATCTTCCTCGCCGGGGTGGGGATCCTCCTCGGATCGACTCACACGCTGGCCCACCTGGTGGTCGGACGGCTGATGGGGATCAGGTTCAGCTACTGGTTCGTCGGCGAGGTCAGCCGGCCCCAGCCCGGAGTGAAGACCGACTACTCCTCCTATCTGCGCACAGCGGCCAACAAACGCGCCTGGATGCACGCCTCCGGGGCGCTCGCCACCAAGACGATCCCCTTCCTCCTCATCGGAGCTGCGGTCGCCGCCGAGCTCCCGACATGGATCGTTTGGGCCCTCGCCGGGCTCGGTGTGGCGATGATCCTGACCGACGTGTTCTGGTCGACCAACGCTTCGGACTGGAAGAGGTTCAGGCGGGAGAGAGGCTACGTCTAGGAGTCTGGATCGGTCCTCGGGATCGAGCCGTCTGTCTGGTGGAGCCGGTCATGAGTGGCGACGAGACTCTCGAAGTCTGGCCGGTCCTCGACATCGATGGCGATCAGATGACGGGTGACCGGACCGTCCCCGCGGTCGAATGACCGAGCCCTCCTCAACAGGCCGGCTGCGGCGTCGTCGATCCTCCGATGTTGGGCGAGGTGATCCTCCCAGCTGCGCAGGATCATCACCTCGGTGAGGCGGGTCGGGTCGGAAGTGTTGCGAAACAGCCGCCAGCGGTAGGCGCCAGTGCTGAGACGGACCAGTCGAACCTCGTTCATCACGTCGGTGAACTCGGTGAAGTCGGACTCTTCGATCTGCCAGGTGTTGAGAACCATCACTGGCCCGCCGACGAACTCTTCTTGGTGGTGGGGAGAGTCGCCTGAGGAGATTTCGCTGAACTCGGGGGTGGCCACGTCATCGACGTGAGGCACCCTGAATCTGGGGGCCATCGAGCCCAGTGCCACCGCCCCGACGGAGAAGACGAGGAGTGACCCGGGAGTGCCGACATAGTCCGCTACCAGCCCGGAAGCTATCGAGCCGATGGGCATGACCCCGGCGAACGCCAGGGTGTAGATGGACATCGCCCGGCCCCGAATCCAGGGGGGAGACATCAGCTGTGCGGTGGCGTTGAGGGTGGCCAGGGTCAGGAGCCAGAACAACCCCCCGAAGAACATCGCCACACCGGCTACCCACACGCTGGGGGCGAGCCCCAGGAGGATCCCTGCGGCTCCGAACAGGCTGATGGTGTAGGGCACCCACGAGCCGTCGACCCAGGCGCTGATACGGGGTCGTATCACCGCACCGGTCAGGGCACCCGCTCCCATGGCGCCGTAGAGGACACCGAAAGCCACCGCGCCGCCTCCGAGGTATGCGGTGTGCACCGGGAGCACCGCCTGAACCACCGCGGAGGTCACCGCGAAGATCGCCACCAGGACCGTGAGGTTGCGAAAGGCCGGGGTGAACCTGGCGAAGCGAATCCCGGTGGAGATCGCCGAGCGCATCGACTGGGGCCGCTCCCGTGCAGTGGCCACCAGTCGGGGCCCGATGATGGCGAGGGCGACGATGATCGCCAGGTAGGAGAGGGCGTTGAAGGCGAACCCGGCCTCGGCCCCGTAGATGGCCACCAGGGCGCCGCCGAAGGCGGGGCCGATGGCTCGGGCAGCATTGAAGGCGGCCGAGTTGAGTGCGACCGCCGACGCCACCAGGCCACGTGGAACGAGATCGGGAACCAGCGCCTGCCAGGCGGGGAGGTTGAGGGCCAGGCCGGTCCCGATGAGCAGGCCCAGCGTCAGGAGCAGACCAGGGGTCATCAGACCGAGGAACGTGAGTACGGCCATCACCGCGGCTGACGCGCCCATGACGGCTTGGGCGACCATCATGAGTTTCGCCCGGTCGAACCGATCGGCCAGAGCCCCAGCGCTCAGTGAGAAGAAGAGGAGGGGAAGGGTGGCCGATGCGACCATCAGGCCGACCCAGGTGCTCGACCCGGTCAGCTCGAGCATCAGCCAGGACCCAGCGACGGATTGGACGAAAGTGCCCGAGGCGGAGAACACGTTCCCGGCCCAGAGCCAACGGAAGTGAGGGTATTTGAGTGGCTCCACCGCCGAAGTCATCGGCGCAGCGTAGGGTGAGAGTCGCGTGGTGCGTGACCTTGCATACTTCGTCCAACCCGAAGCAGGCAGGGGCCCGGGCGTTCTGATCCTTCACTCCCTGTGGGGCTTGACCTCGTCGGTGAAGACGCTCGGCGACGGCCTCGCCGATCGTGGGTTCACGGTTCTCGCTCCTGATATCAACTTCGGCGAGCTGCCCGAGACCGAGGAAGAGGGGATCGACCGGCTTGGTGGTGCCAGCCCCGACCGTCTCGCCGCCCTGGTCCTCTCCTCCGTGCGTCTTCTCTCCGACCAGTCTGCCGATGGGCCGATTGGCGTGGTCGGCTTTGGGATGGGCGGGTCGCTCGGATTGTGGGCTTCGGTTCGTCTCGCCGACCTCATCGGAGCGGTGGTCTCTTTCTATGGGACCCAACAGATCGATTTTGCCGGTTCCCGGTCGTCATATCTGATCCACTTCGCCGAGGAGGACGGGTACATCACCGACGACGAGGCGGCCTTCATGGAGGCCACCATGGGTCTCGAGTCGCTCCCTGTCGACGTGGTCACCTATCCGGGAACCCGGCACGGGTTCTGCGAGCCCGACGGCGAGACCTTCGACCCGGACGCCTTCACCATCGCATGGGAGCGGACGATCGAGTTCCTGGTGGAGCGTCTAATGGACTAGTCGAACCGGGTCACCGGGCTCGATCCGCCCTCCTTCGAGAACTCGCGCGTAGACCCTCGACTCACCGGGATGCCTGCTGGCGTGCATCCGGTTGTACCTGCCCTCGATGAACCAACGCGCGTTCTTGGCGCAGGGAGTGGCGTAGCCGGTGATCTCGATCTCGACAGGCCCCATCGTCATCCTCGCGCCCGGCACCACCAGACCCCAGTCGAGCCCTGAGACCGTGATGTTCTCGCCGGTGGACCCGGGCTCGACGGGATGGCCCTCGGTCCGGAACCGCTCGATGACCTCGAGGGAGAAGAGACACAGGGCTTGCTCGGGATGACCGTGGTGAACCCGATCCTCCTGGACGTCGCCGATGACGCCCGAGACGCCGACGACCGCCTCGTCGACCGGTAGCTTCGGCACTCCTCCCTGGCTGGTGTTGATCTGATGGATCCTGCCCATGAGACCGGGGAGTGTAAGACCGGTTCCGAGCCATTCGGCGGCCCTTTCTTGGAGCCGGCGTCGTAAGGTTGTCCCATGGTTGTGACCCTGCGTGACGGTCTGGCCCCCCGTGTGAGTGAGCTGATGCTGGAGAGACTGGCGGAGCGTGTCGACGTCCCGGTGCAGCGTCCCTCGATCGGCGTTTTGTCCCCCTTCACCGAGACCGAGATCGGTCAGGTTCCCGAGGCCACTCGAGACGATGTGGCCGCTGCGGTGGACAGGGGCCGCGCCGCGCAGGAACCATGGTCGCAAACCCCAATCCGGGAGCGCGTGGCGATCCTCACTCGATTCCACGACCTGCTCATCGAGCGCGCCGACACCGCCATGGACATCATCCAGCTCGAGGCGGGCAAGGCCCGGATCCCCGCCTTCGAAGAGGTCTACGACACGGTCGCCACCACCCGGTACTACATGAAGACCGGTCCGGGGTTGTTGAAGAGGAGGAGGAGGGCGGTCTCCTTCCCCGGCATGACCACGGCCTTCGAATACCGGCACCCGCTCGGCGTCGTCGGCAGTATCACGCCCTGGAACTTCCCGTTCACTCTGACCATCTCCGACGTAGTCCCCGCGTTGCTCGCGGGGAACGTCATCGTCGGCAAGCCGGACGAGAAGACCCCGTACTCCATGCTCTACGGGGCGTCGCTTCTCGCCGAGGCCGGTCTTCCGGAGGGTGTCCTCCAGGTGATCACTGGACGCGGGGACGAAATCGGGCCCGCGCTCGTCGACGAAGTCGACTTCATAATGTTCACCGGTTCCACCGAGGTGGGACGGCAAGTGGCCAAGAGGGCGGGGGAGCGCCTCATCGGGATGTCCATGGAACTGGGCGGCAAGAACGCGGCCATCGTCATGGCAGACGCGGATCTACGCAAGACGGTCCGCGGCCTCGCCCGAGCGGTGTACGCCAATGGGGGCCAGCTCTGCCTCTCCATGGAGCGGGTCTACGTCGACGATGCGATCCGGGACGAGTTCACCACCCGGTTCGTCGAATACTCCAGGAACCTGCCGATGACAGCTTCGTTCGACTTCTCCTCGACGCTCTCCTCGATGATCACGAGGGAGCACATGGAGAAGGTGGAAGCGCACGTCGCAGATGCTGTGTCGGCAGGCGCCACCCTCCTCACCGGCGGCAAGCCGAGACCTGATGTGGGGCCGCTGTTCTACGAGCCGACCGCGCTCACCGCCGTCGATGACGCGATGTTGCTGTGTCGCAGTGAGACCTTCGGTCCTGTCGTCTCGATCTATGGATACGACGACCTCGAAGACGCGATCGCCATGGCCAACGACTCACATCTAGGGCTCAACCACTCGGTATGGACCGGAGACGCCCACCAGGGGGTGGAGGTCGCATCGCGGCTGGAGGCAGGCACGGTGGGGGTGAACGATGGATACGCGGCCACCTGGTCATCGTACGACGCACCCATGGGTGGCTGGAAGCGCTCCGGCATCGGCCGTCGTCACGGGTCTGAAGGGCTGCTCAAGTACACCGAGCCGCAGACCGTCGCCGTCCAGCGAATCGGGCCCGCCTTCGCCCCGCCGGGCGGTCTCGACTATCCGACCTATCAGCGTCTCCTGGGCAAAGCCCTCAAATTGCTGAAGCGGGTGCCCTTCTACAAGTGAGCTCCTACCAGGGCGGCCCGTGGAGGTCGATCGTTCCAGACTTCGGCGCCGGCCGGTTCAGGTCTCCGGTCATCACCCTGTTGAACGTGAAGGTCTCCGGCTCCCCGAATTGGGTGACCAGCAGCTCACCGGCGAAGAGGGCCCAGCCGAGGCGGGAGTAGTAATCGACCAACTCGTCGCGACACACCAGCAGGGCGAAGTCGGTGTCTCGCGTCGTCAGATAGTCGAGGGCGCGTCCCATGCCCAGCGGGGCATAGCCCATTCCCTGGTGGTCGGGGTGAGTGGCGATGCCGCCGATGCCCCCGATGCTCGCCGGGCGCCCGTCGATGGAACCCTCTCGCTTCACGACTCCTGTGTAAGAGACCAGGTTCCCGGCGTCGTCGCGCACGAACACGCCCCAATCGGGCCCGGCCCATTCCCTCGACGCGCCCTCCCAGGCGCTCTCCCGTTCCGGCGGGTAGACCGCCGCTTTCAGCTCTCGCAGCGTCTGTCGGTCCTCGTCGCTGAAGTCGTCGTGCGTCTTCAGGCTGATGGTGATGCTCAACGCTCGCTCATCTCGGCGAGATCGGCCTGGAGGATGTCACGCTCCCCGTCGTCTTCGACTGCGGCCAGAGCCGACCTGGCCAGCTCGAGGTGCTCGGTGAACGTCTCGACGTCGTCCACCTCCGCCGCGGCGCGGGCGATGGCCTCGTGGGCGAATCCCTCGACGAAGGGATCGAGATCGTATTCGATGGCCAGCTCCAGAGAGCGCTCCCCGAAACGCCTGCCCAGATCAGCGTAACCGAGGACGACGGCGACTCTCGACACCTGCCAGTCGGCGATGGCCCGGTTTCGCTCCGTGCCGACCTGGTACCAGTGGTAGCGCGAGGCGAAGGTGGCTGCCAGCATCTCCTCCTCCTCTTCCCGGGTCAGGTCGTTGGCGTCGAGGAGCTCCCAGGCGTGATTGAACGCCAGCTGCGCCATAGTCCGATGCCAGGAGGCGATGTCCTCGGCGCTGGGATCCTCGGTCGGTTGGGTCACATTGCACTCCTAGTGTGCGTGGTTCGATGAGAGCCGCAACGATACGCCAACATGGCTGATCAGATCACCGTCGAGGTGGGAGGCGAGCAGGTCCGCGTCTCGTCGCCCGATCGGGTCGTGTTCCCAGATCAGGGCTGGACCAAAGGAGATGTGGTCGACCACTTCGTGATGGTGGCCGCAGGGGCCGCCCGGGGAATCTCCAGACGTCCCACCATGCTCAAGCGGTACATGAAGGACGTGACCGTCGACCCGATCTATCACAAGCGCGCTTCGAAGAATTCGCCCTTCGAGACCGTCCAGGTCCGGTTTCCGTCGCAACGCCCCGGCCGGATGAACGTGCCCGGGACCGAGGCGGACGTGGTTCGCCTCGCTCAGTTGGGGTGTCTCGACTTCCACCCCTGGCCGGTGCGCGCCGACGACATCGACCATCCCGACGAGCTTCGTTTGGACTTCGACCCTACGGAGGGGATCGGGTTCGACCACGTGAGAGAGGCGGTCGCCGGCGCCAGAGACCTGCTCGACGAGCTCGGTCTGGCGGGATGGCCCAAGACCTCGGGGAGCAGGGGCATCCACGTCTACGTGCGCATCGAGCCGCTATGGGACTTCTTTCAGACCCGCCGTGCCGTGCTCGCATTCGCCCGAGAGTTGGAGCGTCGCATGGAGGGTCTCGTCACCACCGCATGGTGGAAGGAGGAGCGCCGCGGAGTTTTCGTCGACTACAACCAGAACGCCCGGGACAAGACCGTGTCGTCGGCCTACGGCGTGAGGCCGACCGGATTCGTGTCGGCACCTTTCACCTGGGACGAGTTGGACGATGTGGAGATCGAGCACTTCCCCCTCGGGTCGTTTCGGGAGCGGTGGGAGGCGACGGGCGACCTCACCGACGGCATCGACGAGGCCGGCGGGCGCATCGATACGCTGATGGAGTGGGTGCGGCGCGACGAGGAGAACGGGATCGGCGATGCCCCGTGGCCTCCTCACTATCCGAAGATGCCCGGGGAGCCGCCCCGGGTCCAGCCGTCGAAGCAGCGCCGCCCCGATGACGACTACTGAACCGCGAACCCAGGGTTGCAGGCCCCGCTGAGCGGGGTCCAGCGCCCTGAGTTCGTGGGTTAGAGGGCGTCGCGGCGGCGCAGGGCCCAGGTGAGCAGGCCGGCGCCGAGGACGACGACGACGGCGAGCTTGAGTGCCCCACCACCGGCTCCGGGAGCCACTGGGCCGAGGACGATGTTCACCTCGATCCCACTGGCATTGACGAGGTCGACGTAGATCGACCCTGCGATCCGCCAGATCGAGAGTTGCGCCAGACCCGACACCAGGCCGGAGAGCGCCAATTCGACCAGGACCACATATCCCAGCCCGATCAGGACCGATCTGGAGAACAGGTAGCCCACGGGGACGAAGATGGCGGCATATCCCACCGCTGCGCTCACCAGGAGCGCCGCTCCCGGCAACATGAGCGACATCGGTGCCCCGTGGATCAGGCCGGCGAGAACGGTGGACAGCCATCCACCGAGCCCGATGGTGGCCGCGGCGAGTGTCCCGGCGAGCAGTGACGACGCCGCGATGGTCGGCCTCGGGATCGGCCTCATGTAGATGTAGGGGAGGGTCCCCGCGTCCCGCTCGTCACGAAGGGTCGACACCGTGAGGATGAGGGCGGCGATGGCGTAGGTGAAGCCGACCGACATCATGATGGCGACGAACGCCTCGGCGAGCCCGTCGGAGCTCATGTCGATACCGGCCACGGCGATGATCACGCCAGGCACTGAGGCCAGCAAGACCAGCCAGAAGACGCGGCCCTTCATCATCAGACGTCGATAGAGGTGCATCGTCAGGGTCATCAGCGTCCTTCCACCAGATAGCGGAACACCGACTCCAGCGACTCGTCGGCCGGCTCGATGCGAGAGATCGTCAGGTCGTCCTCCACCGCCAGCCGGGGGAGCAGTCGTGCGACCTGACTGACGTCGGCGGCCTCGATCATCAGTCGATTGCCGCTGAGATGGACCCCCAGCACGTGAGGTGTGGCCATTAGGGCGGACCCGAGCCTCCTGGGGTCGGTGCAGTCGACGAAGACCTGGCGGGGCTTGTCGGTCATCGCGGCCCGGATCGTCGCCACACTCCCCACCGCGGCCAGTCTGCCGTCGACCATCGCGATGACCCGATCCGCCATCCGCTCCACCTCCCGCAGGACATGAGACGAAACCACGACCGTCCGACCCGCAGCGCCGAGCTCCTTGAAGAGCCGTATCAGCTGGGCTCGCTGCACCGGATCGGCCCCGTTCAGGGGTTCGTCGAGCAAGAGCACCTGTGGATCCGGGATCAGGGCCGCGGCCACCTTGGCCCTCTGACGCATCCCTTTCGAATACCCCCCGAGCGCCCGGTCCGCGGCATCGGTCAGTTCGACGGTTTCCAGCACCTCGCGTGCTCGACCGACAGGGTCGTCGACCTTGGCGAGCCGGGCGGCGAGCTCGACGAACTGGCGACCGGTGAGGTGCTCGTACACCGCCTCGTCCTCCGGGACCAGGGTCATCACCCGGTACACCGAGGGGTCGACCCGGGGATCTCTACCCAGGACGGACACCGAGCCCTGCGAGGGGACCTGGAGCCCGGCGATCACCCGCATCAGGGTGGTCTTACCGGCTCCGTTCGGTCCGAGGAGCCCGGTGACGCCCGGGCCGAAACCGATGGTCACCTCGCTCACCGCCACCTTTGGGCCGAACCACTTCGAGACCTCTCTCACCTCCACGGTGTTGGTCATGCCAGCCTCCGATAGCGGTACCGCACTGCCACGACGCTGAGAACGGCCGAGACGGCGATCACGGCCGCCGAGGTCCAGCCGCCGAACCCGACCGCCTCCGCGGGGTAGGTCACCGTGTCTCGAAACAGGTCGTCCCGGATGATCCGGGGGAGATGGTCGAACGCCAGCAGAGAGGTCCAGCGCGCCCCGGCGAAGGAGGCCTCCGACAGCTGGCCGGCGATGAACCGACCCGGCACCAGCACTCCCAGGTAGGCCACGGATGCCACTCCGGGACGGTTGATCCAGGCGGCAAGCACGAAGGCGAGCGCCCCATGCATCGCCACGAACGCCACAGTGGTCGTCGGGACCTTCCAGAGGACCTCCAGGTTGTCTGTCATGTAGGTGAGGAATCCGTCGCTCGAGATCAATCCGAGACCGATGTGAAGGACGAGTTGGGGGACCAGGTAGATCGCCCCGACCACGGTGGCGAAGGCGGCCACCTTCGAGACGAGGTACCCATCGACCGTCAGCGGACGCGAGAAGTAGACCGAGAGCACTCCTCGCACCCGGTCGGGGACCAGCAGCCACGGCGCGGCGAAGGCGATGAAGAGAAGGCCGATCCAGCTGTAGAGATCGAACAACTCACCGTACGAAGGGACTCCGGTGGCGAATGACTCGGCGAGGTCGCCGATGAGCCAATGGACACCGATGACGATGGCGGCCATCCCCACTGCGATGGCGATCATCACCCACGGGTAGACCTTCTCCCGGGCCTTCCGCCCCAGGCCGAGGACCCTGCGTATCCCGTCCTTGTAAACCGCCTTCCTCGCCCCCGAGGCCCCGGTCCGATCTCCGTCGTAGGTCCGATAGCCCCGGTCGTATATCACCTGGTCGCTCAAGCGCCGGGTCCGTTACTCGGCTTGAGAAACAAGTCTTCGAGCGAGGCGACACCGCGGACCATACGGATCAACCCCGTGTCGCCGGCGGCGCTCTCCTGGATGATCGCCTGCTCGATGCTGTGGTCTCCCGGCCCGACCACGAGCCGCAGTCCATCCAAAGTCACCGCGAGGCCGCGATTGGTGAGACGCTCGGCGAGGCGCGCCGGATCGGTCACCACCTCGACTTGAACCGTTCCTAGTTTCTCCGGGCCCAGCAGTGGTCCCGAGCGGAGAAGCCTTCCGCCGTCGAGCATGACCACCCAGGAACAGGTCTCCTCGATGTCGGTGAGCACGTGGGAGCTGACGATGACGTTGATGTCGAACTCCCCGAGACGGCGGATCAGCTGGAGCATCTGGGCCCGGCCGGCCGGGTCCAGCCCCGACGCCGGCTCGTCGAGGAGAAGGAGATCGGGATCGTGGACGATGGCCTGAGCCAGCTTGACCCGCTGTTGCATCCCGGTCGAGAAGTCGCCCAGAAAGCGGAAGCGCTCCTCCTCGAGACCGACCAGGAAGAGGGTCTCGGACGAGCGCCTTCTCGCTTCCCTGGGCGGGATCCCGGCGAGCTGCGCGGCATAGGAGACGAAGTCGGCCGCCGTCTGGTCCCTGGGGAGGCACTCTCCCTCCGGCATGTAGCCGAGTCTCGCCCTGACCTCGAGCGGAGACGTCTGTGGATCGTGGCCCATCACCCACATCCGGCCTCGGGTGGGGTGGAGTAGACCGAGGAGCAGACGGAGCATGGTGGTCTTGCCGGCGCCGTTCGCTCCCACCAGCCCGGTCACACCGGGGGGTATCTGCAAGGTGAGATCGCGCAAGGCGACCACTTCTCCGTAGTCGTGGGTCAACCCGTCGATCTCGACGATGTCCTCGCGGTTCATCGACGGGAGTGTGGCATGGGCCAGGAGGCACCGAAATCGGGGATCACCCCCCACCTGTCCCCGGGGGGGCTAACCCGTTCTGTGAGGGTCTACCGCGCGTAACGCGCCACGAACCCGCACAGAACGGTTGTCAGGTGACCACCTCGCGGAAGCCGAGGCCTTCAGGTCGCTCGAGTTGGTCCATGGTGCACTGGAGGGCTTCTTTGTCGGGGCGCCAGCGGTGGAACCGGGCGGCGTGGCGGAACCGGTCGCCCTCCAACTGGTCGTAACTGACCTCCACCACCACACCCGGCTGCACCGGTGTCCATGAGCTGTCTTTCCCCGCCGACCATCGGCTCTCGGCCCCGGGCGCACGCGCCGCCTCGTCGAAGCTCTCGTCGGCCTGCAGCTCGAGGAACCTCTCGTAGATCTCCACCCGATCGACGTTGGGGAATCCCGAGCAGTGGCCGATGAAGTGGAAGTCCCCGCGGTGGTTGTACAGACCGAGGAGCAGAGATCCGATCTTGCCGCCGTCCTTGTGCTCGCGGAACCCTCCGACGACGACGTCGACTGTGCGGCGGTGTTTGATCTTGATCATGGCCCGTTTCCCGTGCTGATAGGGGAGTTCCGGCCTCTTGGCGATGATCCCGTCACATCCTGCGGGCTCGAACTCGTGGAACCACGCACGGGCCTTCTCCTCGCTACCGGTTTCGGGAGTGAGATGCCACGGGGGCTCGAGCGTCGTCGCCAGCGCGACGAGACGTTGGCGACGCTCGGAGAACGGCGCTTCCCGCAGGTCCTCGCCCCGGTCGGCGAGCAGGTCGAACGCCACCAGCTCGGCCGGGGTCTGGCCGGACAGCAGGTCGATCCGTGACTCGGCGGGATGGATCCGCTGTTGCAGGGCGTCGAAGTCGGTGACACCGTCGATGACGACGACGATCTCGCCGTCGACCACGGTCCCCGAGGGGAGCTGGTCGAGAGCAGGGCGCAGCTCGGGGAAATAGCGGAGGAGAGGTCGCTGGTTGCGAGAGTCGAGGCGGGGATCCGGCGCCGACCAGGAGACCGATCGGAAACCGTCCCATTTGGGCTCGTACACGAAGTCGCCGCGCGGCCAGTTCTCTGAGACCTTCGCCTCCATGGTCGCTACGGGCGGTTGAAACGGATGGCTCATCGGCGCGGAGTGTATGTGCCGATAGCCTGAGAGCCGGATGTGGAACAAGACCAAAGCGAACCTGCGTCTCACCTACGACGTCTTCGTGGCGGCGGGCAAGGAGTTCGCTGCCGTCCGGGGGAGTCGGATGGCCGCTGCCGTCGCCTACCGGACCATGTTCGCCCTGGCGCCTTTGTTCCTCCTTGCAGTGAGCATCGCCGGGACGGTCTTGGGAAGTCGCGACGCCGCCCGGTTCGAGATCCTGTTTCGGGTCGAGGAGCTGGCGGGCCCACAGGTGAGGAGCGCCCTCAGCACCTTCCTCCAATCGGTCGAGGTCTCCAGAGACAGTGCCGTGATCCTCGGTGCTGCGCTTCTCTTCTGGACCGCCTCCAGCCTCTTCATGGAGATCCAGACCGACCTCAACGACATCTTCGACGTGCCCCAGGAGAGGGTGAGGGGAGTAATGGGGTTCATCCGCAAGCGGACACTTGGTGTTCTCTGGGTGCTCGGGATCGGTGTCGCCCTGATCGCGGTGTGGCTGGTGAACGCGGTCTGGCGCTATTTCGGCGACTCGATCCTGCCCGCCGGTGCCGAGCATCTCCACTCTCTGGTGGGATGGCTCACTCCGCTGGTGTCGGTCATTCTCCTCCCCCTCCTCCTAGGGCTCTTCTTCCAGACGATGGTCGCGGTCAAGGTGCGCTGGAGGGCCATCTGGTGGGGGTCCTTCTTCACATCGGTGGCGTTCCTCGCCGCCGCCTATGTAGTGAGCCTCTACTTCGCATGGGACAGCGAGACCTCGGCGTCACAAGTGGCTGCGTCACTGTTCGTGATCCTGCTCCTCGCCTTCGTCCTCGCCGCAGTGTTCCTCTTCGGGGCCGAAGTGACCAAGGTCTACGACGACTACCTCGACAACGGGGACGTTAAGACGCCGAGCGAGCGAAACGCCTACCGCCCCGAGATCGTGGTCTCCGAGCCGGAGCGATCGGTGACCCTCGCCGCGGTGTTCGCCTTCTTCGCCGGATGGCTCGTAGGCTGGCGCCGACGTCCCTGATCCCTCGCCGATCTTCGACCAAGCCAATAACCTCGCGCGACGATGGCAATCGACATTCCCGGCTTCATCGCCGACTTCAAAGAGCACGCCACTGACCATGGTTTCCACGTCCACGACGAACGCCACTTCGTAGAGACGTATTCACTGCGCCAGTCCTGGGAGGTCGACGTCCACCCCGAGGCCGGCTGTGGCGGCCCCATCGACCTCCACGTCGCCCTCGACGTCAATCCCAACGTACTGCTCTCGCTACGAGCCCAGCTCGAGCAGATGTCCGACTTCGAAGAGCCACCAGACGAGTTCTTCCTCGACCTCTATTTCAACTGGGCGGTGCCGCCTCTACACCACCCACCCGACCTGCTCATCCTCTCCACCGACCTCGCCGGTCTGGGTGGCATCGACCTCCCCATCGAGGTCTCGGCGGTCGACTCCTACGCCGACGTGATGGGATCCCCGGAGCGACGACTCCAGCTGACGGGCAAGGCGCAGGTGAGCCTGGTCGACATCCTGATGGGCAGAGAGCAGCTCTGCGACGTGCTCGACAATTCCCGCGAGGTGAGTCACTATCTGCTCGACCGGGTGGGCGGCTGGATGGAGCTGCCGGAGTCCTGAAGCCCGGGCTCCGACTCTCAGAAGATGATGCTGATCAGTGCCCAGAGGGCGAGGGCAGCCGTGATCAGGCAGAGGGCGTAGAAGAGACCCATGGTCAGCGGTCGAGCTGGGGGCGCTTCCCTCACTCCGTCGGGCGGCGCGGGATCGGGCGCGGGGGGCATAGCTACCGCGGGGGTGGTCTTCGGGGCTCCGTTGACCGCTGCTGCGAAGAGGCTGGGCTGGTTGGGGACGAATCGAAGCGTCTCGTCCTCGGCGGTGATGGCGTAGGTCGTGTCCTGGACGTGGTTTATCCGGCACTCGTCGACCGGCCAGTGGCCGATCTCGGTGCCTCCTGCGGACATCCGGACGTAGTCGTCGTCCAGTTCCACGATCACGGGGACGTCGTCGTCGGCGAGAGTCACCACGCCGTCGTACATAGCCAAGCTCTCAGTTCCCCCCATCAGGTGGGATCACAAACTAGAGCCTCGAGTGGCCGGTGTCGACCTCTCCGGGCTAGAAACGGACCCCCGTGGCCTCGCACAGAAGTCGAGTGAAGGGCGCCGCCTTCTCGAACCGCTCCAGCAACTCATCGACGAAGCCCGCTGAGGTGACCTGCCTCTGGGTGAGCCGGGACGCAGCGGTGAAGCTCCGGAGGCGGAGATCGTCCGGGTAGGGATGATCTCGGTCCCTCAGCTCCTTGGGAACCTGTCGCAGCCGGTCGTACTCACGTCCATCGAGGTTCCAGAAGTCGGTGAACGGTGGGGCATGCGCCGCCTCACGCCACCCCGACGGATCGTCGTGGATGGCCCGTCGGATCCGCCGCGCCACCGCGGCCTCGGGGCGCCACAATCCTGCCCCGGCGAACGATCCCCCCGGTTCGAGATGGACGTAGAGCCCCGGGGCGTGGACGTCCTTTCCGGCGGCATGCCTGAAATGGATCCCCACATTCGTCTTGTAAGGGGCCCCTTTGGCGAATCGCATGTCCCGATGGGGCCTCATCAGCGAGCCGCCACTCACCCTGGTGTCGGCGGTGAGATGGGGGGAGATACGCTCTAGCTGCTCTCCGAGGTCGGCGATGAGGTCGAGCGCGGGCTCACGGATGATGGAGACATAACGCTTCTTGTTCTTCTCCCACCACTCCCTGTCGTTGTTGGCGGCGAGCTCGCGGAGGAAGACGAACACCGCGGGCGTGAAGTATCGGGTTCCCATCGGGCGAATCCTTTCCGTGACTCCCCCCAACATAAGTCGCGCCGGTGACCGATTTGAAGGGGGTCGCGGCAGCGGGCCAGAGATTGCGCCTCACCCCGATGGCCATATCATTGCGCGCAGTAAGTGACCCTCTTCCTAGCCGCTGCCGAATCCGGCACCACCAACTTCGCCCGCTTCGAGGTCCCTGCATGGGCATGGATCTCGCTGGTGTCGGCCATCACCGTCATGCTGGTCGTGGACCTGCTCTTGGTCCATCGCACGCCCCACGAGATCACCATCAAGGAGGCGTCGATCGAGTCGGCCGTCTGGATAGGCATCGGACTCTCCTTCACCGGGGTCATGTTCTGGTGGCAGGGATCCACTGCATCAGGTGAGTACCTGGCCGGCTACCTGATCGAGAAGAGTCTCTCCATCGACAACGTTTTCGTCTGGGCGGTGATCTTCTCCTACTTCGCCGTCCCCCGGAAGTATCAGTTCAGGGTCCTGTTCTGGGGCATCTTCGGAGCCCTGGTCCTGAGGGCCATATTCATCTTCGCCGGTGTGGCGCTGCTGGAGCGGTTCGACTGGATCCTCTACGTGTTCGGTGGGTTTCTCCTGTTCACCGCCTGGCGCATCTACAAGCACGACGAAGCCGAGGTCCATCCCGAGAACAACCCGATCCTGAAGTTCGTGCAGCGGGTGGTCCCCTCCACCCCGGAACTGGACGGTCAGAAACTGTTCACCAGGAAGCACGGACGACTTCTCGCCACGCCCCTGTTCGCGGTGCTCATCCTGGTCGAGACCACCGACGTGGTGTTCGCGGTCGACTCCATCCCGGCAATCCTCGCCGTGTCCCGGGAGCCGTTCATCGTCTTCTCGTCTAATGCGTTCGCCATCCTCGGGCTCCGCGCCCTCTACTTCCTGCTCTCCGGGATGCAGGGCCGGTTCCGATACCTCAACGCGGGTCTGGGCATCATCATGGCCTTCGTCGGGGTCAAGATGCTCCTGGCGGAGGTATATCACATGCCCACCTGGCTTAGCCTCAGCGTGATAACCGTGGTGCTCGGCGTGACGATCTGGGCGTCACTTCGCGCCGAGCGTAGGGACGAGCAACCGGCCCCGGGCTCCGATCCGGACGCCCCAGCTCGCGTCTCCCGTGACGAGCCTGAGGACGGTGAGCGATGAGTCGCACCCTTGCCTTCGGGGACGACGGTTCCGACGGTGCCGCCCGCTGCTGGGATTGGATCGCCAGTCACGTCTGGGACGGTTGGGAGCTCGAGGTGGTGACGACCGAGCCGCCGGCAGACATGCACCCCGTCTCCCCCGATGAAGCTGAGCTCCATTCGTGGGAGCCGGACCAACCCCGCGACACCGCTGGTCTCGGTTTCGCCTCTATCGAGTATCTTCGAGCCCAGATCGACCCCCGGGTAGCGCTCATCGCCCGGGCTTGGGACCTGGTGGCTATCGGGCCGCGCGGGTCTGGCGTCCTCAAGACGCTCCATCTCGGGAGCACAGCCGATTGGTTGCTGCGTCAGCCCACCTCTCCGCTGCTGATCGCCCACCGGGGAGAGCCGGTGAGACGGGTCCTGGCCTGTGCCGACGGGTCTGGCCACGCCCGGCGGGCCATCGAGACGTTGGCCTCGCTACCACTGGTGGCCGGACTGCCGGTGACGGTGATGGCTGTCGACGACGGGCGGGTCGACGCCCGGTCAGCCGTCGAAGGGGCCGGGGAGCTCCTCGTCGGCTCCGGAGCGGAGATCGACAAGGTGATACTCCAGGGAAGGCCGACCAGGGTGATCCTGGACCAGATCGCGGAGGCAGAGCCCGGTCTGGTGGTCATGGGAGCGCGCGGCCACGCGGGCTTGAAGCGGTTGGTCCTCGGTTCCACCACCTCTGCGGTAGCGCGGTCTAGCGACGTGTCACTGCTGGTGGCACACGCCCGGATGGAGTGATCGCCGGGCCCGGCTCAGTCGAGGACCCTCTTGCAGTTCCAGGCGTGCCAGTAGTCGTAGCCCAGCTGCTGGTAGCGATTCGCCAGCCACGCCGCACTGGCCGTGTTGGCCTCCGGATCCAACGGGCTGGTGTCCGGATAGCCGGCCGCGGGGGCGGTCGTCGCCCAAGTGGAAGGGAGGAACTGGAACAAACCTGCAGCTCCGGAGTAGGGGTTGACCGCGTTGGGGTCGCCGTTCGACTCGCAGTTGATGATCCGAAGTGCCTCCTCGACCCGGTTCGACGGGAAGAACTGCTGCACCAACGACCGCCATTGCTCGACGGCCGGTGGATGGTTCCAGGGCCCGCCGCCGCCGGAGCTGGTGGTGGGTGGTGTCGACGTGGTCGTGGTGGTGGGATTCGACGGACTCGTCCCGGGCGGGCTCGTCGCGGGCGGGGAGGTGGTGGTCGTGGAGGGGTTGCGGTTCTCCTGGCGCTGCCGCTCCTCTGCCTTGGCCCTGGCCACTTCCACGGCGCTGAGGGCGGCCCGATACTCGCGATCTGCTCGATCCGCGGTTCGAATGGCCTCGGCGACCTCGGCATCGGCCTGCTCGAAGAGCGAGGTGTAGTTGGCTACTTCGGCATCGACTGCGGCTTGTAGCTCCGCATATCGTTCCTGTTCGGTGAGGAAGGTCTCCTTGAGGGCAACCAGGCCCTTGCGTTTGGTCAACAGCTGGCTCACGCTGAGCCGACCGTCGGCCACGACGTCTTCCACGACGGAGCTGGCCACCATCGCCCGCTCCACGGTTCCGCTGTTGACGAGAGAGACGCTGGGCGAGGCCACGACGGTCATGTAGGCGTCGACTGCTTGGACTTCTAGATCGGCCTGGATCCCGGCGAGCTCGACGTCGGCATATCCGACCTGAGCCGCGATGCGGTCGACATCCGCACCCACCTGGGAGAGTTGGGCCGTCAATTCGTTGAGCCGGGCGATCGAGTCGGCCAGTTGGCGTTCGATCTCCTCGCGATTCGTCACCGCCTCGTCGACCAGCCCGGAAGCGGTGTTGGCTCTCTGCCGTGCTTCGTCGACTGTCTCCTCGGCCTCTTCGGCGGACTGGGCGAGCGCGAGACCCTGCCCTGTGGCCACGAGTGAACCCAGGAGGGAGAAGGCGAGAAGAGCCGTGAACTGGCGCAAGAACCGCATCGGGTACCAACGAGGGTAACCAGAACGGAGACGGTGCGAGAAGTGGGACTCCGCCTTCGCCCATGCGTGCACCACCGACCCTGGCTCGGAGATTCTCATAGGCTGAGCCCATGCAGCGTCAGAGAATCTCCTCAGGATCCCCCTACGAGCCCCGGTACGGCTTCTCACGAGCGGTCCGGGTCGGTGATCGCATCATCGTCGCCGGGACCGCCCCGATCTGGCCAGACGACTTCGTCGATCCCGATCCCGCAACTCAGTCCCGCCGGTGTCTCGAGATCATGCTCTCGGCTCTCGACGAGGCCGGAGGCAAGCCCTCCGACGTGGTTCGCACCCGCATGTACATCACCGACGCCGCCCATGCCGACGTCATCGGGGAGGCTCATGGAGAGGTGTTCGGCGAAATAAGACCGGCGGCGACGATGGTTGTAGTTGGAGGGCTCAACGATCCGCGTTGGCATGTCGAGATGGAACTGGAAGCCGTGGTCGTCGATTGAGCTCGAGGAGGTTGTGATGTTTGGCAGGAAGTCGAGAGAGATGCCGCCCGCCAGTGAGGCACTCCCCGGCCGGAGGGAGACGGTGGAGGTGCCCGAGCGGCACTTCGTGAATGGCAATCCCCTGGTGGGCCCGTTCCCGGAAGGCACCGAGCTCGCCGTGTTCGGGATGGGCTGCTTCTGGGGAGCAGAGCGTCGTTTCTGGAAGCTCCCCGGCGTGTACACGACCTCTGCGGGATATGCTGGTGGTTCCACCCCGAACCCGACCTACGAAGAGGTATGTTCGGGGATGACCGGTCACGCCGAAGTGGTGATGGTGGTCTATCGCCCGGAGGAGACCTCCTACGACGAGCTGCTGCGGGTGTTCTGGGAGACGCACGATCCCACCCAGGGCTACCGGCAGGGAAACGACATCGGCACCCAGTACCGGTCGGCCATATACACCACCACCGACGAGCAACTCGATCAGGCCAAAAGTTCGAAGGACGTCTACCAGGCAGTGCTGCTCGAGCGTGGCTTCGGTGAGGTCACCACCGAGATCGAGTTGCTGACCGACTACTACTACGCGGAGGACTACCACCAGCAGTACCTGGGCAAGAACCCCCATGGCTACGACTGTCACGCCAACACCGGCATCACCTACCCCGGTCTGGGCTGACGCTCGAGGAGGCCAGATGCACCACAAAGTCCTGTGGGCCCTTCAGTGGCTCCTCGGTCTGTACTTCATCTCCATTGGCGTCATGCATCTCGCGGTGCCGGATGGCCTGCCGGACCCGCTCTCCTGGATGTACGACCTGGGCGACACCGTCCACGTCGTGGCCGGCGTGGTCGAGATCCTCGGTGGGCTCGGTCTCATCCTGCCGGCGTTGACCCGGGTGCTCCCCATCCTGACTCCGATCGCTGCGATCGGTCTCGGGCTGGTGATGATCGGGGCCGCGGCCTGGCATGCGTCCCGGGGAGAGATCCAGAGCATCGCGGTCAACCTGATCAACGTGGCGGTGCTCGCCTATGTCGCCTACGGGCGCTTGCGTTTGGCGCCGATCGAGGCGAGGACCGTCGACTCAGCCGGCTGAGGTGACCGCCGACACCAGTTGCTCGGCGGAGAGACCGTCGACCTGGAGCCTGATGTCGGGCTCGACCCCGGTGCCCCCGAAGTCCTGGCCGTTGGGAGTGAGCCAGCGGGCGATGGTGAGTTTGAGCGCACCCCCGTTGGAGAGGCTGAACCGTTGCTGGACCGTGTTCTTGCCGAAGGTGTTGGCCCCGACGATCACAGCGCGTTCCGCCTCCTGGACGGCAGCGGCCACGACCTCCGAGGCCGAGGCGCTGCCCCCGTTGACCACGATGTAGACGTTGATGTTCTCGGGCACGATGGCGTTCCCGTTCACCGGGTAGCTGGTGGATTCGCCCGGGCCGGGTCCCTCTGTGACCACGACGTTGCCTTCTTCGACGAACACCGACGTGACTTCGATCGCCGTGGTGAGAAAACCTCCAGGGTTGTTCCTGAAGTCGATGACCAGCTCGTCGACGCCGTCGGAGAGACGATCCACGATCGCTTGCTCGAAGAGTGAGCCCGCGTTGCCGGTGAAGTTGGCGAGGCTTATGTAGCCGACGTCGCCGATGGTCTCGGTTTCGATCGTCGGCACCTGGACGGAGGCGCGAGTGATGGTGACGTCGAACTCCTCGCCGTCCCTCTCCATGGTGAGGGTGACGTCGGTCCCCGCCGGGCCCCGCACGGCCGCGGTGACTTCGTCGATGGTCCACCCGGCGATCGACTCGCCGTCGACACCGACTATGACGTCATCGGTCATCAGACCCGCGGCCTCGGCTGGGGCGCTGGAGATGGTCGACACGATGCGGATCCGGCAGGTCTCGGAGATCACCCCGCATTGCTTGTTGTCGCCGGGGATCGTGTCGTCTTCGGGGGAGACAAGGGCGCCGATGCCCTCGATCTGCCCGTCCTGGTCGTCCTGCAGCAGGGCCAGCGCTTGGGGGTCGAGATATGCCGAATTGGGGTCGAGACCATATGTCACCATCCCGGTGACCATTGCCTCGGCCGCCTCGACACTGTCGTCGGCGGCTCGGGCCGCTACGTCGCATGTCGATTGGAAGGCGGGAACCGGTGTAGCGCAAACCAGCAGTTCGTCGGAGTCGGCCCCGTCGAGCATCTCGAGTCCGAGGACGGCTGCATCGGCGAGATATGCCACGTCCACGTCGTCGACATAGCGCTCCAGGACCAGGTCGAAGGTCTCGCAGACGATGGCGACGTCTTCGTCGGCATCGTCACATTCGACGAGAGCCAGCTCCCGGTCGAGAGTGGGGGAGGTGGTGGTGGGACCCGGGTCAACGGAAGTGGTGGTGGTGGAATGCGTGGAGGTGGTGACTGCCGCCGACGTGGTGGTGGGTCCGTCCTCGCCGGTGGACGTGCAGGCAGCTGTGATCAACGCCACAGCGGCCATTGCCGGCACGATCTTCCTGGATGTCATGAGGTCGCTTCCAGCGCAAGCTCGACGATCTCCTCGACGGTGGCTCCCGATGGCCAGCTGACCTCGATGTCGGGGATCAACCCGCCTTCTGCGACGGTGTCGCCCGACGGTGTCGACCAGCGGGCGACGGCCAGGTGGAACTCGCCGCCGTTGCGCAGGGAGAAGGGTATCTGCACCGCGTCTTTACCGAACGTGTCGTTGCCGACGACGACGGCGTTGCGCCGGTCTCTCAGCGCACCGGCGAGGATCTCGGCGGACGAGGCCGTCCCCTGGTTCACCAGGACGAGGAGACGCTGGGAGGTGGCAAAGCCGCCCGCCGTGGCCGGGTAGTCTTGGGAGCCGGATGGCGAGAGGCTGGACATGACGGTTCCCCCGTCGATGAACAGGTCGGCCACCGCCACCACCGCGTCGATATAGCCCCCCGGGTTGTCACGGAGGTCCACGACGATGGTCTCTGCGCCCCCGGAGACGATGTCGTCGATGCTGTCGGCGACCAACAGCGGCACGTCGAGCTCGAAGTCGGGGATCCTGATGTAGCCGATCCCGCTGCGGGGCACCCCGAACTCGACGGCCGGTATCTCAAGCTCGGCGCGTTCGAGCGTGTATGAAGACTCCGACCCTGCGCGCTCGATGGTGATGTCGACCGGGCCCGACTCGTCGCCGGAGATGAGCGCGACGACCTCGGTGAAACCCTTCCCTGCAACGGGATCTCCATCGACCGCCGTGATGAGGTCGCCGGGCATGAGGCCGGCGTTCGACGCCGGATTGTCTTCCAGGACCATGACGATCTCCAGTGCGCAGACCTCGGTGATCCGGGTGCACTTGGATCCGGCGGCGTCTCTGGCATCGAGCAGGACTCCGATACCGCCGACGATCCCGTTGAGACGCAGCGATCCCACCTGCCCGGGCGGCAGGTAGTAGCTGAAAGGGTCCAGCCCGAAGTCGATCATGTGTGCCATGGCCGCTTCCACCGCAGGCCCCACGGGTATGTGGTCTGAGTCGACTCGGGAGACCAATGCGTCGCACAGCGGTATGAACGCACGATGGGGAATCGCGCAGATGAGAGTGCGAGGTGGTTCCTCGGTCTCGGTGGTGGTGAACCCCTCGAGACCTTCGATCGCCTGGCTGGCGAGCATCTCGGCGTCCACCGGGGCATCCATGTACCACTCCTCGAGCAGCTCGAAGATCTCACAGAGCGGGCTGAAGGTCACCGGGGGCGAGTTGCAGCCCCGAACCTCCATCGCGGTCGTCTCGGTGGTCGTGGTGAGCGTTGGCGGTCGAGCCGTCTCCAGAGCAGGGTGCGTCGTGCTGGTGACAGCTTCCGGGACCGCGCACGCCGAGACGAACATCAGAAGGACGACGAGAAGCCGGTTCATTGACGCCATTATGAGGAATCGTCGGCAGTTACCGTCCCAATCGTGAGTCTTCGAGTCGTGCTCAGGTCTCCCTCCGGAGAGAGGGTGGTGCGTGATGTCGTCGACGGTCGCTGGGCCGAGGCCCGGGGAGATGCTGATACGACCGTGGGAGAGGATCTCTGGGCCCTTCCCGGGCTGGTGGACGCCCACACCCACCTGGCCGCTGCCGAGCTCGACTATCAGCCCGGTGTGCTCGACGAGGCCCTCGAACGGGCCCAGGCCGCGCTCCGCGCCGGGGTCACCCTGGTGCTGGACAAGGGCTGGACGGACGATGTCACCATCCGGCTGATCGACCAGCTGGAGGAAGGAAATCGGCCCGAGATCGAGGCCGCGGCGGAGATCATCGCCAGCGTCGGCGGGTATTACCCCGGTTTCGCCCTCGAGGTCTCCGAAGACCGGTTCGCCGCCACGGTGGCCGCCCAGGCCGCCGCCGGAGCAGGATGGGTCAAGCTGATCGGCGACTGGCCCCGACGTGGCATCGGCCCGGTGGCCAACTTCGACGGTGCACAGTTGCGCACCGCGGTGGAGATCGCCGAGTCGGCTGGAGCGCGTGTGGCGATCCATACCATGGCCCGCGAGGTGCCGTCGGCGGCGGTTGCCGCGGGTGTCCATTCCATCGAGCACGGAATGTTCCTCGAGGAGAGTGATCTCGATGTCCTGGGGGGTCGCGAAGGCATGTGGGTGCCGACCGTGCTGCGCTGTGAGGCGACGCTGGCTCAGCTGGGGGAGTCATCCGGTGGCGGGAGGCTCTTCGTCGAGGGCCTCAAACGGTTCCGGAGCCTGTTGCCGCCGGCGATCGAAGCCGGAGTTCGAGTCCTGGCGGGCACCGACCTCGTCGGCTCACCGGCGGATGTCGCCGCCGAAGCGATCCGGTTGGGCGACTACGGGCTCTCCAGCCGCCAGGTCGTCGATGCGGTGTCGACCACCGCCTTTGTCGCCACCGGTCGCCCGGCTGTGTTCGAAGTCGGGGCCCCCGCCGATGCGGTGCTCTTCGCCGAGAACCCGATCGACTCATTGGAGGTTCTCAACCACCCGGCCCGGATCATCCGCCTGGGGGGTCTGCGGTGAGGCTGCTACTCGCCTCGGGCTCCTCACGGAGGGCCGACCTGTTGGCTCAACTCGGGCTTCGGTTCGACGTGAAGACGCCAGACGTCGACGAGACCAGGAGACCCGACGAGGAGCCGAGCACCTATGTCGAGCGAGTCGCCCGGGACAAGGCGGAGGCAGTGGCAACCGCCGACGCCGTCGTGGTGGCCGGCGACACCGCAGTCGTGTACGAGGGACACATCATGGGAAAGCCCGGTCACCCCGAAGAGGCGAGGTCGATGCTGAGAAGACTCCAGGGCGACGTCCACGAGGTGCTGACCGGTCTCGCCGTGGCCGCGTCCGGCGAGATCCACTCGCTCGTCGACGTGACGATCGTCAGAATGCTGCCCATGACCGACGATGAGATCGGTGACTATGTCGACACCGGTGAGCCGATGGACAAGGCTGGAGCCTACGCCCTGCAGGGAAGAGGAGGCGCCTTTGTCGAGTCGGTGAATGGGAGTCCCTTCACCGTCGTCGGGCTGCCGATCCACCTCCTCCCCCGGTTGCTCGCCCGGGTGGGAGCCGACATACGCCGTTTCGATACGAGCCGGCCGGTCTAAGTTGTAGCCACATGCGCAAGACGACCCTGGTCATCGCCATGTTCGCTGCGGCCTGCAGCCCGGCCGACTCCGCCGACACCACGACGTCGACCGAGCCCTCCCTGCCATCGACCACATCCGCGAGCCCCGTCACCACGACGACCGCACCGCCCGCCACCACCACGATTCCCCCGACCACGACCACATCCCTCGGCGACACGACGACCACGACAGAACTCGAAGGCAACTGGGCACACGGGCCGTTGGTGACCACCGGGTTCGGTGCGCTCGGCTGGTGGGATGGCAGCGGATGGCTGGACGCGGAGAGCGAGGGAGCGCTGCCGGTCGCCGGGGGAGAGGATTACCAGGTGATCGTTCTCGACCAGTTGGGACGGACCACGGGCGGGGCCCAGATCACGGTCTGTGAGCCGCTGGATCTCATCAGCGTCGAGCTCGCCGATCCCGAGCTGCTCGGACAGTTCCCCGGGCCCTACGGGGTCGCCATCTCCGCGCCATGGCCCCTCCAACCTCACTTGTTCGAGGTCGTCACCGACGACGGCACCTACGCCGGCTTTGCCGCACAGCTGCTCGCCGAACGTGGCCTCGACGTCGCCGAGCCCGTCATCAAGCAGCTGTTCCGAACCGACCTCGAGGGTGACGGCATCAACGAAGTGCTCGTCGTGGCCGAGGAGGTCAGCCCCGGATTCATCATGGAGGAGGGTGACTACTCGATCGCCTTCATGCGCAAGGTGGTCGACGGAGAGGTCCAGACCGCGATCCTCGGTGAGACGCTGGTCTTCGACGAGATGGACCAGTTCGGGGCGGCGCACTTCTTCGGAGGAGTCGCCGATCTCAACGGTGACGGGAAGATGGAGATCATCGTCAACGCGGCTTTCTTCGAGGGGTTCGCCGTAGAGGTCTGGGAGTATGTGGACGACGACCTGGGGCCCCTCCTGGTCTTGCAGATGGGATGCGGAAGCTGATGGAGAACCCGTTCGAAGATCGCCCGACGTTCGTGATGCACAGTGGCATAGAGCTCACCGATGCCTCGGTGGATCATTGCGAGGGTCGTGTCGAGGTGACCCCTAATCATCACCAGCCCTATGGCGTGGTGCACGGTGGCGTCTACTGCACCCTCATCGAGACCCTCGCCTCCACCGGCGCCGCCCTCTGGGCCATGAAGCAAGGGATGGCCGGGGCCATGGGCGTCTCCAACAAGACCGACTTCCTCAGGGCGACCACTGACGGAGTCCTGGTCGGCAAGGCGACGCCGATCCATCGTGGGCGGACCCAGCAGCTGTGGCAGGTCGATGTCACCAGGGAGGAGGATGGACGACTGGTGGCCCAGGGCCAGGTCAGGCTGCAGAACGTGACGAAGACCGACTTCTGAGTCGGGGGTCACTCACCGGTGTCTGGTGGAACCTGCCGACCCTCGGACACCGCGGCGAGGCGCGGGATGTAGCGTTGCCAGCCCGCCAGGTGCAGAGGGACCTCATCCTCCGGCAGATCATGATGACTCAGCGTGACCAACGATCCACCGTCTACCTCGGTGATCTCGACCTCGACTGTCGATGACCCCGGCGGGATCCTCGGGTGGTCGTCCCACCCCCAGGTAAATGCCACCTTCTCGTTGGGCACCAGCTCGAGGAACCGTCCCCGGGCCACGGCTCCAGTCGGCATCGTCATGACGAGCTCGCCGCCCGGCCTCGGCTCGATGACCGAGTCGACACCTTGCCACTGCACCCATCGGCTCGACTCGGTGAAATACCGGTACACCGTCTCGGGCGGAGCAGCGACATGCCGCGTGACGACGATCGGGTTGCTCACCGATCGTCCCGCTCGATGGTCTCCGCCAGGTCGTCTAGGGCACCGGCCCACATTGCTTCCAAGACGGGTCGTAGTGGGCCGAGGGCCTCCTTGTCGGCTCGATACAGACGCCGGTTTCCCTCCTTGCGCACGTTCACGAACCCCGAGTAGCGGAGGACGGCTAGGTGCTGGGATACCGCGCCGAAGGTGATGTCGAAGCTCTCCGCGATATCGCCAGCCGCGAGCTCGTCGTCCCACACCAGGCCGAGTATCCGTCGCCGTCGCGGCTCGGCGATCACCTGGAGTCCGTCCACGGAAGACACTCTACCGGCCAGTTTTAGTCAGAGTTGAAATAGTTGCGAAACGCGAGTATCTTAGCCTTGTCTAAAATAGAACGAAGGAGCGGATGTGGGCACGTACGCGGTGCAAGCCAGATTCGAGACTGGGGCCTCGAGAGCAGACGTCATGAGGTGGATCGTCGACGCCGAAGGGATCGCCGGCTGGTGGTCGGACGGGGTGACCGGCTCAGCCTCCTCAGACGGTGACGAGTTCCACGTCACCTTTCCAACGACCGACGTGGTGTTCGACCTGGTCGTGACCGAGATGACAGACCGAACGGTCGAGTGGCACGTCTCGGAGAGCCCGCCGTGGTGGAAGGGCACCACAATCAGATTCGAGCTCGGCGACGGCGTGGAAGGCGAGGGGACATCCCTGTTGTTCACCCATCGGGGTTTCGAGCCCGACGACCCGGTGATCGCGGTGATCACACCAGCTTGGGTCGGGTTCCTCAACAATCTCATCGCGGTGTCGGAATCGGGCGAGCCCGCTCCCGCCGTCGTCAACTGATATCCGCGCGTGTGCCTACATCTAGGCTCACGCCCACATGCTCGATCTCACGTTTCCACTGCACGCTCCCCATGGCGCGGACCTGAACACAAAGGGATGGCTCCAGGAGGCTGCGCTCAGGTGCCTGCTCAACAACCTCGATCCGGAGGTCGCCGAGGACCCAGAGAACCTCGTGGTCTACGGTGGTCGGGGCAAGGCAGCGCGTGACATCGACTCGCTCCACGCCATCGTCCGCACCCTCGAGCGTCTCGAGGACGACGAGACCATGCTGGTCCAGTCGGGCAAACCGGTAGGCGTCTTCACGACACACGAGTTGGCGCCGCGGGTCCTCATCGCCAACAGCCTCTTGGTGCCGAGATGGGCGACTCTCGACCACTTCTGGGAGCTGGAAGCAAAGGGTCTGATGATGTACGGGCAGATGACGGCCGGATCGTGGATCTACATCGGGACCCAGGGCATCCTCCAGGGCACGTATCAAACCTTCACAGCCATCGCCAACAAGGAGTTCGGAGGGAGTCTCGCCGGGACCCTCACGCTCACCGGCGGTCTCGGAGGCATGGGCGGGGCTCAGCCACTGGCGATCACCATGAACGGCGGGGTGGCACTCTGCGTGGAGGTCGATCCGGTCCGGATCCGCCGGAGGCTGGAGACCGGCTACCTGGATGTGGAGGCCGACTCACTCGAACACGCCATCGAGTTGGCGGCCGAGGCGAAGGAGGCGAAGAAGGCGCTCTCCATCGGTCTCCTCGGAAATGCCGCCGATGTGTTTCCCGAGCTGCTCGACATGGGTCTCGACGTGGACATCGTCACCGACCAGACCTCCGCACACGATCCCCTCTACGGATACATCCCGTCGGGATACACCCCCGAAGAGGCGGCGAAGTTGAGAGAGGACGACCCCGACACCTACATCAAATCGGCCCGGGAGTCGATTGCGACGCATTGTGAGGCCATGGTCGGCTTCTCGCGGGCGGGGGCCGAGGTCTTCGACTACGGGAACAACCTGCGTGGCGAGGCCCAGACGGCCGGTTACGCCGATGCCTTCTCCTATCCCGGCTTCGTCCCGGCATACATCCGGAACCTCTTCTCGGAGGGCTCCGGGCCGTTCCGATGGGTGGCATTGAGTGGCGACCCCGCCGACATCGCGGCCACCGATCGCGCCATCGCCGATCTGTTCCCCGACAACGAGCCGCTGCTGCGTTGGCTGGAGTTGGCCGGCGAGAGAGTCCACTACCAGGGTCTCCCGGCCCGGATCTGCTGGCTGTCCTATGGGGAGCGGCATCTCGCCGGTCTCCGCTTCAACGAACTGGTGGCCTCCGGCGAGGTCTCGGCTCCGATCGTCATCGGGCGGGATCACCTCGACTCCGGTTCGGTGGCCTCGCCGTTCCGGGAGACCGAGGCCATGGCCGACGGCTCAGACGCCGTCGCCGACTGGCCCATCCTCAATGCGATGCTCAACGTGTCGTCCGGGGCTGCCTGGGTCGCGGTCCACCACGGAGGCGGAGTGGGGATCGGCAACTCGATCCATGCCGGTGCCCAAGTCGTGGCCGATGGGACCGATCAGGGGGCCTTCCGGGTGCAGCGGGTGCTGACCAACGACCCCGGCACGGGTGTGATGCGTCATGCCGATGCCGGGTATGCCCGAGCCCGGGAGGTGGCCAGGGAGCGCGGCGTCGATATCCCGATGCTCGATCGTGACGACTGACGCCCACTGGCCCCAGGCCAACATCTGGCTTGCCGGCGAGGCCGAAGAAGCCGACCTGTTGGTCGTAGGGGTTCCCTCGTCGAAGGCCAGTCTCTTCCCCTCGCGCGCCGACCTCGCCCCACTCGAGGTGCGGCAGCGGCTCGACCGTTTCTCGACCTTTCACGGCGAGACCGGGATCGACTTCTCTTCGGTAGCCGTGTGGGACATGGGCAACTGGCCGGTGTCGGAGGTCGCCATGGTCGACCTGGTCGACGAGATCGCCTTGCTGACGCGAGACCTGCCCTCGGCCGAGCTCATCCTGTTCCTCGGTGGCGACAACGCCATTACCCGTCCCCTGGTCTCCGCGGTGGCGGACGACCTCTCCGATGTCGGGTTGATCACCTTCGATGCCCACCACGACGTTCGCACTCTCGCCAACGGCCCTACCAACGGAACTCCGGTTCGGGGCCTGATCGAGGAGCACGGGCTTCCCGGGGCAAATGTGGTCCAGATCGGCATCCACTCGTTCGCCAATTCGGCGGAGTACCGGAGCTACTGCGAGGAGGCCGGTGTCACCAGCGTGACAGTGGACCAGGTGGAGACGATGGGGATGGCCGCCGCCGTGGACTCCGCCCTGGAGCAACTCAGCGCCTCCTGCTCGGCGGTCTACGTCGACGTGGACGTCGATGTTCTCGACCGCGCCTTCGCCCCGGCCTGCCCCGGCGCCCGGCCCGGGGGGCTCACCGTGCGACAGCTCGCCCAGGGGGTGGCCCGGTGTGCAGCACATCCCGCGGTGCGAGCGATGGACTTCGTCGAGGTGGACCCCACCATCGACATCGCCCACCAGACCGTCGACGTGATGGCCCACCTCCTGATGACCGCCGCCGCCGGCTTCGCGTCGCGCTGACCACTTTCCTCGTCGGAGTTCCGACGACGCCGGGGCCATTGGGAATCCCACCTCCCCGTCTCTCCCCCAGCGGGGAGAGCACCGGCGCAGCGGGGGAGAGGAGAGCCTCTTCCCTTGGCTCCCCCAACGTCGCTCCGCTCCTGGGGAGGAAGCGGGGCTCAGCCGCCGCTCACCACCTGCTCTGCTCCGCGATCGAGACTGCGGGCGGACCTGGTCTCGAGGAACCCCTGGGGGAGGCGGACCGGGCGGGGCCCATGGCTGTGGCCGCGCACCATGCGGTGGGCCTCCTCGGGGAAGGAGATGTCGGCGTCGAGTTTGGCGACCAAGCCGGCGAGCTCGATGACCGATGACACCCGGGCGAAGGCGTCGCGCAGCACGGGGCCCACCGGAAACCCCTTCAAGTACCACGAGGGGTGCTTGCGAAACAGGTTGATGCCAAACGGGTCGCCGAAATGATCGACCAGCAAGGTGGCGTGGCGAATCATGATCCGGCCCACCTCACCGAGGGTGGGTGGCTCCTGTGGAGGTCGTCCGGCGAAGACATCGGCGAGATCGCGGAACAGCCAGGACCGACCCAGACAGCCCCGTCCCACGACCACCCCGTCGCAGCCGGTGGCCTCCATCATCTCGACGGCGTCTCCGGCGGTCCAGATGTCGCCGTTGCCCAGGACCGGGATCGAGGTGACGGTCTGCTTCAGTGTGCGGATCGCCTCCCAATCGGCCTCACCCGAGTAGAGCTGACGGGCGGTGCGCGCGTGCAGAGCAATGGCCGCTGCTCCCTCCTCCTCGGCGACCAGACCGGTCTCCACGTAGGTGAGGTGATCGTCGTCGATTCCCTTGCGGAACTTCACCGTGACCGGGACGCCCCCGGCGTTGGAGACTGCCGCTCTCACGATCGATCGGAACAGGTCGGTCTTCCAGGGAAGGGCGGCGCCGCCTCCGTGACGGGTCACCTTGCCCATCGGGCAGCCGAAGTTCATGTCGATGTGGTCGACATCGCTCTCTGCCACCAGGTAACGGACCGCCTCTCCGAGAGACACGGGGTCGGTCCCATAGAGCTGGATCGATCGGGGCACTTCGTCGGGGTCGAAGCGTGCCAGGGCCAGGGTCTTCTCGCTCCTCTCTACCAGGCCGCGCGCCCCGATCATCTCGGAGACGTACAGACCGGCACCGAACTCCCTGCACAACCGTCGGAAGGGTGCGTTGGTCACCCCTGCCATGGGGGCGAGCACGACCGGTGGGTCGACCTGAAGGCGGCCGATGGTGAGGGACATGCCGGAGATGTTATTTCTCTCCGTTTTCGCGCATCAAATGGCGCGTTCTCAGCGCAGCTGATGTGCGAAAAGGTGAGGCGGCTATTTCCTCAGCATGCCGTCGAGACGCCGGGCGGCTATCGCTGCCCCCACCACGCCCATCACGACCAGGAAGGCGGCGTGGCCGAGCATGGTCCAGTCGACCATCCCCAGGGTGAAGCCGCGCAACAGTTCGGTGCCGTGGTACAGCGGAGACAGCTTGGCGATGAGCTGCAGGGCCGGCGGGTAGACGTCGAGGGGATAGAAGGTCCCCGAGAAGAGGAACAACGGCATCGTCACCAGGGTGACCAGGTCGAAGTCCTGCCATGACTTCATCCACGTGCTGGCGGCGAGGCCGACCGCCCCGAAGGCGAACCCGATGAGAGTGGCCGCAGGGACCGCGAAGATCGCCAGCCAGGACTCGGTCATCCCCAGTCCCCACATCACGCCGACGAATGCCGTCGAGTAGAGCACCCCGCGCAGCAGCGCCCAGCCGATCTCCCCGATGGCGATGTCCATCGGCTGCATCGGCGTGGTGAGGATCCCCTCGTAGACCTTGCCGAAGTGGAGCTTGAAGAAGATGTTGAACGTGGTCTCGATGACGGCCCCGTTCATCGCCGATGCGGCCATCATCGCCGGAGCGACGAAGGCGGCGTACGTCACCGCCTCGCCGCTGGGCAGGGCGACGTCGCCGACCAGTGCACCGACACCGATCCCGACGGCGAGTAGATAGAACACAGGCTCGAAGAACCCGCTGAAGACGACTTTCCAGAGCCGTCGGTAGGCGAGATAGTTCTTCTCCCAGATCCTCTGGGCGCGGAAGGGGGTCATCCGCCCCACCGGCGTGATCCTGCTGGGCGCGGAGACGCTCACTGACGGATCCTCCTGTCGAGCAATCGGATCGACAGGTAGAGCCCCGCCACGGACATCACCACCAGATATGCCACGTGGACCCAGGGCGAGATGGAGGTGACGATCGACTCGTCGACGCCGGGAAGAGAGATCTTCCTCACCAACTCGACACCGTGGAAGAGCGGAGTGGCGTAGGCAACCGGCTCCAGCCAGTCGGGCAGCTGGCTTATCGGGAAGAACGTTCCCGAGAAGAGGAACATGGGGACGATGAGAAACCGGAACAGGGTGGAGAGGCTGCGCCCATCTTTCTGGGTGAGAGTCCAAGCGGTGATGGCGGTGGTGAAGGCCACACCTGTGAGGATCGCTGGAGGGATGGCGGCCAGCGCCGGGCCGATCTCGAGCGCACCGAACGAGAACGCGATCACCGCGAACACGAGGAGAGTGAAGGTGAGGCGTCCGACACCCCAGATCAGACGTCCCCAGACGATGTCCTTCGGACCCAGGGGAGTGGTGACGGTGCCGTGGAAGTTCTTGCGCCAGAGGATCCCGGCCATGACCGGGAACGAGCCATCGCCGGCCCCGTTTTGCATGGCGTTGGCGGCCATCAGACCGCTGGCCACGAACGCCAGGTAGGAGATCGACAGTCGTTGTCCCGATCCTTCGTCGACCAGGGCGCCGAGACCGGCGCCCATCGCGGCGAGGAAGAACACCGGGTTGACGAAGGAGGTGATGACCGTGCCCCGCCAGGTGCGCCGATAGGCGATCACCTCCGACTCGGCATAGCGAAGCGAACGGCTGAGAGTGCTCGATGTCACAGGCGGCCCACTAGTCGACCAACCCGCGCCCCGTCAGCCGCAGGAACACGTCTTCCAGGGTGGAGCGGCGCACCAACACCTGCTCGGGGTTCATGCCCCGCTCGTGAAGCCCGTGTTGGGTGGCTTCGGCGTCGTCGGTGTAGAGGAGGACGCGGTCGGCGAGGACCTCGGATCGCGAGGCGAGACCGTCGAGACGTAGGACTGCCTCGTCCTTCTGCCCTTCCTCGAACCGAAGCTCCACGACCTCACGGGGGGCGTAGCGCTGGATGAGCTGACGCGGTGAGCCCTCGGCAGCGATCTTGCCCTGGTCCATGACCACCAGCCGATCGCAGAGCTGCTCGGCCTCGTCCATGTAGTGGGTGGTGATGATGAGTGTCGCCCCTTGCTGTTTGAGACGGTAGAGGCGGTCCCAGAGCAGATGACGGGCCTGGGGGTCGAGACCGGTGGTGGGCTCGTCGAGGATGATCAGGTCGGGATTGTTGATGAGGGCGCGGGCGATGGTGAGACGGCGTTTCATCCCCCCCGACAGGGGCTCGACCTCGGAGTCCTTCCGCTCTGTGAGCTGGGCGAACTCGAGCAGCTCCTCGATGCGGGGGTTGATCTCCGACTTCTTCATGTCGTGGTAGCGCCCGTAGATGTAGAGGTTCTCGGCCACTGTCAACTCTTGGTCGAGATTGTCTTCCTGGGGCACCACCCCGATGCGCTGGCGGATGGAGCGTCCGTCGACATTGGGGTCGATCCCGAACACGCTCAGCTTGCCTTCGGTGATCGGGCTCACCGTGGTGATCATCTTCATGGTCGAGGTCTTGCCCGCGCCGTTGGGCCCGAGGAAGCCGAACGCCTCTCCCTTGTGGATGTCGAAGTCGATGGAGTCGACTGCGGTGAAGTCGCCGAATCGCTTGGTGAGGCCGCGCGCCTGGACGAGAGATTCAGTCATCAGTCGGAGGACGGTAGTGCCCGTCGGTGACAAGTCTCGAACGGATTCTCCCGGCGTTGCTATAGCAACAGGTAGCGATTTCCGAGACTCGGTGCACGCCAAACCGGAGCTTCGCACGGCTTCCGAAAGCGGCGTCCGGGGATCAGTGGCTGTCGAGTCTGATCACCTCGGCGGCTCGCTTCCTGCCGCCGAAGTTGCGCGGCTTGGCGTCGGCGGAGGGATAGCCGAGGGCGATGGCGTAACGAGCCACCGCCATGTCTAGTACGCCGAGGAAGGCGGCGGCGGCCCGGTCGCGATGCAAGGTGACGGGGCACGATGCCACGCCGATCGCCTTGGCGGCCAACATCATGTTCTGCGCCGCCCTGCCGATATCGAACTCGTTGCCTCCCGGCTCCTGGACCAGGACGATCGTGGCCACAGAGTCGCGCACCGGCTGGGTGAAGTCACCGTGCTCGGCGAGACCCTGGAGCCGCTCCGGGTCGGTAACCGCGATGAACGACCACGACTGCTGGTTCTTCGAGCTGCCGGTCCAGCGGCCGGCCTCGAGGATCGCTCCTAGGTCGTCGTTGCTGAGAGGTTGGTTGTCGTAGTCGCGGATGGCGCGCAGGCCGAGGATGAGGTCGTAGATGTCAGTCATGAACGGAGAGTATGCGCCGCGGTCAACCTCTTGGGTACAGGATCATCTGGGTGGCCCTGAAGTAGGCCAGTCTGCGTCCGGTCGCTTCGTCGCTGACCTCGACGTCCCACACCTGGGTGGTACGGCCACCGTGGATCATTCGTCCTTCGGCGAGCATCGCCCCCTCGAGCAGCGTTCCGGTGAAGTTGGACTTCAGTTCGATGGTGGTGAAGCCGGAAGCACCGTCGGGGAAGTTCCCCACACAGCCGAACCCGGCGGCGGTGTCGGCCAGTGTGATGACCGAGCCGGCATGCAGGTACCCGTTGGGGGCGAGGTGGAAGGGTTGGATCTCACAACGCATGCGGGCGGTGCTTTCGCCGATGTCGATCAACTCGAGTCCCATGTGGCCGGGCAGGGTGGCCTCGCTGGCCTGTCGCAGCATGTCCGCCACCGTTTCCCGATCGGTCTCCTGATACATCATCGGGGCGACGTTACCGGTCGGGTTTGGCTGTGCGAGGTGCCGTTCCGATAGGTTGTTCTCCGCCCCAAGACAGAGGAGACCGCGAAGCATGCCCACCCCACACATCTCTGCGCCCGAAGGCGAGTTCGCCCCTTCGATCCTGCTTCCGGGCGATCCGCTCCGCGCCCGGCACATCGCCGACAACTTCCTCGACGAGGCGAGACAGGTCAACGAGGTCCGCAACATGCTCGGCTACACCGGGTCATATCGGGGGGTGCCGATCTCGGTGATGGGAACGGGCATGGGCATTCCCTCGGCGTCGATCTATGCCACCGAACTGGTCAACGAATACGGGGTGGAGCGGCTGATCCGGGTGGGATCGTGTGGGGCGGTCACGGAGCGGGTCGAGGTGCGCGACGTCATCCTGGCGATCGGTGCCTGCACCGACTCCCTGGTCAACCGGACCCGCTACGGGGGTCTCGACTTCGCGGCCGTTGCCGACTTCTGGCTCCTGAGAGCGGCCGCCGAAGCTGCCGAGGCCAAGGGGATCGAAGTCAAAGTGGGCAACGTCCACTCGGCCGACCTGTTCTACAACCCCGACCCGGAGGCCTTCAACCGCATGGAGGCGATGGGGGTCCTGGCCGTGGAGATGGAGGCGGCCGGCTTGTACGGGGTCGCCGCCGAGCACGGGGCGCGGGCTCTGACCATCTGCACCGTCTCCGACCACATTCGAACCGGCGAGGCCACCTCCTCCGACGAGCGCCAGAAGACCTTCAACGAGATGGTCGAGATCGCCCTCGAGACCGTGCGCATCGACGTCGGCTAGGGCCGCCGACGGCCGGTAATGGGTGTACAGTCGGTTGCTCATTACGCTAAGGTGCCCCGGCCATGTCCGTCGACCGTGTCATCGTCAAGAGGGCAATAGCCGACGCCCTGCCCCTGTTCGTCCCGGCGGTTCCGTTCGCCCTGGTCATCGGGCTGGCCATCGTCGAGGCCGGGATCAACCCATTCTCCGGATGGTCGGGCTCCTGGCTGATCTTCGGAGGGGCGGCTCAACTCACGTTGATCTCCCTGCTCGGCTCGGGTGCCGCCGTGGCGGCGGCGGTCACCGCCGCGCTCGTCGTCAATGCCCGCCACCTGATGTATTCGGCGGCCCATGCTCCCACTTTCCAGAAACAGCCCTCCTGGTTCCGATGGCTCGGCCCGTATCTCCTCATCGACCAGATGTTCGCCTTGACCATCATCGAGGCTGACCGCGACCCTGAGACCTTTCGCACTTACTACCTGGCCGCAGGGGCGACCTTTTGGACCCTGTGGCAGGCCACGACGGCATTGGGCCTGGCTCTCGGCCCGGTCGTACCCCTGGAGTGGAATCTCGAGTTCGCCGTGCCTCTGCTCTTCATCGGACTGATCGTCCTCGGTATCGACAAATGGCCCAAAGCAGTGGCCGCCCTCGTCGGAGGTGGCGTGACCTTTCTGGTCGCGGGCATGCCCAACAGGACGGGGCTCTTGGTGGGGGCATTGGCCGGAATCGTCGTGGGCACCGCCCTGGAGAGGATGAGACCGTGATCGCTTTCCTCGCCACGGTCGTCGTCGGCGTCGGCACGTACCTGAGTCGGTCGATCTTCATTCTCGCCCTGGCCCAGAAGAAGATCCCCGAGCCGGTGTTACTCGCCCTCCAATTCGTGGCCCCGGCCGTACTAGGGGCTCTCATCGTTGCTTTGCTCATCAACGATGACGGCTCCGTGGCCATGGGCCTGCCCGAGCTCACCGCACTCGGCGTGGGTGGATTCATCACCTACAAGACCCGCAACCACATCCTCACCCTCGTCGTGGGCATGGCCGTCTTCTGGGTGGTCAGGGCTCTGATCTAGCCCCGGCGGTCGTCGATGACTATCGACATGCAGGTGAGCCCACCGTCGGCCGCCTGGATCTCTGAGACATCGATGGGGACCGGGATCAACCCGAGATCGGCGACCAGGGCGGTGGTGTCCGGGGCGTCGGCGGTGACGAGGACACCACCGTTCCCCAACGGCAATGCGCTGAACGCATGACGCTCGTGGGGTGCTTCGTAGACGATGCGCAGCCCGGACAGCACCGACTCGTCTACGGATCCCTTCGTCACCACGACGGTGTGGTCGTCGACGGGGAGCACACCGGACTTGAGGTGCAGTATTCCCTCGACCGGCACGGTGGTCACCGACAACCCCTGCGATTCGGCGACCCGGCTCAGCTGGGCTATACCCTCGTCGTTGGTGCGCTTCGACCGCCCGACGAACACGTTGTCCCCCATCATCATCACGTCGCCACCGTCGAGCGTCCCAGGTGCCTCGATCTCGTCGACCGGGAACTTCCGCTCCAGACGTTCTATCACCGGCCGCACCTCGCCCCGTCGCTCCTCTGCCCCCGGTCGTGCGGCCACGGCGACCGACCCGACGATGACGGCCGTGTCCTCGATGAAGACGCAGTCGGGATGGTCGTTGTCTGCGGCCACGAACTCGATCTCGTATCCCGCATCCCGGAGGGCCGTGGCGTAGCTCTCGTGTTGCCGCCGTGCTTTGGGCACGTTCGGAGCGCGCCCACCGTCCGACACGATGGCCCGGTCGAAGGTGTCGGCGATCACGCGGAGCAGTGCTGTCGACATCCGACGATGCTACGTCGCCGAAGAGAGACCCGGGACTCCGGGTCTCTCTTCTGACTCCGCCCGCTCTCCAGTCGGGGTCAGCCGAACAGCTGGTTGATCCAGCCCGCCTCCAGGGCGACGATGAGGATCGTCAGCACCCAGAGCACCGGATGGATCTCCCTGATACGCCCGCTGAGGGCCATCAAGACGGTGTGGGCAACCAATGCCAGGCTGATGCCGAAGGTGATCGAGTAGGCGAACGGCATGCCCACGATGGCGAGAAATGCCGGGATCGACTTGGTGTAGTCGCTCCAATCGACTTTGACGGCACCAGTCATCATCATGGCCCCGATGACGATCAGGGCTGCCGACGTGGCCACGGCCGGTATGGCCTGCGCCAGTGGTGAGGCGAACATGGCGAGAAGAAACAGCCCGGCCACCACCAAGGCGGTGAGCCCGGTCTTTCCACCCTCCTCGACACCTGCCGCCGACTCGATGTAGGTGGTGGTGCTCGAGGTCCCGAGTGCGGCGCCGATGGCAGTGGCGGTGCCGTCTGCGGCAAACGCCGCCCTTGGCGCCTCGATGTTGCCCTCGTCGTCGAGCATCCCCGCCTTTTCCGTCAGACCGATCAGCGTTCCTGCCGTATCGAAGAAGTCGACGAACAAGAACGTGAACACGACGGCGACGATGCCGAGCCCCAGCGCCGCTCCGAGGTCCATGGCCAAGAACAAGTCGGTCGGTGCGGTGAAGCCGAAGAACCCGGCCTCGAAGCCGGCGAACGACTCCAGGGTCTCGCCTCCGTAGTTGTAGGCATCGGTTCCCATGATCATCACGAACGCCGTGACCAGGAGGATGCCGATCAGGATCGCGCCTTTGGCTCTCCTCGCCAGAAGCGCACCGGTGATGACCAGGCCGGCCAGGGCGATCCAGGGGAGCGGCCCGGTGAAGTCACCGACCGTGACGAAGGTGGCCGGAGAGCCCTGGATGAACCCGGCCCCGGCGAACCCGATGATCGCCAGGAAGGCGCCGATGCCTGCCGTGATGGCGTGTTTGAGATGAAGGGGGATCGAGTTGAGCACGTATTCCCGCAACCCGGTTAGGGCGACGATCAAGAACAGGATTCCCGAGAAGAACACCGCACCCAATGCGGTCTGCCACGCGATGCCCAGACCCAGGACCACGGTGAAGGTGAAGTAGGCGTTGAGCCCCATCCCAGGCGCCAATGCGAACGGTAGCTTGGCCCACAGGGCCATGATCAAGGTTCCCGCCGCCGCGGCCAGGGCGGTTACGGTCAGCAGCTGCGGGAAGGCCCCGTCGAAGTCGATGGCCACGGAGAGGATGGCCGGGTTGACGAAGACGATGTAGGCCATCGCCAGGAACGTGGTGATGCCGGCGCGCACCTCTTGACCTACCGACGACCCCCTCTCGGTGATGTGGAAGTACTGGTCGAGCCCGCTGTCTCTACTCGCTACCGGCGGCGTCTCGGTGGTGGCCATGGGTCAGCTCCTCCCTGTCGATGGCGCACGGGGAGTAAACCACGCGGGAGCCCGCGGTGTCGGCGGGAGAGGGTCTTTTGTCATGCGGGTCCTCGAGGCGTCATGTCTGCCGGTTTCGGTGGCGTTTTCACCCCCTGTTCCACCGACGTGACCTGCATGGTCAGCTCGATTGGAGCACGACCCGGAGTCGAATAGCGTGAGGTCATGACCGAGTTCTTCGTCAGCGCCCACGCCTGGTGGCAGTACGCGGTCCTGCTCGCCGTCGTCGTCTCTCTGATCTTTTCGTTCCGTAGCGCGATGATGGGCTCGACTGCCGAGACCGTCTACCGCGTGACTGCTGTGGTGGTGGACATCCAGGTGGCGTTCGGGATCGTCATCTGGCTCGCCACCGCTGGTTGGGACGGGGGTTTCCTGCAGGGCTGGTTGCACCCGATCCTGGGGCTGGCCGCACTGGGAGTGCTCCACGTCTCCATCGGTCGCGCCCGCAAGGGCCACCCCGAGGTGGCCAATCGCACGGTGCGCACCGGGCTCATCATCGCCATCGTCCTGGTGGTCGGGGCCATCGGCGTGGCCGAGATGGCCTAGACGAAGCCACCCTGGCGGCGGGCGCTACCGTCGCCCGTCGTGTTCACAACGGGCGGTCTCATCGCCGGCGGCATCGCCGCCTTCATCGTCGGCCTCTCCAAGACAGGACTACCCGGCGTCTCCCTGGCGGCGATCCCGCTGATTGCGCTGGTGGTGGAGGGGCGGCTCATCCCCGGCGCCACGCTGCCCCTCCTGATCGTGGCCGATCTCTTCGCCATCTTCTGGTACCGGAGATTCGCCAGGTGGGACCTCCTCCGTGGCCTGACCCCGTCGATCGGAGTCGGATTCGTGCTCGGCATGGCCTTCTTCGTCATAGTGGGAGCGGCGACACGGCAGTTGGAGCGATCGATCGGGATCATCCTCTTCGTCATCGTTCTGCTCCAGATGTGGCACATGTTCAGAGAGCCGAGCCCCCACCTCGGTCGGGTGGCGATAGCCGGGTTCGGCATCGGCGGCGGCTTCACCACTTTCGTGGCAAACGCCGCCGGACCGGTGATCAACACCTATCTCGCCGCCCTGAGGCTGCCCAAGACCGAGTTGCTCGGGACGGCGGCGTGGCTCTACTTCGTGGTCAACCTGGCCAAGATCCCCTTCTATCTGGCGCTCGGCGCCTGGACGGTGGGCGGGGTCTTCTTCACGGGTGAGAGCCTGTTGTGGAACCTCGCGCTCGTCCCAGGCATCGTCCTCGGGGTCGTGATCGGCCGGCAGGTCTATCACCGGATTCCCCAACGGCAGTTCCTCCTCGCGGTTTTGGCACTGTCGGCAGCGGGGGCGCTGGTGCTGATCGTCTAGTCGGCCGCCGCCGCTTGGGGGAGCGGTGTCCCCTGGTGGAAGCGGAGACGCCAGCCCTCGTTGGTGTTGACCCAGACCGAGGTCCGGTGGGCGTGGCGTTCGACGCCGTCGTAGGTGTCGTGGCTGATGTAGCGGGCGAGGGCGACGTCCTCATCGACGAGATCGACCCGGAGGGCCTCGTGAGGGAGGCGAGGCTGCAGGTCGCAGGGCGGCGTGTTAACCGCGTCGTCACGGGTGTAGGTGCGGCCCGACATCCCCACCTCGCTGAAGTCGGGATGGAGGATCTTGTCCATCCACGCCCCGTCGAAACGGGTCTCGAGCCACAAGCCCTCCTCGAGATGGGTGAGATAGGGGCCGGTCTGCACGACCGCCGATGTGGGCACCGGTCCATACACGTGCGGGAACTCCTCGCCCCCACCGTCGAGATCCTCATACACCAGGGTCTGGTCGTCGAGGCCCTCGGTGTCGATGGTGAGCAGGATGAGAGCGTTGTGGTCGATGTATCTCTCCCTGGCGACCGCGGGCAGTTGCCGCGCAGTCGAGCAGTGCACGAATCCCTCGGCTTCGACGCTGGGTGGGCTGTAGGTGTCGATGCTCCGTGCCCAGTCGGCGGGCTCGGCGAGGTGGTATATCGGCTCGGTCATCTGCTCACTTCCCTCACCCCACACCAGTACCTCGACCGATGAGGGTCGAAACTTGACCGCTTGGGAGCCCTCAGTCGTCGACCTCGACGATCGTGAGGGTCCGGTCGCAGGCCTCCTTGGCTATGCCGACGATGGCCTGGTATTCGTCCGACTGGTAGGCCTCGATGGCCCGTTGGTAGGTGGGGAAGCGGACTAGCACGTTACGTGGGTGGTCCTTGCCCTCCATCTGCCGATAGCGGCCGCCTCGGGCGATGAACTCGCCGTCATAGGCCGCCACCACCTGACTCGAGCCCTCGATGTACTGCGCGTACTTGTCGTCGTCTGTCACGTCGATGTGGGCGACCCACATTCCTGCCATCGCGTCTCCTGGTCGCTATGACACGACGGTACCCGCGGGGCTCCTTGCTCAACCGCCGGTGTGCGGCTGTTGCGCTGCGAGGGGAGTATGGGGATGCCCGGGCGGGCACCCCCATAGCCATCTCTCTCAGATCACCTCGAGCGTGGTCTCCACCGGGACCGGGTTGGCCAGGCTGTCGCGGACAGGTGAGGTGTCCTGGACGTACTGACAGAGCGCTTCGAGCTGCTCCCTCGTTGCATTGGGGCTCGAGACCCGTCCCTTCGCCCGGATGTTGGTGAAACCCGGGCGGGCGCCTTCGAGCCCGAGGAACGAGCGGACATCGAAGTCTCCCTCGATCTCGTATTCCATCGAGTCGATCTCGATGCCCTTGGCGGCTGCATTGGCCACATATCCCACCGCATAACAGAAGGCCAGGCCCTGGAGCAGCAGCTCGACGGCGTTGGGCCCTCTGTTGGACCCGAGGAGAACCGGGGGCTCGTCACCTTGGAGCTGGAAAGGGGCATCGCGTGAGGTGTCTTCCTCTCCGGCGTGACGGAAGGCCAGGATCTTACCCTTGTTGTAAGTGCCTTTCTCCCAGCTACTGGTCGCCCGGAAGGTGAACCAGGCGAGCGAAGGGTCTTCTTTCACCGCCTCGATCGTGTTGACGAGCTGGTCCATGTCGATTCCGTTGCTGGTTTTGATCGTTGTCATTCATAGCTCCTTCGTTGTCGATCTCTAGGCCGGCCTTCAGTCATTCAGACGCACGCCGGCCCGAGTCGATTGCGCGGCTATCGATGAAGAGTTGTCCCGGGGATCATCTGTTGGGACCGACCGGTGGGTCGTGCGTCAGGGGCTGTCGGCGACGTTTCGCGGTGTGTGAAGCGTGGATCTCACTCGCCGTGGACCGTTTCGACGACCGGCCCCATCGCCTCGATGGTGGCCGGCGACCTGGGCCAGAGGTCACATCTGACCTCGGAGAACCCGAGGTCAGAGAACGCGAGTATGTGCTCTGCGATCTGGTCGGTGCTTCCGCTGACCAGTTTGTCCATTGGCAGGCCGACATTTCCGGCCTCCTCCGCGAACTCCTCCGGTACGACCGTGTACAGGTCGAGAGTACGTTCCAGGGTGGCCGGGTCGCGGCCGTGGCCCTCACATGCGGTGTCGAGCTGGTCGATGATCGGACCCAGGCGTGTCGTGGCCTCCTCCAGCGACTCGTTGCCGCTCCACCAGTTCCAGGCGTCGCCATACCGGGCTGCCAGCTCGAGCATCTTCGGCCCTCCGGCCGCGATGTTGATGGGAGGACCTTGCGGTCGCGGCCCGCGCAGGACCATCTCCGCCTGCTTCACCGAATAGAACTCACCTTCGAAATCGACGAGCCCGTTCTTGAGCAGGCCGTAGATGATCAGGATTGCCTCGGCGAAGCGCGAGTACCTGTGGTCGGTGGGAAACCCGAAAGCCTCGTAGTCCGAATCTGGTGTGTTGCCCGCCCCGATCCCGAGCACATACCGGCCTCCGGAGATCTCGTCGACGGTCTCGGCGATCTTCGCTGTCATCGCCGGTGACCGATAGGGCGAGTTGATCACCGATTGGCCCAGGTCGATCTTCTCGGTCGTGGCCGCGAGAGCTGAGGCGATCGAGAACGACTCCCAGAGACCGTTGGTTTCGGTCTCGCTCCTGTAGAGCAGCCCGTCCTCGAAGACGAACATGTCGAAGCCGGCCAGCTCGGCGACGGCTGCCCGCTCGTGGATCGACATCCATGTCGGCGCCGGTTTGTCGCTGCCAGGACGTCCGTTGAGTTGGTTGATCAGACCGATGCGCATGGGAGAGCACCCTAGATGCCGGCCCGCTGCCGACGTGATGATCAGGGACTTCTGCCCCCATCGCGTCGGGACTTCTGCCCGATGTTCGGATGGCCGGCTCGGGGGATCATGTGGGCATGAACGGAACTGGCGCTCCCGAAGCCGAGGCGTGGGCGAAATTGGCTCGATTGATCACGTTGTTCGGCGTGGTGCTAGGCGGGTCGATCGCGGTCATCCTCGTCGTCGGGTGGCTCAATATGCCGATGTATGAGGATGTGCCTCCCATGGCCGGCCCCGGCGACATGGGAGCCATGGCTCCGCCCGGTGTGCTGTCGGCGGATGAGGTGCCACCTGCCTTGAAAGAGCACTACGAGGCTGCCCAGACGCACTTCGCGGTCTTCGAGTCGGTTCCCTGTTTCTGTGGCTGCCAGGAGATGCTCGGGCATCGCCACCTGCGCGACTGCTTCCTCAGACCCGACGGAACCGGGCTCGAGGCCCACGCCCTCGGATGTGGAGTGTGCTTGGGAGAAGCTGCGCAGGTGGCCTCCCTCATCGAATCTGGTGTGACGGACGTCGAGCAGATCAGGACCGCGGTCGTCGCTTCATGGGGCGACCCCTATTTCGACGATTGATCAGCGGAGAGGACTCATGCTCAAGAGAAACGGTCGCAGGCGAGACCCGTCGGTGGTCTGGATGGTCGTGATCGGCGGATTCGCAGTTGGGGCGATGGCCTTGTTCTCGTTCAGAGCGGCGACGCTCCCCGATGGCGGTGTAGCCGATGGATCTGAGTTCGCGACCCAAGGTTTGGTCGCATCGGGCGGGGTGGTGGTCGAGGGATCGGAGATCGCGATGGGTCAGGTCCCGCTCAACGTGACGGTGACTCCGACGTGGACTCTGGTCAACGAGAGCGCAGAAGCAGTTTCGTTGGGCGAACCTCACGCCAGTGTGATCGAAGGTTGTTGCCCCGGCCCGTTGACCCTGTCGTCCTCGGCGCTCGCTCCCGGTGAGTCGGCCCAGCTCAGTTTCCCGCTGGAAATGCACCCCGGGATGGACGGGCCGCATCGCTTCGACATTCACGTTCCAGTCGGAGTCGATGGCGAGTACTTGACCCTCGAAGTGACGGGCGACTTCGGCTGATCCGCCCGACGTGTCGTCTGTGCCGTGTGTGACATCCAACGGAACGCATCGTGGCATCCCACGAATCTGGGATTTCGAGAGGTGATTCGACGTCACGCGCTCTTAGCCTGAGTTCCCCGATGGAGATTCGAGATGATCGTTGAGCGAACCGCCGTTGTCCCCCTCCCCATGGATGAGACGTGGGAGGTGTTCTTCGGAAACGAGATGCAGAACTGGCGCGAGCTCTCGGACATGGTCGTGGAGATCCGCGACTATCGAATGCGGGCTGATGGCACGCCTGTACGTGATGGTGAACCAAGCGGGACCCATGACGACCAGCCACCGTTCCGACTATGTCGTCTATGACCCTCCTCACCGCGCCGAGGACGACACACTCGAGTCGATGCTGGGAGGGCGTTGGGTCACGATCCACGAGCCGGTGGAAGGAGGGACCCGAGTCATCCACCGCTGGGATGTCGAGCCTCACGGGATCATGAAGCTGCTCTTCCCGCTGATTCGTCCCGTCTTCGCCAGACAGTTTCAGGCCGACCTGGACCAGATGGTGGCCCGGATCACAGTGAGTTGAGCACCGACCCGCCGGTGCATCGGAACAGACACCATGTTCCTCGACCGCGCCCCGGGCGCCAGCACTCCTGAGTCGATCGATCTCTGGCGCCAGTACAGCCCGGAGATCACGGAGTCACTGTCCGGCTGAGATCAGCCGCTTTCTGGGAATGGAGAGGTCGCCGAGGGCGGGATCGGGCTACTCGCCCGGTCCCGCCACCACGATCGGTGGCCTCTTCGAAAAGTATCTCTTTGGATACCCTGTTCCGGGCAAATCTGTCGGGGGCCGCTTGTACGTTCTCGGTATGGGGAAGGGAACGACCTCGCTGAGGGTGATGCCGATCATCATCCCCCGCCTCGAGGATCCGGCGTCGGCCTCGGTCGACGAGCGCGACGAGCATCTGATGCTCCTGGAGGCGGCACGGCACCATCTCGACATCGAGTGGACCGAGACTCTGGCTGCCGCTGAGTCAGCAGGCGACCACGATGTCATGGGCTATCCCTCGACGGTGGCCTACCTCGAGCACCGGCTTCGCATGGCCGGCGGCCGGGCCCATCGGTATGTGAGGAACGCCAGGGCCGCCCTCGAACACGCCGCCACCTTCTCCGCCTGGAGACATCGTCAGATCTCCGGCGACGAGGCCGAGCTCATGTTCCGGGCCGCCGAGCGGATGCCCGACAAGTACCCGGAGGCCGAGAACGTCCTCCTGGAGTTGGTCGGCGACGGTTTCGACGAGACGAGGAGAGTGCTCGAGTACTGGCGCGACGATGTCGACCTCCCTGGTGTGAAGCTCGATATCGAAGACCAGCTGGCCCGGCGCCACTTCGACCTGTCCAGGAAGGCCCACGGTATGGTCGCCGGTGAGTTCTCCCTGCCCTCGCTGGAAGGCGAGGCGCTGCTCACTGCTGTCGACACCCTGATGCCGCCCTCCGCCGAGGACGACGATAGATCCACCACCCAACGTCGGGCCGATGCCCTCGGCGACCTCGCCCGCGGCTTTCTCGAAGGCTCTGAGACTCCGATCGTCGGCGGTGAGCGACCTCACATGAACGTCCATGTCGATATCCCGGCGTTGCGAGGCGATGCCGGCGGTCTCCACGAGACCGAGGACGGGTTCGTGTTAGACCCCTTCGCGATGAGCCAGCTCGCATGCGCTGCCTCGGTTTCGAGAATCGTGTTCGGTCCGGGCTCCGAAGTCCTCGACGTCGGCCGCAAGACACGGGTGATCCCCGCCGGTCTCCGTCGTGCCGTCGTGGCTCGAGACCGCACCTGCGTGCGTCGTGGCTGCGGTCGCTCGGCCAAATGGTGCGACGTCCACCATCTCGTTTCATGGGCAGAAGGTGGCGAGACCGTCATCGACAACCTCTGTCTCCTCTGCCGCTATCACCACACCCAACTCCACCTCGGGTTGATGACCCTCGAGGACCTGGAGATCACACCCCTCGCCGCAACGGCACGGCGACGAAGTACCTAGGGGCGGTCCCTTCCCTGAGGGCCATCCCTGAGCGGCGAATTCTCACTCCTTCAGCCACACCGAGACGTGCTGTCTGCTCTCGGCCGTGAAAGGTGAACCCTGCCAGTCGGCGTAGCGCTCGCTGAGCTCCATCCCCGCCATCTCGGCCATCAGGTCGAGCTCGGCCGGCCACACGTAGCGAAACGCATCGAGACCTGTCCCACATCGCCTTTGGTCCGGTCGACGTGGTGGGAGATGAGTCCCTGGTTGGCGACGTCGTACTCGTCGATGCCCCATCCCGCGTCATCGGCACGGAAGACCACGTGCGATTCCCCCGGCGGGAGACGACGCAGATCGGGGACGGTGACCTCGACGACGAATGCACCGTCCGACTCGAGGTGATCGGCGGCGTTGAGGAAACATCGCACCTGCTCGGCCTGGGTGGTCAGGTTCATGATCGTGTTGAAGACCAGGTAGACGAGGGAGAACGAGCCATCGACACGGGTCGTGGCGAAGTCGCCCATGACCACTTCGATTGCCTCACCGCCATGCTTGTTGGTCAGCTGTCCGATCATCGGCATTGAGAGGTCGATTCCCGCCACATCCACGCACCGACGGGCCAGGGGTAAGGCGATCCTCCCGGTTCCGATGCCGAATTCGAGCACGCGGCCGCCCCGGCTCCGCTCCACGAGGAAGTCGACCACGGGGTCGACCATATGACCGGCGAACATGTCCGCGGACGACTCGTCGTAGTGTTCGGCGATGTCGCGATCGAAGTATCCGTGTTCTGACACCTGGGAGATCTAAGGAGGATCCTCACTCAGACGTAGCCGAATTACTTCCCGCCCTGAATAAGACGGTGAGTAATCACATCTCGAACATCTTCACCAAGCTGCACCTCACCGACCGGGCCCAGGCTATCTTCGCCGCCCGTGAAGCCGGTCTGGGTCGTGGGTTCTCCCCGACTTGACCGTTCCCCCTGGTAACAGCGCTTCTACGGCTGTCGTCTTCAGCCGGGAGGGGCCTCGCTGGGCGGGCCACCCCCGATGACTTCGAAGAGCAGGGCGACGACCGCACCGACCATGGTCCAATGTGCAAGAAGTCTCGGAATCCGAGAACTCTTGCTATAGCAACGCTGGGTGGACCAATTCACATCAGCTACAACCCGTGGTGTCCCCGCAGGTGAGACAGACGTAGCAGCTGCCGTTGCGGATGGTCATGTGGCCGCAGTTGGAGCAGGCCGGAGCGTCGCCCATGTTCTCCTTGAGAGCCACGTCGGCCACCGCAGTGCTCGCAGAGGTTTCCCCTCCGGCACTGCGTGGTGCCTCCCCCAACGTCGCTTCGCTCCTCGGGGGTGAAACAGGCTCCCGTTCTGGCGCTCTCACGTCCTCATCGGGACCGTCGAGGAACTCGACCGCCGACCTCACCGCGTCGACGTCGGAGTCGGCAGCGGCGTCGCTGAGGTCGAGTTGGACCCCGGCCTCCACCGCCAGCCCCTTGGGTGGCTCGGGAAGGTCGTTCTCCCGGTCGGGCGGCACCTGGGCCAGCTCATCGCGCTGCAGGTACTCCACCCCGAGAGAGCGGAACACGTAGTCCACGATGGAGTTGGCCATCTTGATGTTGGGATGGCCCTCCACCATGCCCCGGGGCTCGAAGGTCTGGAACGTGAAGGTGTCCACGAACTCCTCCAACGGCACTCCGTACTGGAGCCCCTTCGAGACCGCGATGGCGAAACAGGACAGGATCCCCTTCAGGGTCGCCCCTTCCTTGGCCAGGTCGATGAAGATCTCTCCGAGGGTTCCGTCCTGGTACTCGCCGGTGCGCAGGTAGACCTTGTGGCCGCCGACCCGGGCCTCCTGGTTGAAACCGGAGCGCCGGGCTGGAAGCAGGAACCGCGGCGGCTTCATCCCCTGGGCGTAGGCCTGGGTCGGGGAGATGCCCGCGGGCAGGTTGCCCCAGTGGATGGTCTTCTCCGCTTCCACGGCGGCGGTGATCGTCTCGTCCTCGTCCTCGTTGTCCTCGCCCTCGTCGGCGGTCGAGTTGAGTGGCTGGGCAGCCTTCGAACCGTCCCGGTAGAGGGCCATGGCCTTGAGGCCGAGCTCCCAGGAGAGGTGGTAGGCGCCTTCGATCTCGTCGACGGTCACCTCGTGGGGCATGTTGATCGTCTTCGAGATCGCGCCCGAGATGAACGGCTGGGCCGCCGCCATCATCTTGATGTGGCCGTTGTGGTGGATGAACCGCGTGCCGTACTGGCCGTTCTTGTTGGCGGTGTCGAACACGGAGAGATGCTCGTCCCTGATGTGAGGCGCACCCTCGATGGTCTGCCGACCGCAGATGTGGTCGTTGGCCCCAGTGATCTGGGCCCTGGTGAATCCGAGCGCCCGGAGCAGGTCGAATTCCCAGCTGGTGTACTCGTCGACGGAGAAGCCGAGCCTCGCCATCGTCTCCTCGCCGAAGGTGAACACGTTGAAGGCGTGCTTCAGCTCGAACACCGCGGGCAGGGTCGCCTGCAGCTTGAGGATGTCTTCCTCGCTGAAGCCCTTCTCCAGCAGCGTGTCGGTGTTGATGTGGGGAGCACCTTCGATCGAGCTGGTCCCCACGATGTAGGTGACGATGTCCGAGATCTCTGCCGGTGAGTACCCGAGACGGACCAGAGCCGGAGCCACCGACTGGTTGACGATCTTGAAGTAGCCGCCGCCGGCCAGCTTCTTGAACTTCACCAGGGCGAAGTCGGGCTCGACACCGGTGGTGTCACAATCCATTAGAAGCCCGATGGTCCCTGTAGGAGCTAACACACTGGCCTGGGCGTTGCGGTAGCCATGCTTCTCGCCACGCTCCAGTGCCAGGTCCCATGAAGTCCGGGCCGCCTGGAGCAGGTCGTCGGGGCACGCGTCGGCATCGACGCCCATCACCTTGGTGGAGATGTTGTCGTAGTCGTTGCCGTCATAGGCAGCCACCTGGTGGTTGCGGATCACCCGCAGCATCGCATCCCGGTTCTCCTCGAACTTGGGGAACGGCCCGACGACGTCGGCGATCTCGGCGGAGGTGGCATAGGAGTAGCCGGTCAGAACCGACGTGATGGCGCCGGCGATGGCTCGGCCTTCGTCGGAGTCGTAGGCGATGCCCTGACGCATCAGCAGCGACCCCAGGTTGGCGTACCCGAGACCGAGGGTCCGGTAGTCGTAGGAGCCCTGGGCGATCTCCTTGGAGGGGAAGTGGGCCATGGCCACCGAGATCTCGAGGACGATGGTCCAGAGCCGGATGGCGTGCTGGTAGCCCCCGATGTCGAACTCACCACTCGCGTCGTCGTAGAGCCTGACCAGGTTGATCGACGCCAGGTTGCAGGCGGTGTCGTCGAGGAACATGTACTCGGAACATGGGTTAGAGGCGTTGATCCGTCCTCCCGCCGGGCTGGTGTGCCACTCGTTGATGGTGGTGTCGAACTGGAGGCCGGGGTCGGCGCATGCCCAGGCGGCCTCGGCGATCTGGTTCCACAGCTCGCGGGCCTTGACCGTCCGGCGCACCGAGCCGTCGGTGCGGTTGATCAGATCCCAGTCGCCGTCCTCTTCGAACGCCTTGATGAAGTCGTAGGTGACCCGGACCGAGTTGTTGGAATTCTGCCCGGACACGGTGGCGTAGGCCTCGCCGTTGAAGTCGGCGGGGAAGCCGCCGTGTTGGATGAGGACCTTGGCTTTCTCCTCCTCGATCTTCTTCCAGTCGACGAAGGTCTCGATGTCGGGGTGGTCGACGTCGAGGATCACCATCTTGGCGGCACGTCTGGTGGTGCCCCCCGACTTGATGGCGCCGGCGGCACGGTCGCCGATCTTGAGGAACGACATGACCCCCGAAGACTTGCCTCCGCCGGAGAGCAGCTCGCCCTCGGCGCGAATGGCGGAGAAGTTGGACCCGGCGCCGGAGCCGAACTTGAAGATGCGGGCCTCACGAAGCCACAGATCCATGATGCCGCCCGGGTTGACCAGGTCGTCGCTGACCCCGTTGATGAAGCATGCGTGGGGGGCGGGGCGGCTGTACGAGTCGGGAGACTCGACCAGCTCTCCGGTCTCGTCGTCGACGAACCAGAAGCCCTGGGCCGGACCGGTGATGCCGTAGGCGTGATTGAGCCCGGTGTTGAACCACTGCGGAGAGTTGGGGGCGGCGATCTGGGCGGCGAGCATGTACTTGAGCTCATCTTCGAAGGCGTCGGCGTCGTCGGTGGAGGCGAAGTAGCCCTTCTTCTCGCCCCAATGACGCCAGGTCCCGGCGAGACGGTCGAAGACCTGCTTCGAGGAGCGTTCCGGCCCGGTGACAGGGTTGCCGTCCTCGTCGTCCATCTGGTTGCCCTCGGCGTCGAACTGGGGGACACCGGCCTTGCGGAAGTACTTGGACACCATGATGTCCGACGCCACCTGGCTCCAGTGGGCAGGGATCTCGGCGTCGGTCATCTCGAACACGACCGAACCGTCGGGGTTGGTGATGCGGGAATCTCGATGCGACCACTCGAACTGGCTGTAGGGGTCGGTACCGGCCTCCGTGAAGCGTCGGGTGATCCGCAGGCCTGTGCTCATGTACTCCTCCTCGACCGGGGTCCGCCCCTCCCTACCGGGAAATGTCGGGACGGTGTCCATTCTCAACTCCAACCACAAGATGTGGTGGTCTACAGGGAAGTGACCACTAGATCTTGTATGGACTTCAACACTGTAATTACACGAGTGTCATCCGTCAACCATCAGTTTTCCACAGGCGCGAAAGGCCTGTTCAGACATCGTCGGTCAGATGCCGACGGGGGAAGTAGAGGTCAGCGGCATGCACCGGGGGAAGTGGGGTGACCATAAACCGGCGTGATCGACCAGTCCAGCGGATTCGTTCCGCGGTTTTCGCGGCCCGAGAGGTCAGTTCACGTCCACGTCGACGTCGAGTTTCCCGTCGTCCCATCGGACCTCTACCCGGACGTCGGTGTCTGCGGCCTCGAATTCGACCCGCACCCGGGGCGGGCCGGGGTCGTCGACCTCCACCGAGAAGCCGGGCGCCGGAGTAGCCGCCTGGAGCTCGACTTCGCCAGGGCGGTAGCGAACCACCACCACACCGCCGGGCGTGGTCACTGTGCGGAGGCTCCATGCGGCAGCGGAAGTCGACGACGACGTGGACGGAGAAGACGAGCTGGAGGTGGTGGCGCCGGGGATGGTCGTCGTGGTCGGCGCCGGCGTTGCCGTCGAACCAGTGTCGGCGGTGGTGGATGTCGTCGAGTCCGGGTGGTCCGGGGGCGTGGTGAGGGTAGGGGCCAGGGCCACGGGCTCCTCACCGACCTGGGAGTCGGCGAGACCGACGATCTGCCACGTGAGAACGGTGGCCACGACCAGGGCCACGACCCATGCGGCTGCCATGCGCCAGGTGATCATGTGCCGATTGTCCCAGGCCCATCCGCAACGCAGGGTCAACGGCTTCTCAAGGTTCCCTCAAGACGACGAGGTGATAACGACGACGACCGTAACCTCACACCCGTGCCACGGATCGTCCTCATCGAAGACGACGTCGAGATCAGACGGCTCGCCGCCGCCGCCCTCGCCGAGCAGGGCCACGACGTCGAGAGCGCCGACCGCGCCCTCGACGGGCTCGAGCTTGCGGTCAAGACCGACCCCGACCTGGTCCTGCTCGACCTCGGGCTTCCTGATGTCGACGGGACCGAGCTCCTGCGGATGATCCGCGCCGTGAGCCAGGTCCCGGTGATCGTGATCACCGCGCGCGGAGCCGACGAGACGGTGGTCGCCACGCTCGACTCGGGTGCCGACGACTATTTGGTGAAGCCCTTCTCGATGACACAGCTCGAAGCCCGGGTGAGGGCCGTGCTTCGCCGCCGCGGCGGTGGGACCCAAGAGAGCCGCATCACCGTCGGTGATCTGGTGGTCGACGTCCCGGCCCGCACCGCCACCCTGGGCGATGAGACCCTCGACCTCAGCCCCAAGGAGTTCGACATTCTCCGGGTCCTCGTCGAGCGTGCCGGTGAGGTGTTGACCAAACGCGAGCTGCTCGCCGAAGTGTGGCGGGAGCCATACGGCGGGTCCGACCACACCGTCGACGTACACATCTCCTGGCTGCGCAAGAAGCTCGGTGAGACCGCCCAGCAGCCCCGGTACATCCACACGGTCCATGGCGTCGGGGTGAAGCTGGTCGACCCCGGGCAGTGAGACGCCGACTCGTCTTGCTCAGCCTGGCCACGACGGTGCTCGTCGTGGTGGCGTTCGTCGTGCCGCTCGGGCTTCTGGTCCACAGACAGGCGGAAGACAGCGCCAAGGTGGCCGCCGAACGGGACGCCCGATCGGTGGCGGGGCTGGTCGCCCTCGCCTCGGCTGTCGGCGATGGTCTCGATGACGTGGCCCCGGCCATCGGGGACCTTCCCGAAGGCACGATCGTCATCCTCGACGACGGGGTCCTCGGTGAGCCGCGTGGGGGGCAGGGCTCGCTGGCAGCGGTGGCGGCCGAATCCCAATCCACCGTGGCCGACGAGGTGGCAGGAGGCTGGGAGATCGCCCTCCCCGTGGTTGGAGCATCCGGTGTCGCCGTGGTCGACTCGTTCGTCACCAGCGCCGAGCTCACTTCGGGGGTGATGACGGCGTGGGCCCTGCTCGGCCTGCTCGCCCTGGCCCTCATCGGCCTGGCGGTTTGGATCGCAGACCGTCTCGGCGGGAGCCTCACCACTCCCATCGGCGACCTGGCCCGGTCGGCTCATCGGCTCGCAGAGGGCGACCTGAGCGCCCGGGTCGAGCCCACCGACCCCGAGGAGCTGCGAGAGACAGGGGAGGCGTTCAACTATCTCGCCGAGCGTCTCGGCCAGCTACTGGCGGAGGAGAGGGAGAGCGCTGCCGACCTCTCCCATCGCCTGCGCACGCCCCTCACCTCATTGCGTCTCCCGGCCGAGGCGCTGGGCGACGAGGCGGAGCGGAAGGCGATGGTCGGCCAGGTCGACAGGCTCGAGCACGCCATGAACCAGGTGATCGACCTGGCACGGTCGAGAGCGGCGCGAGAGCCCGGAGAGTGTGACCTCGACCGGGTGGTGTCTGATCGGGTCACCTTCTGGAGCGTCCTCGCCGAAGAGCAGAACCGCGATCTGACCCCTACCCTGGCTGCCGCTGGGGCCCGGGTTCCGTTGAGCTCCGAAGACTTGGGAGTGATGGTCGACACGATCGTCGGAAACGTCTTCGCCCACACCCCGCCCGGCACGGCCTTCACCGTCCGCACCGGGGCGACTCCCGCTCCATGGTTCGAAGTGGCCGATCGAGGGCCGGGATTCGGAGGACGGCCGCAGGTCGAACGCGGGGTCAGCGGGTCGGGCTCGACCGGTCTCGGTCTTGACATCGTGCGCAAGACCGTCTCGGCAGCCGGGGGAACCTTCGACGCACACGACCGCCCCGGGGGAGGGGCGGTCGTGTGCGTCAGTTTCGGCTGACGTCGAGACGGGTCAGCCGAGCTCGACCTCGATCTCGACCTCGACCCGGCCGTTCTTCAGCCGGGCGTCGAACTCGGCCTCCGCCTTGAGACCGGAGGTGAATTCGAGCTCGATGCGGTCGGGCTCGATCTTGTTTCGCTCCACCTTCCATCCGGGAGCCGAGACGGAGACCAGGACGAGCTGGCCGGAGCTCACCTCGAGGGTGACGGTCCCGACTCCAGGGATCAGGTGGGTGCTCACACCGTCCGGGACCTGTCTGGCGTCACTGTCGTCGACGCTCGTCGAGGTCGAGGAGCCGATCGAGGTCGAGGTGGTCGAGTTGCCTGCAGCGCTCGTCGAAGTGGTTCCGGCGATGCTGGTCGAGGTCGACGCGTTGGTACTCGTTGAACTCGAGGCCTTCACGCTCGTCGACGTGGACGAGTCGGGAGTCGTCACCGCGGTCGACGGTGTGGAGACGCCGGCCGCGACAGTGGCCGACGTGCCGGATGTGGCGGTGATCGACGTCGAGGTGCTGTCATCGCCACCCGCCCAGGCCACACCGACCACCACCAGAGCTGCGACGATCGACGTGAACACTCCGAGCATCTTCTTGATCATGGGTTACCTCCTTGGTGAACCATGACCACCACTGTGTCTCGCCCCGCGTCATCAGGTCCTCAGACGATGCTCAAGGAGTCCTCAAACCGTTCTGTGAATGCTACGTGAGAGATATTCTCAGCCCCCGTTCACAGAACGGTCTCGGGTCAGCGGGCGGGGTGATCCCAAGCGTCCTCCGGCCGACCGGTGTCGATGCTCCAGCGGGGGAGGAAGAACTGGACGATGGGGCCGATGAGGAGGGCAAAAGCGATGGTCCCGACACCGAAAGTCCCACCCATCAGGAATCCCGTGATCAGCACCACGATCTCGAGACCCCATCGGGTGACCCGGATCGACGGGCCGCGCCCGGCGATTGCGGTCATCAGGCCATCGCGTGGCCCTGGCCCGAGATTCGCTCCGATGTACATGCCGGATGCCAAGCCGATGAGGATGATCCCTGCTGTCAGCATGACCGAGGCGAGCCATGTGTTGGGTGGGCGCGGGATGACCAGGACGCCGAGGTCGATGACCACTCCGATGATGACGGCATTGAGAATGGTGCCGATCCCGTAGCGCTCCCGCAGCGGCAGCCACAGCAGGAGGACGACGAATGAGATGATGATCGACCAGATTCCCACGGTGAGGCCGAACTGTTCGGTGAGCCCCTGATGGAGGACGTCCCAGGGGGGCAGTCCCAACCCGGACTGCAACACCAGAGCGATGCCCAGCCCGAACAGCACCAGCCCGACGTTGAGTTGGATCATGCGGCGGCGCAGGTTCTTGCCGCTGACGGAGATGAACATGGCCGCGGCACGCTAATGCTTCGCGCCAGAATGACTCCCACCCAGACAGGAAGCGCGACGCATGACATTGGACTTCACCGTCACCGACACCGCCGGTAGGCCATGGACTCTCTCCGACCATCTCGATGCCGGGGTGGTGCTCACCTTCCACAGAGGGGACTTCTGAAGCTATTGCCACGGCCAGTTGGCCGTCATGGCTGACCGGCATGGGGAGCTTCTCGACCGCGGAGGCCGCGTGTTCGGGATCAGCGCAGACACCCATGCGATGAACGCGGCGGTCGTGGAGAAGCTGGCCCTCCCGTTCCCGATCCTCTCCGACCCGGACCGCGACAGGGCGATCACCCCGCTCGGGTTCGCCGATGAGAAGGACCCGCGAGAGTTAGCCCGCAACGGTGCACTCCTCATCACGCCTGACGCCGAGGTGGTCTGGTCGGTGGTGGGGCGTGATTACGCCGATCGGCCCGAAGAGGATGAGCTTCTCGACCGTCTGAGCGCGCTCGACATTCCACCGACCACTCAACCGGAGCCAGAGATCGGTGAGGCGGAGCCGGGGGAAAGGGCGATGCCACTCGACGGCCTGGCCAACTATCTCCGTGGCGCGAAGTTCGCCGCTCTTGCGGTCAGGAGCCGTCACCGTGCTCTGAGCCCGGAGTTCGCCGACGATGTCAAGAAGTACATCCAGATGGTCGACCGCTATCTCGATGCATTGACCCGCGTGGAGGAGCGCAGGGAATAACCTCGCCCCATGGAGGGGCCGAAGGTCCAGTTGTTCGTCACCTGCCTGATCGATTCGCTCGCTCCCGAGGTCGGTCGGGCCACGGTGGACGCGCTCGAGAAGGCCGAGTGTGTCGTCGAGTTTCCTCCCGAGCAGGGATGTTGCGGCCAGCCTGCCTTCAACGTTGGGCTCGTCGACGATGCCCGGGTGATGGCCGCCCACACCCTCGACGTGCTCGACGCCACCGAGGGCCCGGTCGTGATCCCTTCGGGCTCATGCGCGGCGATGATCGCCCGCCATTACCAGGGCCTCTTCGACACCACCGACCGGACCGAACAGGCCGGCCGGGTCGCGTCGAGGATCCGGGAGCTGACCGCCTTCCTCGTCGATGAGCTCGAAGCCGAGGTCACCGCCTCCTGCGATGGCTGCACCATCGCCTACCACCACTCCTGTCACGGGCTGCGTGAGATGGGTCTGGACCACCAGGCAGGTCGGCTCCTTGAGGACGTCGAGCGCGCCGACCTCGACGGGGCGCGTGACTGCTGCGGGTTCGGGGGCCTCTTCTCTGTGGAGATGCCTGCCGTCTCCGAGGCGATCATGGACGTGAAGCTCGACCAGATCGAGGCGTCGGGGGCGGACACCGTCGTGGGCTCGGACATCTCCTGCCTGCTGCACATCGAGGGCGGGCTCCGACGCCGCGGTTCGCCAGTGACGGTCAAGCACATCGCACAGCTCCTCGGCGACGACTCGTGACCCAGCCCGTGACCTTTCTCTCCCGCGCCGAAGCCTTGATCGGCACTCATGAAGCAGATGCGGTTGCTCGCGGCGTCCGCAACTTCGTCGCATTGCGTGAGCAGTCGATGGATGAGTTTCCACAGATCGAGGAACTGCGCGACCGGGCCCGAGCGGTAAGGCTCCATTCGCTCGGGCACCTCGACCGTCTCCTCGCCGGATTCGCCGACCGGTTGGAGGCAGCCGGCGGGCGGGTCCATTGGGCAGGCGACGCCATCGAGGCGCGGGAGATCACGGCCCGGATTCTCGCCGAGGCGAACGCCCGTCTCGTGGTCAAGTCCAAGTCGATGGTCTCCGAGGAGATCGAGATCAATCAGCATCTCGAGTCCATCGGCTTCGACGTCGTCGAGACCGACCTCGGCGAGTTCATCGCCCAACTCGCCGGCGACACGCCGTCGCACATCATCGCCCCGGTCCTCCACATGACCAGAGAGGATGTGGGTCGTCTGTTCACCGAGGAACTGGGAGTCCCGTACACCAGCGACCCTTTCGAGCTGAACCGGATCGCGCGGATCCACCTCCGCGACGCGTTCTTACGCGCCGACGCCGGCATCTCCGGAGTCAACATGGCGGTGGCCGAGTCAGGGTCGCTGGTGTTGGTGACCAATGAGGGCAACGGTCGGCTCACCACCACCGCCCCGCGGCTGCACATCGCCCTCATGGGCATGGAGCGAATAGTCTCCCGGTGGACAGACGCCGCCGTGGTCCTCGAGACCCTGGCTCGATCGGCAACCGGCCAACGTCTCTCCGTCTACACCAACGTGATCACCGGGCCGCGACGCGAGGGGGATCCCGACGGCCCCGAAGAGGTCCATGTCATCGTCATCGACAACGGACGTTCCCGGATCCTCGCCGGGGAGACGGCCGAGATCCTCGCCTGTATCCGATGCGGGGCCTGTCTCAACGTGTGCCCGGTGTTCCGCACTGCCGGAGGCCACGCCTACGGCACCGTCTACTCCGGGCCGGTTGGGTCGATCGTCACCCCGGGCTTGCTCGGCATGGACCCATGGTGGGACCTTCCCTACGCCTCGACGCTCTGCGGTGCATGCGAAGAGGTTTGCCCGGTGCGTATCCAGATCCCGAAGATGCTGCTCGGGCTCAGGGAGCAGGCCGCCGCGGAAGGACGTCTTCCCGGATGGCTCGAGAAGGGCATGTCGCGATACGCCAGGACGAGTGTTGATCCAAAACGATGGTCACGGGCGAAGAAGTGGGCCTCACGGCTCGGCGGCCTCATCTCCACGCGCGGCTGGATACGGCGCTTGCCCGGACCGGGGCGCGGCTGGACACGGGGCCGTGACATGCGACGTCCCGCCCGGGAGTCCTTCAACGACTGGTGGAGGTCGGACCGTGGAACGTGACGTGTTCCTCACCCGCGTCGGTCGGGCATCTCTGACCTCGAGGCTGCCCCGCCCTCCCGCGGTCGCCGGCTCTCTGCAGGAGCCAGGTGGCATCGACCTCCTCGATCTGTTCCGGGCACGGGCCCAGGCGGTCAATGCGGTCATCCACGGACCGGTCAGCCGTCATGGCGCTCCCCGCGCGGTCTCCGCCATCGCTGGGGGCCATGACGCAGAGACCTTCGTGACGTGGGACGACCTCCCAGCCAGCGGAGTGGCGGCCACGCTGCAGTCGGCCGGGCTGAGGCGAATCGATCACCGGGTGCCCGACGGTGGCCGGGGCGAGCACAACCTGTCCTATCGGGACCTCGACGTGGGGGTCACTGGAGCACATGCCGCCCTGGCCGAGAGTGGGAGTCTGGTACTGGTGCACGGTGAGGGGCGTCCGCGCATGGCCAGTCTCATCCCGGATGTGCACATCGCCCTCCTCGAGGTGGCTTCCGTCGAGTGGACGTTGGCTTCCTGGGCGGAGAAAAACCCGGAATTGGTGGCTGAGACGACGAATCTGGTGGTGGTCACCGGTCCGAGTAGGACCGGAGACATCGAACTACAGCTCAATCTCGGCGTGCACGGGCCGAAAACCGTCCACATCGTGATGATCAGATGAGAGGCCTGCAGCCACCACCGAAGACCGAGAAGCCCAGCCGACTGGCGGCCCGCTTCATCACGTTGCTCGTGTTCGCCGCCGGTGCCGGTGTCGCCGTATATGCCGCGGCGACGAATCAGGCAGCCGATCTCAGCGAAGATCTGCGGCCGGTGACCCTCGACCTCGAAGACCCCACGGTCATCGGAGGGTTCGTCACCAACGTGCGCGTCGATGAAGGTGGTCCCGACGCGGTGGTGATCCTTCACGACGACGACATCACCGGGGGGTTGACCCTCTCCGATCTCTCTGCCGCTCTCGGCGATGCCTACCACGGTGTCCGCATCGACCTCCCCGGCTTCGGCTACTCCACTCGCATGCCTCTCGAAGGTGCGCACCACACCGTTGCCGGCATCGCCGACCGCCTCGCCCCGGTGCTCGAGGAGCGTTTCGGCGGCCCGGTGCCCATCGTCGGTATCGGGCTGGGTGGAGAGGTCGGGGCCGAACTGGCGCTGACCTACCCCCATCTCGTGGCGATCTTGGTGATGGTGGACGTCGACTTCTGGACGCCTCCGAGGTTCCCGGTCAGCCTGCAGAGCCTGCCCTGGCTGGGAAAGGCCGCCACGTACACCTGGGAGACGGGTGGGAGGTTCGCACTCGAGAACTGGGCGCCGTATTGCCCAGAGGGAGGGTGGTGCCCGACGGGAGACCAGATCGCGGTGCGCTCGGTGATCATCGACGTGGAGCGGACCACCGACTCGTTCCATGCATTCAGGAGTACCAGGGACGCGGCTCTCGCCTCCGCCAACCTCGATCAGATCACGGCGCCGACGGCATATGTGTGGAGTACGGAGGGCCATGTCGACGATGACATCGTCGACCGGCTCACCGACGAGATGCCGGCTTTGAGGGTTTTCGAGTCGGCCACCTTCCAGGCCCATCTCGAGGACGTGGCCACCGTCGCCGCCGCCCTCGAGGAGCTAGCCCCGAGTAGCTGACCGTCAGGGGTGGAGGAGCACCTTTCCGGTGGTGTCGCGCCCTTCCAACGCCCGATGCGCGTCCGCCGCCTCTTCCATCGGGTATATCGCCCCGATGCGGACGTCGAGGTCCCCCTCCGCCATCCAGTCGAACAGATCGGTCACCCGCCCCATCAACTCCTCGGTGGTGCGCATGTAGTGCGCCATCGTCGGTCGAGTGAGAAACAGCGACCCCTTCTCGGCGAGCAGCAAGGGTGAGATCTTCGGGACCGGACCCGATGCGTTCCCGAATGTGACCATCATGCCGCGGGGGCGGAGTAGATCGAGCCCGTCGTCGAAGGTGCTCGCCCCGACACCGTCGTAGACGACGTCGAGAGGGTTCGGCCCGTAACGGGCCTCGATCTCGTCCTTGAAGTCCACCTCGGTGTAGACGATGACATCGTCCGCCCCTGCCCCGCGACTCAACTGCGCCTTCTCGTCCGAGCCGACGGTGGTGAAGACATGAGCACCGCGCTTCTTGGCGATCTGAGTGAGCAACAGCCCGACTCCACCGGCTCCGGCGTGGATCAGACAGTGGTCCCCCTCGGCGAGGGGAAAGGTGGAATGGGCCAGATAGTGGGCGGTGATCCCCTGGAGCAGCACCGCTGCGGCCATGTCGGTCTCCACTCCATCGGGGATGAGAATCGCCTTCTCGGCGGGGACCACATGTCGTTGGGTGTAGCTCCCCAGGACGTTCGTCCAGGCGACCCGGTCACCGATCGCGAAGCCGTGGACGTCGTCACCCATTTCGGTGACCGTCCCGGCTCCTTCCAGGCCCGGGGTGAACGGCATGTCGAGCGGGTAGAGCCCTTCACGGTGGTAGGTGTCGATGAAGTTGACTCCGGCCGACTCCACATGGACGAGCAATTCCCCCTCGCCGGGAGTGGGCTCGTCCACCTCTTCGACGAGGAGTTTGTCGGCCCCGCCGGACTCCCGCACAAGTATCGCCCTCATGGCTTCTCGACCCTCCATCCTCTCTTCTCGAGCTCGTCGGCCAGGACCAGGTCGGGCAGATGAGAGAGATCCAGCAGCTTCCTCTCCATCCCGAGCAGACGTTCGATCGGGTCGCGCAGGGTCCGCGCCCAAGCCGGGCCCTTCGCCTCGGCCTCCAGGGTGAGGGTGGCGTCGACGTTCACGGTGTACACCTTCGCCAGGCTCTGCGGGTTTCCCCGCGATCCTCTCTCCCCGTAGACCAGGAGCACCGACCCGGCCGGCACGTCCTGAATGCCCCCGGCGGCGACGAAAGAACCGTCGAATGCCCACCCGGAGGATTTCGAGTTGTCGACGTTGTCGACGACTTTCGCCCAGTTCTTGTGCCTGTCGTCGCCGGCCAGAGGTATGTCGACGGCGACGATCACCTGTCCGTCCATCGATCCGTAGCGTAGGCCAGACACCGCATCGCGGGCACGTGACGATTTACCCTGGGCCCATGGCCAAGCTCCGATTGTTCGCCAGCCTCCGTGAGATCGCAGGGACATCGCGGCTCGACGTGCCCGCCGACACGGTAGGTGCCGTAGTGGAGGCCGCCAGCGACGAGTTCGGCCCGGACTTCGCCCGCGCCATCGAGACCGCCCGAGTGTGGGTCAACGGGCAGGAAGCCGAGGCGTCGGAACCGGTCGGCGTGGACGACGAGGTCGTCATCCTCCCCCCGGTGTCGGGTGGGAGTCAACCGGCCGCTATCGCACCGTCGGATCTGGCCGGATTCCTCCCGCTGGCCGTCGCCGTCGTCGCCGTGGTCGCCAACCTCCAGGAGCAGCCGATCTGGGCCGCGGCCCTGGTGGCGGTGTTGGCGGGTTGGGCGGTGGACGTCGGTAATTCTTTCATGTCGCGCGGGCGGCCCTTCGCTCCGCTCGCAGTGGCCACTGCGGTGGCCACTGCGACCTTGGCGGCCCACATCCTCGGACCCACCGGGTATGGGCTCTCGGTAGTCCTGGCGGTGGCCGTCGTCCTGGGCTGGGCCGTGGCCTTCCCCGAGTACCGGCCAGTGGAGGTGTTCGCTCCGACGTTCCTGGTAGGGCTGATGGGTGCGCTCGCGGCCGCTTCACTCATCCTCACCCGCTCGTCGTTCACCCCTGACCCCCAGGCGATCGACGTCTTCCTCGTTGCGGTCATCGCCGGGGTTGCACTGGGAGCCCTGGTGGGTCGTCTCCCGGCGATCCCGTTCCTCGACCGGTTCTCGACCACGGCGATCGCTTCGGTGCTGGCCGCTCTGGCGGCGGCCTCGCTGTGGAATCTCGACGTCGTCGGGTATCTCCTCGTCGGGGTCGGGATCGCAGTGGCACTCGTCGCCGGCCAGGGTCTGTCCTCGATGCTGCGGACCGGCGGGGTCATGCTCACCGAGCGCCCTCCCGGCTTCGTCCCCTCGCTCGACGGTGTGGTTCTGGCCGCCGCCGTCTACTTCCCGTTGATCCGCCTCATCCTCTGACGTGGAGTCGTCGACCCGGCGGAGCGAATCGACGCCGCGCTCTCACTGACTTCAACAAGCCCAGTGCTGTGGCTAGCATTTCGGGCCAATGGCTGCCTCGAAGACGCCAGGACGCGTCTTGATCGTCATCTCCCTCGTGGCACTGGTCGGATCACTCTTCCCGATGGTCTCCGGTGCTGTCACGAGATCCCAGGTGGATGAGGCGTGTCGGGACTCCCAGGATCAGTTGGCCGCCTACCGGGCCGCCCAGGCGGCGTTCGAGGAGGCGGCCCTCGAGTACGAGGCGGCTCTCAACGAAGTGGCGCGCCTCGAGTACAAGCAGGGCCGGATCCAGGCATCGGTGGACTCGCACTCGTCGGACTACGAGCGGGTCCAGGACCAGTTGGAGGAGCAAGCCGTCCAGATGTACATGATGGGGGGGTTCAACAACCCCGGGATCATCCTCTCGGCGTCGTCGGTGGACCAGGTGATGACCACCTCGGAGTTCCTCAACTCCGCCACCCTCGGTGGACAACAGTCGATCAACGACATCGTCGCCGCCAAGGGAGAGCTCACCCGGTATCAGGCGGAGCTCGACACCGTCCACGACGAGCTCAGTGCGGCCGAGGCCCAGTCCCTGGACATCCTCAACCGCCAGCAGGGGGCCATGGAGGCGGAACAGGCCGCGTACGCCAAACTCAGTGACCACTGCAAGCAAATGACCGCCCAATACGAGCGGGAGCAGGAAGAGAGAAGGCAGCGAGCAGCGCAGCGAGCCCGGGGATCGATCCAGGTGGGTTCGTTCATCTGCCCGTTCACGCCGGGACGGACCTCGTTCATCGACTCGTGGGGTTTCCCCCGCCCGGGCGGGCGCACCCACAAGGGCGTCGACATGTTCGCCGGGCGCGGTGAGCCGATGTACGCCGTCCAGGCGGGGATCGCCCGGACATCAAGCAACCGCCTCGGCGGGCTGACCATGCACCTGCGCGCTGACACCGGCTTCACCTACTACTACGCCCACCTCGACAGCTTCGCGTTCTCGGGAAGCAAGCGGGTCGCGCAGGGTGAGGTCCTGGGCTACAACGGCAACTCGGGGAACGCCCGGGGGACCAGCCCCCACCTCCACTTCGAGATCAGACCCGGCGGTGGAGGGCCCGTCAACCCTTATCCCACGGTGCGAGCGGCCTGTTACTAACCTGCAGGGCGTGACCGACAAGCGCCGCCGTATCGACATCGTCCTCGAGCCCCAGTACCTGGAAGGGCTATCGGAGTTGGATCTGGCCGAAGTGCGACGTCGTCGTGACACCGCAACCGACGTGGAGGCCCAGATCTCCTATTACCGACGGCTCCTCCATGGCCGCATGGATCTCCTCGACTTCGAGCAGAGACGACGTCGGGGGGAGGAGGAGCGTTCGATCCTGGAGGCGCTTCCCGACATCCTCGCCAAGGGGATGGTCCTCGGAACCGAGCCCGCCCTGAAGCACATCGAAACCATGCCGCCCCTTCCCTCGGTTACGGGTCGGCGACTCATCGACAAGATCATGGACGACGGTGTCCTCGCCAGTCTCCCCGAGCTCGCCGACGACGAGATCTTCGAGGCGATCGAGCGTCTCCGCGAGGTGGAGACCCAGCTTTCCGGTCAGCGCCGAGAGCTCCATCAGGTGATCGACACGCTCCAGGACGAGATGGTCTCCAGGTATCGGAGCCAGCAGGACGAGGCTCAGGTCAGCGGCTGACCTTGCTGGCTGAACAGGTCAGATCGGGCCTCGCCGAGACCTCACACGAAGGTGCCGTGGCCGTGGTGGGCCGTGACGGCTCCGTGGTGGCGTCATCGGGTGACATCGACCGCCCCTTCTACATCCGCTCGTCCGCCAAGCCGTTTCAGGCCACGATCTCCCAGGAGGCGGGGGCCGAGCTCACCGCTCTCCAGATGGCGATGGGTTGCGCCTCACATCGGGGATTCCCGGTCCACATCGCCTTGGTCGAGTCGATGCTCGAGCAAGCGGGTCTTGGCGAGGCGGCCCTGGGATGCCCGCCCGACTGGCCGTTGGGAAACACCGCCCGGGAGATGACGATGGCCTCCGGAGCCTCCGGCAAACGGAGGATATGGCACAACTGCTCGGGGAAGCACGCTGCATTCCTCCGTGCATGTGTGGCTTCTGGGTGGCCGACGGAGACGTACCTCTCACCGGATCACCCGCTGCAGCGAGAGATCATCCATTTCATCTCGGAGTTGGGGGAGTACCCCGCCGAGCCGGTGGGAATCGACGGATGCGGCGCCCCGGTACTGCGGACGACCGCCCGAGCGATGGCTCTGTTGTTCGCCCAGTTGGCGGCCGAGCCCCGGTTGCAGGGGGCCTTCACCGCGATGCACCGCTACCCGGCACTCGTCGGCGGGAACGGTGCGGGAGATACCGAGATCGCCATCGCCACCAATTCGGCGGCGAAGGGTGGTGCCGCCGGATGTCTCGGAGTCGCGGTCGACGACCGCCTCGGCATCGCGGTCAAGAGCTGGGACGGCCTCGGCACCGTCGCCGGGTTAGCGGCGGTGTCTGCCCTGGAACAGCTCGGCTGTCTGACCGTCGCCGCCCTCGACGCCCTCCAGCCCGTGCTGCACCCACCGGTCTTGGGTGGCGGAGCCCCGGTGGGGAGTTATGAGCCGCGCCTGCGATTGGAGCCGGGGTGAGGGCTGTGCTCGAAGAGCGGATTCGTCTCTGGCTGGAAGACGAGGAGAGCTCGGTCGAGTACGCCGAGGAGGTCGAGGGCCGTTGGGCGGTTCGGATGCGCCAGGAGTCCCGGGATGCCACGACGGTCTGGTTCGATATCGGGGAGCGGAGCCTCCAGTTCGAGGCGTACGTCTTGCCCGAGCCAACCGCCCCCGCCGAGGTCCACCGGCTGGCCCTGGTGCGCAATGCCCGCGCCTGGCGATGCTTCTTCGCCCTCGACGCCGAGAACGCCCTCGTCCTCCGGGGACGCATCGCCGCCGAGTCGGTCACGATCGAAGAGCTCGACCGGGTTCTGGGTGAGGTCTATGACACGATCGAGCTGGCGTTCCGTCCCATGGTGCGCGCCGCGTTCCCGGATCGCGAAAAATCGCCCTAGAAACTTGTGAACATGCCCCTGTGGACAAACCCTGTGGAAAACGTCGAATGCTGTTGGTAACCTTCGCGCCTGGACTCGTCTGCGCTATATGACGATATGTGACGCTCATCACATCTCCTGGCGGGGTCATTGATATCGGGTTTGCATCGGCGTACATTCCGGCTCAGGCAGACGCCCTAGAGGCAGACCGGAGAAGCGTCCGTTCGGGGAAGTGCGGAGGAGGCTCCGGAAGGTCACTGGGGCGTCTGCTGCTCTATACCGGCGGACTTTGGACGATGTCTCCTGGACGTTGACCGGAGTTGCCACGGCCGGGGGTCACCCTCGTCAAGTCGTTGGAAACGGATCCCCCGTCCAAACAGACGCTGGTCCGCCGGGGCTACCGCGCCCGCCAGCAGTTCAGAGAAATCCAATCGCCCACCTCACGCGGAGCGGAAGCAGTCAGCCGACCCGGCGTCTGTTCCACTGAGAGTCTCCGAGACGATGTGTTTCTGGCGCGGCGGGTGATTCACCCTCACTTCTGTCGAGACGTGGCGATTGCCAAGTTGGACGGGGGAGCTAGTCAGCAGCGAAGTGGTGGGGGTGATCCCTGGGGTGCGACTCAGATCTGGTGGTGGGGGTGATCTCTGGGGTGCGACTCAGATCGGGTGCCGGGAGGCAAGCGTCCAAAGTCCGCCGCTATCTAATCGTGGCACATCCACCAGAAGCGGGTGGCGGTGTAGCACGACTCGCCGGGGGTGACCGGCTTGTCGGGGCCGACGATCAGCGTGGTGGTGGTGGTCGGCGGGATCGTGGTGGTGGTGGGAGGCTGAGTGGTGTTCGGAGCCTGGGTGGTCTTGGGAGCAGGAGACTGGGTGGTCGGCGAGCTCTTGGGTGCCTCCGTGGTCGTCGGTGCCGGGGCGGTCGTAGTGGTGGTCGTGGCGGTGCTCCCCTTCTTCATGAACACCACGGTGACGTAGAGCACCCCGGAGGCGGTGTCGGCACCGATGCCCACGTAGTTGTAGTCGCCGAGGATGTTGGCCTGGTGACCGGAAGAGCTCATGAACTTGTCGTGGAGGCTGGAGACGCTCCCGCCGCGTCCCACGTTCTCACCGAGCTTCGACCATCCGCTCCCGGCAGCGGCTTGCAGTTCGGCACTGGTGGAGTGGTAGATCTCGCCGGCGGCGATCATGTCCGCGGTGTGCTTGCGGGCGTGCGACTGGAGCCCGCCGTCCATACTCAGCGGAGGAAGCCCTGCGGAGCTCCGGCTGGAGTTGATCTTGGAGAGGAATGACTGCTCGGACCCGGAGTCGGCGCCTGCCGACGCACCGAGACCGAAAGTGGCCAGTGCGACCACCAGGAGGATGTACAGCCAGCGGGTCTTTCCCAGCATGTAGAGGGATATCGACCACGGAGAGTGGTTCCTTTAGGGGTCGGTGCGCCAGGCCGCGACCCGGAGGGACCTTCAGACGCCGAACATCAGCTCCCGGAGGTTGATGACCGTGCCCTCGTAGGTGTCGGGATCGATCCGGATCGACCCCAGGCGGAGGCCCGACATCCCCTCACCGACGTTGGTCATGACACGCAGCGTCTCGTCCTCGACCTGGAGGATCCCGAGCCCGAGACAGCCTCCCATGCTGTCCTGCACCCCGACCAGCACCTGATCGAGACGGCCCAGGTTGAGACCCACGGGGAGCGTGGGGGCGAACACCGTGGGGCGCACCTTCCATCGTTCCAGGGGAGGGTGCAATGCCTGGGCGAAGGCCTCGGCCCGGCGACGGGCCCGATCGTCGGGACCGAGCGGTACGAGAGAGGGATCGGTGGGAGCGGTCACCACTTCGACGTCGAGGAACCGGCGCAGCATGCCGACCACCGGCTCCATCTCCTCGCCGCGTTGGAGTGCAATGACGAGATCGGGACGGCACAGCTCCGCCTTGTGGTATTTGAGGGTCTCGCCGGATACGCCTGAGGCTATGGCGGTGGTGTCGACCACGATGACGTCACCGAGGTGGCGAGCCCGTTCGACCATGACCGCAGTCGCCACCACCTGTTGGAGCACGAGCCGGGAGGAGGTGATCGCCCCGACGAAGTGGAGAGCGTCCGGTTCGTGGGCGTTGTCCAGGTCCGACTCCGACTCGAAGACCTTCAAACCGACGCAGGCGGGCGGCCCCACCGTCGAGATGCCGATGTCGGCGTCGACGAGGACCGGTTTATGCCCGGCGGCGAGAGCGTGATGTACCGCATCCATCGCCATCGTGGTCTTGCCGGTGTCCAGCCCACCGATGAGCATGGTGACGCCGGGCGCCGCCGCCTGACGGGCGAGGGCGTCGTGTGCTGGGTCGGCCATCCGCGCAATATAGGTACTCCGTCGGGTTGGGCCTTCGACCGGCCGGGCAGGTAGCGTCGCCAGCGATGTCTCTACCGATCAGTTTTCTCTCCGACTTCGGACACGACGACGAGTTCGTCGGGGTGGTACACGGCGTGTTGGCCAAGCTCGCCCCAGCCTCCCGGGTCATCGACGTCGGACATGGTTTCCCCCGCGGCAACGTGAAGGCGGCGGCCCTGGCCCTGACCCGTGCCGTGCAGTATCTGCCCGAGGGTGTCTGCGTCGCGGTGGTCGACCCGGGGGTGGGCACCGATCGCAAGGCGATCGCCGCCGAGACGCGGTGGGGGGTGTTCGTCGGCCCGGACAATGGCCTCCTCTCGCCGGCGGTGGCCATGGTCGGGGGCGCCACCAAGATCGTGTCGATCGAGAACCCGGAGGCGATGATTCCCTCTCCCGGCGAGACTTTTCACGGACGCGACGTGTTCGCCCCCGCCGCGGCCGTGTTGGCGTCTGGTGAGGCGGAGATCGACGAGCTGGGGCCGGAAGTGTCCGGTGAGGAGATAATGCCGTTGCTGCTGCCCCTCACCGAGGTGGAGGGCTCGATGGTGTCAGGTGAGGCCTGGTGGGTGGACACTTTCGGCAATGTCCAGACGAACATCGCCCCGGACGACGTCGAGGCACTGGGCCTCAGCCCCGGAGACTCGGTGACGGTGAAAGTGGGTTCGACCCTCCACTCCATACCGTGGGTCACTTCCTACGGAGACGTCGAGGAGGGCGAGACCCTCATCCACGTCGACTCGGTGGGGCTGCTCGCCCTGGCTGTTCGGGCGGGGCGGGCCGATGAGGAGCTCAATCTCGCCGAGGGGGTGGCGGTGACCCTCACGTCGAATAGAGCAGCCACAGCTGGATGACACCGGCGATGGCGATGATGGCCAGCAAGGCGAGGATGACGACGGCGGTGGCGGGTCGCACCACTCGATCGTATGCCTCACCCGCCCCATTTCCCCATTCTGTGCGGGTTTGTGGCGCGTGCCGCGTCACAAACCCGCACAGGACGGTGAGAGCAGGGGTCCCGGGAAAATGTCGAGGCCCCCGAATGGTGACGGGGGCCCCGACTACATGAAGGAGGGTTCTCCACCGTGGGGCGGGCTGGGAGGCTATCCGTTCACATCTTGGGAACGTGCCCTAGATGTGAGGGGAGGAACCACTCCTTCCTGCATGCACTGCGCGTATCGGCCACGGAGAGTGAGATCTTGAGAAGTTTATCTGTAAAATTTTTGACCAGGGAAGGCTGTCATCTCTGCGACGAGGCGAGACCGGTCCTGAAGAAGGTCGCCAAGAGCATGAACGTGAGCATCCACGAGGTCGATATCGACGGTGACGACGAGCTCACCAAGCTCTACGGGCTCAGGGTCCCGGTGGTCCTCGGCACCCACGACCGGGTTCTCGCCGAAGGGGTCATCGACGATCGCAAGCTGCTGAAAGACGCCCTGCAGAGAGAAGTCGACCTGTAGGCGGTCTAGCCGGAATGCGCGGCCGAGGCCTCGGGCTCCTCGGGCGCCTCCTCGCTGTCCTCGGGCGTCTCACCGTCTTCCGGGGTCTCTCCTTCGTCACCGTCGCCCGGGTCTGTGAGACCACAGTCGGCCAGCGTCTCATCTGCGTCGGCGCCACCGAAGCGGACCCGCTCGAAGGCGACCACGGCGCGCAGCTGCTCATCGGTGAGGGCGCCGTGTCCCGGCATGCCTTGGTTGACCGGCTTGTTGGTGTCCCCGTAGGTGTCGCCATAAGTGGAAGACCACCCAGTCGATCCCAACAACACCCACTCGACGTGGTCCTCACAGGCCCCGAAGGTGGTGAGCACACCGGTCATCGCCGGGAAGCTGCCCACCCCCTGCCCGTCGGCGCCATGGCAGCCGGAACAGGTCGAAGCCGCGGTCACCGCCCCCGCGTAGAGATCTGCTCCCAGGGCGATGAAGTCGGTGGCGCCCGGGCCCACTCCTCCGCCGGTGAACTCGGAGCCGTCGCAGTTGACGATCTCGCCGGAGATGATGTCGACCCTCAACTCGGTGCCTTCGCCACACGCGCCCGTAGCCGACCCTCCCAGCGCGAACAGGGCGAAAAGCGGGGCGACCAGGAGCAGCCCCACCAGCCAACGTGGGATGTCGAAGTTGGTGCGCTCCCTGATCCCGGCGGTGGGAACGGTGACCACCTCGGGCAGGTGTGCCGCCTCTGCCGCGCTGACCTGGGCCGGGACAGGGGCCCGCGTGGGAGCTTTGGCGGCGGCAGGGGACTCCGCCGGCTCCGGGGTCTCGATGACCGGCTCGGGAGCCTCCGGCTCCTCGGCGGCCTCCGGCTTCTCGGCGGCCTCCTCAGCGGTTGCTTCGGGCTCGGCTTCCGCTGGGGGCGCGGGCTCCACCCCCTCACCGCCTGCCCAGGCGGCGAGGATCTCGTCGACGCTGGCGCCGGTCTCGGCGGCACGCGCTTCTGCCGATCGCTGCACGAGGGTCTCGGGCAGACCCATCGCCTCGGCTGCGGCGCTGAGGCTCACGATCCTCCCCCAGGGGCAGACTCGCTGAGATAGGCGACCAGGTCGTCGAGGTCTTCGCCGCTGAGATCGTGTGCCGGGTGCCCGCCCAGCCCCGCGACGATGGCCTCGAATTGCGCTGCGGTGACTCTCGAGCCCACGTCGGAGAGGTCGGGGCCGAATCGTCTCGTGCCGAGGATCTGGTTGGTGTCGCTGAGTGTCACAGGACCCAGTCCCACGTCGGCTACCACCGGGCGCACCATCTGAGTGTGGCAGGCCGCACAACCTGTGACGGCAAAGACTTCCCGGCCACGGAGTGCGTCAGCCGAGAAGGCGATCTCCGAGGTGCGGGCACCAGGGTTGTCAGTCGGGATCGAAGGCCCCACGAGGCCCACCATGACGACGATGACGAAGAGTCCGACGATGCCGGCGAGCACCACCATCGGATTGTCCTTGACTCCCACCAGCACCGGGGGTTTATAGGGACCTGCCCGTGCAGCCGGTTCGGGTGCCTCGGCCCGCTCCACGGGGGTCTCGATCACCACTTCCGGGGGCTCCGGCTCTTTCCTCTCCTCAGCCGGGGGTGCCTCCTCGGTGGTCGCCGGCTCCTCCGCAGGGGCCTCGGTCTCGGCGGCAGGCGCGGGGGCTCCCTCACCGCCGGCCCAGCTGGCCAGGATGTCGTCCACGCTCGCACCGGTCTCGGCGGCGCGTGCCTCTGCCGAGCGCTGAACCAGGGTCTCGGGCAGACCCATGGCCTGGGCAGCGGCGGAGAGCTGATCACTCATCGGATTCCTCCGGCGCACGCTCCCGGCTCACCAGCACCTCCTGGGGAATGGCCCTGCCTCGGGCCACGGTTCCGAAGATGATCCCCACATAGCCGACGACTCCCAGGAAAAGCACGATCCCGAACAGCACCCCGATCAGCACCAGAGTGTCGTGGGTGGCTCCGACACCGCCGGCCCACCCCTCGCCGACGTCCACATATGCGGCACTGTTCGACCCGGCGATCCACGAGTAGCCGGAAAGGATGCCGGCAGCGCCGAGAGAGATGAGGAGACCCACCGCGCCCGAGATGGTCAGACGCTGGAATCTGCGCGCCTTGGCCTTCGTCTCCAGCTCCCGCCCCACCATGCGGGGAAGTGCGGCGAAGCTGAGACTCGACACGAGAAGGGCGCCGATGCCGGTGAGGGAGACGTACTCGACAGCCTCCCAGAAGGCGGTCAACGACGTCACCGACCCCACCGACCGGAACCCGGCCAGGGCGGCGACGGCGCCGACACCGAACGTCAGGTAGAGACCGAGAACGCCGGAGAGCACACCGGGCTTCTCGGCGAGACGAGACCACGATCCCTCCAGGGTCATCGAGACGTTGGCGGCATTGGCCAGTGCCCCTATCGGCCAGGCGAGGCCGAGGGCCGCGGCCACCCCGGCGACCCAGCTGGGGCCGGGCCCGAACAGCAACTGGGCCGCTCCCCACCAGACGGCTCCGAAACCGAGCGACCAGAACCCGACCAGGGCGAGCTGACGACTGGCCAGGGGGATGTCGAGCTCCTTGACCGTCGTGTAGTAGACGAGACCCGAGCCGACCGTTACCAAGAACATGGTCACGAACCCGGCGAGGAAGAACGTCTCGGCATAAGCGACGGTCACCGCCGAGGCCGCCGGCAGCTCGGAAGCGAGGTGTGCGACGTAGAGGAGGGGCAGCCAGACCACACCACCGAGCACGAACCACACGCTGACGAAACTGCGCTGCTCCTCGCGTCTGCGAATGGTGTTGACCGTCACCAGGGCGGGCACGAAGAGCACCGCAGCCAGGGGCAGGTCGAGCCACCAGGCGAGACCGAGGGGCTGGCCGCCGTTACCGAGGCCGAAGAAGATGGCGAGCACGCCCAGGGCGGTGAGGCCGGCCATGCCGAGGAGTCCGAGACCGGCGATACCGGCTCCCCAGAGGCGCGCTCCGGTGAGGCGGGGAAGCACGTAGTAGATCCCACCCACCAGCGACACCGCGCCGAAGCCGATCATCAGGGTCAGGTTGGCGGCGGTCTCGATGCGTCCGTACGGGAGAGGCACCAGAGAGCCGAACCGGAGGACGATCAACGAGAGAAGCTGGAGGCCACCTCCCAGGAGGAGGAAGACCCCGCCCACCAGCAAATGGGTGATTGCGAGGCGGTCTTCGGCAGTTCCGCCGCCGAGCAGGGCTCGAATGTCTGCTGTTCGGGTGTCAGTCAACCGTCTTCCTCGCACCAGAAGGGACGGCGGGAGCATAACTACTTCCTGGATTCAGTCCGTCACTACATTCGAGACTGTCGGTGTGACGACCGCCGGGTTCCCGAACCGGGACCCACCTGTGGTAAAAACGCACTGACAAACGTCTTTTCCGCGTCTGGGATCTACGTAACGAACATGTATCGCCTCGCAGAACTAAGCGACTCCCGCCGCAGGAGCATCGGCGGCGGCCTGCTCCTCCTCGGCCTGGTGGGTCTCGTGCTCGGGGTCATCTGGATCCACTGGTCGTCGATTCCCCAGACCGAGTCGGTCAACGGTGTCGAGGTCCCGGTGGTCGTCGATTACCTGAACTGGTGGCCGAGGGGGATCCTCTGGAAGGGGGTCGGATATCTGGTGGTGCTGGGAGCGGCCACCATGACCCTCGTCGGGGCCACCTTCCTTTGGGTGCTCAATCAGAGAATGACCTGGGCCCGCGCCACCGTGGCGGCCATGATCGCCTGGGTGGCCCTGGTGTTCTACTTCGGGATGGTCCCCTCCGAGTGGCTCAACTACGCCCAGACCGACCTCGATTGGTCCGCGCAGCGGGCCGCTATCACCATTCCGCCCTTCCTGGTCCTGGGTAACACCGTCGACATCAGCTGGGCCGCGATCAAGGACTCGATTCAGATGGGCTACAGCCTCGGCTTGCTCGGCTTCGCCGGTTTCCTCGCCATCCAGATACAGAAGATCAAGGAGGGGCGGCCCGCCAGCGCCGCTCCCGCCGAGAAGAAGTCGCCCTACGGCCGTCCGCTGGTGAAGGGGAACTGATGCCCAAGGGAGTCATCGACGAGACCCCTCCGATCAGGGACGACTATCAGCTCGCCGTGGTCGAGGGTGACTACTTCACCGACAAATTGCGGCCCAAGCAGTTCCTGCACATCGACCAGTCGGAGTGCATCCTCTGTGAAGGGTGTGTCGACATCTGCCCGTGGAAGTGCATCCACTACCTGTCACTCGACGCCATCGCCGAGGCGGTCAACGTAGATCATCCCGGGGAGGACACCCAGAACATGGGGTTCTTCATCGTCGACGAGGACGAGTGCACTCGCTGCGCTCTGTGCATCGACAGGTGCCCGACCAATGTCATCACCTTGGGCAAGTTCGAGGGCTCGCTCGCCGACCAGGCACGAGAGCTGGGGCTCGACCGTCGTCCCTGGGATTTAGACACCGGGCAGCGGGACTTCAAGAATGGTTACTCGTACGGGATGCGCTGGTAGGGAGGCGTAGGGATCCATGGCCAATGGAAACGGCAGAGTCGGACTGAAAGAGCGAATCAGGGAGGGCGCGGACAAGCTCTGGAACTCGCAGGTCGCCGAGTCGATCATGCGTCCCGGCTCACCGTTCAAGCAGGGATACTCGGACAGCCCGAGGAACCGCTCCTACGTGGTGATGAACAACGTGCTCTATCACCTCCACCCGGTGAAGGTGAAGCGGCACGGGGTCAAGCTCTCCTACACCCTTTGTCTGGGTGGTCTCAGCTTCTTCCTCTTCATCCTGCTCACTATCACGGGCATCTTCCTGATGTTCTATTACACGCCGACCGCGGAGCTGGCGTACTCGGACATGGAGGCGCTGTCGACAGATGTGGCCTTCGGGTCGCTGGTCAGGAACATGCACCGGTGGGGAGCCCACCTGATGGTGCTGTCGGTGTTCCTCCACATGAGCCGGGTCTTCTATCACGGTGCCTACAAACCACCGCGTGAGTTCAACTGGGTGGTGGGCGTTGTCCTCCTCTTCCTCACCCTGTTCCTCTCCTTCTCCGGCTATCTGCTGCCTTGGGACCAGCTGGCGCTGTGGGCGGTCACCGTGGGCTCGAACATGGCCGGGTTCTCGCCGGTGATCGGGGACCAGGTCAAGTTCGCACTTCTCGCCGGGGTGGAGGTGACCGGGGCGACGTTGCTGCGCTTCTATGTGCTCCACGTGCTCGCCTTCCCGTTCATCCTGGTCATCTTCCTGGCAGTCCACTTCTGGCGTGTCCGCAAGGACGGCGGAATCTCAGGGCCCCTGTAAGGAGTATCGATGGTGGAGATCCCAGAAAGCCTGCTGAGAAGGTCGGCAGAAGCCAAGGCCAAGGCCTTGGGCGTGCCGGTCGAGCAGGTCCTCGCCGAGATGAAGGGTGAGGGCCCTCCGGTGGAGCCGCCGCCTTCCGAGCCCGAGGGTGCGGAGACCGAGGAGGTCGCCCTCGACGAGGACGCCCCCGAGCCCGTGGAAGAGGTGCCCTCCGAGGACGAGGCTGATGCGGAGTCGCCCGAGGTCTCCTCGGACATGGAACAGGACGTCCCGCCGGAGGAGCCCAAGGAGGCCACAGCCGGTCCGGAGGAGTCCCCTGCGGCGATGGTCGCCGAGGCGGGAGCGGTCGCAGTAGCCGAGGCCGATGAGATCGAGGAGACCGGTCAGGACGATGATGAGGAGATCCCGGTAGTCGACGTCGAGGACCTAGAGGAAGGCTCCTCGGGGGACGGCTCGGGGAACGTGACCGGCAACGGCAAGGTGGCGGCCATGGTCAGGCCTCGGCCCTCGGTGCCACCGACCGGGCTCCCCGAGGGGGTACGCACCCAACGCCTCCTCACGGTGGTCAAGGCCAGGGCGATTCAGAACGTCAAGGCGGAGCCGACGGACAAGGTCAACACCTGGCCCCACCTCATGCTCATGGAGTTCGGTGCGCTGCTCGCCGTCACCGGGCTGCTGGTGATCATGTCGGTGGTGATCCACTCGCCGCTGCTCGAGCCGGCCAACTTCAATGCCACTCCCAACCCCTCCAAGGCTCCGTGGTACTTCCTCGGGCTCCAGGAGCTGCTCAGCTACTTCGATCCGCAGATCGCCGGGGTCATGGTGCCGCTGTTCATCGGGATGATCGGGTTCATGATGATCCCCTACGTCGACAAGAACCCCTCGACCCGGCCCACCGACCGCAAGTTCGCCATCATGCTCTACTCGTTCTTCCTGGCTGGATCGGCGACCCTGACCATCATCGGCGTCTTGTTCCGGGGGCAGGGGTTCAACTTCACCTTTCCGTGGCGGGACGGCGTGTTCTTCGACGACTTGAAGGACTGGGTGCACTTCGAATGACGTTCGCCAACTGGATCCTCATCGCCGTCGCCGTGTTCGCCATCCTCGGAGCGGTTGGCGCCTTCACCATCGCGTTTCGCCGCACCCGGGCCGAGCGGCCCGATCCCACTGCAGGTGTCTCAGACGAGACCCGACGGGCCGACCGGTCGATGTCGGGGGTGCGCGTCGAGCCGATTCCCGTGCCCGAGGTCGCAACAGAGGAAGTCGAAGAGATCGCCGAGGAGGAGCCGTTAGCGGAAGAGGAAGAACGGGAACTGGTCGGGGCCGGGGTCGAAGTCGTCGAGACCCAGCGTGTCGTCGAGGTCAGCCCCGAGGAGTCCGGTGTCAGCCGGCGCCAGTTCTTCAACCGCGCCATCGGCGCCACATTCGGGTTGTTCCTCGGACTGCAGGGCATCTACTACCTGGCTTTCTTCTGGCCGAAGCTGAGTGGCGGGTTCGGCACCGACGTCGACGCCGGGTCCCTCGAAGCTCTCTCCGCCCAGACGGTCAACCCCGACGGATCGGTAGTGCCGGTGTTCGTTCCCGAGGCGCGGGCCTACATCGTGCCCGCCCCCGACACCCTCTCGAGCCAGTATGAGGGACGCGACGTCGCCGCCGGTGGCTTCATGGCGCTGTTCCAGCGGTGTGTGCACCTGGGTTGCCGAGTGCCTTGGTGTTCCACTTCTATCGGCTTCGAGTGCCCTTGCCACGGGTCCCGCTACAACTCGATCGGCGAGTACTTCGGGGGCCCGGCGCCCAGGAATCTCGACCGTTTCGTGGTCGAGGTCAGGGACGACCGCTTCATAGTCCGCACCGGCACCATCATCGAGACGCCACGCGCTCCCCGGCAGAGCGTCTCCTATCCGCAGGGCCCGAGTTGCATCTGATGACGGAAACGGAGTCCGGTAAGTGACCGCCGACGTGATCATCGTCCTCGCCGTCGTCGCCGGGATCATCTGGCTCGGCTTGATGCTGGTTTCCGCGCTGAGGAACAGGGGTGGGATGGAGGAGGTGGCTCCCAACCTCAAGCCCGGCATCGACGACCAGCAGCTCGAGACCAGACGGCTCGAAGGGGGACAGAAAGCGGCCATTGCCTTCTCCGCCTTCCTCGCCATCTCGCTACCTCTCTACTTCCTGAGCGAGAACAACCGCCAGGAAGGATTCGTCGAGGAGTTCGCCGATGCCTCCGTCGACCGGGGTGAGCATCTGGTCGAGGAATTCGCCTGTTTCGACTGCCACGGACCGCTGGGCTCGGGTGGCTCGGCGCAGTTCGTGGAGCAGCGGTCTGGCATCAGCGTCTCGTGGGCGGCGCCACGGCTCGATGACGTCCTCTATCGATACGACGAGGACGAGGTCAACTTCTGGATCACCTATGGCCGGGGCAACACCCCGATGCCGGCATGGGGTCTCCCGGGCGGCGGCCCGATGAACGAGAAGCAGGTCGAGGACGTTGTCAACTACCTGGCGACAATCCAGCTTCCCCAGCAGGACGTGGTCAACCTCACGCCCCAGCGCATCGACCAGGAGCACAGCCGTCTCGCCAACGCGGAGAGCACCGTCCAGCAGGCGATCGTCAACCAGGCTCAGACCCTCGCCCAGATCGACCAGGCACCCGAGGACATCGCTGTCATCGGCCCCCTCGCCGACCGCGCGGCCGAGATCATGGACAACCCGGGCGACGGCATCGACACCGATGGTGACGGGCTCTCCGACGCCGCCGAGGCGGAGTTGTCGGAGATCTCTGCCCGTGCCGTGGAGCACTACCGGGTGATCGAGCCGGTGACGCTCGACCCTGAGACTCCCGATGCGGAGTTGGTCGACGAGGTACTCGCCGACATGGAGGCAGCGCTCGACGCCAATCCCATCTTCGAGATCTACATCAACCGGATCGAGGCGGCCGTGGAGAACGACGAGATCAGCGCTGATTCGCCGGACACCGACGGCGACGGCATCTCGGACGCCGGCGAGGGAGCGATCAGCGGTCTGATCTCGGAGGCGAGCGCGGCCACGATCCCCTCGGGAATCAATCGCATCGACCTCGATCCGACGAACCCGGAGACCACCGGAGACTCCGACCTCCTCACCGCCAGCACGATGGTGGGAGGGCTCGAGTCTGTGGCCATCAACCTAAGGGTCGCCGTCGAGAACGAGGACCGGATCCGGCCCCAGCAGGAGGCCGGTCTCCAGTTCCTGCTCGATGCCGCCGAGAACGCGGCCTGGGAGGTCGACTTCGCCGGGGTCGTTGCGGCGATGGGTGGCTCCGAGGACGAGGCCCGGCGGGCGGTGGCCCTCTTCAACGCCTACTGTGCCCGGTGCCACACCGCAGGTTTTTCCGCCGGCATGCCCTACACCCAGGAGATCGGCTCGGGCGGATTCGGCCCCGCCCTCTGGGATGGGCGACCGGTGGTCCAGTTCGGCGACCCCCCGACAGACCCGGAGGTGACCGACCTCCTCGTCGACTTCATCATCAACGGATCCGAGGCCGAAACACCGTACGGCCTCAACGGGTTCGGGTCGGGTCGCATGCCGGGGTTCGGCGCCGTCCTCGATCAGGACGACATCGATCTGCTGGCGCGCTACCTCCGCGCCGGCAATCTCAACGGAATGGAGGACTAGACGATGTTTCGTGAGCTCTTCAGGTCGCTCCTATCGGCCAACGTGTTCGTCACCGGCATCATCCTGACCGCGGTCTCGGTGCTGCTCTTCTACGGCGCGATCTACCTCTTCAACCACACGAACCTGGGCAGACGACTCGGGTTCCTGGTCACCGGTGCTGCCGTCTTCGGCTGGCTGGCGCTCAACTCGATGCTGTTCGTCGTCTACGCGCCACGCGGTCCGATCCCCGAGAGCATCGAAGGTCTCAACGCCTTCGAGATCCGCATCATCCCCATCACCTACCTGATGGTGTCGCTGGTGCTGTTCCTCGTGTTCCTGGTCGCCCTCCACCAGTACGAGGAGACCAAGGAATCCGGCGGCTAGCGTCTATACCTGAACCCAGGGTTCACAGCCCCGCTCATCGAAGTCCAGCGCCCTCGGTTCGCGAGTTCGGCCGGCCATCATCCGTAGTAGGAGAGGATCTGTAGCTCGGTGCTCAGGTCGACCTGACGGACCGGGACCTCGTCGGGCACGGACACCCGGACCGGGGCGAAGTTGAGGATGGAGGAGATCCCCGCCGCCACCAGCCGATCGGCCACTCTCTGTGCCGCGCCGGCCGGGACCGCCAGGATCGCCATGTCGAAGAGCCCCCGGCCGCAATCGTCTTCGATGAGCTTCGAGTCCCTCACCTCCAACTCGCCGACGTGGCGACCGATCCGCTTCGGGTCCACGTCGTAGATGGCTACCACATCGAAACCCCGCTGACTGAGCCCGTGGTAGCGGGCGAGCGCCGTCCCGAGGTTTCCGGCGCCGACGATGGCCACCGGTCGCCTCCCCGCGATCCCCAACTCCTTCTGTATTCGAGAGCGGAGATCGGAGACCGAGTATCCGACGCCTCTGGTTCCCTGAAAACCGAGGTCCGAGAGGTCGCGTCGCACGTTTGCCGGGTTGACCCCGGCGGCGTCGGCGAGCTCACCCGAGCTGATGGTTCGCTGCGACTCGCGGATGTCGTCGAGGAGCCGGAGATATCTCGGCATCCGGGCGACGGTGGCGCGTGAGAGCCCGCTCATTTCGTGGGACGTTACAGCCGCACTTCCTCGTTTCCCCATTCCGCAGATACCATCCGGGAGCCATGTCCTCTCCCCGAGTCCTCGTCGTCGGTGGCGGCCCCGCCGGGTCGGCTGCCGCCTACTGGATGGCGCGGGACGGGCTCGACGTCACTCTCGTCGAGAAGAAGGAATACCCCCGCGAGAAGACGTGCGGTGATGGCCTCACCCCCCGGGCGATCCTCCAGCTCCGGGACATGGGTTTCGACTTCGACGTCCCCGAGTTCCACCGCATCACCGGATTGCGCTCTTACGCCGGCGACGACCTGATGATCGAGATGCCCTGGCCAGATCACAGCCGCTTTCCCAATTGGGGGGGCGTCATCAGACGACGCGATCTCGATCAACAGGTGGCCCGTCTGGCGGAGAAGGAAGGGGCTCGAATCCGTGAGAAGACCACCGCCTCCCCGGTGATCGAAGACGGCCGGCTGGTGTCGGTGGCCCTTTCCAACGGGGGTGGCGAGGAGATCGTCACCCCGGCCATCACCATCATCGCCGATGGTTCGATGAACCGGTTCGGCCGGGAGTTGGGGACCAGCAGAAGACGTGATTACCCCCTCGGCATGGCGGCACGTGGCTATTTCTCCTCTCCCCGATCCGACGACCCGTTCCTCGAGAGCCAACTCGACTTGCGTGACGCCTCCGGGGCGACGATGCCCGGGTACGGCTGGGTCTTCCCGCTCGGGGACGGGACCGTGAATGTGGGGGTCGGCCTCTTGTCCACGTTCAAGAAGTGGAAGGACGTCAACACCACCCACATGATGAACGACTACGTCGCCTCGGCTCCCGACTATTGGGGTCTCAGCGAAGATTCGAAGTTGAGCAAGCCGATGGGCGGCAAGCTCACCATGTCGTACTCGAAGAGCCCGTTGGTGGGGCACAACTGGCTGACCATCGGCGACGCCGCCGGGGCGATCAACCCCTGGAACGGGGAAGGCATCGCCTATGCCTATGAGACCGGTCGCATCGCGGCCGGATACGTGGGCGAGTCGATCGGGAGCGGGGATCTCGGCCTGCTCCGCCGCTATCCCCAGCGTCTCGAGGACGAGTACGGGCTCTACTACAAGGTGGCCCGGATCTTCGTGAAGCTGATCGGATATCCGTCGGTGATGCGGACGCTCGCTCACACCGGAATGCGGAATCGTCCCCTGATGGAGTGGACCCTCAAGGTGATGGCCAATCTCCTCGACGAGGAGGACAAGCACATGGGCGAGCGCACCTACGACGCCCTGGCCGCGATCGTGAGAACCCTCCCCACGAAGTAGTGGGGGCCTACCATCGTGACATGGGAGGCCCGGGTCTGATCGCGTTCGATGTCAACGAGACGCTGCTCTCCCTCGACCCCATCAGACAGAATCTGGAAAGGGTCTTCGGCTTCGACCCGCCGGTGGGCGAGTGGTTCGCCCGCATGCTCCACGGCTCCCTGGTAGCCAACACGCTCGACGCCCATCGTCCTTTCGACGACATCGGCGCCGAGGCCTTGATCAACCTGGCGGCACGTCGGGGGAGACTGCTCCGGGCGGAGGATGCCATCGCGACTCTCGCTCCAATGAGCTCGCTACCGCCACACGCCGACGTGATCGAGGGGCTGACTCGTCTCGCCGGGGCCGAGCACCGAATGGTGGCGTTGACCAACGGCAGCACGCCGGTGGCCAACGCCCAGATCGAGAACGCAGGCTTGTCGGGACTGCTCGAGAGGGTGATCTCAGTTGACGAAGTGGGAAGGTTCAAGCCCGACTCCGCCGCCTACCTCCACGTCGCCGACGTGATGGGAGTCGACATCGGCGACATGCTCCTGGTCGCCGCCCACGACTGGGACTGCGCCGGGGCGATGGCGGTGGGTGCCGATGCGGTGTTCGTCAAGCGGCCCGGCGCCCTCTGGGGCCTCCCCACCCCGCCGCCGGAGAAGCAGGTTTCTGACATCGTGACGCTTGCGAGGGCCCTCGGGGCCTGAGGCTCATCGATCAGCGATCCTCACGTAGCGGGTTGCGTTCCCCAGCACCATCCCGGTCCCGTTTTCCTCGAACTCCAAGAGTCCGTGGTCCGAGATGAGACGAAGCGGCCCGATCGGCCGTGCCGCGGAAACGAAGCCCTCGCCGGTCACCACGAGCTCGCCACCGCTTCCATCGACGACGAGCCTCGACTCGGGATGGTCCCAGAACGAGTCGGCGTAGACACCGCAGAGCCGACCTCCATCCGTCTTCACCTCGACGTCTGGCAGGTCGATCCGGACGTGTGGGTTGCCCCACACGAAGACATGCGCGGCTGGGTCGCCGTCCCACGGGATGCCGATGGGGGTCTCATCGCCGCGACCCGAGGCGATCCACCGGTGGTCTCCGACATAGTCGAGGCGAGTTCTGCCCCCTTCTCGGTCGATGAAGAGCCGGTTCTCTTCGGTCGCGCCGATCGTCAGCATGGATCCGCTGTCCACGTCGAGGAAAGTGCCCACGGCCGCCTGTTGACGGGATGGGTCGGGAACCTGCATCACCAGCGGTGACATCTCGTCCGGGGGCCCTGCCACCACCTGATAGCAAAGGGAGAGCAGTTCCATGAAAGTGGCGTCGTCGGCTCCATTGGTGAGCAGCACGACGGCGCTGTCGGTCTCGGGGAAGAAGTCGACAGAGCAATTCGAGGTGAGCTGGCCCCCGCCATGCCTGATGACCGTCTGGCCGGACCAGTCACCCGTGAAGGATCCCAGCCCGTAGGCGGCAGATGCCCGGCCGTGAGGCGAGCGGGTGTGATCGATCCAACGCGGCACCGTGGTCGCGATCAAGCCGTCGACACCTCCGATAAGCCCTCCTTCGAGGACCGTGAGGGCGAGATGAGCCATGTCGTCGAGAGTGGCCAGGAGGAACCCGGAGGGATAGACGGCCGGGTTGTCGGCGAGGCGTAAGACCGGCTGCCAAGTCCCCCCGACCCGCGAATGCGGCCACGACACTCGTCCAGGATCGATCTCGGAGGGAAACCCCGAACCGGTCATCCCGGCCGGTTCCAGAACCTGAGATCGAAACAGATCGGGGAATCGGGAACCAGTGATCTCCTGGAGGACCAGCCCGACGAGGCTGATCGCCGTCGAGCTGTAGCAGCCGACCTCTCCCGGCCCTGCATGAAACCTGTGATTGGCCAGGTCAGTCATAACGAATCGGCTGAGGGCTTCGGGGTCGGCCGGCCCCCAATCTCGACCCGCAGCCGGCAGGCCGCTCGAGTGGGTGAGGAGGTGCCGCAGAGTCACGCGTGCTCCGCGGCGATCACCGAAGAAGAAACCAGAGACTAGGTCTTCGACGGGAGCGTCGAGATCGATTCCGGTCCTGATTGCAAGGGTGGTGGTGAGCAGCTTGGTGATCGACCCGATCTCGAATGGGGTCAGGTCATGGGCACCGGCCGTCGTCCGGAGCTGCACTTTTCCGTTCACCATCAGGGCAATGCCGGCCGCGAACAGCCGGTCTTGTCGGCGCGCCTCCTCGACGGCGGTGGCGATCGTGTCGCGTTGTAAGTCCAATGGGGTCTCCTGCTGAGAGAAGTGGGCGTCGCAGCGGCGGGGTGAGAGGACGGCGTCCAACCACGGCTGAGGAAGGTGGATAGGGCGTCGCTCCATCCAGGCTACAGAGTCGGACCGGCCCGCGTCAGCCGACGTCGGCCAGCACCTCGAGGGCCCGGTCGACCTCGTCTGTCGTGTTGTAGTGACAGAATCCGATGCGAACCAGGCCACCGTCTTCGAGCACACCGAGACGGTCCATCACCTGGAGGGCGTAGTAGTGCCCGGACCAGACGTAGATGCCCCGCTCCGCCATTCGGGCAGCGACCCGGTCCGGCTGGATCCCCTCCACGGCGACGGCGAAAGTGGCGACGCGACCCTCGTCCATCTCTGGGATGCCATACAGCCTGACGTGAGACATGTCGGCGATGCCATCGAGGAAGCGCGCGCCCAGGGTGCGCTCGTGGTCGCCGATGGCCGAGAAGGCCGACTCGATCACAGTCCGGCCCTCACCTTCGCCAAGCGATGCGATGTGATCGACGGCGGCAGCAACCCCCGCCATCGACTCGAAGCTCTGGGTCCCCGTCTCCCACTTGTCCGGGGGGTGGGAGGGAGCGGGACGCACCTTGTAAGCCCTCAGAGCGGAGAGATGCTCCGTCTTCCCGTAGACGATCCCCGTGTGAGGGCCGAAGAACTTGTAAGCCGAGGCCACCAGGAAGTCGCAGCCGAGCGCCCCGACATCGATGAGTCGGTGCGGCCCGGCGTGGACTGCATCGACGTACACCAGGGCGCCCACACTCCTGGCCGTCTCGACGATGGTGGCTACATCGACGGTGGTGCCCAGGGCGTTGGAGGCGAGACAGACTGCCACCAGCCGGGTCGATCCGTCGATGAGATCGGTCACCGAATCCGGGTCCAGTGTCCCGGTTTCGGTGTCGAGCTCCGCCACCCGGACGTAGACGCCGCTCTCGTCGGCGGCCATCTCCCAGGGCGTGAAGTTGGCGTCGTGGTCGAGGCTGGTGAGCACGATCGAGTCGCCGGAGTCCCAGGTGCGAGCCAGAGCCCGACTCATAGCGAACGTGAGGCTGGTCATGTTCTGCCCGAAAACGACCTCGTCGGGCGAGCAGTTGAAAAATCGGGCCATGGCCGAGCGCGCGGCGTCGCTGATGGTGGCCGCGTCGTTGGATGGGCCGAATCCCCCACCGAGGTTGCTGACCCCCTCCTGCATCGTGCTGGACATGGCCTCGATGACGGTGGTGGGCACCTGGGTCCCTCCCGGCCCGTCGAGAAAGGCGGCGGGATGGCCGTTCTCGGCGCGGGAGAGTGCTGGAAAGCGGGACCGGACGGAGGCGACATCGAGGCGTGGAGTCATCGCGGCGACTCTAGGACGGAGAGCGCGATCTGATTACGGAAGTGGCGGGCACAGCCCCTATTCTCGGATCCGTGACCTTGGCCGACTACGCGCCCATCCTGGTGATGCTGCTGCTGGCCGGTGGCTTCGTCGCCGTCTCGTTGGTGGTGTCATCCATGTTCAGCCCCCACCGGCCCACCCCTGAGAAGCTGGAGCCCTACGAGTGCGGCATCATCCCCGAGGTCGAGCCCTCGCAGCGATTCCCGGTCAAGTTCTACCTGGTGGCAATGCTGTTCGTCATCTTCGATGTGGAGATCATCTTCCTGTTCGCCTGGGCTTCGATCTGGGTCTCTCTTGGCTGGTACGGCATCGCCGCCATCCTCATATTCACCTTCTTCGTCTTCGAAACCCTCATCTACGTCTGGAAGCGCGGAGCCCTCGATTGGAACATTCACCGGAGGGCCCGCTACCTGCCTGAGCAAGTCCAAGAGGCAGCCTGAGCCATGGCCACCACCGCTCCCGGCAATCTCCTGATGACGACGGTGGAGAAGGCGGCCAACTGGGCCCGCACCCGCTCAATGTTCCCCGCAACGTTCGGTCTCGCCTGTTGCGCAATCGAGATGATGGCCACGGGCGCGGCCCACTACGACCTCGCCCGGTTCGGGATGGAAGTCTTCCGAGCCTCGCCCCGGCAGGCCGACCTCATGATCGTCGCCGGCCGGGTGAGCCAGAAGATGGCTCCGGTCCTCCGCCAGGTCTATGACCAGATGCCCGACCCGAAGTGGGTGATCTCGATGGGTGCCTGTGCCAGCACCGGCGGGATGTTCAACAACTATGCCCTGGTCCAGGGTGTCGACCAGGTGGTCCCGGTCGACATCTACGTTCCCGGATGCCCACCCGGACCGCAGAGCCTCATGCATGGGATCCTCACCCTCCACGACAAGATCATGTCCGGGGAGATCAAGGTATGAACCACCCCGTCCTCGACGATCTGGCCACCGTCTTCGAGTCGGTCTCTTGGGAGGAGTCCCATGGCCAGGACCTGGCTCGGGTCCCCAACGACGAATGGGAGGCTTTCGCCCGCGCCGCCAAGGAAGCCGGTTTCGAGGTCTGCTCCGACGTCACTGCCGTCGACTGGCTCCGTCAACGGCCGGAACGCTACGAGGTGGTGGCCTGCCTGGTCTCGATGCGCCACCGGCTGCGCCTGCGCATGACCACCACCACCGGGAGGGAAGATCCGACCGTCGCCTCGTTGACCCCGATCTGGCCGGGTGCCGGGTATGGCGAGCGCGAGGTGTACGACCTGTTCGGGATCCACTTCGAGGGCCACCCCGACCTCACCCGCATTCTCATGCCAGACGATTGGGAGGGATATCCCCTCCGCAAGGACTACGGGGTGGGGTCGGTCCCGGTTCAGTTCAAGGCGTCACATCAGGTGGATTGACATGGTCGACGAGAAGACAGAGACACCCGAGACGCTCGACATCTGGGTCGCCGGCACCGAGGAGCCCGAGTTCCATCCGACCGACGAGGGAGCTCAGGAGATCGACCTCGAGGAGTCGGAGGCCAGGCTCAACGACCAGTTCGGCCGGGCGGTCTCCGATGACTACATCTTCGACGACGAGGTCGCCGACGACGAGCGCACGGTGGTCAACATGGGTCCCCAGCATCCCTCGACCCACGGTGTGCTCCGTCTTCAGCTGGAGCTCGAAGGCGAGGTGATTCGGCGTACCAAGCCGATAATCGGATACCTCCACACGGGAATGGAGAAAACAGCCGAGCAACTCACCTACGCCCAGGGCCCCACCAACGTCACCCGAATGGACTACCTCGCCCCTCTCCATTGTGAGCTCGCCTTCTCACTGGCTGTCGAGCGTCTGGCAGATGTCGAGGTCCCACCACGGGCGCAGGCGATCCGGGTGTTGATGACCGAGCTGAACCGGGTCTCCTCTCACCTGGTCGCCCTCGCCACCAACGGCATGGATGTCGGGGCCCTCTCGATGATGATCTACGGCTTCCGGGAACGCGAGTCGATCCTCGCCTTCTTCGAGAAGACGACCGGGCTCCGCATGAACCACAACTACATCCGGCCCGGAGGGGTGGCCGTCGACCTGGCCCCGGGTTGGAAGGACGATGTCGCTGCCATCCTCGACGACCTCCCCAAGCGGCTCCGCCAATACGACGACCTGCTCCAGGAGAACCCGATCTGGGTGGCACGCACCAGGGGAGTGGGTGTCATCTCCCCGGAGGAGGCCATCGCCTATTCGATCACCGGCCCCCTGCTGCGGGCCACAGGTGTGGATTGGGACCTTCGCAAGGCGTTCCCGTACTCGGGAATCGACCAGTACGAGTTCGACGTCCCGGTGGGCACCAACGGAGACGTCTACGACCGCTACCGGATGCGGGTCGAGGAGATCAAAGAGTCGCTCAAGATCGTCGAGCAGGTCATGGACACCATGCCCAAGGGCGACTATCGCATCGATGATCGCAAGATCACGCCCCCGCCGCGCGCCCGTATCGACGAGTCGATGGAGGCGCTGATCCATCACTTCAAGCTGTTCACCGAAGGCTTCAAGGTCCCCGAGGGAGAGACCTACGTCGCCGTCGAGTCACCCCGAGGCGAGCTGGGGTGTTATCTGGCCTCCGATGGCCAGGCGCGGCCCTACCGCATGCACACCCGCGCCCCATCGTTCTACAACCTCCAGGGGCTGCCCATCGCCATGGCCGACAGCGTCGTGGCCGACACCATCGCCACCATCGCCTCGATGGATCCGGTGATGGGTGACGTCGACCGCTAGCGCTCCTCGCTCTTCGCGCATCGGGTGCGCTTAGAACGCGCGCTGCAAGCGCGCCATTCGATGCGCGCAAACGGTGGGGTGGTTCCCGGTTTCACTAGCTGTACCCGAACTCCCTATTCTCCGGCCCCGATGAGTCACTGGTCGGAGGCCACCCAAGAGCGAGCCCGCCAGATCATCTCCCGGTATCCGGAGAAGCGGTCTGCGGTCATGTCCCTGCTCTACCTGGCGATGGCGGAGGAAGGTCACCTCACCGACGAGGGAATGGAGGAGGTCGCCGAGTGGTGTGACATCACACCTGCCCAGGTCCTGGCGGTGGCCAGCTTCTACACCATGTACAAGCGAGAGCCGACCGGCCGCTATCTCATCTCCTGCTGCACCTCGATCTCCTGCATGCTCCTAGGTGGCGACGAGGTCCTGCACGCGGTCGAGGACGAGTCGGGTGTGCCCCACGGCGAGACCGACCCTGAGGGATTGCTCTCGGTGGAGCACGTCGAATGTATCGGCGCATGTGGCGGAGCTCCCGCGGTCCAGGTCAACTACGAGCTGATCGAAGGGGTCACACCCGAGAAGGGCCGTGAGCTGGTGCAGTGGCTGAAGAAGGCCAAGCCGGAGGCGGTCAACACCGACGAGATGCAGCAGCTGTTCGGGGAGAGACGCAGCTTCGACTGGGCAATCGCCGAGCCGGATGGCGCCGTCGGCCCCTATCCCGCTTTCGAGCCCCTGGGAACCGTGGGTAGAGAAGCGGAACGATGACCACCCCGCTCCTCGTCACCAGGCGGATGACCGACCATCCCGCCGACTCCCACACCATCGAGCGATACGAGGCCACCGGCGGCTACGTCGAGGCCAAGCGAGCGCTGACGATGACCCGTGACGAGCTGGTCGAAGAGGTCAAGGAGTCCGGTCTCCTCGGTCGCGGCGGAGCGGCGTTCTCGGCCGGCCTCAAATGGAGCTTCCTCGCCCCGGCCCGTCCCTCCTACCTGGTGGTGAATGCCGACGAGTCCGAGCCGGGCACCTTCAAGGATCGTCAACTCCTCGAGCGCGACCCCCACCAGATGATCGACGGCATCATCATCACCTCGGTAGCCAACGAGGCACATCACGCCTTCATCTACATCCGCGGCGAGTATGCGAAGCCGGCGCGGCGGGTCCAGAACGCGGTCGGCGAGGCTTACGAAAAGGGATATCTCGGGAAGGGGATCTTCGGCTCGGACTACCACCTCGAGGTGACCGTCCACCTCGGAGCCGGCGCCTACATCTGTGGTGAGGAGACCGCCCTCATCAACTCCCTGGAGGGGCTGCGCGGAGAGCCCCGACTCAAGCCCCCATACTTCCCCGCCGCCAAGGGCCTCTACATGATGCCGACCATCGTCAACAACGTGGAGACGGTGTCGAACCTGCCCCATATCCTCGCCATGGGAGCCAAGGGTTATGCCGAGGTCAGCGACAGCGACGACACCGGAACCTTCATGATGTCGCTGTCCGGGCACGTCAACAACCCCGGTAACTATGAGCTCCCGCACGGCATCACCTGGCGTCAGCTCATCTACGACATCGGAGGCGGCATCCGCGGGAGCAAGGAGCTCAAGGCTTGGATTCCGGGGGGCGCCTCGGCTCCCTGGTTCGTACCCGACCAGCACCTCGATCTCGAGATCACCAAGGACGCCACCGCTGGTGCCGGGTCGATGTTGGGCTCGGGAGCGATCATCGTCATGGACGAGGACACCTGCATGATCCGGGCCGCCGAGCGGGTGGTCCGTTTCTTCTCCCACGAGTCGTGCGGTCAGTGCACCCCCTGTCGCGAGGGGACCACCTGGATGGAGATGATCCTGCGCCGGATCGAAACCGGCCAGGGCCGGGCAGTCGACCTCGACCTTCTCGTCGACGTCTCCGACGGGATCAGCATCGACCTGGCCTGGCCCCCGAAGATGACCACCATCTGCCCCCTGGGCCCATCGGCCGTCTCGCCCATCATCGCCCTCCGGGATCACTTCCGCGAAGAGGTGCAACAGCACGTGGCGCGCGGAGGCTGCTGGTTCCC
>DATKCE010000054.1:0-40248 GCA_035513335.1 Acidimicrobiia bacterium
CACGAGCACGCTCAGAGCTCACGACGTCATTTGGTTCGCCATTCAGGTCGCGCATCACCTGCCAACGAATCGCCGGATCGGAATCCAACAGCCACTCCATGACCGTCATTGCCTCAACCGTCCTCTCTCGATCGCATCTCGGGTCATTGTGCCGTCAGACGCCCACCGACTCTGTCCATCACGCCCACTCCGATCAGCCGGGGGCGATCGTCGCGCGCATCACGCAGTGGTTCTTGCCCTTGGGCCGCTCGTACTCGAAGCCGGCCTGTTCGAAGAGGCTTCGTGTGCCGTTGTAGAGGAACGAGGCGTTGGCTTTCTCTCCCTCGGTGTCGTAGGGGAACCCGTCCACCACTCCACCACCCGACCCAGCGATCAGATCGAGAGCACCTCGCAAGGCGACCGCCGAGACACCATCCCGTCGGTAGTCCCGGTCCACGAAGAAACAGGTGATTCGATAGTCTGCCGGCTCGACGAGCCCTGCCTCGTACTCCTTGCGGTGAGTGATACGTGGCAGCTCTTCCGGGGACCCGTACTGGCACCACCCGACGGCTCGCTCGCCGTCGAAGACGACGGCGGCGTGCGCCTGCCCCTCGCTGACCAGTCGCAGCTTCACCGCGCGGTTTCCTTCGACGCTCTGACCCATGTCCGGAGTCTTGGCGTGAAATGCGAGACACCAGCACCCTCCCCAGACACCGTTGTGACGCTCCACCAGAGCGGCGAAGGCATCCCAGATGTCGGGGCTCAGGGACCGGACCTCATACTCAGCCACGTGTGCAGCGTAGATCCCATAGCGGACGGTGAACGTCCGGAGTTCTTGTCCTACCTGGCTTGTAGCTTTTTCAGTGGATCGGGGTTGATACGGAGAAATCTGTCGCCGGTGTCGAATGCGTTGGTGGCAGGAAGAGGGGAATGATGAGTCAGTTGCGTTCGATCCTCGAGGAGCTGGTGTCGTTCGACCCGGACGACCTGTCCGCGGAGGAACTGGCCGCGGAGATCGCCGAAGCCTCTCATGGCCAACAGATCCTGGAGACAGCCGTTGCGGGTTGGGTGAAGAACCTGGCTGACCGGGATGGCCATCATCGGCTGGGCTATTCGTCTCCGACTGCGTTTCTGGTCGACCAGACGAGTGTTACCCCTTCACATGCTCGACGGATCATCTCCTATGGCAACGCCGCCGAACGTGCCCCGCACGCTTATCAGGCCTGGGCTGATGGCCGGCTGTCGACCGACCAGGTGCGACATCTGTTCGCCGCCGCCGAAGCCATCCCCGATGAGTACCCGGAAGCCGAAGCAGCCCTGGTCGACATTGTGGAAGGGTTAGACGCCGTGGACACCGCCAAAGCAGTCGCCTACTGGCGGCAAGCCACCGAAGGACCCGGAGAACTCGACCCCCGGATCCAACAGACCCGCCGGGGTCTGTATCTATCCGAAACCACAGGCGGCATGCGCCGGGTCGACGGCTGGCTCACCACCACCGCCGGCCAAGCCCTCATCGCCGCCCTCGACGCCAACACGCCACCACCCCGAGACGGCGACGGTCGCACCCCAAGACAACGCCGCCACGACGCCCTAGAAAACCTATGCCGTGACTGGCTGGACAACGGCACCACACCAACCGTCGGCGGCGAAAAACCACACATCGTCTTACACACCGACATTCCCGCCCTTCAAGGCGTCGCCGGAGGACTCCACGAAACCGAAACCGGACAACTCCTCGACATAGACACCCTGAGAATGATCGCCTGTGACTGTTCGATCACCCGCATCATCTTCGGACCAGACTCAGAAGTCTTGGACATAGGCAGAAAGTCAAGGGTCTGGACCGCAGCGCAACGCCGGGCGATCACCGCCCGAGACCGCCACTGCCAAGGACCAGGCTGTCGAGCCAAACCCCGCCACTGCGACATCCACCACCTCGACCATTGGGCAGACCACGGCACCACCACAGTCGACAAAGGCATCCTCTTATGCCGACCCTGCCACATCCAAGAACACGCCAAAACCAAACACCGGCGAAAACGACACCGAACATAGGGGTGGCCCTTCCCCACCACCCCGGACCAGGCAAATCACCAATCGAATGGACGAAGTCAGCGATCGACGACCAGTATCGCTCGGGCGTGTCCCTCCAGGGAAAGCTTGAAGTACGAGTGTGATCGAAGCCGCCAGGGCCGCCGTGCAGTAGCAGGACAGTCTGTCGGGTCCGCATCCTGTCACCGTCTGCCACCAGCCCTGGTCCGTCCACACCGAACCAGAGGTGCGCGCCGCTGACGTCCACTCTCATGGGGCGTTACATGTTCCGCCGGTACTGGCCGCCCACCTGATAGAGGGCCCGGCTCATCTGGCCCAGTGAGGCAACCTTGGCGGTCTCCATGAGTTGTTCGAAGATGTTGTCGCCACGCACGGCAACCCGCTGCAGCTCGAGGAGCGACTCCTCGGCAGCCTCTCTGTTGCGCTCCTGGAAGCCGCGCAGGTTGGCGATCTGGCGTTTCTTGTCCTCGTCGGTCGATCTGATGAGGTGCTCGGGGATCTGGAAGGGTGAGCCCTCCTTCGAGATGAAGGTGTTGACCCCGACCACCGGATACTCGCCCGACTCCTTCTTCTGCTCGTAGTAGAGCGACTCCTCCTGGATCTTCGTCCGCTGGTACTGGCGCTCCATCGCTCCCAACACTCCCCCACGGCTGTTGATGCGCTCGAACTCGGCAAGCACCGCCTCCTCGACCAGGTCGGTCAGCTCCTCGATGATGAAGCTGCCCTGGAGAGGGTTCTCGTTCTTGTTGAGCCCCAGCTCCTTGTTGATGATGAGCTGGATGGCCAGGGCCCGGCGCACCGACTCCTCGGTGGGGGTGGTGATCGCCTCGTCGTAGGCGTTCGTGTGGAGACTGTTGGCGTTGTCGTAGAGGGCATACAGCGCCTGGAGAGTGGTCCGGATGTCGTTGAACCCGATCTCCTGGGCGTGCAGAGAGCGGCCGGAGGTCTGAATGTGGTACTTGAGCTTCTGGGAGCGCTCGTTGCCCCCGTATCTGTGCTTCATCGCCTTGGCCCAGATGCGGCGGGCCACCCGTCCGATCACCGCGTACTCGGCGTCGATCCCATTGGAGAAGAAGAAGGAGAGGTTGGGGGCGAAGTCGTCGATGTCCATGCCCCGGGCCAGGTAGTTCTCGACGAACGTGAATCCGTTGGCCAGGGTGAACGCGAGCTGGGTGATGGGGTTGGCCCCCGCCTCGGCCATGTGGTATCCGCTGATCGACACCGAGTAGAAGTTGCGCACGTCGTTGTCCACGAAGTGCTGCTGGATGTCGCCCTGCATCCGGAGGGCGAACTCGGTGGAGAAGATGCACGTGTTCTGAGCCTGATCCTCTTTCAGGATGTCGGCCTGCACCGTCCCCCGCACCGTGGAGATGGTCTCCGCCTTGATCCGCTCGTAGACGTCGGATGTCAGCACCTGGTCGCCGGTGACCCCGAGGAGACGCAGGCCCAGGCCCTCGTGTCCCGGAGGCAGCTCGCCGTGGTACTCGGGCCGGGGATGGTCACCGTGCAGGCGAGCGATCATCGCCTCGACTTCGTCCCACAGGTCGTTCTCGGTGATGTAGGTCTCACAGGCCTGGTCGATGGCGGCGTTGAGGAAGAAGGCGAGGATCATCGGCGCCGGGCCGTTGATCGTCATAGACACCGACGTGGCCGGATCGTCGAGGTCGAACCCGGAGTAGAGCTTCTTGGCGTCCTCGAGAGTTGCGATCGAGACCCCGGAGTTGCCCACCTTCCCGTAGATGTCAGGGCGTTCGTGTGGATCGTCGCCATAGAGGGTCACCGAGTCGAAGGCGGTGGAGAGACGCCGCGCCGGCATCCCCTCCGACAGGTAGTGGAACCTGCGGTTGGTCTGCTCTGGCGGCCCCTCCCCGGCGAACATGCGCGCCGGGTCTTCGGTGGAGCGTCGGAAGGGGAACACCCCCGCGGTGTAGGGGAACTCCCCGGGCACGTTCTCCTGGAGCAGCCAACGGAGACGATCCCCCCACGAGCGGTAGCGGGGCAGGGCGACTCTGGGCACCCTGGTGTGGGAGAGCGTCTCGGTGTGGAGGGGCACCCTGATCTCGGTGCCCCTGACATGATAGACGAACTCCTCGCCCGAGTACTCGGCGACCAGCGCGTCCCAGCGCTCCAGCGCCCGGAGGTTCTCGGCATCGGCGGCGTCGCGTGCCGCGGTGATCTGCTCGGAGAGTTCGACACCTTCCTGAGCCGCCCCCTCGAGCCGGTAGAGCCGCTCGGCGGCGTCGGCCTGTTCCTGGGACCAGTTGTCGTAGCGGCGGATCTCTTCGACGATCTCGGCCAGATACCGGCTGCGATCGGGGGGGAGGACGTGCTGTTTCGTGGCGTCCTCGAGCGGGATGTCGAGAGTCGACTCGAGGCGGAGACGAGCGACGAGGGCCCGGTAGAAGCGGTTGGTGCCGGGGTCGTTGAAGTCCGATGCCACCGTCAGATACACGGGCAGCTCGTCGCCGGCGATGTCGAAGGCGAGACGGTTTCTTTGGTACTGCTTGCGCACGTCGCGCAGGGCGTCCTCGGCCCCCTGCTTGTCCGCCTTGTTGATCGCCACCAGGTCGGCGAAGTCGAGCATGTCGATCTTCTCCAGTTGGGTGGAGGCCCCGTACTCCGGGGTCATCACGTAGAGGGCGTGGTCGGAATGGTCGACGATCTCGGTGTCGGACTGACCGATCCCCGATGTCTCCAGGATCACCAGGTCGTAGCCGGCTGCCTTGACGATGTCGATGGCGTGCTGGACGTGTGGCGAGAGTGCCAGGTTCGACTGCCTGGTGGCGAGCGATCTCATGTAGGCACGGGGATGGGGCAATGAGTTCATCCTGATCCGATCGCCGAGTAGCGCCCCTCCGGACCGGCGCTTGGAAGGGTCGACGGAGATGATGGCGATGGTCCGATCCTCGAAATCCGCCAGCATCCGGCGCACGATCTCGTCGACGAGGCTCGACTTGCCGGAACCACCGGTGCCGGTGACTCCGATCACAGGCGTCTGCGAGGACATCGCCCGGGTCTCCAGACGCTCCCAGACGTCGGCGTACTTGTCGGTGTAGTTCTCCGCCGCCGATATCAGCGAGGCCACGAGACCGGGCGTGTCGGTGCCCAGGGCGCCGAGATCGAAGTCGGGGTCGAGCTCACCCCGCGGATAGTCGGAGCGGGCGAGCATGTCGGCGACCATCCCGGTGAGGCCCATGGAGCGACCGTCGTCGGGGGAGTAGATCCTGGTGACCCCGTACGAGGCCAGTTCCTCCCCCTCGTCGGGGAGGATGGTGCCTCCTCCCCCGCCGAAGATCCGGATGTGATCGGCGTCTCGCTCGACGAGGAGGTCGCGCAGGTAGCGGTAGAACTCCATGTGGCCACCCTGATAAGAGGTGACCGCGATGGCATGGGCATCCTCCTGGATTGCCGCGTCCACGATGTCGAGCCCGCTTCGGTTGTGACCGAGATGGATCACCTCGGCCCCTGAGGCCTGCAGGATCCTCCGGAAGATGTTGATCGAGGCGTCGTGACCGTCGAAGAGGGAGGTGGCGGTCACGAACCTGACCTTGTTGGCCAACTGTTGCTTCGACATGTTTGCCATCAGGATACGAAGCGAATAGTTTGATGTCAAAGGAAATGAGCAACGGAAGACTGCGTGACCCAATCGCCGAGGCCCGACGCCACTGGGTCGCCCATGGCTGGGAAGAGGCCGCCGCCGGCATGGCAGCGGTGACCACCATCACCCGGGCGCAGCAGATCCTGGCCGGGCGGGTCGAGGAAGTGCTGGCTCCACTCGGGCTCACCTTCGCTCGCTTCGAGATACTCCGACTCCTCGGATTCAGTCGTACCGGGGGCCTGCCCATGGGCAAGATCAGCGACCGTCTCCAGGTGCATCCGGCAAGTGTGACCAGTGCGGTGAAGCGACTGGAGCGAGAACGGCTGATCGAGCGCGTGGTCGACCGAACCGACAACCGGGTGATTCATGCCGTCCTGCTCCCCAAGGGCCGGGACCTGCTCGACCCGGCCACGACGGCGGTCAACGAGGTGTTCGCCACGCTAGGTCTCTCCGACCACGACCTCGACCAACTGGTCCGGTTGCTCGATCCCATCCGACATTCCGCCGGAGACGAGGTCGAACCCAGCCCAATGACTAGTCACATGTCGGGTAGATGATCGACCCTGCCCCGAGCCGATCCCATCCGACTAGATTGAAGAGCGGGATGGCTCAATTCACAGGACGGCTACAAGGACCGGACCTCGAACCGAGCAGCGTCCTGATCGACATCGCCGATGGTCGATTCAGGATCGCGGCAGGCAGACGTCGTCTTGGTTCGTGGTCACTGCAAGCGGTCACGGCCGAACGCACATCGATATACAAGTTCTCACTGGACATCGACGGCGAGAGCTTCGACTTCTATCCCGACGACCCGTCGACCTTCTCCAACGAGATCGGAGCCGTCGTCGACCTCACCGAAGCAAAGGGCCGTTTCGGCCTGCGCGAGAGGATCGAGCGCGCTGCCAACAGTTAGACAACGGCTCCAGCGCTGGCAATATGGAGACGATGGTCGGGCGACTACTTCGACGCGGGGCGATGGCCGGTATCGCCATTCTCGGACTGGAAGCTGCCTATGCGGTCCTGCGTCCGGCGCCTGCCCTCGAGGAGTTCGACCCGTCGGGTGAATTCGGGGATCCGTCCCATCCCACCCTCCGGGTCGCGGTCCTCGGCGATTCCTCGGTGACCGCTCCGGGAGTGGCCGGCCCCCATGAGATCTGGGTCAGCCGGGTGTGCCTGCGTCTCGCCGAGGGCCGGCATGTGGTCCTCCGCTCTTTTGCCGTCGGGGGATCGAGGACCCGCGACGTTCTCGAGAACCAACTCGACTCCGCCATCGCCTTCGAGCCCGATCTGGTCTTCGTCTCCGTGGGTGCCAATGACGCCATCAAAGCCGTTCCGCTCCGGAGGTTCGCCGCCGACCTCGAACGGCTGATCAGTACCCTCGCCGAGAGCGGGACAACCGTGGTCCAGAGTGGTGTCGGCGTTCTCGGGACCATCCCGCGGCTCTACCCCCCGTTGAGCAACCTGATGTCGAGACGGGCACGCCGCTTCGACCGGGTCCACTGGGAGGTGGCGGCGAGACACGAAACGGCCGTGGTCGACCAGCGCAGCGACGATGCCACCGCCTGGAACAGCGACCCCACCCTCTGGGCCGCAGACCTGTTCCACGTCAGCGGCGCCGGGCACGCCCGATGGGCCGAAACGACCTGGCGAACGGTGGCGCCCTTGTTGAGCCTCGATGGACGAGGCTGAGGCCCGGACGCGTCTGGAGGCCGCACGGGTCGGTCATCTGGCGACGGTACGACCCGACGGCGGGCCGCACGTCGTCCCCGTCACGTTCGCCGTGGTCGGGAACGTGGTGCTGACCATGGTGGACCACAAGCCCAAGACGACTACCCGTCTCCAGCGACTGGCCAACATCGAGACCTACCCCTCCGCCTCGCTGCTCATCGACCACTGGTCGGAGGACTGGACCCGACTCCTGTGGGTGAGGGTTGACGGAGCGGCCAGCATCCACGCCGACGACCCCGTCTGGTCCGACGGACGGGCCGCCCTCGCCGTCAAGTACCACCAGTACGGCGGCCGCCCGCCCGAGGGGCCGGCGATCGCGATTTCCATCGACCGGATCAGCGGCTGGTCGAGCAGAGGATGACTCCGTCCTCCGTGGCGACCAGGTCCATCGGGCGGTCGTGGGCCCTCATCGGCACCTCATCGACGACCCGGCTCGTCACCGTGACCCCGACGGCCAGTGCATCGGACCTCATCTGGGCCAGCACCCGGTCGTAGAAGCCGCGGCCCTTGCCGAGGCGACCGCCCGAACGGTCGAAGGCGAGACCAGGGGTGAGAAACACGTCGATCTCGTGAACCGGGATCGCCGGTCCGGACCCGGTGGGCTGCTCCATGCCGAGACGATGGGTCTCTCGGGGCAGATCACGATCGCGAAAAGTCATCGGCCCGTCTTCCTCGACCCGGGGCAGCACCCAGCGCCAACCGGGGAGACGGGTGAACAAGGGACTGACGTCTACCTCACCGGGCATGGCCAGGAAGGCGGATGCGGTCCCGGGCATGCGCGCCGAGAGCCAGGTGAAGAGCGCCTCCACCACCAGCCGGTTCTGTTCCGGCTCCACCAGGGGTTGGGCGCGCATCTCGGCGCGTAACTCCTTCTTGTCCACGGGCGGGAGGGTAGACCTGCACTAGCCTCGCCCCTTGATGCGCTGGGCCTCCATCCTCTACCGCACCATCCTCACCTGGGTGGTCGGCGTGCTCGTCACCGTCGTGGGGGCCCTATCGGTGATTGCCCTCGTGGTCACCAGGCCAAACTCAGCTGCCATCGAGAAGGTGATTCGCTGGTGGTCCCGGATGTGGCTGTTGGCATCCGGCACAGAGCTCTCCGTGGAGGGACAGGAGCACATAGATCCCTCCCGGTCCTATGTGGTGGTGGCAAATCACCTCTCAACGCTCGACATCATGGTCTGCTTCCTGGCCGTGGATCTTCCCATCCGATATCTGGCGAAGAAGGAGCTGTTTCGCATTCCTCTGCTCGCCCAGGCAATGCGAGCCGTCGGCATCATCGAGGTCGACCGGAGCGCTCGCGGGGCAATCCACAATTCGGTGAACCAACAGGCCAGAGAGCTGATCGCCCACAACCGGAGCCTGATCATCTACGCGGAGGGCACCAGGCCGAGAGACGGGGTGATGAAGCCCTTCAAGAAAGGCGCTTTCACCATGGCGATCGCCAGCCAACTGCCGATCCTCCCCCTTTCGATTCAGGGCACCTACGAGGCGGCGGTGCCGGGAAGGCCGTGGTTCCGGGGTGGGCCGGTGACCGCGATCATCGACCCTCCCATCCCCACCGCGGGGTTGACACAGGCGGACGCAGACAGTCTGCGCGACCAGATCCGCGGCATCATCGCCAGGAGGGTCAGCGACCTCGGCGGCCCGGTGAGCCGATCTCAGTCATAGATGCCGGCAAGGAAGGCCCGGCCCCCGGACACGACGCAGAGGAAGGCACCTACCGATGTGACCATCTGATAGCGGTCCGCGTTGCCTTCCCCTCCCCACCACCGGCCGCTCAACCTCCAGGGCCCGCTCCAGGTGAGAACCGGCTCCCATCTCGACCCCAACCTGACCCGGACAGGCATCCCCCCGTCCCATTCCACTTCGATTGGATCGAGACGGGGAGGCACCAGGGCTGGTGCAGGAGATGGTGTCGCTCCGGGCCACGGCGCACCGGAGTCTCGGTCCTCCGGGGTGTCCGGCTCGCCCCAACGTGACCAGACGACTCGCTCTGCCGGCATGCGACCCCCTTGCGCCTTCGCCCGGAGGATGGCGTCGGGGCCCAAGATCGCCTGGACGCGTGCTAGTGCGCGTCCGGTCTCTACCAACGACGACTCGTCGCTGAAGAGCCCGAGCTGGCGCCCTTCCCCGGAGAGCTCGGCCGGGACGATACGCAACGCGGTGATACCTCCCGGGATACCCGACGACTCCACCCATGCCCTGAGCTGCCACCACACCCGGTCACTCAGTTCCTTGCCCGTGAACGGGTCGGCCGAGCGCCATGTCCTCGACCTGGCCGGCCCATGTGCGGACTCTGCCCTGATGGTCACCGCGTGGGGAGCCAGCGCGCAGGGGCGGAGCTTCCCCAACAGCTTCTCTGCCAGATCGCGACCGGCGAAGGCAACCACGTCGAGACTCTCCAACGGATCTTCGAAGGACATCTCCACCAACAGGTCATCTGTGATCTCTCGTGGCTCGAGCATGCGGTCGTCACCACTGGCGAGACGGTGAGCCAGCAGACCTGGGTTGCCGAAACGAGAGGCGAGAGTCTCACGGGGCAGCCGAGCAAGGTCACCGAGGGTCGAGATGCCCAGCCAACGGAAGGTATCGATCATCTCCTCACCGCCCATCGCCTCCCGAAGCGCACCGAGGTCGAGCCGGGAGAGAAAGGAGATGGTGTCGGTGACGATCAGAGGCTTTCCTGGTGAGGCGGTGGCAGCTGCCCATCGGGCGGCAAAGGGACCGTCAGCTATACCGATCATGAACGTCCAGCCATTGCCTCCTCCGTCACCTGCGGCGACACAGTCTCTGATTGCCTCATCCACCCTCTTGGCCAGCGTCTCCTCCCCGCCGTAGAAACGGACCGCACCGGTGACCGGGACGAAGACCAGACCAGGAGCGACCACCTCGACCTTGGGCACGAGACCCTCCACTGTGGTGACTACCGACTCGAATCTGCGGGTCTCCTCCCCCACGTCCCTGATCATCACCGTGGCGAAGGGAGCCAGCGCCTCTGCCTCGCGGCGGGGCATTCCCGGGTTGACCCCGACAGCGAGCACATCGTCGGTGGCCGCGGCCACTCCCCGATCGTCCACCACCATCAACGGCTTACCCGATGACGCGTCTGACCTGGTCAACGACCACATCGGAAACCACACGCACAGAGTCCGCACCTTCATCTTCGACCTCGAATCGACGTGATACCCCCGCTACCCCCTTGCCCGTCGCCTCCAGCACGAGACGACGCCTGGTCAATCTCCCATGACCGCGGTCCGCCCCCTCCCAGGTGACCCCGAGTGCGCGCAGCCTGAGGTATGCGATACCGCCGGGCAGGCCGTCCTGCAGTGGCCTCATCGCCACCGCCACCCGGCGAGCCCGGGCCAGAGCGGCGAGACGTCGCAGATCGCGCTCTCCGACACGAGAAGGCACCTCGACATACATGGCACGCACTCCCTCGAGAAGTGCGGCGGTCACCTTGGACCACAGAGCAGAGTCGTCGCACCTGACCACCACCAGCCTCTCGGGGATCACCCCGGCTTCCCAGGCCGCCTCGGGTGAGATCCAACCCCTGACATCGAGTACCACCACCGGAGCCACCCGAGAATGGGAAGCGATCAGCCTCAGACCCAGACGCGTCAAACCGGCCCCGGGGGCCCCGACCAGCTCGGTGACCTGCCCGGGTTGGAGGTCGAACAACCTCTTCTCGTCGGCCGCATGTGCGGCGACGTCGACTGACGCAAGGCCTTCGATCAATTATCTGACTCCCTGAAGACGTTCCATCTTATCGAACATATGTTCGGTGACAACCGGGGCTTCAACCAGAGAGCTACGCCATTACGATCACGGTCTGGTGAGCGAAAAGAAGAGAATCCTCGTTGCCGACGACTCCGAGACGATCAGAGCCCTGCTACAGACCGCCTTGGAGAGCGCCGGCTACGAGGTGGACGTCGCCAAAGACGGATTGAGCGCCTACGAGCTGGGCAGCGCCGGTGGATACGACTTGATCATCCTCGATCAGTTGATGCCCGGGCTCCTGGGCCTCGATGTGATCACCCGCTGGCACGAGGAGGGGATGGACGTCCCGGTCCTGATGCTCACCGGCGTCGACGACGACCGGACGGCCGTCGAGAGTTTCGACCGCGGGGCCGTCGACTTCGTCCGTAAACCCTTTCGGATAACGGAATTGATGGCGCGCATCAAGATGCAGACCTGAAAGCCCAGGTCACGCAGGGTTGCCCCGGCCAAGCACCTAAACATGGGCCCCAGACATCCGATATTCATGTCACATGCCGTCGGACTCACTCCTTCAGGTGGCCGTCCTGGTCATATTCACGGTCAATGCCCTACTGCTCATGGCGTTGGTCATCTTGAAGGTGATCCACCGTCGCCGGATGCACGACCATGACGCCCGTCGCAAGAGCTACCTCGGCCTCCTCAGCCGCTGCCTCTCCTTCCCGAACAACACGGAGCCCATAACCGAGGCCATTGCGGAGGACCCCGCTTTCCTCGACGCTCTCATCGACATGCGCAACGCGATCTCAGGGGACGAGGTGTCGACCCTCCACCGCATCGTGAACCGTCACGGTGTCATCGAGCGGCAGAGGCGCCACCTCGACTCCTCTTGGCTCCTCGGGAGACGGCTGAGGGCTGCAGTAGCCCTCGCCGAGCTCGGCGACGAGTTGTCTGCCGACACGTTGATGGCCCATCTCGACGATCGGGAGCCGGAGATCCGCATCCAGTGCGCCCGGGGCCTGGGTCGGATCAGATGGACACCGGCCATCGACGAGATCGTGTCCCGGTTCAAAGAGGAGATCCCATGGGTCCGGGTCCGATTCTCCGACACTCTGCTGGGATTCGGGACCAAGGCGACCTGGCCGCTGCTGGCCTATGTCAAGATCAATCACCGTTTCGACCATCGTGGTCCCGCCCTCGCCCTGCGCACCATCGCTCAGGTCCAGGACGATCAGGCGGTGGGCCCCCTGTTGGAGCTGCTCGACGAGAGACTCCATCTCGAGGTCGAACTGGCCACCATCGAGACGCTGGGAGAACTGGGCAGCCCCGAAGCTCTGCCCCCCCTGGAGCAGAGACTCCGCGCCTCGAGATGGGAGATCCGTGCCAAGGCGGCCAGTTCCCTCGGCGGTCTCGGCGATCCCTCGGCCATCCCTCATCTCGTCGAGGCGATGCGCGACGAGAGCTGGTGGGTACGTCGCTCGGCGGCGGGCGCCATCGCCAGACTCCCCGACGGGGTGGCGGCTCTCTACCAGAGTCTCGACGACGAGGACCCGTACGCCGCCGACGCTGCCGCCGAGGCACTCATAGACGTCGGCGAGCTGGTCTCGGCGAGGCGAAGAGCAGACCAGGGCGGCTCTCGACACGAGCCTCTGCTCGCCCATATGAGGGGGAAGGGCAACTCGTGAGCTGGGAGGTCATGAAATGGGTCGGATACGCCACGATCGCGTATTTCATCGCCATGCAGGCCTACATGTTGTTCCTCGCCGTGGTCTCCGCAGCTGCCCTGCGGCGCAATCACCATCTGCGCAGATTCGGCAGGGTGGGCGAGATGCTCTCCAGCAAGACCTCACCCCCGGTCTCGATCATCATCGCCGCCTACAACGAAGAGGCCGGGATCGTCGATGCGGTCAGGTCCATGTCGATCGTTCGTTATCCCCGCTTCGAGATCGTCGTCATCAACGACGGCTCACGCGATAACACCCTGGCGGCGCTCATCGAGGCCTTCGATCTCGAGAAGGTGCGCATCCCCTACCGCCCCGAACTGGAATCCGCCCCGATCAGGGCCATCTTTCGGGGCCGATCGGGAGTCGACATCACCGTCATCGACAAGGAGAACGGTGGCCGGGCCGACGCCCTCAACGCGGGGATCAACGTCGCCAGGCATTCCTACGTGTTCTGCACCGACGCCGACGTGGTGCTCGACCCCGATTGCCTCGTCCATTCCATGCAGCGGGTCGTCGAGGACCGGGAGCGCACGGTGGGGGTCGGTGGAAACGTGAGGCCGTTGAACGGAAGCCGGGTCGAGTTGGGTCACATCATCGAGGCCGGCGTCCCACGCCGTCTCATACCCAGGATGCAGATCCTCGAGTACCTCCGGAACTTCCTTGCCAGCCGTCCCGCATGGTCCTGGATGAACTCGGTTCCCATAGTCTCCGGTGCCTTCGGCATCTGGAAGAAATCCGTCGTCGTCGAGGTGGGAGGTCTGACCGCAGGCCACATGGGCGAGGACATGGACCTGACGATGAGGATCCACCGCCACATGCTGGTTAGAGGCATCCCGTATCGCATCGTGTACGAGCCGGCCGCGGTGATCTGGACGGAGGTGCCGGACACCGTCAGGGTGTTGAGGCGCCAGCGGATTCGCTGGCACCGGGGACTGATGAGGGTCGTGAGCGACTTCCGCGACATGACCTTCAACCCCAGATACCGTCAGATGGGAACGGTGGCCTGGCCCGGGTTCGTGCTCTTCGAGTATCTCGCCCCCATCGTCGAGTTCATAGGTTGGTTCGTCGTCCCCACCGCCTGGCTGCTGGGCGCCATCGACACGACTGCCCTCGTTTGGCTGCTCCTGATCGCTCTCGGGATGGGACTGCTCAACTCACTGATAGCGCTGCTGCTCGACGAGTCATTCGGCTACTTCAACAGCCCGACGGACACTTCCCGGCTGATCGCGGTGGCAGCGATCGAGAACTTCGGTCTCCGCCAGCTGACCGTGCTCTGGCGGATCCGGGCTCTGCTCGGTGGGAAGGGAACACGTCGTTGGGGCAACATGGAACGGCGCGGCGTGACGAACCTGGCAGCCGACTCACGATGAGGCGGTCTCACACGACCGGCAACGCGATTCACAGATAGAGTCGGCGGACACGTCGCCCACCAGGAGCAAGAGATGACCGACGAGTCATACGGAACCGAGCCTGTCCCCGAGCCCACCCCCGCGGGGGAACTCGACAACGTCCTGGAGGGAGCGGGAGACTTCACCAGCGGTGAGGGCCTGGTTGCCTTCGCCGGAATGGTGATAGTGGCGGTGTGGTTGATCTTCGGCGTCCTGGCGAACACCTACTGGGTGGCCTGGCTCGCCGTGGTTCCGGCGATAGCCGCGGTCCTGCTGCCTCGTGTCGATCGGGCCGGAGTAGAGCGTTACCACCCGCTTCCACTGCTGATGAAGGTGCTCGGCTACACCATCGCCCTCGTGGGGGTGCTGACCATCATCGAGGACGTTCGATTCGCCGGCAATGTCCTCAACGAGGTCTTCGAGGTCATCGGGGCCCTGGTCGCCTACGCCGGGTTCGCGATGGCCTTCATCGGGGCCCGTCAGATCGAGACCTGACCGCCCTCTAGGCGCCCTCCAGCTCCTCGAGGGTCTTGGGCCAGTCGTCTTTGAGCAGCCTGGAGAGCGAGCGATCGGCGAGGAGCTTGCCACCGGTCTGACAGGTGGCGCAGTAGTTGGTCTCGTTGTCCGAATACACGATGCGCTGCACCTTCGACCCGCAGCGGGGACAAGGGTCCCCGAACTTGCCGTGGACCGCCATTTCGTCACGAAAGGCGGTCACCTTGGTCGGCCATCCCTCCCCGACCTCCTCGCGGAGGACCCGGGTCCACGACTCCAGTGAGTCCACCACGGCACCGTGCAGAAGCTCCATCTCCTCGGCGGTCAGCTGAGAGGTCCTCTTCACCGGGGAGAGCCGGGCTGCCCACAGAATCTCGTCTGAGTAGGCGTTGCCGATGCCGGAGAAGATGCGGGGGTCGGTGAGGGCCCGTTTCAGAGTTCGGTTCTCGGCCTTGATCGCGGTGGCGAACTCGTCCGGTGAGGATTCGAGCGGCTCGATGCCACCACGGTCCAGGGCTGTCACCCCTGCCCAATCACGAAAGAGCCACATCCCGGCGCGCTTGTGAGTTCCCTGTTCGGTGAGGATGAGCGACCCGTGCTCGAAGTCGAGTGCGGCCAGACCCACCTTCCTCGGGATCGCCTTGCCCGGCGCCTCCCAGCGGAGACGCCCCGCCACCATGAGGTGGATCACCAGGTAGAGATCGGCTGGTCTCTCTGCACCCTCTCCCATGCCGAACGCGATCCGCTTCCCCACCCGATGCAACTCGATCACCTCGAGCCCCACCGGAGCGTCGTAGGGCGGGTCATAAGTCCTCATCACCGCCGGTGACACCACCCGAACGCCGGCCACGGTCTCGCCCAGGACCCGTTGCTCCAGCGCCTCGATGTAGACCACGATGTCGGGCAGCTCTGGCATCGACAGCCCCGACCGTCAGTCGGGCTCACCCACACTTCCGCTGAACAACACCGCCACTCCTATGACCAGGCCGCCGGCGATGAACCCGAACGCGGTCAGTCGACTCACGCTGGCCTCGCCGCCCCTGACCGCCAGACCGAAGAGCAGCACCATGAGAATGAGCACCGCGGCGGCGACCACACGGGCCAGCCGACTCCCGATCGACATCACGTAGGAGACACCGATCATCAGTACTCCCCCGACCATGAAGGCGACCCAGAAATCGAACTCCCCGCTCGCAGCGGCCGCGCCGGGGTCGGCGAGGTTGAGGAATGTTCCCCCCAGGACGATGAGAGCCCCGGCCACGGCGAAGCCGATAGCCCCCAGATTCGATGAGATGGTCGGCGGATGGGCGGGCAACTCCCGCTCTTCGGGGTTGTGTCGCGCTGCCAACCGCCTGGCGAGACGCGGAGAGGCCGCCGCCACGCCCAGTTCCTCTGCCAAAGGGACATCGTCGTCGGTGCGGAGGATGAACTCCTCGCCCTCGGCCTTGATGTTGAAGCCCTCCTGGAGCGAACTGATGCCGATGTCGGAGACCTGCCAATCGCCGACCAACTCGTTTCCGGCCACGAGTCGCAGCCTTCCGCCCTCAGCCAGGATCCGCACGCCGACACCGGGACCGGTGTCGCCGCGCATCCTGACGTTGCCGTCCATTTCGACAGCCATGGAACTCCGATTGCTGGGGGATATCCAGCCCCTTCGATTGTAAGGGGCGACGGCCAACGAGACCGGGCCGATCCGGAGATCGGCCCGGTCTTGGCAGACGAGTAATGCCTCAGTCCTGCATCTGGTCGAACGCCTCCGAGAAGCTGCGGGGGGCCTTGCGCCGTCCCTTCTCGGACTTCTCGGCGGAGCCGCCGTTGTCGTCACGCTGACGATCACCCTTGGAGCCACTCTTGTCCCCGCGACCCCGACCGCCACGGTCGCCACGGCTCTGCTGGCCCCGGTCGCGACCGCCGCCACCTCCACCGCCACCTGAGGAGGAGTCACCGTTGGGGAGGGTCGCTCCGGGGAGAGCCTCGACCAGCTCGAGGCTGACCTTGCCGCGGTCGATCTCGCGGACCCGGACCTCGAGCTCGTCTCCCTCGGACAGATAGTCCTCGACCCGCTCGACCCGCTTGGAGCCGTCGAGACGGGAGATGTGCAACAGGCCATCCCGGCCGGGAAGGATGTTGACGAAGGCACCAAACTTGGTGATGTTCACCACTTTGCCCTCGTAGGTCTCTCCGACTGCGGCCTCTGGCGGGAAAGCGATCTGAGTCACCCTCTCCTTGGCCGCGGCAAGGGCCTCGCCGTCGCTCGATGCGATGCGGACTATCCCGATGCCGTCGCCCTCTTCGATCTCGATCTTGGCTCCGGTGGTCTCTTCCAGCTCGCGGATGACCGCGCCCTTGGGACCGATGACCTCGCCGATCTTGTCCTTGGGGATCTCGATCGACTCGATACGGGGAGCCCACTGATTCATCTCCTCACGTGGCTCGGCGATGACCTGCGACATAGCGTCGAGGATGAAGTGCCTGGCCTCGCGCGCCTGGCCCAAAGCCGACTCCAGCACCTCCGAGGGGAGACCCTGGATCTTGGTGTCGAGCTGGAGGGCAGTGATCATCTCGGCCGTCCCGGCCACCTTGAAGTCCATGTCGCCGAGAGCGTCCTCGGCTCCGAGGATGTCGGTGAGAGTGATGAACTCGTCACCCTCGTTGATCAGCCCCATGGCGATGCCGGCGACAGGTGCCGCGATGGGCACTCCGGCGTCCATGAGTGACAACGACGAACCACACACCGACGCCATCGACGACGACCCGTTCGAGGCGAGCACCTCGGAGACGAGACGCAGGGCGTAGGGGAAGTCGTCCGAGCTGGGGATCACCGGCAGCAGCGCTCTTTCGGCGAGCGCACCGTGCCCGATCTCGCGACGCTTCGGACCGCGCATGAAACCTGCTTCGCCGGTCGAGAACGGCGGGAAGTTGTAGTGGTGCATGTACCGCTTGGCCTCGGCGATGTCGAGTGTGTCGAGCATCTGTTCCATCTTGAGCATGCCGAGGGTGGTGATGTTCAGCACCTGGGTCTCCCCCCGCTGGAACAGCGCCGATCCGTGGGTCCGCTCGACGGCACCGATCTCGATGGTGAGCGGTCGGATGTCCGTGGCTCCGCGTCCATCGATGCGGACCTCGTCCTCGACGACACGTCTGCGGGCGGTCTTCTTGAATGCGCTGCGGAAGGCGTTCTTGACCTGCTTGAGGGTCTCGGAGTCGTCCTCCTCGACACCCAACTCGGCCACTATCGCGTCGAACAGTTCGCCCTCGGCATCCTGCCGATCCTGCTTGCCGGCGATCTGAAGCACCTCTTTGATCCGGTCGCCGGTCGTCGACTCGACCCGGGAGTAGATCTCGTCTGAGTACTCGACGTGGGGTGACCAGATGAACTCGGGGACCTCCACCTTGGAGATCAACTCGTTCTGCAGGTCGATGAGGCCCGAGATGTGCCGTTTCGCCTCCTGGAGCCCTTCGGCCACTGCCGCCTCATCGGAGGGAGAGTCCCCATCGCTGACCAAACGGTAGCCAGCTTCGGTTGCGCCGGCCTCCACCATGACGATGTCGATCTCACCGGCGTCATTGCGCCGTCCCACGACCACCATCTCGAATACGGACTCGTCGAGCTCGTCTTCGGTGGCGAATACCACCCACTCGCCCTTCTTGAGAGCCATGCGGACTCCACCGAGAGGACCTTCGAAGGGAAGGCCACTAACGCTGAGAGCGGCGGAGGCGCCGTTCAACGCGATCACGTCGAAGGGATTCTCCTGATCCACCGAGAGAGTGGTGACCACGATGTGAGTCTCGTTGCGATAACCGTCGGCGAAGGACGGGCGCAACGGCCGATCGATGAGTCGGCAGGTCAGGGTTGCCTGCTCCGAGGGACGGCCCTCGCGCCGGAAGAACGATCCGGGGATCTTCCCCACCGAGTACATCCGTTCCTCGAAATCGACCGTGAGGGGGAAGAAATCGACCCCTTCCCTGGGCTTTGCGTTTGCGGTGGCGGTCACCAGCATCTCGGTTCCGCCGATCTTGGCGACGACGGCTCCGTTGGCGAGATTCGCCATCTTGCCGGTGCTCAGGATGAGCTCCTTGCCGCCGATGGTGCCTCTTACTGAGGTTTCGGGCACTGTGTGCTCCTTCTATTCCTTGTTGTGGAGCCTGCGCCCGTTGGCAGTGGTGGTGTCTCGAGGGACATGCCCCGAGCCATCACCACTGACAACCGACGTGGCTCCTTCTTTGGGCCTCGAGGGCCCCGTATACACAATGAGGAGCGGCGAAGCCGCTCCTCGATGTCTCAGCGCCGCAAGCCGAGCTTGGCGATGAGGTTCCTGTATCGCTCCACGTCTTCTCGACGCAGATAATCCAAGAGCCTCCGACGCTTCCCGACCATGAGCAACAGACCACGACGGCTGTGGTGGTCGTGCTTGTGGTCACGAAGATGCTCGGTGAGGTGGGTGATCCGCTCGGTGAGCAGGGCCACCTGCACCTCCGGGGAGCCTGTGTCGCTCCCGTGGGTACCGAACTCTTCGACGATTTCAGTGGTTGTCTTCATTGCGCGTGAGACCTGAAGTGATGTGGTGGATCATGTCTAACGATAACAGCTTCGCATCTCAATCTCATATTCGAGTGCGGGCCCGGTCGAGGATCTCCCTCGTCTGGGCGACGTCGTCACCCATTTGATCGACCAGCTCCTCGACGCCAGCGAACTCCAGCTCTGGCCGAAGATACTCGACGAACTCGACCGTCATCTCCCGGCCGTAGATGTCATCGCTGAAGTCGAGTATGTGAGCCTCGACGAGAAGCTCCCCGCCGCCGAACGTCGGTCGGACTCCGACGTTCACGGCGGCGTCGAGTCGAGTGCCGTCGCCGAGGGCGACGAATGTGGCGTACACCCCTGCACGCGGCACCACCTTGCGTCCTGGCGGGCGTATGTTCGCCGTGGGATAGCCGATCTGGCCACCCCTCTTGTCTCCGTCGACGACGGTGTTGGTCATGGCGTACCACCGGCCCAGGAGGGAAGCCGCGTCGACGACCCGGCCCTCTTCCACCAGGCCGCGTATCCGACTCGAGGAGACGGGGGTTCCATCTTCCGACACCAGGTCGATGGTCTCGACGACGAAACCGAGACCGGGAGCGAGCCGCTGCAGCAACGGGACATCACCTGACCGGTCCCTTCCGAACCGGAAATCGATGCCAACGACCAGATGAGCCACACCGAGCTTGCCGGACAGGACATCCTCCACGAATTCCTCGGGAGCCTGCTCCCTGATCTCGGCAAGATCGAGGACACCGGCCCACTCCACACCGGTGGCCTCGAGCAGTGAGATCCGCTCTTCGATGGTGGTGATGAGACGCGGCGCCGTCCCGGGCCGGAGCACCTCCACAGGGTGGGGATCGAAGGTGAGGACCGTGCGAAGCATCGAAGGTTCGAGACGGTCGATGAGGGCACGGTGCCCTCGATGGACCCCGTCGAGGACGCCGATGGTCACCGAGGTGGGGGCGGCGGGCCGCTCCCAGCCCGCCCACGGCCCCTTCAGCACCTTCACGAGGGAAGCACCACGTCGGGCTGCGCTCGATCTCCGGCCCTGGTGTAGACGGCGAGCAACTCACCTTCTTCGCTGAGAACTCGATAGGGGACGTCGGGAGGTCCGGACAAGACCGGGCCGCCCACGAATCGCATGCCGTTGCGCACCGCCTCGGCAGTATCGTCGTCGACGATCACCGACGCCATAGCCGAGAGAGCCGATGCCGGTGTCATCAGGTAGGACGACCAGCTGGCGAGGTCGTCGACGGTGACACTGTCGCTGATTGCGAACGGTCCGATTCTGGTGCGTCGGAGGGCGGTGAGATGGGCCTGGCCGCCGAGCACGGCGGCCATGTCGTCGGCTAGGGAACGAACATACGTCCCCTTCCCGCACACCAGCCTGAACTCGACCTCGGGGTAGGGCGGCGGGCCCACCGAGAGGATCTCCAGCTCGTGGATCTCGACCCGGCGGGCGTCTCGCTCCACGACCGCACCCTCGCGGGCCAACTCGTATAGCCGCCGTCCCTCGTGTTTGAGGGCGGAGACCATCGGCGGGACCTGGGAGATCGTTCCGGTGAACCTGGGGGTAAGCGCCTCCAGGTCCGCCTCGTCGAAGTCCATCGGCTCCCGGCTCAAGACCGCTCCATCGGCGTCGAGAGTGTCGGTAGCCACGCCGAACAGTGCCGTGGCCACATATTCCTTCTCGTAGTCCTGGACGAACTTGATCAGGCGCGTCACGTTGCCGATGGCCATCACCAAGACTCCGGTGGCCATGGGGTCGAGGGTCCCGGCGTGACCCACCTTCTTCACACCAACGGCCTTCCTGACCAGTCCGACGACATGGTTTGATGTCATGCCCTCTGGCTTGTCGACGACCAGGAAGCCTGCGGTGCCCGCCATCATGCCGGTGAGCACCTGGTCACCGGTAGTCCTCCACGACAGCCAGGACCTTCGCCAGCACCGATTCGATGTCTTCCTGTGCCGTGAAGCCGGCGGCGAGCCGGTGTCCACCGCCGCCCATCGCCGCGGCCAACCCGCCTACGTCTGTGTCGCCGCGCGAGCGCAGGCTCACCTTGACCCGCCCGTCCCCGTGAGCCTTGGCGAGCACCGCGGTGTCCGACTCGACCGCCAACCGGAGCAAGTCGATCAGGTTCTCCGTGTCCCCCCAGTCGATCCCGGCTCCCTTCAGGTCTTCGTCGGTGATGAACGTGTAGACGACACGCCGCTCAGGGTCGAGCTCCGCCCGCTCCATGGCGATGGCGACCGCCTTCAGGTACCCGAAGGGCTCCTCCTCGTAGACGTGACGGCCGATGACGTCCGGCTTGGCCCCTGCCTCCACCAGGTCGGCGGCGATGCGCAGGGTGTGGGGAGTGGTGTTCGCGTAGGTGAACCTCCCCGTGTCGGTGACCAGGGCCGTGTGCAGGCACTGGGCTACTTCCGCCGTGATCTTCCACTCGAGCAGCTTCAGGATCTCGTAGACGAGCTCACCGGTGGCGCCGACGTCGGAGTCGACCACCGCGATGTCGCCGAACCCCTCGTTGGTCACGTGATGGTCGATGACGAGGACGGTGTCGGCCTTGGAGGCGTTGGAGCCCAGCTCGCCGAGCCGGTCCGCCGATCCCGCGTCCAGGACCACCATCAGGCCGGGTGCCTCGGGGAACTCCTCTGGTGGGACCAGGTGACCGGCGGGGAGGAAGGAGAGACTCGGTGGGAACACGTGTGGAGAGCCGAAGCTGGCCACGACCTCCTTGCCCGCCCCGGCGGCCGCGATCGCCAGACCGAGCATCGAACCTAGTGCGTCTCCGTCCGGGCCGACATGACAGGCCAGGGCGATGCTGTCGGCTCCGGCTATGGCCTGGGCCGCCTCTTCGATTACTGCGGGATCGATGGTCATTCCGGCTCCTCCCCCGCCTTCAATTCCCTCAAGATCGCCTCGATCCGCTGACCGCTGGTGACGCCGGGATCGATCTCGAACTCGAGGGTCGGGGTGTACTTCATGCGCACCTCGCTCCCGAGGACGGCCTGCAGCCTCTTGGCTGCGCCGCGCAGGGCGCGGAGGGCATCCTCGCGGTCTTCCTCTCCCAACACATCGACATAGACCGTGGCCTGGCGGAGATTCGGCGCGGTGTCCACGGCCGTGACCGAGACGAACTCGAGCCTGGAATCGCTCATCCTCTCGATCTCTTCGGCGAGCACCTCGCGGATTGTCGAGTTGACCCGCGGCATGCGGTCACTCATGCGGCACTCCCAGCTCCGATTACGTGCGGGCGACCTCTCGGACCACGTAGACCTCGATGTGGTCGCCCTCCTTTATGTCGTCGTAGTTCTCGAATCCCATTCCGCACTCGAAACCGGACTGGACCTCACGGACGTCGTCTTTGAAACGCTTCAGCGAGGCAACGACTCCATCGTGGATGACGACCCCGTCGCGGAGCAGACGGGCCTTAGCGCCGCGCTGCACGACGCCCTCGATGACGTAGCAGCCTGCCACGGTCCCCGAGCGGGGCACCCGGAATATGGCTCTCACCTCGGCGGTCCCGAGGACGACCTCCTCTTCCTCAGGGGCGAGCTGGCCGACCAGCATCTGCTCGATCTCGTCGAGGAGCTCGTAGATGATCCCATAGGTACGCACCTCGACTCCGGCGTCTTCCGCCGCCTTACGCGCCTTGGGCTCGGGCCGGACGTTGAACCCGACGATCACCGCCTCGGTCACCTCGGCGAGGGTGACGTCGTTCTCGTTGATTCCACCCACGGCGGTGTGGACGATCTGGATCTTGCCGCCCTCCCGTTCGATCTTGCCGATCGACTCGCGCAATGCCTCCAATGATCCCTGGGCGTCAGCCTTGACTATCAGGTTCAGCTGGGCGTCCTCGCTGCGGAGCTGCTCGAGCAGGCCTTGCAACCGGTCCCTGGCAGAGGGAGCGACGTTGGCTTCGGCCTGTTCGCTCTGTTGGCGCTCCTCGGCGACCCTGCGCGCGTCCTTGTCGCTCTTCTGGACCTCGAAGAAGTCACCGGCTGCGGGCACGTCGGCCCAACCCATGATCTGCACCGGCGTCGACGGCCCGGCGCGGTCGATCCGATCGCCCTGGTCGTTCATGAGGGCACGGGCGCGTCCGGACACGGGGCCGGCGACGAAGGCGTCGCCCTGTTCGAGGGTGCCCCGCTTGATGATGACGGTGGCCACCGGGCCCCGTCCCACCTCGAGCTGTGCCTCGACCACCACTCCGGTGGCCGACGGCTTCGGGTTGGCCCGATAGTCCTCGAGCTGGGCGATGAGGTCGATGACCTCGAGCAGGTCTTCGACACCCTCTCCGTTGAGGGCGGATATCTCGACCGTGGGCACATCCCCACCCAGGTCCTCCGTGACGACTCCATGGTTGGTGAGCTCGGTGCGAATCCGGATCGGGTCGGTCCCGGGAAGATCCATCTTGTTGACGGCGACGATCATCTTGACGCCTGCCGCTTTGGCATGGGAGATCGCCTCGATCGTCTGGGGCATCACGCCGTCGTCGGCAGCCACCACCAGGACAACGATGTCGGTGATGTTGGCACCTCGGGCGCGCAGGGCGGTGAAAGCCTCGTGACCTGGGGTGTCGACGAAGGTGATGAGACGGTCGTTGACCTCGACCTGATAGGCGCCGATGTGCTGGGTGATCCCGCCCTCCTCGTCCTCGACGACCCGGGCCTTGCGAATGGTGTCGAGAAGGGTGGTCTTGCCATGGTCGACATGTCCCATGACCGTGACCACCGGCGGACGGGGAGCCAGGTCGGCTTCGTCGTCTTCGAACTCGGGCTGTTCGGCAACCACCGGAGGGGGCTCTTCCTCCAGGACCTCGACGATGTAGCCGAATCTCTCCGCGATCTCGTCGATCTTGTCCCCGGGCATGGTCTGGCCGGTCCCGGCGGGAATGCCCATTTCGAGCAGGGCCTTCACCACCTCTCCGACGGGCTGGTCGATCGCTGCGGCGAACTGGGCGACGCTGGCGCTCTCGGTGATGGTGGCGATGTCGACCTCGTCTGAGGATGCGACCGGGGCTTCGGAGGCGGCCTCCACCTCGGGCTCGTCTGACTCCTCGGGCTCAGGGATCTCGATTTCCTCGGCCGTCTCAGCGGCCTCGGGGGCGGATGGTTCCGGAGCGACTTCCCCTTCCGCTTCCTCGTCTTCAGGCGAGAACGCGAGACGAAGCAGTTCGGCCCCCTCCTCGTCGACGCCTGACGACGCGGTCTTCAACTCGAGGCCGAGTTCGGTGGCTTGAACCAACACCTCCTTGGAATCGATGCCCAGTTCACGGGCGAGCTCATAGACCCTCATTCAACAATCACTCACTCTCGTCATCGATCTCGGTGTCGTCGACGGCATCTTCGTCGTCTCCCGCCGGTACTTCTTCCTGGGGCTCTTCGGCCACCGCAACGTCGTCGACCTCGGGAGCTTCGACCTCGGGCGCTTCACTCGCTGTCTCGCCCTCGGGAGCTGCCTCCTCGGCGACTTCGGCTGTTGCGGCTTCGGGCTCGGCCGGAGCCTCCTCTCCCTCTTCAGCCACCTCGGCGCCTTCAGTGTCGGAACGAATGTCCACCTTGTACCCCGAGAGACGAGCGGCGAGACGGGCGTTCTGGCCCTCCTTGCCTATGGCCAACGACAGCTGGTGCTCCGAGACGACCACGTCGGCGGTCTTCTCCTCCTCGTCGATGTGGACTTCTTTTACCTTGGCCGGGCCAAGCGCCTCGGCGATGAATTGACCCACATCGTCGCGCCACTGCACGACGTCGACCTTCTCCCCGCGGAGCTCGTTGACGACCTGGCGAACCCGCGACCCGCGGGCACCGACACAGGCACCCTTGGGATCGACATTGGGATCGTGGGAGATCACTGCGATCTTCGTCCGGTGACCGGGCTCGCGGGCGATGTTCACGATCTCGACGGTCCCGTCGGTCAGCTCGGGGACCTCCAGCTCCAGCAGACGCCGCACCAGGTCGGGATGAGACCGCGACACCACGATCTGTGCTCCCTTGGTCTCGTTTCGCACCTCGAGGATGAGGGCCTTCACCCGGTTGCCGCGGTCGAGGCGCTCGAACGGGATGCGCTCGCTCCCGGGAAGGATGGCCTCGGCGTCGCCCAGGTCGAGGATCACAGATCGGTAGTCGACCTGCTGGACGATGCCGGTTACCAGGTCGCCCTCGCGACCCTCGTACATCTCATAGACCTTCTCGCGCTTCGCCTCGCGCAGCTTGAACTGCATCACCTGTTTGAAGGACTGGGCGGCGATGCGACCGAAGGCCTCGCCCTCCGGTGTGTCTTCCCACTCATCGACGACATTCCCGTCCTCATCGAGCTCCTGGGCATAGACGATCACCTCACCCGAGTCGGGGTCGATCGTCACCCGAGCTTCCTCGGCGGCCCCCGGGCTGCGCTTGTAGGCAGCCACCAGGGCATTGGCGAACGCATCGAGGATCGCGTCGACGGCGACACCCCGCTCTCGGGCGAGCACCTCGATCGCCTCCATCATCGTGTCGAGCTTCATTGGTTCTCCTTCGCCTGACCTGGCTTGGGCGCCTTCTCCCACCGGAACACGGTCTTGGCGCTGATGACGTCGTCGTATGGGACGGTGACCGGGCCCTGCTCGGAGACGACGGTGAGTCGGGAGTCGTCGGCATCCGTGAGAGTGCCCCGATAGGTGGACTTCTGGTCGGCGCGCGCCGTCTTGATCACGACTTCGCGACCGACCGACTTTCGGTAGTGCACGGGGCGTCGCAACTTCCGCTCCAGCCCGGGTGAGCTGACTTCGAGGCTGTATCGCTCCTGCAACGCAGGCTCTTCGTCGAGGAGTCGCGACAGGCCGCGGGACAGCTCCGCGAGGCGGTCGACACCGATGTCGTCTCCATCCACCGTGACACGCAGCACACGACCCCGGCCGCGACCGGACATCTCGAGGTCGTCCAACTCGAGCTGTTCTGCGGCGACGTAGGGCTCCACCACGCTCCAGATCTCAGATATATGCATCAATTCTTCAATGTCTCCACAGCAAACAGGTGGGTGCCAAAAGGCGCCCACCTGACCGAAAAGCGTCCTGTTGTTGTCCTGGGATTATAAGTGAAGAGCCAACCCCAAGCCTAAATGCCGAATCGGGCGCCACCGATCCTGTCGGCGAGATCCCCGACGACGGTGTCGATGCCGATCTCGGTCTTCAACAGTCCGGCCCGCTCGCTCACCTCTGCGTTGCCGGACGACACGCCCTTGGGGCCGATCGTGACCCGATAGGGGATCCCGATCAGCTCGGCATCGGCGAATTTGACCCCGGGTCGCTCCATGCGGTCGTCGAGGAGCACCTCGACCCCGGCCGAGTCGAAGTCGTCGTAGAGCTGATTCGCCACCGCCATCGTGGCCTCGTCGTCCGGTCTGATCACCGTGATCACGACCTCATAGGGCGCCACGGAGACAGGCCAGACGATCCCGTTGTCGTCGTGATTTCCCTCTACGACCGCGGCCATCCCGCGCTCGAGGCCGATCCCGTAGGACCCCATGATTATTGGATGGCTCTCACCATCCTCGTCCTGGACATATGCGCCGAAGGCCTCAGAGAACTCCGTGCCCAGTTTGAATATGTGGCCGACCTCGATGCCCTTCCACAGCTCCAGTTGCCCCCCGTCGCGCGCACATCGTTCCCCCGAGGAGACGGAGCGGAGATCGGCCCACCGGGTCACCTCGATGTCGCCCTCGATATCGACGCCCTTGTAGTGCCAATCGTCCTCATTGGCGCCGGTCGTCATGTTGAATCGGCCCGCCAGCGCCGGGTCGGCGATCACCGTGAGCCCTTGGACACCGACCGCGCCGAGGCTGCCCGCATCGGCGCCGAGCAGGTCGCGTATCTCCTCGGGTCGGGCAGGGCTGATCTCCGAGGCCGCGGTGGCCTCGAGCAGCTTCTGATCCTGGAGATCGTGGTCGCCGCGCAGCAGAGCCAACACCATGGCACCGTCGGCCACGTAGACCAGCGTCTTGATCTGACGCTCGGGTCCGGCGATCTCGGGGTGAGCGGCGGCGAGAGCCTGGATCGTGCGGAGACCGGGGGTCGGGAACCGCTCCAACTCCCCGGCCTCGCCGTCGTCGATCGGATCCACGGCGGAGGTGGCCTTCTCGAGGTTGGCGCGGTAGTCGCAGGTCGCGCAGGTGACGATCCAATCCTCACCGGCGTCGCTGCGGACGATGAACTCGCGCGACACCGTGCCACCCATTGCACCCGAAGATGCTTCGACGTCGACTGCCTTCAGGCCCATGCGGGCGAAGATGCGGCGGTAGGCGTCATAATGCTTCTCGAAGCCCGAGTCGAGCCCGGCGGCGTCGATGTCGAGCGTGTAGGAGTCCTTCATGGTGAACTCCCTCAACCGCAACAATCCCGACTTCGGACGGGGCTCGTCGCGGAACTTGGTGTGCATCTGGTACCAGATCTGGGGGAGGTCGCGGTAGGAGAACAGCTCGGTGGCGAGCATGGCGAATATCTCCTCCTCGGTCATTCCCAGGACCAGCTCGCCACCTTTTCGGTCCTGCAGCTTGAAGAGGTTGTCGCCCATCAGCTCGTAGCGGTCCGACTTGCGCCAGATCTCGGCGGGGTGGAGTGTGGGCAGCATCAGCTCCTGGCCATCGATGGCGTCTATCTCCTCACGGATGATCCCGGCAACCTTGAGACGCACCCTTTGTCCCAACGGGAGCATCGTGTAGGAGCCGGCTGCGAGCTGACGGATGAAACCACCACGGACCAGTAGACGGTGGCTCACCGCCTCGGCGTCGGTGGGAGCCTCTCGAAGAGTGGGGATGAAAGCCTGTGTCCAACGCATCGGGAGGTGGACGGTAGTCAGCGTCTCCCGTGTGCTCGCGCCGCGCGGGTCCTCGTGACGTAGACTCGTCCGATGTCGGCCCGGATCGGTGTGGTGGCGATGGGGCTAGTGATGAGCCTATTGACCGCGTGCGGAGATGACTCCGAGGTTCCCACGGTGCTGGTCACTGACCAATGCCGGGTAGAAGGCCCGCAACGGGTTGCCGAGGGGAGCACCCGGCTGACCCTGCAGCGGACAGGTCTGGGGGACTATGGCGCGGCGGTCGTCCACTTCGACAACGGTCACGTCCTCTCCGAACTGGAGGCCCACTTCGACGAGGTGAGCCAGGTCTGGGAGGAACGACCCGAATGGGTGCGAATACGCTATTTCCTCGAGGTCGACGACGACGACGTCACCAGCCCGACCGGTGACACCGTCATGATGGATCTACAGCCTGGCGAATATGCCATCGTCTGCATCAACTTTTCCGACGACCGGGCAAGGGTGCCCGTCACCCTCGAGGTAGTAGCAGAGCGCTAGTCGCCCCCCGCCACCTCGGCGACCCTGATCTTGCGCTCCTCAGAGCGGTTGGCATCGCCCCTGATCTCGATGAGCTGACGACGCTCGGCGGCAGCGATCTCCTCGGCATTTTCCTCGGCTTGGGCAAGCCGGGCCTCGAGCCCCTCGTCCACCAGCTTCTGAGCCTCGTCGAGGAGGGCGGCCACCATCTCCTCCTCGGGGACCACCCTGACCACCTGACCCTTGATGAAGAGATGGCCTCTTCCCCGCCCGGCCGCGATCCCGATGTCGGCCTCGCGCGCCTCACCAGGCCCGTTGACGACACAGCCCATCACCGCCACCTGGATCGGAAGATTGGCCTCCTCGAGAGCCTGCTGCGCCTTGGTAGCCACCTCGATCACGTCGACCTCGGCCCGGCCGCAGGAGGGGCAGGCGATCAGGTCCAACCCTTTCCGCTCCCGCAAGCCGAGGAACTCGAGCAACTGACGTCCCGCCTTCGCTTCCTCGACAGGGTCGGCGGTAAGCGAGAATCTGATCGTGTCACCGATCCCCTCGTTGAGCAGTGTCCCGATCCCGGCCACCGATTTGATCAGCCCGGCCGGGGGCGGCCCGGCCTCGGTTACTCCCAGGTGGAGCGGATAGTCGACGGTGTCAGCCAGGAGCCGGTACGAGCCGATCATCTGGCGGATGTTGGAGTGCTTGACCGAGATCTTGATGTCGGTGAAGTCGACTTCCTCGAGATACCTGGCCTCGATCAGCGCCGACTCGACGAGGGCCTCGGGCACGGCCGAGCCGTACTTCTCCATCAGGTCCTTGTCCAGGGAGCCGGCGTTGACGCCAATCCGGATGGGCACGCCCCGGTCGCGGGCCTCGCGGGCGACGGTCTTGATCTGGCCCTCTTTGCGGATGTTGCCCGGATTGAGCCGAAGGCCCTGGACACCGGCCTCCATCGCGGCTAGGGCCAGGCGGTACTGATAGTGGATGTCGGCGATGATCGGCACCGGGCTCCGCGGCACGATCTCGGCCAGCCCCTGGGCCGCCTCGACCTCGTTGCAGGTGATCCTGACGATGTCGGCACCGGCACCGGCCAGGGCGTAGACCTGGGCCAGGGTCCCGTCCACATCCGCCGTCTTGGTCGTGGTCATCGACTGGACGGTGATGGGGGCACCGCCGCCCACCGCCACGTCACCGACTTTCAGCTGTCGAGTTGACCTTCTCTCGAAGTTCACCCTTCCAACCGTATATGCGCCAGAATCGTTGGGATCAGTCACTAGTGCTCTGGCCTAGCCGAGGCTGATCGGGTCGAGGATATCGAGGATGATGGCCACGAACCCGAGGAAGAACAGGGTGGCGATGACCGCCGCGGCGACCGGCATCAGCTTGCGGATGTTGGCCTGGCGCCCGGTGACCTTCTCGTAGAGGGCGACGGCGAAGTGCCCTCCGTCGAGGGGGAACAACGGCAGGAAGTTGATCGTGGCGAGGATCACGTTGATATAGGCCATGATGCCGAGGAAGGCGGCCACGCTCCCGGCCTGATTGCCTATCGACACGATCCCGATCGGGCTCACCGGTCTGATCTCGGCGGGAATGTCGGTGTCACCTCCGAGCACTCCGAAATATTGGGCGAGGCTGGAGGGGCGGAACATCTGATACAAAGCGTAGAAGGTGTCCTCGACTCCTCCCACCACGGCCTGGCCCGCCATGCCCACCCCGTCGATTGGGCCGACAGGGAGGTTCTCCACCTCGGGGGTGACCCCGAGGAACCCCGCTCCGGGGACGGTTTCGCTGGCGGCGAGGTCGACCTCGAGATACCGCGTCTCTTCCCCGCGCGCCACCGCGATAGTGGCCGGTCCCGGACCCAAGTCGGCCAGGGCCCCGGTGGCATCGGTCCAGGAGCGCACCGGGTTGTCCCCGATGGCGACGATGTGGTCACCCTCGAGCATGCCCGCGGCGGCGGCCGGAGACCCCTCGACCACCCTTGCGATGGACGTGGTCGGCTCGTTGACACCGCTCGCCATGAAGATCCCGAGGAAGAGGGCGAAGGCGATGAAGAAGTTCATCCCCACGCCGGCGAGAACGACCACCGACTTCTCCCAGAACTTCTTCTCCCGGTAGGTGCGACCCATGTCCTCGGGAGCCACCTCCTCGAGCGGGTTCATCCCGATGATGCGGACATACCCCCCGAGCGGCACCGCCTTGATCCCGTACTCCGTCTCCCCGCGCCGCATCGACCAGAGCCGGGGGCCGAACCCGAAGAAGAACTCGGTGGCCTTCATACCGGTGGCTTTGGCCGCGAAGAAGTGGCCCGCCTCGTGTGCGGTGACGAACAGCAGGATCGCTACGGCGGCGGCGATGCCCCCAAACATGATGTCGAGGTTAAATCGCCGGGGTCCCTATCAGCAGACACCGGCGACGAGACCAGCCGCCACCGAGCGGGCCTCGGCGTCCACTTCCACCACGTCCTCGACGGTGTCGACCTCCCGCCAAGCAATCGCTTCCAGGGTCCTGGCCACGACGTCGGCGATGCCGAGGAAGCCGAGACGTCTCTGGAGAAACGCCTCTACGGCGATCTCGTCGGCCGCGTTCATCACCGCCGGCGCCGAGCCGCCCGCCCGACCGGCCTCGTAGGCGATGTCGATGGCGGCGAAGACCTCACGATCGGGAGCTTCGAACGTGAGATCCGTGCCGACCGGATCGAAAGGCTCGCCTGGAGTCGCCGCCCTCTCGGGTGCGGTCAACGAGTATTGGATCGGGATCCTCATGTCGGGATAGCCGAGGTGGCCCTTCCAGGATCCGTCCACGAACTCGACCGCGGAGTGGAGTATCGACTGGGGGTGGACGACGATCTCGATCCGGTCGTATTCGACGCCGAAGAGATGATGGGCCTCGATGATCTCCAGCCCCTTGTTGAACATGGTGGCGGAGTCGATGGTGATGCGGCGGCCCATGTCCCAGGTCGGATGTCGCAGCGCCTCCTCGGGGGTGACACTCGCCAAGGACTCCTTCGATCGTCCCCGGAAAGGGCCCCCGGAGGCGGTGAGGATGAGCCGGGAGACCGCTTCGCGCGGCTCGCCTTCGAGACACTGGTACAGGGCCGAGTGCTCGCTGTCGACCGGGATGAGCTCGCCGCCATGCTCGACGAGGGCGGCGGCCACCACCGGGCCCCCGGCCACCAGACTCTCCTTGTTGGCAAGGGCGACCCGATTCCCCGCCTCGAGGGCGGCCACGGTGGCCCGCAGGCCTGCCGAGCCGACGATCCCGTTGACGACCACCACGCCCGGCCGGGAGGCGGCCTCGATCACCGCCTCGCTGCCATGGAGTGAGGCACGTCCCAGAGTACGGTCGAACCGATCACGCTCGTCGTACGAGCCCCCCGCGACCACGACGTCGGCGTCCGGATGGCGGCTGGCGATGTCGGCCAACTCCTCGGATGGTCGCCTGGCGGCGAGCACCGCCACTTCGAGTCCGAGGTTGTCGGCGACCTCGAGGGTCTGGATGCCGATCGAACCGGTCGCCCCGAGGACGACCAAGGGCTTGGTCACAGCAGCCCGAAACCCCTGAACAGGATGTACACGGCGGGAACGGCGAAGAGGAATCCGTCGATGCGATCGAGCATCCCTCCGTGTCCGGGCAGGACCGAGCCCATGTCCTTGACACCCAGAGACCTCTTGACCATCGACTCGGCCAGGTCGCCGATCGGCACCAGGATGCCGATGAGCCCGGCGGTGACCAGGGCTCGCTCGATGCCGATCTCCTCCCAGGGCGGGAAGACGGCGAGGACGGCAGCGGCCACCGCTCCCAGCAGCAGACCGCCGATGAGCCCTTCCACCGTCTTCGCGGGGGAAACCACGGGAGCGAGTCGCCGCCTCCCGAGGGAGCGGCCCACGAAGTACCCACCCATGTCGTTGATGACGATCACTATCACCAGGAAGAAGATGTGGGCCACCGGATGTGGGCCACCGGCAATCAAAATGGCGAAGGCGAGCAAACCCACCCATGCCATGCCGAACACGGTCACCGCGGTGTTGGAGAGGGCGTGGCGGCGTGGTGTCAGCGAGAAGAACAACACGGTGGCTCCCCCGAACCCGGCAGCCCAACCCGCGATGGGCATCGGCCCTCCGTTGTGGGCTCCGATGCCCATGAACGCGACACCCAGGAGACCGAAGAGGGCCAGGGGCCGGTAGCCGCGGGTACGAAGCGTGGCATAGAGCTCTCCGACCGCCACCACCATCAGCAGGATGACGAAGATGGTGAACCACCACCCGCCGAGCAGAAGGCTCCCCAGAAAGAGCCCGAAGACGACCACCGCGGAGCCGACTCTCATGGCCAGATCCGAGCTGGCGGCCTGTTCGGCCGCCTCGTATGACTCCTCCGAGTCCGACACCGTTCCGGAGACATCGCCGAAGCCGACCAGACCCGACTCCACGCCGGGCAGGTTCGCCGCCACCGCCTGCAGCTCCCACTCCTCGGTGGCGGCCCGCTCCACCTCTTCGGCGAGCCCCTGATACTCCTGGGTCGTCCCCCTCAGATACTCCGCCGACGTGAACTCGAGCTCGGCCGGGTCTCCAGAGATCGCCTCCCAGTCGGGCCCTCCGTCGTCGACTTCGACCGCGTCCTCCCTTTCGACGTCGTTCTCATCGGCATACTCCGACGAGAACGGAAGCTCGTACTCGGCGAGGGAATCGGAGAGCTCTGTCTCCTCACGGTCGGGCTCATCACCGTCGGGCCGGTCTCGATCTGTCACTCACACCTCGAGGAGCTCGTCCTCTTTGTTGGCCAGGATCTCGTCGATTCGCTCTGTGAACCGATCGGTGAGCTTCTGCAGCTCGTCCTCACCGCGTTTGATGTCGTCGTCGGAGATCTCACCGTGGAGCTCTTCCATGTCCGACTTGGTCGCCCGTCGCACGTTCCGCACCGAGACCTTGCCTTCCTCTGCCATGTGTCTGACCACCCTGATCAGCTCCTTGCGCCTCTCCTCGGTCAGTGCCGGGAAGGCGATGCGGATGACCATCCCGTCGTTGGTCGGGTTGAGTCCGAGATCTGCCTGCTGGATGGAACGCTCGATGTCGTTGACCGTGCTCTTGTCGAACGGCTGGACCACCAGCAGCCGTGGCTCGGGGACCGAGATCGATGCCAGCTGCTGCAACGGGGTAGGCGAGCCGTAATACTCCACATTGATGCGGTGGAGGATTTGGGGGTTGGCGCGACCGGTGCGGACGGTCCCGAACTCGGATGCCACATGATCGACGGCCATCTCCATCTTCTGCTCGGCTTCGACCAAGAGATCGTTGATCATGTGCGACGGCTCCTCAGTGAACGACCGTGCCGATCCGGTCACCCTGGACGGCCTTGACGATGTTCCCGGGGACGGTCATGTCGAACACATGGATCGGCACCTTGTGCTCCTTGCACATCGTAACGGCGGTGTTGTCCATCACCTGGAGTTCCCCGGCGATGAACTCCATGTAGGTGAGCTCTGACATCCTGGTCGCCCCGGCGTTGGTTTGCGGGTCCGAGTCGTAGACCCCATCGACCTTCGAAGCCTTGAGCAGGGCGTCGGCGTTGATTTCGATCGCCCGTAATGCAGCTGTCGTGTCGGTGGTGAAGAAAGGGTTGCCGGTGCCGGCGGCGAAGATTACGACCCGTCCCTTCTCCAGGTGTCTGATGGCCCGCAGTCTGATGTAGGGCTCGGCGAGCTCCTGCATGGTGATGGCACTCTGCACCCGGGTGGGCACACCGGCGTTCTCGAGAGCGTCGCGCAGGGCCAGGGCATTGATGACGGTGGCCAGCATTCCCATGTAGTCGGCATTCGCCGGGTCCATGCCCCTGGCTGCCTGGGAGACTCCGCGGAAGATGTTGCCACCTCCGACGACCACTGCCACCTCGATCCCGCTCTTCTGTGCGGCTGCGATCTCCTCGGCCACCCGTTGCACGGTCAGAGGGTCGATCCCGTATCCCACTTCAGGATCGGCGAAGGCCTCCCCGGACAGCTTGAGGAGGACTCTTCTGTTGGCAGTCTCGGTCAAGTCAGGCTCCTAAGCACCGACGGCGACTCTCGCCACTCTCCGGACGGAGATGTTCTCACCCATCTTCGTGGCGAGGGTGCCGACCATATCGCCAACCGTCCCGTCGAAACGCTCCGGATTGACGAATTTCTGGTCGTAGAGGACGTTCTCGGCGTACCACGCCTCGATCTTGCCCTCGACGATGCGCTCCACGACTTCGTCGGGTTTGCCTTCGGCCGACGCCTGACGGGCGATCAGCTCCTTCTCCTTGGTGAGGGCTGCCTCGTCGACCTCCTCGCGGGTGACCCACTCGGGAGCAGCCCAGCTGATGTGCATGGCGATGTCGTCGGCAGCCTGTCGGAACTCGTCGCTCTTGGCCACGAAGTCGGTCTCGCAGGCCAATTCGACGAGTACTCCCAGGACCGGGCGATCGTTCTGGATGTGGATGTAACTGCCGATGGCGCCCTCACTGGCCTCCCGGTCGGCCCGCTTGGCCATCTTGGCCTGACCTCTCTCACGCAGCAGCTCGAACGCCTTGTCGAAGTCGCCCCCGGCGTCGGTGAGCGCCTTCTTGGCATCCATCATCCCAACACCGGCGTCCTGACGCAGCCTCTGGATGTCCTTGGCGGCTACCTCAGGCATCCCCGTCTGCCCCCACCGCCGCCTTCTCCTCAGCCGCCTTCTCCTCAGCCGCCTTCTCCTTGGCAGCCTTCTTCTTCGAGCCGATCTCCTTGCCTTCGACCATGGCTTCGGCCAGCGCGTTGGCGATCAGGTCCGCAGCCCGGATGGCATCGTCGTTGCCGGGAATCACGAAGTCGACCGGGTCCGGGTCGGAGTTGGTGTCGACCAGGGCGATCAGCGGGATTCCCAGGCGGTCCGCCTCCTTCACCGCGGTCTCCTCGGTGTTGACGTCCACGACGAACACCGCATCCGGGAGACGGGTCATGGTGGAGACCCCACCGAGGTTCTTGACCAGCTTCTCGAGCTCACGGCGCAGCTTGAGACGCTCCTTCTTGGGGCGCTCGTTCATCTCACCGGTCTCCTCGAGACGCTCGAGCTCCTTCATGTAGTAGGTGCGCTTCTGGATCGTCTGGAAGTTGGTCAGCATCCCGCCGAGCCAGCGGTAGTTGACGTACGGCATACCCGACTTTCGGGCCGCCTCGGCGACCGCGGACTGTGCTTGCTTCTTGGTGCCGACGAAGAGGACACTTCCCCCATCGATGGCGATCTGCTTGACGAACTCCATCGCATCGGCGACCTGTTGGACCGTCTGACGCAGGTCGACGATGTGGATTCCGTTTCGTTCCCCGTAGATATAGGGGCGCATCTTGGGGTTCCAGCGCCTGGTCTGATGACCGAAGTGGACACCGGCCTCCAAGAGCTGCTTCATCGTGACTTCAGCCACAACTAGCTCCTTTCTGGTTTGTTCCTCCGCCCGCTGGGTCTGACCCCCGTTTCCAACGGATACGGCCCTCTTCCGAGCAGCGCTCGACCAGTGAGGGGTTGACGGGCGTGCGTGATGGGCTGAAGTCTACGTCTGCCCCGTACCCTTGGGTAATCGAGACCACGACCACGGCCCGGCTGGAGCGGATCGCCACCGATCTGGGGGCGGTCTCGTTCGGAGTGACCGACGCCAGCCCATTCCGAGCATCCCGGTCGACCCTCCAGGAACACCGCGGCAATGGGATGTCGGGACCCCTCCATTTCACCTACACCGAGCCGGAGATCGCCACCGACGTGACGCGGACATTCCCCTGGGCGCGCCGCATCGTCGTGTTCGCCCACGGCTACCTCGGCGGGTCTCATCATCCCGCCACCACCGGTCCGGTCGTGGGCCGCTTCGCCACCAAGGATCAATATGCCGGAGTGCGCGGCATAGCCGAAGGGTTGGCCCGGGCCCTGACCGCCGATGGAGCCCGTGCCGAGACCCTCATCGACGACAACAGGTTGGTGGACCGGGCGGCGGCGGCGCGCTCCGGAGTGGGATGGCTGGGGAAGAGCACCATGCTGCTCGCCCCCGGCCACGGCCCGTGGCTGCTCCTGGGGTCGGTGGTGACCGACGCCGAGTTGGAGACCACTTTGCCGATGCGACGCAGCTGCGGGACCTGTGCGGCCTGCATACCGGCATGCCCCACAGCGGCGATCACTCCGGACGGTCTCGACGCCCGGCTCTGCATCTCGACGTGGCTGCAGGCACCAGGGGCGATTCCCCACTGGATCAGACCCTTGATCGAGCGTCGCATCTACGGGTGCGACGACTGTCTCACTTCGTGCCCGCCCGGGTTCCCGACGATGGAGCGGACAGACTCAGATCCACTTCGGCTCTCGTTCGCAGAGTTGCTCGACTCGTCGGATGAGCACCTCATCGACCGATTCGGCTGGTTCTACGTCCCACAGCGTCAGCCCCGTTTCCTGCGCAGGAATCTCTTGGTGGCAGCAGGAAATTCAGAGGAAGCGGAGGCAGTCGGCCCCATTCTCGACCACTTCACCCATCGCTCGTCCCTGGTGCGCGGTCACGCCTATTGGGCCCTCGCCCGTTCGCTGGGCGAGGGAGCGTGGACGCCGTTGCGTCGGCGATACTCCTTCGAGACCGTTCCCGACGCCCTGGTCGAGTTGGAGAGGGCGATGCTGATGCTCAGAATGCCGCACGGTGGCTAGGAAGAGCCCGCGGGGTACCCAACACGCTCGTGGAGCTGACCGGAGCCCGGTTGGTCGCCGTCGCCGTGGATCGAGAGGAGCTCTAGCCCCAGGCAGGGTCGCCGAGACGGTTGCGCAGCGACATCATGGTCTTGGCATGGATCTGACAAACCCGTGACTCGGTCACCCCGAGCACGTCGCCGATCTCGGCCAGGGTCATCCCTTCGTAGTAGTAGAGGGTGACGACGAGACGCTCCCGCCCGGGCAGCCGGTTGATGGCGTCGAAAAGGGAGCGGCGGGTCTCCTCTGCCTGGAACTCGCTCTCGGGCGACACGCCACGCGGGTCGGCGATCATCTCCCCCATCGACGTCGACGATTCACCGGAGACGAACTCGTCCAGGGCGGCGATCCCGGAACGGCCGATCTGGGCGAGAGCATCCCGGAACTCCTCGATGTCCATTTCGAGATCCTCGGCCACCTCCTCCTCGGTCGGAGGACGCTGAAGCTTGTGCTCCAACTCTGTGATCGAGGTTTCGATGCGCCTGGCCCGCGACCGCACCGACCTGGGCACCCAGTCGAGTGCGCGCAGCTCGTCGAGAATCGCCCCCTTGATCCGATTGATCGCATAGGTCTCGAACTTGAATCCTCGCTCGAGATCGAACTTGTCGATGGCGTCGATCAGCCCGAACAGCCCATAGCTCGCCAGGTCGTTCTGGTCGACGGATCGAGGCAGCCCGGTTCCGACCCGACCGGCCACGTACTTGACGAGGGGCGAGTAGTGCAGGATCAGCCGTTCGCGGGCATCCCCGTCCCCGGTGGCCTTGAACCGCTCCCAAAGCCCGTCGAGCCGAGACTCCTCAGGCTCGTGGGTGGCTTTGGTCATAGATTCCTCTCAGATGCTTGCGGGTCACGGCAGTGTAGATCTGTGTCGTCGCCAGATCGGTATGTCCCAACAGGTCCTGGACTGTACGCAAGTCCGCCCCGCCCTCCAGGAGGTGGGTGGCGAAGCTGTGACGAATGGCGTGGGGGAAGGTGGCGATGTGCTTGGACACCGACCTCCTCAAGCTCCTCGTGCCCATCGGCCCTCCTCGCGCTCCAACCCAGAGGTCGGCCCCCGACGCCGACGTGACCAGCTCCGGCCTAGCCTCCCCGAGGTACCGCTCCAGGGCCCGCTGAGCAGGTCTGCCCAGGGGGACCACCCGGACCTTTCCCCCCTTGCCCTCGACCGTGACCGTGTCACCCGAGACGTCTCTCACCCGCAGTGATGCCAGTTCGGAGATGCGCAGGCCGGTGGCGTAGAGAGTCTCCAGGATCGCCCGGTCACGCAATCCGGCGGGGGTCGAGGTGTCGATCGACTCGATGGCGGCGCTCATGGTGCGCGCCGGCAGGGCATGCGGCAGGGGCTGGTCGCGCTTCGGGGTCGACACTCCATCGAATGGATTGACCACGGCGACGCCCCGCGCCACGGCATCGGTGTAGAAGGCGCGCACCGAAGATGCCTTCCGTGAAGTCGTGGAGCGTGTATAGCCGAGGGTGTCGAGAAAGGCCAGGTAGCGGCGGGCGATCTGCCGGGCGACGCCGCCGACTTCGTCGACTCCGGCCCGGTTGCAGTAGTCAAAGAACTGGGCGAGGTCGCGCTGGTAGGCGGTGATGGTGTTGGCAGAGAGGCCCCGCTGATCGGAGAGACGGATCAGGTATCGGTCCAGGGCGTCTCGTGCCCACATAGGTGCTGGCGGGACTTCCACACACTCGATGCTATTTGCTGACCGTCGTTGTCCCGGGATCTTCAGCCGGGCACCACGTGGTCACCTACCCGGCGCACCTTTCCCTCCATCTCGAGTCGGCCCAACTTGACCAGTGCCTGGGTGACCGGGAGCGACCACAGCTCGGGGAGCTCGCCGACCCGAACACCCTCGCTGGGGATGCCATGGGCGTCGTCTGTGGCCCCGGCGGGTGGCCCGACCACGAGACTCAGTTCCTCCAGCAGGTCGCCGCCGCCCAGCACCGGGTGGGCTCCGTCGCGGATGAGACGGTTGCACCCTTCGGACATCTTGCGATCCACGTCGCCGGGGACGACGAACACGGGTCGGCCCAGCTCCGCCCCGAGCCTGGCCGTTATCAGCGCTCCCCCGGTGACGGCCGCCTCCACCACCACGACCGCGGCCGACATTGCGGCGATGATGCGGTTGCGTGCCGGAAAGCGCCAGCGGTCCGGTGGCGTGCCCGGTGGATACTCGGAGACTATGGCGCCTCCGGTGGCCACGATCTGGTCGTACATCGGTCGGTTCTCCTCCGGATAGCAGTGATCGATTCCGGATCCCAGCACGGCGACTGCGTGGCCGGAGAGGCGGAGACAGCCCCGGTGCGCCGCGGTGTCGATGCCTCGGGCCAGCCCGCTGACCGTGGTCCATCCGGCGCGGGCGATCACTGCACCGAATCCCTCCGCCAACTCGACTCCGTACCGGGTGCACCGTCTGGTCCCGACGACCGCGATACCGGGCTCCGCTCTCAACGATCCCAGGATCCAAATCGGAGGAGGCTCTTCGAGATCGTGGAGCCCCACGGGGTATCCGGTCGAGCCGGGGTCGACCAGGCGCGGCTCCGTCACCACTCCGCCCTCAGTGCCATCGCCTCTGCCACGTGGTCCTCGGCCACTGTGTCCTCGTCCGCCAGCGCGCAGATCGTCGTCGCCACGCGCCGGACCCGCTCCACTCCGCGCGCGGTGAGCAGGCTGTTGCGCAGCGCCTCGATGAGCAGATGCTCCGCAGGGGCGGTCACCGGGGGCCTCCGGTCACGCAGCCGTTGGTGGGCCCCGGCGACGCGCCGACGGACCTCGGCGGTGGAATCCGAGTCGATGGTGGCCTCGGAGACGTCGAGACGGTCGACCTCCACCACCAGGTCGAACCGGTCGAGCAAGGGGCCGGACACTCGCTGCCGGTAACGCGACACGATGCCAGGACGGCATTGGCAGGGCTTGCGCCGGTCGCCGAGATATCCGCAGGGACAGGGATTGGTCGCCGCCACCAAGTGGAACGATGAGGGGAAGGTGACCGTCACCCCCCGCCTCGCCACCGTCACCTCTCCGTCT
>DATKCE010000055.1:0-4134 GCA_035513335.1 Acidimicrobiia bacterium
GCCCGGCGTGCGAAGGTGACGATCTCATTGCCGTGCCATTGGCCATCGTCGAGAAGTCCCGCGGCACCCAACTCTCGGTGGTCGGGATACGCATCGTCCATCTCTGCGCGAGCTGTGAGGCTGAAGCAATCGAGCGATGGCCGAGGAACCGGCCGAATCCACTCCTTCCCGACGAGCTTCCCACCGGCGACGGCTTGGACGACTGAACACCACTTAGAGCCCGCGAGACCCTCCGATGGTGGGTACGACCGGCAAGCCTGTTACCGTGACCTGGACCGCATCGGGCGGAGGCCAGCGAAATCATCGCTTCCCCGGTGACAGACGGCACAGTTTCTCAACCGGTTGGACTGCCTCTTTCCGCCGACTCTCGAACTGCACCCTGCGTGGAGTCGATGAAGAGATTGGCGACTACCACATTTCCCCCATGCCGGGGGCGAGGAGAAAGACACATGTCCAACACATTCACCAGCCTCGGGCTTTGCGACCAACTCGTGCAGGCGCTGGCCAGAGACCAAATCACACAGCCGTTCCCGATCCAAACCGCGGCAATCCCCGACGCCCTCGACGGTAAGGACATTCGCGGTCAGGCACCCACGGGATCCGGCAAGACCCTCGCCTTCGGCCTTCCCGTTCTCTCACTGGTCGGCAAGGCCGGCAGCAAGAGCCCTCGGGCTCTGGTGCTGGCGCCCACGCGTGAGCTGGCCGAGCAGATCAGCAAAGACCTGTCACCCCTGGCCAGAGTCGTCGGCCGCAAGGTGTTCGCGATCTACGGCGGGGTGGGATATGGCCCACAGAAGACGGCCCTCCGGAACGGCGTCGATGTCTTGGTGGCGACACCCGGACGGCTGGAGGACCTGATCCAGCAGCGTCTCGCCGACTTGAGCGACGTCGAGATCGTCGTTGTCGACGAGGCCGATCGCATGGCAGACATGGGCTTTCTCCCCGCGGTGCGGAGGATCCTCGACCAGACCATGTCCCGTCGGCAGACCCTTCTTTTCTCGGCGACATTGGATGGTGACGTAGCCGTGCTCAGTCGGAGATATCAGGAAAGGCCGGTCACCGTAGAGGCCGGGTCGACGGACGAGCTCAGAGTCGACGCAACTCATCATTTCTGGCGGGTCGACCGACAGGACCGTGTCGCGCACACCGCCCGTCTCGTGGACGCGTCTGGACGGAGCATCGTCTTCACCCGCACGAGGCGGGGTGCCGACCGGCTTGCCCGTCAACTGACGAAGGCCAACGTCTCGGCGGTGGCGATGCACGGTGGGCGGTCCCAGAGTCAGCGGACCCGTGCCCTGCGGGAGTTCTCAACCGGGAAGACTCTGGCTCTCGTGGCCACCGATGTCGCGGCACGTGGCATTCACGTCGAAGACGTCGCCTCGGTCATTCATTACGACCTGGCCGGCGACTCCAAGGACTATCTCCACCGCTCGGGACGAACCGCACGGGCCGGCGCCCAGGGGAACGTGGTCACTCTGGTCCTCGCCGACCAGGAGCGCGAGGTGCGGAAGATGCAGCGCGAGCTCAACCTGAGCGCGTCGATCGAGAGCCCTCAAATCGAGCGGCTACACCATGGAGGTCAGCGCATGAGCGATGACTCCCCATTCTCAAAGCCACGCCGCGATCGCGGCGAGAGGGTCGCGAAGCCTGACAGGCGAAAGACTTCCAACGGCGCCTCGACGCGGAGCATTCTGGTGAGAAACCTGCCCTGGAAGACCACCGAGCGGGAACTCGAGTCGCTGTTCGCCGACCACGGCATCGTCGAGCGAGCCACGATCGTCAAACAGAAGAATTCGGGTCGGTCCAAGGGATTCGGCTTCGTAGACATGTCAGAGGAGCACGGCAACACGGCGATCGAGGCGCTCAGAGGGGTCCATCTCGGCGGACGCCGGCTCGAGATCCGATTCGCCAGATAGCCCGCTCCGTCAGCCGCCAACTCTCGGGGCGTACATGATGACGGCGACCCCGATCAGACAGATGGCAGCGCCGACGAGGTCGTAGCGATCGGGTCGGAAGCCGTCGACCATGATCCCCCAGGCGAGGCTGCCCGCGACGAAGATGCCACCGTATGCGGCGAGCACCCGTCCGAAGTGGGGGCTGGGCTGGAAGGTGGCGAAGAACCCGTAGATGCCGAGGGCGATCACCCCGGCACCGACGTAGATGAGCCCTCTTCTCTCTCTCACTCCCTGCCAGACGAGCCAGGCGCCGCCGATCTCGGCGACGGCGGCGAGGATGAAGAGGCCGATCGATCTGAGGATGGTCATGGTGACGACTGTACGAGCCATCCCCGTCTCCACGGCTGCGTTACCGTTTCGAGACAGGCCACCGGGCGGCAGGTGCCCGACCACTGATCGACCTGAACGAGAGAGACGGCGCACAACGGCTCCACGAGGCGACGAAGCACGCAACCGCTCCTCCCGGTCCCGAAAGGTTCGTCGCCTACCGGAGACTCGGTCCGGGCAACCCACCGACACCATCTGTGCCTTCGCCATCGGTTTGGGCGCCACCGGCCTTACCTTTTTCGACGATCCCGTGTCCAACTTCTTCGGGACCGCCGCGCAGGCGATGCTGGTGACCCCCATTGGGTCGCAGTGACCTCTCCGGCGCCGGCCGGGTCCCCGGGCAGGCCGGCGACGCTGAGCCGACGGCAATGATCAGCCGGCTGAGGTCGTTGCGAGGGTGACCGACCCCGTCGATTCAAGTCATGCCTAGCTCCACTTCTTCGCACGAACAGCCCATTCGACGCCTGCTCGAGCGGCTGACCCCTCTTCTGACTGTGATGGGCGGGGGACTGGTCGGGTCGGCGGCCCGGGCCGGGCTCGGGGAGATGGTGCCGGCCGCCCCAGGCTCCTTCCCGGCCGCGACCTTGATGGCGAATCTGGCCGGGTCGTTCCTGCTCGGTCTGTATCTGGCTCGGAGGGAGCGGACGATCACAGGTCCAGAATCGCTTCGTTTCTGGGCAATCGGAGTCCTGGGATCGTTCACCACTTTCTCCGCATTCAGCCTCGAAGTCATCCAGTTCCTGGAGGTGGGGCAAGTGTTACTCGCCGGCGGCTACATCGGAGCATCGGTCGTCGGTGGACTGGTCCTCGCTTTGCTGGGCCAGCGAATCGGGAGTATGAGATGATGCTCGTGGTCGGAGTCTTCGCCGGCGCCCTCGGAGCCGTCAGTCGCTATGTGGTCTCCGGCCTCGTCCAGCGGTGGACGCGTTCGCTCTTCCCGGTGGGCACGATGAGTGTCAACCTCGTGGGTGCCTTCCTCGTCGGATTCGTGGCCGCAGTGGGCAATGCCGACTCGATGACAGCTGTCGCCGCTGCCGGGTACCTCGGCGGGTTCACCACCTTCTCCACCTGGATGATCGAGACGATCAGGCTCGGCATCCCACCACTACGCTGGAGGTCGGGCCTCAATCTGGTGCTCGCCCTCATCGCGGGTGTCTTGCTTGCTGCCGCCGGATATAGCCTGGGCAACTGAGAGCACCATGGAACGACACGCCGACGCCCGATTGCTGCGGATCTTCATCGGCGAGTCCGATACCCACGAGGGGCGTCCCCTCTATCAGGCCATCGTCGAGACCCTGCGTCGGGAGGGTCTCGCCGGAGCCACCGTGCTGCGGGGGATAGAAGGATTCGGCAAGTCGAGCACGCTCCACGCTGCCCACATCCTGCGCCTCTCCGAAGACCTCCCCATCGTCATCGAGTGTGTCGACACCAACGACAAGATCGAGGCGGTGCTCCCCTCGCTGGACGACATGATCGGTGACGGGCTCGTCACCATCGAACGAGTCGACGTCAGGGTCTACCGGGCAAACGAGAGCTGACGCCCCCCGGCCGATGCTGGTCGAGCGTGTTTCCCAGACATACAGCCGGGGGTACTTGCCTTTTGTGGGCTGTCCGAAACGCTCACCTAAGCAGAGGAGGTCCTCTTGAGCCGAGATCAACACAATGCCGAGAAGACTGGCGGCCCCGGTGAGGAGTCGAAGCAGGGATCAAGGCACGACGGGAACTACCTGCGTTTCGGGGCAATGATCGCCACGGCGACAGCGGTGATGTATGCCCTCACCTACACCAACACCTTCCAGCTCGCCCACGTACGTTGGAGCGAGCACCGTCTCTACATGATGCTTCTCATGGG
>DATKCE010000056.1:0-46298 GCA_035513335.1 Acidimicrobiia bacterium
CGATGACGGTTGATCAGATCGGTGAGTTGACGGTCTGAATCAGGGAGAGGGGATTTGGGGATTGTGAAAAGATTGGGGAAGGGCTTTCCCTTCTTCAACCGCCCCTGGCGGGGAGCTGATCATCGTCGAAGAATATGACGACTAATTCGCCCATGCTTTAGGTCTGGATCCCTTCGATCTGCCGTGATCAGGTGCAGGCTGTGAGCAGATGTCACAGGTCAAGATCGAACCTCGTCAGGCTCGTCGAACCACTCGTCATCACTCCTGACTCGCTGATTTATCTCGATGGCGAGTCGAAGTCCGGGTCTTTTCAATGATCGCGGAGGTACTGAAGGAGCTCTCGGTACTCTTCGAGACGCGCGTCCAACCAGGCGAGCTCGGTCGGAGAGAGCTCCGTGTCAGTGGCTAGATCTCGGGCATCAGACATGGAGTAGATGCTATCGGCGCCCGAAGACAGAATCCACGCTTCTGATGTTTGACACGAACGCAGGCGCGATATTGGCTTGTCTGAACGTACGCCGATCCTCAAGATCGAACCGCACCTGGTTCGTTCGTGGCGGTCGCGATGGCTGCACCTGGGCGCGGTTGCGTCAAACGGAGGTCCAACCAACCGGGGGAGAATCACGTGCTAGCGAAGACCATGATTCAAAGTGGAGTCGGAGGAACCCGGTAGGTCGCATGAACCGGATAACTGGTCTGCGGAAGGTGAAGGTCAGCCGGGTATCTCCTGATGGAGTCGATGCTGCCATGAGCCGCTTGGACGAGTGGACCTCGGCCCTGGCAGCGTAGATTCGCTGACCGATCATGGGTTCGAGGTCAGTGATAGCCGCATTCCTATATACCGACATCGTGGGGTCAACCGAGCTCTGGGAGGCGCATCCACGAGAGATGGCTCATGGGCTAGAACAACACGATCGCATTCTCCGTCAGGAGATCGAGAGCCGGAGTGGACGTATCTTCTCCACCGCGGGCGACTCCTTCGCTGCGGCTTTTTCCTCGGCGGTCGCAGCGATCGAGTCCGCCGTGGCGGCACAGGTTCGCCTCAAGGAGGTCTCGGTTGCGGGCCAAAGCCTGTCAGTGCGGTCCGGTGTTCATGTCGGAGAGGCGCAGGTACGCGATGACGACTACTTCGGTACAGCGGTAAATCGAACTGCCCGGCTCATGGCTTTGGCTCACGGTGGGCAAATCCTCGTCTCCGATGCCGCTGCGCGATTGAGTGGATCGGCAGATTCGGGGATTCAGCTGCAAGAGCTCGGAGAACACGAACTGAAGGGTCTGAGCGAGGCTGAACGAGTCCATCAGATCGTTGATGACCGACTCGGCCATGACTTCCCAAGCTTGGCTGCGCCCTCGTCTCGTCGATCGAATCTGCCTTCCCATCTTCCGAAGCTCCACGGTCGTGAAGGGGACTGTCGTAGTCTCAAGAAGCTGATCGACCAGGAGCGCCTGGTCACGATTGTGGGTCCAGCTGGAGCCGGAAAGACTCGTCTCGCCGTTCAGGTCGCGGTTGAATGGGTGGGTGAGACCGAGGTAGAAGCCTGGATTGTCGACTTGACGCCCGTCGATGATCCGGAACGGGTGGCAGAAGCGGTTGCGCGGGTCTTGCCGACGCCCCATCATGACACCCGACCCCCCGCAGTGCTCGCCGCAGACTACCTGCGCCGCCGGTCTGCACTGGTTGTGATCGACAACTGTGAGCATCTGCTGGCCGCAGTCTCGGAGCTCATCTCTTATCTGCTCGCCGAGTGCCCAGAGTTGACCCTGCTGACCACGAGTCGCGAGAGGGTGAACATCGCACAGGAACAGGCATATCCGCTCGAACCATTGCCGACGCCGGCCGCTGGTGGTTTGTTCGAGGATGTCGCGACAAGTCCCTCGATACAGCTATTCGTGAACCGTGCACGCCGGGCGGATCCTTCATTCTCACTCACCCCGGACAACTACGCTGCTGTGTCGAATATCTGCCGAATGCTGGATGGACTCCCTCTTGCGCTCGAGTTGGCAGCGTCGAGGATCTCGCTACTCGCGGCGGATCAACTCGAGGAGTTGTTAGGCGAACGATTGGACCTTCTCGAGACCAGACAGCGGGACTCACAGCCTCATCATCGAACCCTGCTCGCCGCGGTCGACTGGTCGCATGATTTGTTAGAGGAGTCAGACCGGCTGCTGTTCGCCCGGCTCTCGGTGTTCCCTCACACCTTCTCGTTGACGGATGCCCTCGACATTTGTGCATACGGTTCTGTAGATGAGTTGGATGTCCTCGAGGGCCTGTCCCGCCTGGTCGAGAAGTCGCTTCTTCGCAAGGTCAGCCATGGGCGACTCGTCATGCTTGAGACCATCCGCCGTTACGCCACTGAGAAGCTCGACGTGTCGGGTGAAAGCGCCGACCTGGCCCGGCGCCACGCCGAACACTTCGCTGCGATTCTGGATGGCATCTCGAGGGAGCTGGATCATGATGAAGCCGGCGCTCTCGCAAGGTATGACCAGGAGCAGGAGAACCTCATCGCCGCTCTTATCTGGTCCATATCAACAGGTGACACCTCGATCGGGTTCCGAATCTACGGCTCGCTCCGTCCGCTCTGGTGGTCTCGTGGACAACCGTCTCAAGCCATGGAATGGGGGAGAAACCTGTTTTCGACTGAGGCTGATCCCACGTTCGACAAGGCTCGCGCCCTGCACACCGCAGGTGCAATGGCATATGTTCGTAACTTGCCGGATCTCGGCTTGCAGTACCTGTCGGCTGCAGAGGAAGTACTTCGCTCAAGCGATCATCCTCTTGCCACCAAAGAACTCGGACGCGTCCTCATTTCATCGAGCGCCAATCCTGCTGCCGACTTGAGCACGATCGAATCGGCGAGTCGAGACGCCCTGGAGCTGGCTGAGATAGCCGATGACAAGGTGGGCCAGTCGATCGCGCTGATGAACCTGTCCGTCGTGGCCGGCTGGAGGGGTGAGCACGCGCGATCTGTGAGCTTGGCGGAGGAGGCATTGACCAAGGCGAGGGCGGGCGGTCAGCAGAGCCGAATCGCAGAAGCTCTCGAAAGTCTGGGCAACGCCGAGGCTGACGCAGGCCAGCTCGATTCCGCACGGCTTCACTTGACAGAAGCCCTCACGGCGGCCCGGCAGGCTGACCACATCCCGGCCTTGCTCGGGGCCTCCCATGGCATCCTTCGAATCGCGCTCATTGACGAGGATCTGAATAGGGCCAAGCGGGCGGCGTCCATAGCGGTCGAGCACCTGGAGAGCGCTCTCCCCGACCTCATGATCCACATGTTGGTGGATGTCGCGAGGCTCCTCATCCGGCTCGAGCAGCCTGAGGCAGCAGGACTTGCAATCGCACGCATGGAAGAGACTATCGAGTCGAGCGGTGTCCGGGAACCGCTCGATGAATTGGCGGCCTCGATAGATCAGGTCAGAAGCGACCTGGAGACGGCGGGCGTCGACACAGGTGATAGGTCAACGAGATTCGAAGTGCTCAAGTTTCGATTGATCGAAGGGCTTGAACGAGGTGATGGCTCGTAGCGAACCTGGTCTTCTTCACCAGGTCCGGTCACGGAGAGCCGAGAAGGACCCGTGAAGTGCCCATCTCGTCGTCCGGTCTGTGTCACGTATGTGTCACAAGACGACACTCGGTATTCGTTTCGGAGTCTCGACGGGAGGCCAGCTGGGCCCCGAGTTTATGCAACTCGCTTGCGCCTAGTCGCATCCACATCCACCTCGGGGTAGGTGGCTGAGCGGTGGCGAGGCAGCTCCCACCCGAGCGGCCATTCCTCGACTCAAACACAGCGCTCACATTGTTGGCCACTGCCACTGATCACCCCAACGAAGCTCACGGGAAGCCCGTGGTCGCCAGCGCTCAGCATTCTGGAGTACTTTTCCTTCTAGAGGTGGAGCTCATGGCCGGTTTCATCAAACGCAACATCTCCGAGCCCGATGACGCGACGGTCTTCGATCTCGGTGAGGTGCGGGTGGTTCAGGTCGGCGAGATGAGCTTTGGCCGCACCATCCTGGAGCCGGGATGGCGATGGGTGGAGCACGTCGGGCCGCTCGCTGGGACCCCGTCCTGTCAGTTTCCCCATTTCATGATCATCACGTCAGGACGAATGACGATCGTCATGGACGACGGCACCGTTCACGAAGTTGGCCCCGGCGACGTGGTGGATGTCCCGCCCGGACATACCGGATGGGTGGTCGGCGACGAACCGGTGGTCATCTACGACTCCTCCGGTATCAGGGGCTGGGGTCGCCCTCCAGTAGTCGGGGAGCGGATACTGACCTCCATCCTGTTCGTCGACCTCGTCGACTCCACCCGGACCGCATCCCGGATGGGTGATGTCGCCTGGAGGGATCTGCTCAGCTGGTTCCAAGGCGTGGTCCGCCGACGAATCGACTACTACCGGGGACGCCACATCTCAGACACGGGGGACGGCGTGTTGGCCATCTTCGACAGCCCGGGGCGGGCATTGAATTGCGGACTCGATCTGATCGAGGTGGTCGCGACACGTGATCTGCGACTCCGGGTCGGGGTGCATACCGGAGAGATCGAGTGGGCAGGTTCGAACATCCGCGGCCATGAGGTCCATGTCGCCGCCCGGGTGATGGCCGAGGCCGAGCCCGGGGAGATTCTCGTAACCGAGATGACTCGTCGGCTATCAGCCGGCTGGGGTCTTGACTTCGAGGACCGGGGCGAACGAGCACTCAAGGGGGTGGAGTTACTTTGGCCCCTCAGTGCCGTCGTGGGAAGAAGCCCGACGGACACCGCGGACCCAGCAAGTCGCGTTGCGGCCGAGTTGGATGCCTGATCGGCTGTGCCACAGACCAGCAGCGATCCACCAACGACCTGGACTCTCCCTGAGAGCCCACAACTCTTGGCCCCTCGGCGCTCGCCTGTGCTCGGGTAGATCCCGGCATCGACCGCGCCCCGCACCGCTCGTAGAGGTGCTGCACCGACCCGCATACCCACCACTCCACCATCGACTTGCCCTACGCCCGGGCGAACATCCACATCGTCAGGGCAGTCGCTGTGCGGGAAGGGAAGTAATCCCTGAGGGCCCGACGTTACCGACTTTTCGATGATTGGCACGGGTGGGGGAGGCGGAAAGATCATCTCGCCAGCTCCGACAAGTCCACTACCAGGGAGAACTCCAGGCGGATACCTGGGAAGTCTGCGAAGGACGCTCAGCATTACACGCCTCCCATGGTCGTAATCAGGTTGCAGCCGACAGATTTCTTATCCTGGTGAGACACAACCCGATCAATCGCCAAATACCAAACAACCACGGGCCCCTCGAGAGTCACTGCACCTGGTTCGTTCTCGTGTTTAACACGAGTCGACAAAGCCCCGGTTGACAGTCTTACGCCGTACAGCTATACCTTACATCGTAATACTTACGGTGTACGAAAGGAAGAGCACATGCTGAGATGGATCGGACTCGTGGGAGGGGGCATCGTCCTGGTGGCAGTGGCCATCTTGGCCGTGCAACTGGTTTCGCTTCGCACCGGGTGGGAGCCCGGCGTGACCGCCATCCGTCGTTTCAACCGCCGCTTCATGAACCGGCGGCAGATGAAGACGGCGGGACAGCCGGGGGCCTACGCCGCGGTGATCCGACATGTGGGCCGAAACACCGGTACGCGATACGAGACGCCGGTGGGAGTGGTCGACACCGACGACGGTCTCCTCATCGCCCTGCCCTACGGCACCAGCGCCGACTGGCTGAAGAACGTGGTGGCGGCGGGCACGGCGGTGGTTGTCCATGAGGGCCGCACCCTGACGGTGGAGGACCCGGAGCTGGTCCCCGCCGCCCGGGCCACCGCCCACACCACCCGCGGGGACCGCTTCCTCCAGCGCCTCTACGGTGTCGACCTGGCCCTCCGACTGCAGAAGGCGCCAGCACGGGTGGAAGGGTGAAGGCGATCCTGCGGGACCGCTACGGATCCCCCGACGTCCTGGGGGTGGCCGACGTCGACCGGCCGGAGCCGTTCGGCGACGAGGTGCTGGTGAGGGTGGAGGCGGCCTCGCTCAACACCGCCGACCTGGATCACCTGCGGGGCCTTCCCCATCTCGCCCGGCTCGGGACCGGGCTGGGCCGACCCAGAAGCCCCCGGACTGGCCTCGACGTGGCCGGCCGAGTGGAGGCGGTCGGCCCCGACGTGACTGAGCTCCGTCCCGGAGACGAGGTGTGGGCCGACCTGTTTGCGTTCGGTCACGGCTCCTTCGCCGAGTACGTGTGCGCACCGGAGCGGGCTTTCTCCCCCAAGCCCACCGGCGCCACCTTCGAGGAGGCGGCCGCCGTGCCCCACTCGGGCGTCCTCGCCCTCCAGGCGCTGACGGCCCGGGGACCGATCCAGCCGGGACAGGAGGTTGTGGTCAACGGCGCCGGCGGGTGCGTGGGCCCCTTCGCCGTCCAGATCGCCAGGTCGATGGGGGCGACCGTCACCGGCGTCGACCACGGCGGAAAGCTCGACCTGGTCCGGAAGATCGGAGCCGACCATGTCGTCGACTACACCCGCGACGACGTCACCCGCAGCGGACGGCGCTACGACCTGATCGTCGACATCGCCGCCAACCGCCCCCCGCTCCGCTTCCTGCGCGCTATGACGCCCCGGGGACGGTATGTGCTGATCGCCCGCACCCTGGGCGGCTTCGCCCGGGCGGCCGTCCTGGGCGGGCTGGTCACCCTGCTCACCGGCAGACGGATGGGGGTGTTCGCCTGGGTGCCGAACCGGCACCGGGATCTCGACGTGCTGGCACGGCTGATCGACACCGGAGAGGTGCGGCCTCTCCTCGACCGGTGCTACCCGCTGGAGGAGGTGCCGGCCGCCTTCGAGCGCCTGGCAGAGGGCGCCGCCCGGGGAAAGCTCGTGGTCATACCCGACCCGACAAGAACAGAAAGAGAAGGAGAATGAACATGAAGGCGATTGTGCAGGACCGTTACGGGCTCCCCGACGTGCTGGAGTTGCGGGAGGTAGACCGTCCGGAACCGGCCAGAGACGAGGTGTGCGTCGAGGTGCGGGCCGCTTCGCTCAACATGTACGACTGGCACATGACCACCGGGTACCCCTTCCTGGCCAGGCTCGTAGCAGGACTGCGGGCACCCGAGCATCCGATCCCGGGAGCCGACGTGGCCGGGACCGTCGTGGCGGTGGGGGCGGAAGTGACCAGGTTCCGTCCCGGCGACGAGGTGTTCGCCTTCGTGGGGTACGGGGCATTCGCCGAGTACGTGTGCGCGGCCGAGACGAGGTTCGTGCGGAGACCCGCCGAGGTGAGCTTCGAGGAGGCGGCGGCCACGCCCCTGGCCGGCATCACCGCCCTGGAGGGTCTGCGGGATGTGGGCGGCCTCCGGGCGGATCAGCGGGTCCTGATCAACGGAGCCTCGGGAGGGGTGGGCACATTCGCCGTGCAGATCGCCAAGGCCCTCGGGGCGGAGGTGACGGCGGTGTGCAGCACCTCCAAGGTGGAGTTGGTGGCCTCGATCGGAGCCGACCGGGTCGTCGACTACACCCAAGAGGACTTCGCGCGCACCGAACGCGGCTACGACGTCCTCTTCGACAACGTGGGCGACCGCCCATGGTCCCAGACCCGCCGCGTACTCTCGCCCACGGGGATCCACGTCACCGTCACCGGCCCCAAGCACCGCTGGGCCGGGCCGTTGCGGGCGTTCGTCCTCCGGAAGGTCCAGTCGCAATTCGACCCACGGACGATGACCTGGTTCACCGCCGCCATGAAGCGCGAGCACCTGGAGGAACTGGCCGACCTCCTCGCCTCCGCCGAGGTGAAGCCGGTGATCGAGGAGACCTATCCCTTGGAGAAAACCGCCGAGGCGATGCGCTACCTCGGAGAGGGCCACGCCGCCGGCAAGCTGATCATCAGGATGTGAGCCAGCCCTGGACATAGGATGTGTAGCGCTGAATACTGCATGTATGTCGGCAGACCGGTCGGGTATCGACCGATCAGACCTTCTTCGGGATGCGCTTCACCGTTACCTCGTCCGGCTGAATGCCGAATCCGATATCGAGTCGGGGATGAGAGACCGCCCGAGGAGCTGAGCCTCGCTGAGATGTCTGATTGGGGGCTGGCCGAGGATGGTCGGACTGGTCGATGCAACGGGGTGAGGTTTGGTTCGCCAAGACGATCGGCGGTGACAGACCATGAGTTCTGAGGCTCCCAGGATGCTAGGTCCAGTCTTTGAAGACGGTGCGGGCACGCCGACTGATGAGCGGGAACAGGCGACCGCGCCGTCTGTCGCCGGGACGTTGGGTGCGACTCATCGTTCTTTCATGCCAACCGTTCCAGCCCGTCGAGGATGAATTCGAGTCCGAATTCGAACTCGGAACCGACGGTTGCGGGTTGGGACGTTCTCGTAGTCGGCGTAGGTGGACAGGCGCCACAAGGAATCTCCAGGTCAAGAATCCAACACCAACCCATCCCAGATCAACAGTCCTGCACTAGCAACACCTTCTGGGCCAGCTAGCGCATATCCTCACCTCGGGGTGCGACTGTGTCTGGCCGTTACGCCAGCGGACAGCAAATCGGAGAGGCCTGGTTTTCCGCCTGTTGTGCAACGTTTGGGTCGACTTCAGCGTGTAGTACGTGACAGATGGATTCAGATGCGAAGGCCTATCAGGAGCTGCGGTTCGAGCTGACTCGTCTCGCCACCGCGCTGGTTGGGCCGTCGGAGGCGGAGGATGTTGTGGCCGATGTTGTAGTACGGGTGTTGGAACGGCCCGGAGGCCTGTCCGGATTAAAGGACCCCCGTCCCTATCTAGTGAAGGCGATTATCAACGAGGCTCGATCTCGGTTCCGGAAACGTAAGCGTGTTGATGACCGTCCGGTCCGTAATGAAGAAGATCCACCGGCTGCGGACTATCGGGATCAGCTTGTCGAGGTCGTTTCAACGCTGCCTCCGAGACAGAGGGCAGCCACCTTTCTCGTCTATTGGGAGGGGCATACGTCGGTGAGTGCGGCGGAGCTGATGGGTTGTCGGCCTGCGACGGTACGCCGTTACCTCCATCTGGCGCATCGCAAGCTCGAGGAGATGATCGATGAGCGCTGACTTTCGTACCGCCTATGACGCTCTGTTGGAGCAGATGCCTGATCCGCCGTCCTTTGAGCGGATCCGGACTCAGACTCTCCGTCCCAAGCCACCGCTGGTTCCCGGCTGGCAGGTTGCCACGGTTGCCGCGATCGCGGTCTTGTTGGGCATCGGTGGGATCGCCTTGTTCACCGGAGGCCAACCTCGCACTGGCGAGGAGGTCCGAGGGGTCGAAGCGAGGCTGGTGGAGGCCATCGCCGATCTCGGCGGACTGTGCAAGGAATCCTCCACGATGGCGGACTTCGACGGAGACGGTCTCACCGATGCAGTCGCGGTCGGTTTCACAGACTGCGACACACAAACGAACCCGTCGGATCCGACGATGGTCGTGTCATGGTCATCTGGAGAGACCGAATCCTGGGCTCTCGAGCAGTGCGGAGTGGCTCAGCCCGAGGGGCCTCCAAGACCGACCGGAATCTGTGAGGTGTTCGCAGCTCCTGACCTCAACGACGACGGAAGGGCCGAGCTCGCCGTGAAAGTCCAACAAGCCGCAGGGTCGATTGTGTTACTGCAGTTCTATGCGCTGACACCCGACGAAACCACACAGACTCCAATACAGATAGCACCGGGCGGGCCAGGACCCGCTGAGATCACCCCCGGACAAATAGCGACGTTGACCTACGGGTCATCTCCCGACTACGAGGAAAACATTCGGTGCACGACCAGCCCGGAGGGCGAGCCGATCTTCCTCGTGACCGTCGCCGAATCTCAAGGGGATCAATGGAACGTTTTCGAAGGGACCTGGCATTACGACGGACGGCTGATGGACTTCCGCTCGCAACGCACCTACTCGATATCGAAAGACTCCCCGAACGCCTCGGACCTAATCGCTGGCGACGACATCTGCGGCGCCCCCATCTCAGAGTCCCAAGAGGAAGTTGAGATCAACGGTTTCAACATGGTTCTCACCTATCCAGTTGACTGGTACCTCGCTGAAGAGAGCCTGACACCCCAATTCGAAGGCAAGGATGCGTGCCTCGCTATGGCAGTGTCAGACACCTATCCGGAACGTCCGACATGTCCTCGGAACGATCCGTACGAAATCACCCCGGTTTCCTACAACCGAGGGAAACTCTGGTTTGACCCAGTTTGACGCAGTCGCGCCAGACACTCCGAATTCCTCAACAACCAGAGCCCTCTCCCCAACCATACGACCTGGGTCCCAGTCGAGTGTCTGACTCGGGTCGATGAATGGCCAGTACCGGACGTGTCATCGATGCTCAGCACGCGTCCTGTCTCGCTGATACGTTCACGTCGATGGACAGTAACGACCGAGTCGAGTATCGATTCCCCGATTCCGAATCGGGCCGGGTGGTTTTCAGGGTTGGCGATCCGGCCTCGTCAAGGCCGGTTGTCTTACTCCACGAGCTCGGAGGTCTCTCCCAACCCACGTTGGACTACGCGGACAAACTCGTCGCGGCCAGATGCGTGGTCCACCTTCCTCTCATCTTCGGCTCGATCGGCCAGCAAAGCGCAAGCAGGGGCTTCGCCCAGGTTTGCTGGGGTCGACAGCTGACACTGTGGCTCTCGAATCGTCGATCGAAGCTGGCCGATTGGGTCGGTCGGTTCTGTGATCATATCCGGGACGAGAGTGGTCATTCGGCGGTCGTCATGGGGATGTGCGCTACCGGTGGTGTCGTCTTCTCGGTGCTGATGAACGATTCCGTGGGTGGGGGAGTAGCAGCGCAGCCTTCGCTACCGTTTCGTCACCCCTGGAGCGTGCACAACACAGGCACACTCGGTGCCACCGCCGAAGAGGTAGAGGCGTCGGCCGAATCAGGCAAGCCGTTCGCGGCTCTGCGGTATCAGAGGGACTGGATTTGTCCCGCGGGCCGGATCGTCCAGATGGCTGAGACTTTTGGCAACGAGAACGTCGTCGAGGTGTCCGGCAAAGGTCATTCCACCCTGGTCTACGAGTATCACGATCAGGCACATCAGCGTGTACTGGAGCTACTGGACCAGGTCTTCGACTCGACGGAGTGATGGCACGGGGCGGCGAGGGCTCGAGGCGGTACGCTGGGAGAAACGACCCTGCCCGCCACCGCCTGTAGGACATTTGATAGGGTTCCGGTGTTCGCACTGAACCGACCCGCAGCCTTTGCGTGGTTGGTCTCGTGATGAGGGGGGACACATGACGTGTCAAAGAACCGCCGGATCTCATCCCGTCCTAAACGACTGCAGAAGGCGGTGATGAGAGATGCCCATCGTCTTCGTCCATGGAGTAGCCAACAGACGCGGCCGCGGCTACGAGCGTGCGTTCTCTTCAATCGAAAGATTCTTGAAGAACTACGTGGCGCCATCCATTTCCGATGATCCCGACGGGGTCATGGTCATCGACGCCTATTGGGGGGATCTCGGTGCCAAGTTTGCATGGGGGCGGGCCAGCCGGCCGCGCACACCCCTGCTAGGGATGGGTCCAGAGGACGCCCCCGATGAGATTCGAGTGCAGACCTACGCCCAGCTCTACGATCAGCTACGACCGATCCCCGTGGCCGAGGGCTCGAGCCGCGAGACCGGAGGTCTCATCGCCGCCGGTGTCCCAGAGGGCAAACCGCCACTGTCCTCGCTTCCGCCGGATCAACTGTCCGATCTGGCCGCGGCCATCATCTATTCGCTTGCCGACGACACAGAAGATGATGTCGAAGCCGCATTGATCGCAGCCGACGAACTTGCCCATGACAACCAGTTCCGAGATGAGCTCGCCGAGTTGGAGCCACCGGAGCAGTACGACCGGTTTGCCAGTGCGGTCGAACGAAGAGCCGAGGAAGAACTGGGTCTGGTTGGTCAAGGGATAGGTTGGTTGGGTGGGCTCAAGGACCGAATCGGGGAGGTCTTCGATCGGGGTAGGAAGGCACCGGGGTGGGCAGCGAGTCGTGTGCTTCTCGAGGCGCGGCGACCGCTTCACGACATGGCCTCGGTATTCCTGGGGGACATCTTCGAATACCTCGAGGAGAGGGGAGATGCGGGGATGCCGGGTGCGATAGAGGAGAGGGTGGTTTCGAAGCTGAGGGAGGCCCACGAAATCTCTCAGCAGCGCGCAGGTGAGCCGATCATTGTTCTTAGCCACTCGATGGGAGGCCAGATCATCTACGACATCGTGACCGAGTTCCTGCCCAACGCAACCAACGGAGACGAGAACCTCTTCATCGACTTCTGGTGCGCTGCGGCGTCACAGGTCGGTTTCTTCGAGGAGCTCAAGTTGTTCCACAACAGCAGCGATCAATTCTCCGAGGCCAACGCCAATCTGGTGCCATTCCCGGGCTCCAACCTCGGTTTCTGGTGGAACGTCTGGGACAGCAGCGACATACTGTCGTTCACCGCAGAGGGCATCTTCGACGGTGTCGACGATGAGGAATACGTCAGCGGCACATCGATCATCTCGGCGCATAGTGGGTACTTCCGACGTCCCAGCTTCTACAGGGCGCTTGCAGAGAAGATCCGCGACGCGAGCGATGGAGGCTGAACCATGTCGCTGCAACTGGATCCGCAAACACCTGGACTGTGGACCGACGAGACACGAAGTGGACAACCGGCGACCCACGCCCTGGTCATAGGGGTCAGCGACTATCCCCACCTGAAGGACGGGAGCGGCCAGACAGCGCCGGACCATTTCGGGCTAGGACAACTCGCCGTTTCTGCCTTGACCGCCTTCAGGTTCTTCGAATGGCTGCGTGACGACTACAGCTTCGAGACCGCCTCGATAGGTAGCGTTCACCTTCTTCTCTCGCCGAACAACGAGGAATTGGCCGAGGCCCAGGACATGGCTGGAGCATTTGGCCCGGCCGACTTCGCTGCCTGCGAGAGGGCTCTCAACGCATGGCGGCAGCGTCTCTCCAATCTCGGCGCGTCGGCGTCACGCAGTCGGTCCGTCTTCTTCTTCAGCGGCCACGGCCTGGAGATAACCCAGCAGCTGCAGATCCTGTTGCCTAGTGACTATCTCAATCCGGGTCTGCCGGGCGTCAATCGCGCACTCTCGACGTTGAACATCAAACAAGGATTGCTGCCCCTCGATGTGGAGGATCAGTTCTTCTTCGTCGACGCATGTCGTAACGGCAGCCGCCAACTCGGAGGCACAGTCGTAGTGGGTACCCCCATCTTCGACGTGCATTCGCCCGACGAGAACAACGAGTTGGTCAACTCGGTGGTGATGTATGGCACCGCATCCGGCGCGCAGAGCTGGCAGCCAGCTCGGGTCAGCGAGGGGATTTCTCTATACGGTCAAGCTCTCCTCGAGGCGGTGGGCGGAGGGGCGCCGGTGGACGAGACGGTCGCTCCTCCGACTGTGTGGTTCAATGACGTGGCCGGCTTCACAAACCAACAGATCGGCAACCTTCTCCGCCTTCGCGGTGCGCGTGTCCGGCAGACGATTCGAGGTGATCTCGGGTTTGTCGGAGTCATCCATCGTCGCTCCGAGCCAGCCGCACCGGCGCCTCCACAGCCCATGAGCGCCCCACAAGGAGAGATTGGCGGCGAATTGGTGCCGGCAGGAGCGGTCGGCGGTGTCCCTTTCAAGGACCTGGTGCGGGGTGAGTTCGTGGATCCAGAGTCCGGATGGCAACGCTTCGGGCCCGAGGCGAGCACCCACGATTGGTTTGGGCGGGAGACCATAGAAGCCGTCTGGGTGGGCACAGCCAAGGCGGTCCATCTCCGTTCCGGCGACGAGATCCCGGTACAGGTTCGAGACGTCGAACGCTTCGAGGTGGTCAGCCACAAGGTCCGGTTCACCGTCGACTCGCACGGCCCGACTTGGCTCACCATCGACGCCCCGAACGCGAGATACGGCGCCTTGCTATGGGCGACTCCGTCGACAGTTTTCGAACTCGGAATGGACTGGGAAGGCGATGCCTTGGTCCAACTAGATGTAGACCTCTCCACGACAAGCGACGAACCGGTGAAGACGTCTGCACACCTCTGGGATGAATATCGGACCTCAGATATCGACGCGGCCGCGATGCAGGTCCTCGAATCTCACGACCTCGAGCAGGCGGTTGGGATGGTTCAGACGAAGGTCGCCACCCAAGCCTCACCACTTTCGGCAGTAGTGGCGTCACTCGTGCTGCTGCATGCCGGTCAGTGGAGGCGTTTACCGCCACCGTGGGCGGAGAACATGGCGACCTTGCCCCAGTTCCAAGATCTTCCCGACGGAGTCGTGATCTGGGCAGAACTGCTGAAGCGGTTGCGTCGCAAGGCGCCCACACCGGTCGAGGAGGCGGTGGCAAGACTGGCCGATCGGGACTTCGTTCCCTTGACCGGCGACGCGGTATCGTTCGCGCTGGCGCTCGCGGAGATCCTCACGGAAACCCTTCCTGATACCAATCAGCACAGGGGAGCCGTCGAGGAAGTGGCCAACCGCTTGTCGGCCCTTGCTCCCTATGTGCATCCGGGGGGTCTGTTTCTGGTCCTGTCCGGCAGTATCGAGGAGATAGACCAGTCGTTGGTTTCTGCCCTTTGAACTGGGGCGGCAAGGTAATTTCGCACACCTCTCATTGAGCGGTTGTGGTCTATTGCAATTCCGCTGACCAAACCAAGAAGCCGCGCAAACCACGCCCCGTGGAGGAGTCTGCTTCGATCGATTGTTGTCCCGGCGTCGTGTTCAGTTGAAGCGTCCTGACCGACCGGGGATGATTGGGATCGTACAGCCGGATCGAGATCCTCTTTGCGTCGACGAGGTCATAGCCGATGGCCACCACCTGGTGGTGACGTGCCGGGCTATCCAAGCCGGATACTCGAATCAGCGTGAGAGCGGTAGGTTGTCCGTTGTCCAACGCTTGCCGGAGTCTCGGCCACTGTTCGTCGATCGTCTGGCGTAGGACGCTCTTGACCCAGAACAACCACCAAGGAGGTCGGTCTGGTGTGATCTGCAGCTGCAGACACCGCTCCATGAGACCTCGGCCTCCCATCGAGTCGGCCTGGCGTGCCACCAGCTCGGAGAAGAGCTCGTCCCCGGGACCCGGTGGTGACCCGACCGGGGGCGTTCCTACTCCGCGGCGGAAGCAATCGAGGGCGGCCCAGGACATCCCCCCGCACAGGCCAAACGTCCCCCAGAATCCGGCGTTCTGCGCCAGGTCGGTCAGGTCGCGAACCACCCGGGGCAGCCGCAGCCCGACCAGTTCCGTCAGGCGGTCCTGGCGGGCCAGTTCCGCGACCACTTGTCCACCGAAGAACCTGTTAGGGAACCGGAATCCATGGACCTCGGGGTCGAATTCAGAGTCCATTGCCGTCAGCTTCTCCGGACCGCACCGATCGACCCCTTCCGCTGATGCGCGTCACCGAGATCTCATAGTCGCCGGTCCCACGCGGCCAGTAGTGCCACACCCGAGCCTCATAACGCCCCCGGTCGAGTCTTGCTGAGATCCGAGCATTGTGGTCCTGTCCGCTGTCGTCGTCCTCGGCGAGACGATGATCTGGGTCGTCGGGCCCGAAGACAGCCATCACCACGTCGGTGGCGCCGCTGGTCTCGATGATGTGGACACCAGGATCCTCCACGAGGAACCAGAAGTCGTCGACTTCACCGTGAGAGCCGATGTCGGCATGGACGCTTCCTCCAACTTCGAGCTGTGTGGGAGGACTGGCGTCCGGCGGATACTGGGTGGACATCAACTGACGATCGAGCTCGGAGAGTGTGTCGTTCCAGCCGACTTCGAAATGGTTGATGGTCAGTTCGTTTGGGATCGGGTAGAGCATTATCGACTCGGGGTCGAACCGCGTGTGATTGGTCAGCTCGGCTTGGTAGGTCTGGAAGATGTTGACGTCCACCGTCTCTCGATCCCAGTAGTTGGGAGCCAATGCATATTGCCGATAGACGGCCTCGCGGTCCCACGGGATCTCCACACTTGGGTTCTGGTGCTCGTGGACCGCCCCCAGGGCGTGTCCGAATTCGTGGAGAACGACTCTGCGATATTCTTCCTCAGACAATCCTGGCTTGAGCCACCCGAAGTTCATCGTGGCACGATCGGCGGCGATGCCGTGGGCGTCGGTTCCCAGGTAAGACCACGACCCGGGAAGTGAGAACGAGATCCGGATGTCCGGGTGCGGATGTTCATCGAAGTCGAAGTGGAGATTGATGTGGTCGGTCCAGCTTGTGCTCATGGTCTGGACTATCTGCTGGACTTGGGGCTCACCGTCGAGGAATCCGACGGTGAGGGTCTGACCCGGGTGCCAGCTCTTGCCAACGAGCACTCCCATGCGCACGGGCAGCTCCACTCCTGGAGGAGGACTCGAAAATCTCTCCGCGTGACGTCGCAGGTCACGCGGGAGCAACACTTCGGTACACGTGCGGACGGGGGTCTCGGCGTTCATGTGTGTGAGAGGATTCTCGGTACGCTATTGATACATCGTTCGGGGGCCTTTGGTATCACTGGAGGCTGAGGTTGCTCTTCTGACAGTCATGAGCCGCGGGGACCACTCCGGCCCGACGCCTCATCGAGGGCGTTTCTCTTGGCGACGAGCCGCCGTTGGCCTCGGCGCCGGGCTGCTTGGCGGCCTCGGCGTTTCCCTCATCCTCACCCAGAGTGGACGGATCGAAGTCTCGGCGTTCTGGGCCATGGCGGTGTGGCCGGCAATCTTCGGAGCTGTTTGGGGCGGAGTCCCCACTCCGAGACGTCTCGATCTGGTGCTGAGATGGCTAATCATCGGGACGGCCGTCGTTTCACTTCTCCTCGGTGCCCGTCCCGTTCTCGCCCAGGAGGAGTCGTGCACGCTAGTGATGAGCTCCACGTCGGAGTCGATGCTCGGCGGATCTACGGCGCCTGCCGGCGAGCGTGTGCGCGCCTCGGACACTGACTCCTCCAGTCCTTGGACGGTGCGCTCGGAGGTCGGCGAGACCTTCGACTTCGAGATAGGCCTGGGAACGCTGATGCGGGGCACGGCGGAGCTTCGGCTGAGCACTGTCCTGCCGGCCAACCCATTTTCGCCGGAAGGCACTGTGCTTTGGGTCGGCAACGTCGTCGGAGACACGGTCTCGGGCTCGGTAAGGGTCACCGAGATGTCTCCCACGTCGATCACTCTGGAGTCCAACGGGGTGCTCACCCGCAGTCTCCCCATCGGAACCCTCGGATTCAGCGGGGTCGTCACCGATGAGCAGGGAGAGACTGTTTGCACGACCGAGATCTGGGTCCGGATCGTGGACCAGCCTTACACCAGTGTCACCGGGCTCGTCGGTGCTATGGCTGCTGTCATTGGAGCAGCCGGATTGGTCGCTCTCTCTCTTACGACGCCGCCATTCCCTCCACCTCCACCACCACCTATACCGGCCCGGGGCCCCCACAGCGAGAGGGTCAAATGCCGAATCAGCGACGAAAGCGGCAAGCCGGTCCCCACGGATCAATCGCTGAAACCGAATACCCAATACCGGCTCGAGGTGCGTCTCACGCTGGGGATGTCCGAGGATGACGAAGAAGGGGCCAGAGCGGAGCGCATCGAGCTTCACCCGTTCGGCCGAACGTTCAACTTCGACCGACCCCGGTTGACTCTCGATCTGAGTGGTCCTGGAGTTCCGGTCGAGGTGGTGTCGCTCCGGACCCCCTCCAGCAATGGTCGGTTCCCGCTTCATCTCGCCACGCTTCACAATGGTCACCTGCTCGAACTGGAGACGCTCGAAATCCCCGTGGGTGATGTATTGGACCGTGTTCAGGTCACGACGACGAGAGTCTCAACTAGTGACTTCAGTTCGTCCGATCTCGAGAGTCGCACCCCGCGGGCCGCCCAGGTGCTGGTCCTCAATGCAGCCGACGACTCCGTTGATATCGAGGTCTTAGACACAGCAGGCGAGCGTCTCCTCACCTACGACACTCCGTATCGGGCGGAGGCTCTCCTCAATGTGGCGCGTCGGGCTCGTGAACGCCTCACCGAGATCCTGGAAGGTAGCGCAAACCATGCTGGCCTGGGCCTCGGGCTCGACGTCGCGATGGGAGACCTCGACAGGGCCCTTCCGTTGCTGGCCGAGGCCGGGGCCAGCGTCTACGAGCCGCTGTTCGGTCGGGGTCGGTTGCGTGACTCGGCGAGGGGCGAGAGGCTGGCCGACATCCTGTCCCATGGAGCCATCATCCAGTTCAACGTCGATCAGGCCGGCATCGGAGTCTCCACTATCCCGTGGGGATTGGTCTACGACCGGCCTTTGTTCTTTTCCTCGGACTCCTCGGTGTGTCCCGTCTTCGCTTCGCACGGCGAAGACGATTGCCCCAACGCGGAAGATGCTTCCATCGTCTGTCCGTGGGGATTCTGGGGGTTCCGGTATGTCCTCGAGCACCCCCCGGCTTGGTCGAGCGCCGCCGTCGCGCCCCCATTGCCGAACTCCATAACGAACCAGCGACCACTCACCGTGAGCTTTACCAGCGATCCGTCGTTCCCCAGTCGGGATGGACATCGGCAGCGGCTGGAAGCCGCCGGGGAGCTGGACGTGGCCGAGATTGAAACGCTCGGCGAACTGCAACGTGTCTGGACGAGTCGGCCGGAGGGTTTCGACTTGGTCCATTTCTTCACCCATCACGTCCTCGATCCGGGGACCGGGGCCCCGGCGTTGATCCTTGGAGGTGAGTACCTCACCGAAATCCATTTCAGCGCCCTGAACCTGAAATGGCCCCATCATCCGCTCGTGGTCCTCGCCGGGTGCTCCAGTGGGGTGGCTCACAGCCTCTCGGCGCCATCCAGTCTCATCAGCGCTTTCCGTCTCGCTGGAGCGTCGGGCGTCGTCGGCACGGAATGCACGGTTCGTGACAGCGTCGCCGACGGATTGATGGGAGCTTTCCTCGAGGATCTCTTCGCCGGGAAGGCGGTCGGGCCCTCGCTGCTCGCGATGCGACAGCATGCCCTTCGTGAAGGAAACTCACCGGCTGGTCTGGCCTATTCGCTGTTCGCTTTGAGCGACCTTCACTTCCTCGATACGGCAGGGGAACACGGATGAGCCTGCGCAGCCAATTCGATTGGGCCATTCCAGCGCTTTTGGTCCTGGCTGCCTGCCAGATGCCCGGAGCTGCGGTGGCCTTGGACGATTTTCACGTCGCCACCGATCGCGCAGGCACCGAAGTCGACGTTCTGGCCAATGACCACATCACCGGATCCGAGCCGACCATCGAGGTGGTCTCCGGTCCCTCGTGTGGTGAGCTGATCCCTTCGGCGTCGACGGTCGTCGTCGTCGGGACCCGGGATTGCCCGGAGGTGATCACTCTCACCTACCGGGTGATTGATGAGTACGGAGCGTCCGGCGAGGCCAACGTCGAAATAGCACTGCCAGAGGTACCAGACGACGGGGGCGACCAGACCGATGGCGAAGGCACCTTGATAGCTGATCCGCCGCTGGTCGACTTCGGCGAAGTCGAGAATGAGACCATCGATCGGCATCGCGTCCTCGTGAACAACATCGGTACGGCGCCCGTCGAGGTGTTCGATCTGGTGACCACACCTGACACAGACTTCGATGTGGAGGGCGGTGACTGTGAGCGAGTCATCGAGGCAGGTGATGCCTGTTTCGTCGACCTAATCTTTAGACCCTCACGGAATTTGCCGGACGATCCAGCGCTGCGATCGACTTCGCAGGGCCACCAGGGGATCCTCGAACTCCTCGACGATCAGGACAACACTCTGGCTGAGGTGGAGCTGGTCGGCATGTCGGTCTTCCTCTTGGCCGATCTCACCATCGACGTGACCGACTTTGGGCTCCCGGGGAGGGCAGAAGACGGAGTGGGAGTCCCGTTGACGCTCAATATGCATAACGTTGGTCGTGCAGACGCAAGTCAGTTCTTCATCACCGCCGAATACCAGGACGTCGAGGCCCAGGAATGGCTTCCGGGGTTCATTGCACTCCAGTCCCCGGCCGCAGGTCTCCGGGTGGAACCCGCTCTGGCCGCATTGCCGATCCCCGGCCTCCCCGTTGGCAGCGAAGATGAGCTGGCCGTTCGCGTCGAGCTACCCGGCGACTTCGACCCCGCCTCAGCTCTCCCGGTGCGGGTGACCATCGACAGCTGTGTCGGCGACGAGGCAAGGCCCGACTGTCTGGTGGTCGAATACGACGAGTCGAACAACATCTCGGCGGCGGTGGACGTCAACCCTGTCTTCGGGCGCTCCGTGGTGCCCCTCGACGGGAGGCTCTCGGAGGAAGACGAGTTCGAGCGACGGGTTGGGGTCGGTGTAGGCGAGACCAATCTCGCCAACCTGGTTGCTGATGCTGGGTACTGGGCTGCCACTGTGAGGTCGGAGGAGATCGGTCTGGAAGGTCCGCGAGTCTCGCTGCTCAGCTCTCAGACGATGATCACCGGAGTGATCCCGCCGGGTGACCTTCGCCATCTCCATCTCATCGACGTCTGGGACTCCGAGATCGTCGTCACCGACCCCATCGGCACCGCAGTGCTCAAGAACGCCCTTGAACTCGGAGTAGCAGCCGGAGACTCCCGGGTTATTCGCTTTCCCCACATGGGAAACGGGTCCTACGCCTGGTGCGTTTCAGGAGCAGACGATGGGGATCGGGTGTTCAACGTCGAAGCCGGCGGTAACCAGGTGGTGGAAGGTGGGCAGGTGTTGGATGAGGAGACGTATCCCATCACCACCTTGGATCCGCTGATGGCGGGCGGTCCCTACCAACTGGAGGGACTGGGCTACTCAGGTCTCGGAGTGAGCTTGCGTCGAGCGGTGATCGAATACGTCCAGGTCGAACTGCAGGGCACGATCACCGCCGACGCCAACGAAGGTGCCTATGAGCCGGGAGGAAATGGTCGCATCGAGGAGGTCTTCTGTGGGGTTGGTTGACGGAACCTTCCCCTCAATCGAAAAGTCCGGGCCGCGCTCGAACCGACTCATGGATCGGATGCGCCCCAATGGGGTGTTGTCAGAGTCACTAACCCCAAGTCAGTTTCCTGTGGACCTGCCATCAGGAAGGCAATTATCCCATCTCGTATCAGAAAGGCGGCAACCCCTATGAGGCTTGACAGGCCGGTCCATGTAGATGGTTGGCCGCTATCGGAAGCATCCGCTGAGAGAGACAGACCAAAACGACTTCTCTGCGAATGGCCTTCATCGTCGGATGGAGTCCGATTGACGGTACGCCTTCAACATTGAGAGAACTACCGCCGCGGTGGCTCTGAGCTCCACATACACCTCTGGGTTCGGTTCGGAGAGAGTGAGCACGAAGAATGGTGCGCCGTCTATGAGCGGGCCAGTGTTCCAATGCGCGGTGAAGCTCCCAGGTTCGGCGTCAACGACGATTTCGTCGTCTCGGGCAGCAATAGCGAGAGATGCGCAAGCCGATGCTTGTCAACATCGTTGAGTTGGGCCAGCCACCAGATCGGGGCGAACCATCGGCCCGGTTTGGGTCGGTTGTACGGCTGCGCCTTCTCGATAGCTGCCTGAGTGGTAGTGCTCAGGGATCGGATGCGGTATTTGGATTGGGCGAAGTGGCTGCTGTCACTACAAACGGGGAAGGCGAGGATTTTGTCATCGTCGGGCGGTTCGGCGCCGGTCTCGTGGACAGCAAGGGCGTAAACCATATGGTCGAAGGCGCATCGAAGGTTATGGAGAGCGTCACCGAACAGCACGGCCCATTGCCAGACGTCGGGTTTGACTTTGACGTGAAGGCTGAAAGTGGCGTCGTCCGTTGGCTTGGCTCTGACGATCAATTCGGAACGGGTCACCATCGCACCACCCGTCGGTCTCGCGATAGAGCGTTGCAAGGTGATCGTCTGCCCGCGCGATCCTGGCGCGAGCGCTGGAGACGTACCGAGCTTTCAGTCGCGGGTCGACCGCCATGCATTACCCTCAGCGACTCATGGCTGATGAATCTAACGAAGACACCCGGAAGACTCAGCCGAAGAGGGGTGATCCGATAGAAATCCCGATCCCTACGCAGATCGCGCGTGACTTCTTGAGGGTCGCTCTGGCTGAACCCGCCGACGAAGAGGAGTGATTCAGATGGCGTGGATAACCCTTCCACTCACAGTGGTGAGTGCCGTGAAGACCTTGGGATCATTGGCTCACCGAGGTATTCAATGGGTGCGGTATCAGGGTTGGCCCGCTTGGCGTGAGCGTCGGGCATCGAAGGACGCCTAGAGTCTCGGTCGTGCAGTAGCTTTTAGCTATTGCCAGCCAGTCGAGAAGCCCCGCCGATGATCCTCCGCAAGCAAAAAAACCTACGAGTGCCTGGTAGCCGGTGAAGTCATCTTCGGGATCGCGGCGGTGTTCGTCCGCTACACCGACGACGGCATGGTGGTCCTCCACTTCGACATCGAGACGTGGAGCCGAACGCAACATCAAGTGTGGATCGCGACGAACTTGGAGACGCGGGATTAGCGCCGAGGGTCAACCACGAGACCCCGAAGCGCCTCGTGCGCTTCGCCCATCACCTCACCGGACCAACGCCAGCTGGCCGCTGTCGTCCAGTTCGTACTCGAAGTAGAACCACTTCTTGAGATCCGAGTTGGATTCGATCTTGAAGGCGGTGATGAGACGGTCCCCGTCGGTCTTGAGGTAGATCGCGCCCCACACGTCGACATTGGTCCTACCCAGCGCTACCACCCGCTCGGCCATCGACGCCTTCAACTCGTCGCTGGGGTTGGCGGCCAGCTCGTCGATGTCGGTCTTGAGACGTCTGACCAGCTCCTGGTCCTCGCGCTCGCGGGTGGAGCGTTGCAGTTCCGTCGACAAAAGGACCGGGGCGTTGCCTCTCCCGTGCCGGCCCAGCCTGCCGAGAAGGTCGGGTCGGGGGTGGACGTGACCTTCCTGATCACCGGACGAGATCACGAATGCAGCCGGGTTGACAGTCTCCAGGAAGGCGTCGGTGACGTCGGCGGAGCCGTGGTGGCATACCTTCATCACCTCGGCCCGGAACGTGCTCGAGGCGTCGGCGATCATGTCGTCGTAGGCCTGAGTGCCCTGGGTGGGAAAGTGGTCGATGCCGGCGTAGTGGCTGAGTAGAAACTTCTCGGCGCGCACGTTCAGGTCGCCACCCAAGAGGACCTTGAAGCCGCCGTAGCTCAGCTTGATGAGCACCGAGTGGCCGTTCTTGGTCTGCCCGTAGTCGCCGAGGAGTCGCAGTCGTGGTCTTCCGTTCCCGGTGAGCTCGACGACCGGCCCGAGCACCTCCATGGTGTACCCGCGGTCGTCCGAGGGAGCGAAGCCGGGCACATAGGTCTTCGCGTCCTCCATAGTCCCGTGGGCGGTCGACAGCATCCTGAAGTTCTCAACCTTTGGGTTCTGCAGTGCTTCGAAGATGACCTGAGGAAACCTCTTCCCCCCGTTGACGGCCTTGTCGCCGAACTCGCTCTCGATGACGGCGTTGTCGAGGGCGAGGCTTTCCAGATAGCGGCGACCCGTCGTCGGGTCGGGAGCGCTGCGTCCCCCGAGCTTCTCCCATGTGCCCGACACCGGTCGTTCGACCAACCCGTTGTGGTAGACGGTCTCGAAGCCGATATTGCGGTTGGAGAAGATCGGCTTGAGTCCCCAATAGTGATCCATGTCCGGGTGGGTGATGACCGCAGCCTCGAAGTCGAATTCCGACGTGTACGATCGGAAGCGGGCGTTGAGGAAGTTCGCCATGTTGTTGCCCACTCCGGCGTCGACGACCAGGATCCGCTCGTCGACGCCTCTCTCCGGGCTGATGATCACCGCCCCGTCGCCCTGGCCGACGTCGACGAAGATGATCTCGAGCGGACGTCGCTCGATCGTGTCCGACTTCCTTATGTAGACGTCCTGAGGCTGGGGCGAGTTGGGGGCCCACACGATCTTCAGCCACCCGTCGGACATCTCCTCCTGCACCGATAGGTAGTCGCCCCAAAGGACCTGTCGGAACTTGGTCTTGCGATCGCTCCGGTAGAGGTACTGGGGCTTACCGTTCTTCCCGAGATCGACGAATCGGGCCGGCATATACACAACCTCCGGCTGCCACTTGTACAGGCAGGGATTGCATTGTCAAGAGCCCGCAAGCAGTGCGCAGCAGGTATGGCGCTGTCCCGACCGGATAGAATGGTCCCAGCACCATCGGAGCTAAGAGATTGGCAAACCTGGCGACAACGGGGTCCGTCACACAGTGCAGTTTCGGGGCGGCTCCGGGGACCCTGACCGCCTCGCCTACGAACCGCGCCCGAGCCGGGACTCACGTGGCCACGGTCACCGATATCCAGGCCTACACCAACATCGGTCCGTTCGCCATGTGCTCCAGCTTGGCCAATCCCGCCGTCGCCTCGGCGACGTCCGCGGCGTCGGGGGTGCTGACACCACAGCCATGCACGCCGATGGTGTCTGCTCCCTGGACTCCCGGTGCGCCGCGGGTCACCCAGGGAAAGGTTGCCGTCGTCGGGGTCGACTCGACCTGTATGTGCGCCTACGGCGGGCTGATCAGCATCACCACGCCGGGTCAGGGCCGGGTCACCACCCGCTGATCGGGCATATCCGACACGAGAAGTGGGGCTCTCGCACAAAGAGAAGAGCGGCCCTGTGGACCGCTCCAAACACACGAGTCGGGATTCGAACCCGGCGCTATCACTACTCCAAAAAGACGACTGTCATAGATAAACAAGACTGCCGAGACTCTTCTTCGCAAGCACTATCCGTTACAACGCGCCTACCCAAAAGTATGACAACGTGCACCCTCGAACATACCGTCGCCCCACCGGACGGTCAAGGGATCGTGGCGGTCTAGGCGCGGGCGAGATTCTCCAGGTCGCGGTAGGTGATTCCTCCGGGCATGTTCCCGAAGACGTCTACGGACGTCGGCGCCGACACCGCGGTCTTGGCGCCCTCGGCGAGGTTGTCGACCACCAGCCAGCGGCGGGGCGCCCTGCTGTTGAGAGGCACCACGCGAATCCCGATGGTTCCCTGCCGGATGTGGTTGTCGCGGACGAGGAGGCGTGCCCCGAAGTGTCCATGGCAGGTGATCCCGTCCATGGTGATGTGGCTCGCATCCGCGGTCCTGGTCACCTTGACGTGGTTGCCATCGACGACCTGGCTGTCCGTGTTGCCGATGAAGATGCCCTCCGGTCTGCGCAGCACGATCGGGGTGACTGTGACCCCGAGGGAGTTGCCGCGGATCACCACCGTCCCCGCCATGTCGGGGGTCCCCCGTCGGGCTTCGGAGTGACTCACGCCTACATGGACGCATTGTCCCGCACCCTCGATGTGGTTGTCGACTATCCAGACGTCGTCGGCGACGCGGCCTCCGATGACGATCCCCTGACTCATCATCCCGATGTTCTGGTTCTGCAACGCCAGGTACCGGTCCCGGATACTCCCGAAGCCGGGGACCACGCCTTCGTTGAGGAGCGCCCTCTCGATCGAGGCGTTGATCTCGCTCACCAGTTCTCCCGACGTCGTGGCGGTGATGCCTTCCGCCTCCACGAAGGGTTGCCACATCCCGCTGAGGTTGCCGGGGCTGAGGAAGCTCGCGGTGTGACCACCGCTGGTCACCCTCACCGTGGACATCGGCCCCGTGTCCGCGGTTGGCTCCACCGTTGTGAGAAAGGCGTTTCGAACGGCGGCCCGGTACGCCTTGTTGTCCAACATCGTCCGTAGCGTCCAATGTCCGGGCAGCCGCCTGGCCCGTATCTCGTTGTTGCTCACTCGGATCGTCCGCCCGTCGGTGACGACGATCCCGGCCTGCTGGTGCCCGACAGAGATGTGACAGTTCTCCAACCTGACCCGGCTGTGACCCCGACTCGGATTGGTGATGCTGATCCCCGCCGATGCCCGTTCGGTCCCGTGCGCGGTGACCACGCCGACGCTCTCGACCGCGACGGAGGCGCAATCGGCGAACGTCAGGGCCCCGGCCAGCCCTTCGAGAGCGCGCGAGGCTCGACCCGATTCCACCCGCACGTCCCTCACGACCACCGACTCGCAGGACTCAAAGCTGAGGAAAGTCTCCAGTTGCATGCCCCGGAGCCTGGTTCCGTCCCCGAATCCCTCGACGACGAGGTGGCCCTTGTCGGAGATCTCGAGGACCTTCGAAGTGGTGTACTCCCCGTCTTGGAAGCAGATTCTGGCGTCGCGCACCTCCGATGCGTCGAACGCGGCGATCACGGCCTCCACGTCGGCGTCGGGTGTAATGGTCAGAGTGCAGCCATTGCGGATCTGACCGCAGAGCTGGTCCAACGCCTCCTGGACGGTGGTTGCTGTGATCAGGGCACAGTTGGAAGGGTCGTAGGAGACGTCGGTGGCCTCGATTGCCGTGATTGCCGGGAACGAAGGACGGCAGTCACCGACGTGGCTCCAGGCCGTTCCGTCGTGGTCGACCAGGGCCAGCGGGGCGTAGCGATGCACGATCCCATGCGGCGCCAGGTCGACGGGTGCGTCAGAGTCGTCGGTGGGCCAAAGCACTGCACCGCCGGCTGCCCGCGCCGGGATGAGCCAGAAGTCTCCCGGCCGGAACGAGCCACCCGAGAACCGCACCGTGACGCCATCCTCCAACGTGATGTCCGTCGTGGTGTCGATGGGCAGGGCCCCGTCGACAAACGGCACGTCGCTCTCGACGTGGTCCCACCTCTGCACGAGCGCGTGGTTCTCCTGAGCCGCCGCGGCGGATATGGCAGGCACGGGGTCCGTGCCGCCGAGTACGACCTCTCTACTCGAGGCGTCGACCGTGGCGACCTCGGCCAACTGTCCGGTCCCGCCTTTGAGGAGCGCCTCGTCGTCGAGGATCTCTACCCAGCTTCCCTCCTTGATGCCGCGTGCCTCGTCCGGCCCGAGGTCGCGCAGGGTGACCGTGCGGCCGCTGACCGACTCGACGGCGAATCTCACCGAGGCGTTGTCACGGGAGAACTTGAAAGTCGGGTTGCCGGACTCGGACCCGGCGTGCACCACGACCCGGTAGAGCTGGTTCTCGAGCCGGCGGAACCCGGTGAGGCTGGCGGCGCGCAGCGTGCCCGGAGCAGCGCCGGGCGGCGCCCACGACGGGCCGAAGTCCTCGCAGGTGGCGCCTGCGGCGACGTCGAGCAGGCGAACCTGGGCCACCGTCCGGCGCCGAGTGGTGGTGTCGGGGCCTCCCAGGGCCGGCTCGGCCAACGACGGGTCCTGGAGAGCAGTGACATCCAGTTCCCAGACATCCAGATAGGCCAGATAGCGACCGGGAACGAACGTGGCCAGCGGTGCCGGGTCGGGCAGGTCGTCCTGGCTCTCGTAGGTCTGACCGGTGGCACCGACGCAGAGGACACCGTCTACATAGATGTGCCCGGCGGAGATCGTCAGGTCGTCGCCGGTCGGGCTCGGCCGCACCTCGAACCCGCCTCCGCCCTTGGGCGCACCGGTGGGCCCGACCACGTCCCGGGTGACCGTGCGTCGGAGATGAGTGACCACATCGACTTGCTCGTTCCAGTCGGCATCGATCTGGACCCGCCCCTGCTGCTGACGCACACTGGTGTAGCGCCGACTTGCGTCGAAAGTGTCCCGTGTGATGTCTCCTGACATGGCTTGGTCCCCTTATGTCTGGTGAAGTGCTCCCACTTCGGTCCCGTAGCGTGTGTAATGGTCGAGGGCGCGCCGGAGGTTCTCGATTCGGATCGGCGCCTTGGCCTGCGCCAGTGCCCCCATCTCGGTGCCCCCTTCGCCTCCTGCCCTGATTGCGACAGAGGTCAGGTCGGCGAGCTGCATGTAGCCGGGATCCCCGTAGGCGCTGCTGACGAACGTCGGCACCACGGAGCGGATCAGCCGGTCCTCGAGCGCGGCAACCTCGGCCGGTCCCAGTGACGAGCCTTCGGCCGAGGCACGCGCGCCGGCTAGCTCCGTCTCGAACGTGATCGTGGTGTCCGGCTCGCAGCGGTAGCGCCTGGGCGTCTTGGACGCCCCCTCCGAGTCGCGACGTGGCACGTAGGAAAAGCGAAGACAGCCCGCCTGGGTCCGTTCCACCGCGACCCGACCGGTGAAGATGACGTCACTGGCCGCCAGCTCGGTGACGTGAACCGAGCCGGCGATGGTGCTGCTCTCGATGGCCGCCTCTGCTCCGTGGGTCCCGGCGTCGTCGGCTGCGATGGCGGGTAACGGCCCGCCGGGTCGACGCGGCGCCTGGACCACGCTGTCCCATATGGCCAGCGGTGCCCGCTCTTCGACCCTGGCCGGCTGGGCCGGCATTCGGATCGGTCCGCTGATCGTTCGGCGCAGCTCCAAACGGGTGTCATGCCCGTCCGCCACGACGATAGAGGGTAGGCCGGGATGACGAGGCGTACCGTCGGTCTGCATGGAATGCCCCGGGACCAGGGTGCAGTCCCTTAGGTCCAGGGTCAGCGGGCCGTCGACCTCGATGGGACCGGTGATCAGCAGCCCGTCGATGATGACGCGGGCCTCGGCGGGCGCACTCAAACGCACCGAACCAATCGCACCGAGGATCGGACGACATCCTTCCGCCGCCCTCAATGTGAGCTCGGCGTCGGCGGGAACGGAGATGTCGATGGTCCCTCCATATCTGTCACTGTCCGAGATCTCGATCGAGGCGATGTCCGGGGCATCCGCGGCCCATTCGGCGAGTGCAGCGGTCAGGGTCGGGTGTTCGACCGGGTCCCCGATCAGAGGTGACTTGCCGATGGATCGGTGCCAGGGGGCGACCCGCTCGGTGGATTCGGTGCGGTCGTAAGGGCCCCCGCCGAAGTCGGCGGCGGCGGCGTAGGCGGAGCGAACCCTGATCTGCGTCGGGTCGAACCGTTCCGGCAGCATGAGCCGTGACGAAGTCGGGTCGATGAGGATGGGCCCGTTGGTCGAATCCCATCCGTCGACGCTCCAGGTCTCGAGGTCGACGGCGGCGAAGGTCTCCGGATCGATTGAGGCCCTCCCCGAGTAGAGCTCTATGGCCCGATCACGTCCGCAGTATCGGGTGGCGGCATCACCCTGTGCCGATCCCAGGTCTCTTTGGAGGGCGAGGAGGCGGATCGGCCCGGGGACGTTCGCCTCCTCGGCCAGGGTCTCGATCGACGTCTCCGACTGGGGCACGTTGAAGACCGGTGTGTCGATCGCCAGCTGTGAGATGCGAAACCGGTTCGGGCCGCTGGGGTCCGCGGCGAGCGGGACTGTCAACGGATATGCGTCGAGACGCCATAGCCACAGTCCCACGTTGGGGATGTTGTGGGTGCCCCGCCCCGAGACGACCCTGCGCACGTCGGGAGTGCGCGGCGCCGTGTCGAACGCGCCCCGATAGCGTCCGAGGCGTCCGTGGCCGCCATGGCGCAGCCGGTCGAGCTCATCCGAGTCACGGAGGTCGATGGTCCCGCTGCGTCCCGGGCGGAGATGGTTCAGATGCTGGGTGCCCGACAACAGCTCGAAGTACTCGACGGCCCGGGCGCTCCACCCGGTGACGTCGAAGGCCAGCTGTTCCAACACTGCGACCGTCCCCTTGCGTCGCCGGTAGGCGATCGTGTTGGCGACGTAAGCGCGCAAGCTGGCGTCGCGGGCCTCGATCGGGCGGAGACGGGGAGCACCGAGTAGATCCCCCAGATAAGGCACCACCCACTCGGCGCAGGTCTCCACGAACCAGTCGTCGTAGAGACGATCGATGTCGGCCTGCACGGAATCGAGGACCTCGTCCACCACGGCCAGAAAGGCCTCGAGCGGGCTCCCCACCTCGGCGTCGCGCCGGCGGTGTGCGGCAGGCAGCAGCTGATAGAGACTCACGACGTCACCCCCGTCAGTGACAGTCCGACGGGGTTGAGAAGGAGTAGATGGGCCGGCCGGACCGCGCCGGCGACCCAACGGGCGGGAAGCGCCTCGACGAGCGGTGCCACCGCAGAGACGCCGGTTGCGGCGAACAGATCGAGGTCGACGGCGATCACTCCGTCCACGGCGTGAATGGCGGTGAGGACCGACGATTTGGTCACGTCCTCTCCGATGTCCCGCTCTTGGTACGAGTAGGCCTGTCTCAGGCGGTCTCCCACCTGTGCGAGGACGTCTCCCCTCTCGAAGCGATCGTCGACGATGACCTTGGCGGTGATGTCGAAGGTGCGCTCGGCCAGCGGCATGACCCGCGCCGCTGTGACCGGGTCGCGGTATCGCTCGATCGCATCGGTGAGCCCACGCACGGAGGGAGATGTGGCCGACAGGGGCGCGCCCGTGGCCGATCCCACGGTCACCACGATCATCTCTCCCCGCCCGTCCCACACGCGGTCGGCCCGGGCCTTGCCGATGCCAGCAAAGGAGCGGGCGAAATCCTGATAGTCGCTGACCGAGACCACCCGGTCCAGCGTGCGCACCGTCAGCGGGGCGTTGCGCCGGGCATCTTCGAGCCGCTCGGGGTCTTCTGCACCCGAGGCACCCTCCGGGTTGGTGACGCTGTTGACCCACTCGGGGCGGGCGGGCAGGAGTTGAAGCGCTTCCGGCCCGACTTCTCCGTCGGCGCCGACGCCCACGCGGTAGGTGGCGGTGACGTTGTCCGCACCCGTGGGCAGGCGGCCTCCGGTCGAACCGTCTCCGAACACGACACTCGCCTCGCCGTCGTCGGCGATGCGCACCTCGTAGACCTGGTCGCTGGGGCCCCGGCCGAAGAGCGCGTCGACCCGCTGCCATCGGACTCCGTTCACCCGCACCTCGAGGGCCGGCTCGACCCCCGACGGTGTCGCGGCGGCGACGTGTGTCAGCCGAGCGGGTGAGGTCCTGGGGAGATCGAAGCGCTGGTGACGCCGGGTGGCCTGGCCGCTTCCGATCACCTCGGTGTCGGTGACGCCGTGGTCGGCGGAAACCGTGTTGGCGTTCAACACGACCGAGGAGCGTCGATAGCGATCGCGGAGTGCGGTGGAGAGGAACAGCACCGTCCGGCCGTGGTGGTGCTCGACTCGCTCGACGGTGACGATCTCACCTCGCTCGACTCCCTCCAGGTCGGCGTCTACGCCCCTGACTGCGACCGGCTGTCCTTTGCGGAGCCCTATGTAGAGACCGTCGAGGACGATCGTCTCGGCTCCGCCCGAGTCGGGCTGGTCGAGGACCGGATGCATTGGTAGCGACGCCAGGGGGAGCCGGCGGCTCGCCAGGAAGACCGAGGTCTTCCTGACTCGGGGGGTGAACACCGTGGTGGCGACCGAGGCGCTCAGGCTCAGCGCCGTCACCTCTCCGGTGAGGGAGAATCCCGTCACGGACTCGTCCCACACGTTCTCCACCCTGCGCACGTCCGTCTCGTAACCGGCGGTGCTGCGCTCCTCGAGGACGATCCAAGACCCGACGGCGATGTCGGGGACCACGCGGGCGAGCCGGATGCCGCCGTTTGGCCACCCGCCCGTTGGATAGGCCTGGAATATGCTCCATCCAGCGGTGCCATCCCAAGTCTGCAAGAAGGGGTCCGCGTCACCTCTGAACTGCACTTTGATGTCTCCGGAGGATGTGACCACGGGGAGGCTGCTGTAGAGCGGGGCGTTGTGGCCGAATACGGGGACCCGCTCCCGAAAGGCATACACCCCGTGCTCCGCCGCCGAATCCTCGGCAACCGGCGTGGCCAGATGCCGGGTCAGGGAGGCATCGTCCCATCCTGCCGCGGTGAGAAACGATGCCAGGTCGCTGTCCCTCCACCGGCGGTCGCGGATCCAAGTACGCGCCGAGGTCTCGTCGAGACCGGGGGTGACGGTTGGAGGTGTCTGCGCCGATGCCGGATCGACCGGCAGCGAGACGGTTGTCGGCTCGGCGTCGCTGTCCAGGTAGACGAGCGTCACCTCATGCTCGTCGTCGATCGTGACGTCTTCAGCCCGAACGACGACCCCGTCGAGATCTTCAGGATCCCCGCCGACGAACAGGATCCGATCTCCCTTCCTGATCCCCAGGCCCGTGCCGTCGAGCCGGAGCACGTCGAGACGGATGGTCCACACCATGCCCGTCGGCTTGGGCCCGCTGACCACCCGAAACGAGGCTGAGTCCGCGTTGGCCTGGTCTGCTTCGGGAAAGATGGCTTCCTTCGAGAAGAGGCGTGGCTCCCCATCGACCAATGCGATGGTCTGCGGTATCGACCCCAACGGTGAGATCGTGTTCCATTCCGACCTGGCTCTCAGGCTGGTCTTGGTCTCGAACGTCTGGGGGAGGTCGCCACCCTCCGGCATGCTGTCCACCTTGGTCCCTGCAGGGATCGTCGTCTCGCGTGGCTCGGAGTCGTCGAGCACGAACGAGAGGTAGGCCTGGGCCGACGCGCCGGGATGAAGCTCGTAGCCGATGGACCGGGCCAGTTCCAGCACCGACCTGCGTTCGGTTGCCGTGCCCAAAAAGCTCTCGTTGGCGATGCGCTCCTGATAGAAGGTGAGGATGTCGGCAATCACCGCAGCTGCGTCGAGGACGGCGATCACCGGGTCGTCGGGGGATCGCGTGGTCAGTCTGGACAGCGGATATCGGATGGTGCCCGTCGGTCCGTCGACGGGCGTGCGATGCAACCCGCCCAACATCTGGCGGAGGAAGTCCCGGTAACCGGCGAATCGATAGTCGAGCCTTGTCAGGCCGGGCCGATTTGTGGCCCTCGACCATTCCGACGGTGTGCAGCAACCGCATGGTCTGGCGTGGTTGATCATGGAGCCGCCTCCATGAGGATCTCGAGACGGCCTCGATCCGGATGGTCCGGATCGGAGTCCAGGCGGGCGATCTCGAGACGCCCGATGTCGACATAGCCGATTTCGACTGCATCTCCCGAAGGCTCGAGTAGCCGGTCGAATCTATGACCGCTGGACGGGCTGTTGCCCAGGTCGGCCCACTCCACACCGGGCACTTCGCTCACCGCGGCGAGCAGACGGCTCAGATACACTGGCTGGCCGAACGTGAACCGGTCGGGATGGAAAAAACCCGCGTGCCCGTCGCCTGTCACCCCGGAAGACAAACGGGATCTCACCGCCTTCTCGACGTCCTCGACGTGGTATCCGTCTGCCACCCGCACGGTGAGAGCGATGTCGAGAGGCACGAATCGGGGGCCGTCGATCTCGAGGTCGTGGCCTGTGAGCCGGAAGCGCTCCAGGAACGAGCGGAGGTCGTCCCCGAACCCCTGGTCGATCGGCGCTCCGTTTCGGCGGTCGACGGTGAGGTAGATCGTGTGCCAGCTTCCGGTCCAGCGTCGAGTGACGGCGCACCGGGCCACCTCCGGGTGGCGCTGTGCCACCTCCTCGTAGTCGTCGGGGGTGACGGCCCTTTGCTGGACGCGGAACGCCTGGGGTGCGTCCCTGCGTGCGGCTTCGACCGTCTCCGGGGGCCGACCCGCGCCCGCTGGGAGCGGATTGCGGACGGCAAGGGCGGTCGTGCCGTCGTCGACGATGGTGGTGATGGCCTCGGCACCGACGTTGCCGGCCAGGCCCGTGCCCACCCTGTAGACCGCCCGGGGCGTTTCTCCCGGCCGGGGAGCGCGCCCATACATGTCGTCGCCGAATCGCAGAGCGGCGCGTCTCCGACTGCTCATCTCCACTGTGAACTCATGGGCGAAGCGATCGCTCGCCAGCAGGTCGAGGCGGGGGCGCCACGTGGTGTCCCCGAACTCGACCCATGCCGCCGGATACGCGCTGCTCCAATCTGTCGCCATCGCGCTGGTGGCTGCCGCCCGACGGGCGTCCCTGTCGGCATAAGGAGCCGCGAACGTGAGGTGCTCCGTCTGGAGGAAGGCTCGATATGCGCGGTGCCATGGAGTGGCGGGGACCGGCGGCAGGCCCTCGACTACGTCGGGCGTGGTCGGATCGTCGGCCTCGCTGACGCGGTAGCCGTGGTCGGCCAGGACGACGTTGCCCCGCACCACGGCCAGATCCTCCACGAGTCGCATGTCCTCGCCAACGAGGATCCGAGCCGAGACACACAAGGCGAACGGAAGGGCATCGAGCTCATGCCACTCGATGCCGACCAGCTGCAGTTCGCGATTGGCCGGATCCACGACCGGGTCTACCGCCGTCAAGCGAGCGGCATGACGCTTGATGGGGTCGGCATCGGCGCCGGCGCCCGTCTGTGGGCTGACGACCTCCTCGAAGAGCACCACGTCTCCCGGCTCCAGTCGGATCGGGTCGTCCAGCGGGTCGCCGGCCAGAGTCGCCCGGGTCGTGCCCTCGGGGAGACAGCACTCGACATCCCCCCACGTGTAGATGCGCAGCCGGTTGTGGGCCGACCTGGCCCGGATGCCATTCAGGCTCTCGAAGACGATGGCGCCCCCCGCCACCAGGTTTCCGACCTCGCCTGGGGAAACTCGGTCGCGGTCTGGCACCCCGGCGAGAAAACGGGTGCCCGGCGATCCGCTCGGATCGTGACCGTAGGGAAGCGGATGTTCGGTCGACCCCACCGCAGGGCCCGGGAGGTCGACTTCGAGACCGTTCTCGTTGGCAGCGCCGACGGTGACGGCGATCCAGGCGCGCGCGTTGCACCCTTCGGCGAGGCGGTAGTCGAGTATGCGTGCGTGGCGGCGGACCGACTCGCGGCGTCTTGCCGTGCCAAGGTAGGCCTCGGTGGCCACCGCGTCCTGGTAATAGCTGAGATGATCCGCCCGGTATGCGATGGTCTCGACCAGGGTCGTGATCAGGTCGGCGGGATTGGCCTCGTCTTCGAGGTCGAGATGGAGTGACAGACGGTCCAACATCAGCCTGCGGAAGCTGGGATAGTCCTTGGCGAGGTAGTCGATGACCGGCGCCTCGGCGGGCTCGGACAGGCATGCCACATCGTGGCGGCAGTCGAACCGGTCGACGGCGTCGATGTGGAACCGGAAGTCGATGAGAGACAACACGGGGTCGAACCCCGAAGGTGGGCCCGAGCTCTCCGGCTCTCCCGCTCCTGTGCTCACCAGCCTGATCCGATAGCGGGAGTGATCGCCGACCCGATCGAACGTGATCGTCCACACGGGCCCTGCGGCGGCGGCGCCGGTCACCACGATGTCGGTGACGACGTCGCCACCTTCCACGACGAAGTTCTGAGGGCCCAGGCCCGGCTCCGGGGAGAGGAGGTGCACCTCGAGCCGTGATCCGCCGCCGACGACTTCGACGTACTCGATGCCGTTGAGGCCGGCCGCATGGGCGATGTCGACGCGCTTCTGGTCCGAGCACCAATGCGATGCGATGAAGGGCGGCACCCTCAACATCCGGACCGCCGCACCGGTCGGATGAGTGATCGACGAGCCGCTCGTGGACCCGGCGAGATAGCGGTGGTCGAGGGTGGTCGTCTCCAGGTGGCTGCCGGTGAATGGGCCGTCGAAGTACACCAGTTCCCGGATGAGCGAGGTCTCGGAGCCCGACTCGATGATGAAGTAGGCGGGAGGTGCGATCGTCGCCGTCGGGTCGTCGTGGATGGTTGCCACCAAGTCGTTGGGCCCGAACGAAGCGGCGAGCGTGGTGGAGAAGGTCCCGTCGCTCATGGCGTCTCGCTGGTGAAGGTCTCGGTCGTCACCTCGGGGTCGGGTCGCAGCGAGTACCTGACGGTCACCGATAGCGTGGACTCGGCTGAGACGACGTCGACGTCATGGACTTCGATCGCGTCGCCGAGCCACTGCTGTAGTGCGCCCTGGACCCCGAATTGGAGGGCAGCGGCCACTTCATCGCCTCCCGGCTCGAAGACAAGCTGGGAGAGGCCGGCGCCGAATGTGACTCGGTGGACACGCTCGCCGGGGTTGGTGAACAGCAGCTGTTCGATCAGGCCCCTGACGTAGCCACTGCGATCGACCGTCTTGGTACGACCGGCCAGGTCGATGTCGAAGGGGAAGTCGACGCCAGTCACACGACCTCCAGGGCGCCCTTGTTCATCGAGACGGAGACCGTGCTGAGCTCGACCGATGCCCCGCCGTAGGTGATCTCGATGCCGCTTCCGGTGACAGCGATGCGGGCGTTGATCGCGGATACCGGAGGCCCCACCTCGATCACCAGCCCGCCGACGCCGGGAAGATCGTCGAGCTTGAGCGTGACGCTGTCGGTCTTGAAGACCTTGGTGGTGGGCAAGGCCCCTTTCACGGGGACTTCGTTGGGACCCCAGAAGCAACCGGCCCAGATCGGATAGTCCACGTCGCCGCCCTCGAACTCGACCCAGACGTTGGCGCCGATCGGTGGAATGGCGAAAAACCCGACGCCATCGCCGGCGTATGGGGCGTTGGGCATCGCCCAGCTGAACCGGCCCTGGCCGAGGACGGTGGGGACGCTGACCTGGACACGGCCCTGCATCATGGGATCGATGTTGTTGGTCACCGTCCCCCGGTACTTGCCGAAGTGGCTCATGGGACCACCACCGGAGTCGTCGACCCGACCCCCTCGCGTTCGAGGGTGAAACTCTGGGTGTAGCCGCCGGGCTCGAGCGAGTGGCTGACCGACTTGACGTAGTAGAGCCCGTCGTGCATGTACCCGACTCCGCGGAGACCGACCACCCCCCTGGGGCGAAGGACCCCCCCGTATCGGGCCACGTCGATCTGGCCGGTGACCGTGACATTGTCCGCGGCGGCGTCGACCATGCCTTGGGCCCGGGCGAATGCCTGGGCGTAGGTGAGCCCGCTCGTGTCGATGATCTGCGTCTTGACGTCGCCGCCCTGGACCAGCCAGGAGGGCAGGGCAGCCAGGGGGAATCGGAGCGGAGCAAAGGCGACCACCGGGAGGTCGACATCCAACTGGCGGTCTTTGACCTGACCGTTGACCTTGATCGGCCCCAGACCGTTGTATTGGATGTTGACCGACGAGCAATTGGCGTGCGCGTCGTTGCCCACCGTGATCGCGGGCTGGGGCACCCCGCCTCTGATCGGCGGCCCCCAGTAGGCCTTGTTGATCCCCGGTACCGGGCCCGGGTCCATGTAGAAGACGTATCCGAACCGTGACGCCATCGTCCGCAGGTAGGAGAGATCGGTTCCGCGTTGCACCGGGATGCGTTCCAGCGGGTTGGGAAAGTCGAGCGACGGGGGAGGGACCACGAAAGGCGCCACACCCAGCGCGGCGTACTGCCCCAGGATCTTCAGGACGATGAGCATCTCGTTCTGAGCGGGGTGCTCGACCACCCGCTCCTCGAGGTCCATCTTGACCGTGAGGTCCTCCCCGGTGAGCGTTAACGTCGACTGCCCAGCTTGGGAGCTCGCGTTCACCTGCCGGTCGGTGACGATGCCATCGACGAGGACCTGGGGTAGACCACCGACCAGCACGGTCAGGATCACCCGGTTGAACGGCGCGGTGAGAGGGCTGAGCAGGAAGTCGTAGTCGAGCGCGCCGACCACCGGGGAGCGACCCATCGCGAGATTCATCTGGAAGCCGGTACGACCGTCGTCGCTGACCTGCACCTCGAGCCCGGTGATGGCGTTGGTGAATTCTGCCGGCGCGGGCAACGGGACTCCCTTCCCGATGAGCACGCTGGCGTAGCTGCCCAGCACGTCAACCGGCTCCCGGCATCCGGATCGAGATCTGCCGCCCCGGTGTCGAGGTCAGGTCGGGCGGGAACATGGCTCGGTTGTCGTCGCAGATTCGCCAGTAGACGAGAGACTCACCCAACTGACGGGCCGCGATCAGGTCGATCCGCTCTCCTTCCATCACTGTCAGCGTGGCGATCACCGGGCGATTCGCCGGGTCGGGTATGAACCTGCGGCGGAGATGGACGATCTCGTTGCCGTCTGCGTTGACGTGTGTTGTGGTCTCGGTGGTCGCGTAGCGGCTGGTCTGGTCGAACATGGCGGTACCTCAGAGGATGGGGACGTTGCCGCCCAGGACGTTGGCGATGGAGCCGGCCGAACCGACGGTTGCCATCGCCTCCTTGAGCGTCTGATGAGCGAGGAACAGGTGAAAGCCGGGGTCGGTGAGGTTGAAGTCCTGGTAGTTGAGGATGTGGACGTTGAGGTCGACCTTGGCCCGGATCGGGTTGAGCCCCGGGTCGTGGGCGTCCTCAGTGATGGTGAACTCCGAGAGCCTGATCGGGACGACACGCTTGGGGCCCCATACGAGGAGAGTGGCCGGAGCGTCCTTGGGGAGAATCTCGAGGGTTCCCGTTGCCGCCAACACCGAGTTGAGAATGACGTCGAGCGTCTTGGGGTAGAGGAGCATCTCGAGAGCGGCGAGCTGAGGGTGGATACCGAACGTGGTCGTGACGTCTTCGCCGGACTCCAGTTGGTCGGTGGCGTCGATCTCGATCTCCATGCGGATGTCTTCGCTCGGTGGCCCGGTGAGTCGGAGGGTCTCCGAGCGGGCGGCGCTCTCCCCCTCTGCGGTCTTGGCCTTGATCGTCCGGGTCAGCGTGTTCGGGTTGTACTGGAACACGATGACGCTGGCGACAGGGTTGGCGACGTCGAAACCGACGATGGCGCCCTTGAGGAGCCGGGGTGACCCGGGATAGGTGGTCATGGCGTCGAGTGTTCGCTCATGACAGATCCATGATGAGCTTCGTGTACGAGTCAGCATTCAAAAGGGGATCGGTGCCGGTGCCCGGGTAGGTAGCCGTCGACGACGACGCTCCATGCCATCCCGAGTACTCGTCAACCGTGAAGCGAGAAAACGCCGCATGGAACGCTTCGTGCAGGACACATCCCGCCTGATAGATCCAATTGGTGCCGGCCCTCAGTGTGTTGTTACTGCAAATGGTTGCCGCATGACTACCCGCGCCCGCATATCCACAGGCGCCTCCAGCGCAGATCGGGTCGGCTGCGGTGGCGCATGCAAACGGAATGGTGCTGATCTCTCGGCGTCCACGGCGCACACGCGCCGTTATGAGGGACAAGTTCGCCCCGACCCCATAGGTAGATCCGAAGTTCCTCCTGAGTGATCTGAGTGCGCGTGCAGACGGTGTGGGACCCTCCAATTGGGGGATAGCCTTATCGACCCAACCGCGGGCGTTGAAGATCGCTTGGTGGATGCTCTGGATCTCTGTCGCCAAACAGGTCGGATTCGCGCCTAGGCGTTGAACGCTCTCCGCCTCCCCGTGTTTTTGTTGGATGGTGTGGGTGAGTTCGTGGGCGAGGAGGTGTTTGCCGGTGATGGTGTGGGGTTGGTAGTGGCCGGGGGCGAAGGCGATGTTCTGGTGGTAGGTGAATGCTTTGGCTCCTACCTGGTGGGCGAGTTGGCCGGCTTGGCGGTTGGTGTGGATGCGGACGTGGGAGAGGTCGGTGCTGAATCGGGGTTCGAAGAAGCTGCGGGTGGCCTTGGGTAGCGCCTGGCCTGTTCCGAGGCTTGCGATGTCGGTGCTGGTGACGGTCCCGGTGGGGGTGGTGTGGTCGGGTTTGAGCTGGAGTTCTTCTTCGTCTTCTTCTTGGGGTTGGCGGTGGATTTCTTCGGTGCAGTTGCATCCTCCGGGGCAGCGTTGGATGTGGCTGGTGGTGGTGGTGAGGCCGGCGGGTTGTGAGCTTGGGGTGGGCATGGTGAGGATGCGGGTGGCGGTCGTGTCGGCTTCTCGTTCTGAGTGGTCGAGGGGAGAAGAGACCCGCAGACCCGGAGACGACCAACGTGTCGGCTTCTCCGCAACGCGCTGTGGCGAACGGGTGATCATCTCAGGTTCCTCCCGATGGCCTCACCCACCGCGACACCCAGCGAACGTGAGTCCGGGGATGAAGTCCTATGGGCCCGGATCACACCGATCTGACCCGGAGTCACCGCAGAGCCCAGCCCCTCAGCCAGTCTCTCTCTGAGCGCTGCAGCGAACGCGGTCTGGTCGAAGTCGGGCAACGAGACGACGACCCGATTGATATGGACCATGACTCGGCTCACGTCTCTCCCCAGTCACTCGCCCGCAGCGGCTTCTCCACCTTGTATGCCTCGGCTCTCACTGATCCGGCGACCGCTTCCATGTCGACGACAGGCTCCTCTCGTCCAGGGTCCGCCGAGGCGGCGGTCCTGAAGGCTGCGTCGAGGGCGATGCTGCGAATGTTTCCGCCGGGCATGGGAAGCCGGGCAAGACGGGCGAAATCGAGGTTGCCGACCGGTGTGGCGCTTGGCCATATCGATCGCCACATTCGGTCGCGCTCTTCCTCTCTTGGGAAGGGGAAGCGCACCACGAAGCGAATCCTGCGGAGAAAGGCGTCGTCGAGGGCGTCCTTGAGGTTGGTGGTGAGGATCGCCAGTCCCCGATATGCCTCCATCCGTTGCAACAGATAGCTGACTTCGATGTTGGCGTACCGGTCGTGACTGTCTTTCACCTCGGTGCGTTTGCCGAAGAGGGCGTCGGCCTCGTCGAAGAGCAGGATGGCACCCCCGGCCTCGGCGGCGTCGAACACGCGTCGCAGGTTCTTCTCGGTCTCCCCGATGTACTTGCTCACCACTGACGACAGGTCGATCCGGTAGAGGTCGAGTGCGAGGTCGTTGGCGAGGACCTCGGCGGCCATTGTCTTCCCCGTGCCGCTCTCACCCGAGAAGAGAGCGGTTATGCCGAGGCCTCTGCTGCTCTTGGCGCGAAAGCCCCAGTCCTCGTACACGAGGGATCTGTACTCGACGTGGGCCTTGATCCCCCGCAGTATCTCCTCGACGGTCGGCGGTAGGACGAGGTCGTCCCACGTGGCGGCGGGCTCGATTCGCTGTGCCAGTTGCTCCAGGCGCGGACGGGCCTGGGCCTGACATGCCGCCCAGAGAGCATCTCCGAGGTCGCCGTCGGCGCCGGTTCGCCGTGCCTCTCTCCCGGCGGCCAGCAATCTCCCCGTGCTCAAGGCGAACTGGGTCACGGCCGGCGGTGGTGGGTCGCTCTTGTCGGCCCCGAGGACCGGTGCGAGGAGCGCCCATCGCTCGTTCGGCGCGAGGGCGGGCACCTCGATTCCCTTCGAGGGCCCTTGGGTGGCAACTGCCTCCCGCGTCGAGACGAGGCACCCGGGCGTGTTCTCGGCGAATCTGATCGCCGCCCGCTCCTGTTCATCGGTGATCGTGTCGCCGATCTCGACGATCAACATCGATGGGGTGAAGCGTGTCTCTCGTGTCCAGAGACGCTGCAGGCCCTCCCGCTCCGATGGGGAGGCCGGAATGTCCTCGGCAGCGATGCGGTAACAAACGGCTCCGAGTTTCTCAGAAGCGACGGCTGCAACCGACGAGCGGTCACTTGGGTCGGGCCCGAGTACCTGGATGAGCATCGACCCGGCTCGCCAACTGTCCACGAACTCACGGACTATCTGCTTGCGCGAGCCGGGAAGAGGCTCGCCTCCGCCGACCGGATGGATCATGGCGGTGAGTCTCTCGTCGAGATGGTCCGCCCCGAGGAGATGATGCAGGACCCGTTCGTCCAGCCGGAGCGGGCTCGATGCCAGCGACGGGCCGGGAGTCACCTCGAGCATGCGCAAGCGCCGCAGAGGGCTTCCCGGTGACAGCGCGCTCCAATGCGAGTTCGGCAGATGATCGAGAGCCAGCCCAATCGTCGGTGATGCGTCGTGACCGTGGCCGAGCAGGCTCTCCACATCGGAGGCCAGGGAAGGCTGCAGCTCGACCCCCGCCGTCAAGACCAGGAGATCCTGCTCGAACTGGGTGAGACCGAGGCTTTCGGCGAGTGAGATGAGAGCCGGCGGTTTGGACATCGACCCGCTGATCGCCTCCGACTCCGTGCTCGGTGGCGTGGCCGGGTCCGGTTCGAAGGCTCGTGCCACCTCGCCGATGCGTGCGGTCAGCCACTTTTCGTTGGAGCGGAGCCACCGGGCGGGGCGCGAGCTCATGGGACCGTCACCAACGGCCCGGTCAGCGAACCGTCCGGGAGGAGCTGCAGTGCCGACTCGGCCTCTTCGACACGGACTCGGAGCAGGTAGTCGCCGGGCGGAACGCTCACCGGGGCGAACTCGACGCTCGAAGTCGCGGCTTGAACGGTCCGCTCTATCTTCTGAGACGCCGGCGCCTGTCCTGGTGGTGGGTTGGCTTCAGAGATGAGTAGAGCGACCTTTTGCTCGGGCTGGACGGCGGGGTCGATCTGCACCGTCACCGCAGGTTCCGGTGCGGCCGCGAACGCCGCGCCGGTGACGACGGGCCTGACGATCACTACCGCGGTGTTGGACTCGGCAACGTCACGGCGACGGGGTGGGTCGCCCATTTGCAGGGTCCGGATGACCCGGACGGGATGGACGCCGGCGGTGACCCCCGGTGGAAGCTGGGCCCTGAGTCGGCTCGGTCCCGCCGCCGGGGCATCCACCCGGAGGTCGCCGACCTGAACCAGCATGCCGTCACCACCCAGGTGTCTTCCTCTGATGACGATGGGCTCACCGGAGGACGCATCGACGGTCTGAGGCTCGATGGAGTCGATCACGGGATGGAGGGCGGGAACGACGAAGATCCCGCGGCCCATCACCGGTGGGCCCGTAGCAACCTCCACCTCGGGCTCGATGATCACGACAGAGACCTCGATCGCTGCGGACAGGGCGTATGGGGTCTGAAACATCGACCAGAGATTGGAGATCTCTTCGATGGTCAGTGCGATGGGGCTGAGGTGGATCCGCTCGAACTGATCCGCCAGGTCGGACTCGGCGACGAAGCTCCCGGGGTCGGTCACGAGGATGTCGGAGACAGCGTCCTCGATGACGGTTCGCGACATGACGGGGTCGCGGTAGAGGGCACCGAGGGTGGCGCCGGCCAGTCGCTCGGGCTGCATGTCGGATTCCGCGCCATAGAACGACATGAGGTAGTGGAGGTCGAGGGCCAGCTTGGGTTGTTCGATCACCGTCCCCTGGCCGTCGCGGTGGGGAAGGTCGAAGTTCCGCATCGACGGGTTCGGGTGGGTGGCATAGAGGAAGACGTTGACCCGAGGGCTGTCGCCCTGGTTGCCTTGGAGCGCTTCCGGTGTGCCGAGGGTCACGCTGGGAGACGGAAAGAAGGGCGCGACCGCCTCGCGGATAACCCGCGTCAGGACCGCGCTCACCGCACCGATGGCAGACGAGTCGCTCACGACTTCTCTCTCTTCTCGAGGTATTGACCCAGCGACATGACCGGCCCCGGTGTCGCCGGAGGTCGGCGGTCCTGGCCGGAGGTGACGACTTCGACTCTTCCGATGGTCACCTGCACGTCAGGCGGGCCCGACGGGGGGCTGCCCGTCGACTGGGTGGATCGAGGTGCCCGCGCCTCCACCGGCGGCAGCGCGATTTCTTCGGCGTCGGTGTCGGGTCCGGGCTCCGGGAGAAGAGTGGGGAGCCGGCTCATCCAGGTCGGTGTCGGCACAGCCCAGTCCTGCGGGACGATGTCATCTGCCGGGTCGGGATCGGGAGAGGAGATATTGCTCCACCCGTGGATCTGGTTGGTCGGATGGTTCTCCGAGGCCTGTGAAACGGGTGAGTCGGTGACTATGGGCCTCTCGGGGAGGCGGCGCGTCCTTCCGGGAGTGACATCCCGGACCGGCTCGTTACGGGTGGCGTCATCGATGTTTGCGAGACGGGAGGCCGATTGGACGCTGCGCCGACTCTCCCGTTGCTGATCGACGGGTGCGGGCTGGAGCGGAGGTCTTGGATCACCCCCTGGGCCGGGGTCCGTCGGCTCAGGGCTGGCCGTCGGCGGGCTCCGTCTTGCCGCGGTCGCCGGTGACGTTGGTCCCGTCGTGGCCTGGATGTGGATGGCGTCGACACGCGGTCGAAGGGTTGGGATCCTCCCCGTCGACCGACCGACCAGGCGATCGAGGAACCCCATGCTCAGCTCACCGCCTCGAGGTAGGTCCGGCGCCTCCCGGGGCTCAAGGCGAGGATCTGCGACTCGTCCCAACCGAAAGCCCGCGCCAACATGACGATCTCGGTGAGGAGTCGACGGGCTTGCATGGAGACCTCACGCCACAAGATCTCCCCGGCATCGAATGGGAGGATCGTTTCGGTCTGGCACTCTTCGCAGATGACCGCGAACTCGATATCCGAAGCCGGTGCCAGGGCAGCCATGGCGTCCTCCACCTGAGCCCTGACCGACACCGGAATCTCCTCGACGGCCGCTGCCTCTCCCGCCCTGTGTGCCTTTGTCACGCAGACGGCAAACAGGTCATCACCATCGGTGATAGCCGAGGCGAGGTCGATGCTGTTGGGGAGCCGAAACTCGACATGCCATTCGGCCGAGTCGACAGCGGGGTCCGTCGCCGGTGCCAGTTCCATCAGCGCCTCTGCAGAGGCCTCGAACTCCAGCGCGATGCCGCAGCGATCACAGGAGGCTTGCAGCTCGAACGTGTCGCCGAACGTGTCACGACGGATCTCGAGGAGTGCACGATCGCGCTGTTGGACATCGAGCGCGGCCAGATCCTCGATCGAGGCGTGCGGGTTGGCTCCGGCGAGGAGGACGAGTCGCCGATCGAGTGGATGACGGGTCGACCCCGCCTCCCACACGTCTAGCGCCGTGCGGTCAGAGAGAACGGTCACGACTCAGATGGCCAGCTCTTGAGGCTCGGCAACATCCAGGTCGCGTTCCCATCCCTCATGCTCGAGCTTGATCGACTGGATGGCCACTGCGCTCCCGCCGGCGTCCAGCTCGGGGAGGGCTTGGAACTCGGAGACCCAGCATCGGTACACCTTGTAGGTGAGCACGAGTTGGCCCGCCTCGTTGTACATCTCGATGAGGATGTCCTTGCGGAAGTCCCGCAACGAGACCTCTGTGCCGGAGCCACCGCTGATGTTCCATACCTTGTTCGCCCAGGCCTCGAACTCGACGTCGTGGGTCACGCCTCGTTCCAGGGTTATCGCCTCCCACTCGGTCTGGCCGGGTGACTTTCGCTCACTGCTGGGGTCTCCGCCCTCCCGGTGCTTAACCACCTGGGTGGTGCGCTTGAGCGCGCCGACCTTGCTGACGCCGGCCACGGGGCGGCCGTCCCAGATCACCCTGAACTTGTAGTTCTTGTATGGATCGAACCGATGAGTGTTCACCGAGAACTGCGGCATGGCTCCTCCTAGGTCTGGATCTGGCCGGCCATCTGCTGGATTTGGATCATCACGAACTCGGCCGGCTTGAGGGGAGCGAACCCCACGATGATGTTGACGATCCCTCGGTTGATGTCGTTCTGGGTGGTGGTCTCGCTGTCGACCTTGACGAAGTAGGCATCCCGCGGCGAGGCCCCCTGGAAGGCACCCTGGCGGAAGAGGCCGTGCATATAGGCGCCGATGTTGAGGCGTAGCTGGGACCACAATCGCTCGTCGTTCGGCTCGAAGACCGCCCACTGAGTACCCCGATAGAGGCTCTCCTCGATCATCAGGGCGACCCGCCGAACCGGCACGTACTTGTACTCGTCGGCCAGGTCGTCGTCGCCACGGAGGGTGCGCGCTCCCCAGACCACCGCTCCGGTGCCCGGGAAGATCCTCGCCGAGTTGACACCCAGCGGGTTGAGGACCCCGTTCTCCAGATCGGTCAGCAGATAACCGAGGGCGCGAACCCCGTTCATCGAGGCTTCGATGCCTGCAGGAGCCTTCCACACCCCTCTCCTGGAGTCGGTCCGCGCATAGACCCCGGCCACGGTGCCGCTCGGTGCCACCTCCCGGCTCTGCCCCGGCTTCAGCGGGTCTCCGATCTCCAGCCATGGCCAGTAGACCGCGCCGTAGTTGGACTTGGGGAGGGACGTGCCGTTGATGAGCACCTCCATCTCGGTGGGGTCGTCGACGTCACCGGGCGGGTCGACGATCATGAAGGCACGCCGTTCTTCGCAGTAGGCGATGGCGTCGGCCAGCACCGTCGGGTCCGATACCCCGGGGATGCACAACAGGTTGAACAGGTCGACGTCCTCGAGGGCGTAGATCCCGTCACGATCGGTCCGGCTGGCGAGGACGAGGGGGACGATGTCGGCGGCCGACGTGGGATCGAATGGTTCCTCGTTTCCTCCCTGGAGCGTGGTGGCCTGACCGGCAGTGCTGGTCGCCCCGGCGAGGAGCCCGAGCTCAGCGGCGAGATCGGCGCTCGAGCCCGCTGTCACCGTCACCGCAGACCCCGGCCCCCTAGACCCGGATCGGAGCACGACGGCCGGCGTCGTGTCGACGGTCGCCGTGAAAGCGCGGAATGCCGTGCTTGCAGGGTTGGCTGCTCTCACCGCTGCTTGAATACGTTCCGCCGCGTCGGCGATTCGCTCGGTAAGGGTGCCGCCGATGAGATCGGTGTTTCCGATCGACACCTCCATGGGCGTCTTGCCATCGAGCCCTACGGCGAGGTTGCGATGATTCGTCGGGGTTGCTGCGGGGAGGGTCGTGATCGCGGTCCCGGTGAGGCTGCCCGGTTCGGGCGCCTCGTCAGGACGAATCGCGGCAACGCCGTCGACCTCGATGCCCCCGTTCTGGGAGCCGAGTCGCAGCAAGGCGCTGGCGTCGCTTCCGATTCCGGGCAGCACTCTGATCGAGGACTCCTCGCCGCCCTCACCCGAGGTCATGAGTATTTGGGTGCCATCCGGCGCACAGGTGAACCCGGTCAGGGCCGCGGGCCCGCCGGCACTCACCTGGGCCTCGACCTCCTGACAGAGACTGGCCAGCCGGTCCGCGGTGCCGGCTCCGGTGAA
>DATKCE010000057.1:0-33624 GCA_035513335.1 Acidimicrobiia bacterium
CCGCATCCGCACCCTCGACCCACCCGACGACCAGATCGACGGAAAGGAGCTCACCCCAGCAGCAATCGAACAAGCCAGCTAGAAAGAAACCAACGAGGCCGACGCGGCATCACCCATACACCACGTCAATGGACGTGACCCAGGCATCCGGACAGTGACCAACGAGATGAGATTGGCGGCTCATAGTCGGCCCGTGAGAAAGTCGGAGGGACATACATGAAGGAATCGACGACTCGCAGTTGGATTCTGGTGTTGGCACCGTTGGTCGTGGCGGCAGGATTTTTCGCTCGTCCTTACGTTTCGGATTTCACGAACGACGAGCTCATGGCGGCCGCTATCGGCGATCAGTGGATCGCAGCAGGTCTGTTGATGGTGGCCGGCGCCGTTCTTCTCGCCTTCGCCCTACCGGCAGCGGTACGACGGTTGATGGTGGCCCACGCAGAGAGCGGCTGGTTCGGGGTGCCGTCACGGTAGGCGCAGCCCTATTGGCACTCCAGGTCGGGCTCGCCGGTTCGGGCGGCGCCGCTGCGAGTCGGATCGGCGCTGATGTGGTTGCTTTCCGGGACGCCATGGCCGGCCTCGAGGTCGGCGTGCTGATGGTGGGATTGTTGGCGTTGCTGGTCGCGTGGATAGGTGTCATCCGGGCCGTGTGGGCGTCGGAAGCCCCGACTTCGGTCAAGTGGACCGTGGCCGTCGGTGGCGCAATGGGTGCCCTCGCACATCTCTATCCAGGGTCGCCCGGCGAATACGCCGCTTCGGTGGGAACCGCCGCCGGGCTATGGATACTGGCAGTACAACGCCCATCAGCCCAAGAAGGATGACCACTCCCGGGTTCTCTGTCGGCGCCAAAGGTATGCAACATGCAAAGGCCGGTCCGTGTGTGACGCTCTCGCCGGCCGGTTTGGGCGAAGGTTTGTCGGGTTCGGGTGTTGCCCAGTGTTTGCCCGAGACTCCCGCGGTGGTAGTACCCACCGGGCGCGCTGCGCGTCTAGTGCGCCCTCGCCAGTGTGCGCCCTCGGCAGGATTCGAACCTGCGACACCCGGTTTAGGAAACCGGTGCTCTATCCCCTGAGCTACGAGGGCTTGAACTTGTGAAGTACCTGGTCAGGTGTCCTTTTCCGCTTCGTCCAGTCCAGAACATCCGCAGAATCGGGTTTGGGCCGCCCCCTCGGCCGCACCGTAACGAGTAGACATCAAGTCTACGAGGTCCTCGAGGTCGTCGTCGGCGTTGACGGCGGTTCCACACTCATGAGAATGAGCCTGGTGAGCTCGATCGGCCGCCAACACATTGCTTCCGTCGTTGCAGCTGCGGCACTGATTGTGACTAGCTGTGCCAGCCCACCGGCCGGAGAACCAGGATGCGACGCCGTTGTCGATGACCTGATCCTGGCGACGCAGGCGTTCCTGGATGTCCTGGGAGACAAGACCTGGGAGGAGGCTCCCTTCATCTCATCTGTGGACATCTGGATATCTGAGTACGCCGACATTCATCTTGAGCGCGCAAGGCTGTTTGTGTCTCTGAGCGACGTTCTGTGGGAGGCGAATCGCGACGCATTGGCCGCAGAGGTCGAGCGGATGGACGGGGTTCAGGCCGTGAAAGTCTCGAACCAAGAGGAGGTGCTCGCAGAAATGCGCCTCCTCTTCGCCGACCAGCCCGGGATTCTCGAGCGCATCGACCACAACCCAGACTCTGTCCCGCCGAACATCCAAGTGGCTGTCGCACGAGACAAATCCACGGAGGTGAGCAGCGTCTTGGAGGCGAGGAGCGAGGTAGTAGGGGTCATCGACGATCCGTGGTCCATCGACGACCTCGTTCACGGAGTAGAGCTTCTGAATCTGCCCGAGCCGGCCTTGGATCAACCGATGGCTCAGGCCGCCTCCCTGGGGTGCACCGAAGACGTGCTTCTCACCAAGATACGAGAGCGAAGCGAGGAACTCCATACCCAAGGGACGGCAGGTGAGTTCTTCATCAGAAGCGTTGTCGACCACCAATGAACCCCGCATCACTCTGTTCTCCTACCGAACCGCACACGTAGTCGAGACCCTTCGAGTTCGGCGCCACTTCCATGAGCGCATTGTGTGTCACGTCCGTTCTGGCGACTCGCCTTCCGGTGCATGATGGTGAGCCGTTCACTTGGCGGGGCGGGCGACGATGTCGCCGGGAGGAGAATCCCGACGTCGGGATCACCACCATCATCCGATAGGGCGACTTCTCTCATGGCCGGGTTCGCGTTGCTGGCACTGTTGTCGGGCGGATCTGTTCAGGGATCCAATCATGAAACGCCGCAGCCAGGAGTGCATCGGTGGGACAGAAGGCCCCGATGGGTGAGAGAAACCCCGCCCGCCGCCCACATCTGATACAGGTCTTCGTCTCGCTGCTCCTGAGTTCGACCGGCTGCATCTCTTCTCATCCATCGGCATCGGGGGTCACGAATCTTGAATGCCCCGAAAGTTCGGCGTCGACAGCGATCACGCCCCGAGTGGTGGCGGGATGACGACCAGCTTGCCGACGAAATCCTTGCTCATGAAACGTTCCTGGGCCGTGACGATCTCGGTGAGGGGATAGGCGTCGGCTACCACCGGGCTCACCGCTCCCCGCCGCGCCAATTCTGCAACGCCGTGGAAGATCCGAGGTGAGTGCATCGTCGATCCGATGAGTCGACGGTGTCGCAGGTAGAGGCGGCGCAGGTCGAGTTGCACCATCGGGCCGGCAATGGCCCCGACAGTCGCCAGGCGGCCACCGGTGCGCAGCCGGCCGACAAACTCTGCGAACTCGTCGCCTCCAACCACATCGAGCACGGCGTCGAATTCCTCCACATCCGAGAGACGAGCCTTGCCTCGGGTGACGATCTCGCTCGCTCCGGAGTCTCCCATCGATCGTGCCTTGCCTTCGCTCGTGTAGGCGACGACGAGGCATCCGCGTGAGGCCAGCATCTGTGTCGCGGCCAGGCCGACACCGCCAGACGCACCGGTGACCAGCACTCGTTCGCCGGGTTGGCATGCCGCCGCCTCGATCATCCCTAGCGCGGTGGCGTAGGCAACAGGAAGACTCGCCAGTTGCTGGTCGGAGAGCGGTGACGTGCTCATGTCGTGGAGACGATCGACCGCCGACACGTGGAACTGGGCAAACCCGCCGTCGACCTCGCTGCCGACGATTCTCGACGGGTGTCCGTGCTGGTCGTACTCGGCGGCCGGGTCGACGAGCACGCGCCTGCCAATGAGCTCTCTATCAACGCCAACAGCGACATCAGCGACGACACCGGTGACGTCACCCCCCTGGATCAATGGGAATTCCAGCGGCACTCCCTGCCAGCCCGCCACGGCCCCGGCGTCGTCGGCCGTTCCGTAGGAACCCTCGCGCGCCCACAAGTCGGTGTTGTTCACTCCTGCCGCGGTGACTCGGATCAGAGCTTCTCTTGCTCCGGGTCTGGGGCGGGGCCAATCGCGATGGATCTCCACCATGTCCGGGCCACCGTGACCGGTGGTCACGGCCGCGGTCATTAGGTCTGGTAGGTCCTCCATCGATTGCGGAGCGTATGGATGGGCGGATCCCAGGTCAAAGTGCCGGAATAGACTATTGGCGTTCGCCCTCGCCCTCTCCGTGGCGTTGGTCGGCGTGTCGACAATCCCACCCGCAACTCGTTCGTCATGGAGATGGTGGGCCGCTCCAAGCTGGCCAACGCCGTCGCTCTCAACTCGGTTCTCGTCAACTCGGCGCATGTGGTGGGCCCGGCAGTGGGCGGTCTTCTCATCGTCACCGTCGGCATCGGCTGGTGTTTCGTCCTCAACGCCGCCACCTACCTGGTGTTCATCACCGCGATCCGGCTGATGCGCGACCACGACATCGACCGCTCCGAGCCGGAGACCGGGGAGCGGGGTCAGCTCCGGGGCGCGTTGAGGTATTTCGCCGGACAGCCGGTGTTGAGGTCTACCCTGGTCATGAGTGCCGTGATCGGCCTGTCCACTACGAGTTCGAGGTGGTGCTCCCGCTCCTCGCCCGCTTCACCTTCGGCGGTGATGCCGACACCTTCGGGTCCATGTTCGCCGCCATGGATTTCGGTGCGGTCTTCGGCGGTCTCTACGTGGCCACCCGGGGACGGACCCTCCTCGGGCGATAGTCGCCGCAGCGGGCGCGCTCGGCCTCACCATCGCAGCCACCGCGGCCCCCACGGTGTGGATCGCATACATCACTTTGGTGATGGTCGGGGTCGGCTCCTCTGTCTTCCTCACACTGGGCAATTCGATATTGCAATTGGAGGCGACACCACAGATGCGGTGCGGGTGGTGGGGATGAGGGCCACCGCCATCCTCGGCGCGCGTCCCATCGGTGCCCCGATCGTCGGTTGGATCGAGGAGTACTTCCCGTTTCGCGCTCGGGCTGGGGGGCGTTGGCGGCGGTCGGTGTCGCCATCTGGGCCCGCCGACGGATGCTCGACGGCTAACGGTCCCAGCAGTCGGCCATGTCCAGATCGGGTGGGCGCTCGACGTCTCTGGACTCATGGGCCATGCGTGCCGCACAGAACTCGGGGGTCAGTTCGTACCGGGAATGACCCTTCCCCGTGACCACCTTCCAGTTGCGGGAGCCGAGGCCGGTGACGACCTGTCCGCCAATGGCGTCGCTGGGACGCCACAGGTTGACCCAGTTGCCGTCGACCTGTGCATCTGCGGCGTCGACGAGTTGGTCGAGGCCGACCGCGGGGAACAAGGCGGGGTAGAGATCTCCGAGCTGAGATCCGTACGTGATGAACAACCTCGGAGCAGTGCCCTCATCACTCAGGCACAGGGCGACCGCGGCGATCAGTGAGCCCTGGGAGTGGGCGGCGAGCACGTCGGGCTTCACTTCGGACATGACCGTCTGCATCCTCGTCACCGCGTACGGTCCGTAACCGGGCGGGCCCAGTGGATGGAACCAGCGAGGCCAGAACGACCCGAGGTCCCACAAGATGCCGACCTTGCGTCTCGAGTCCTGGCCGTTGAGCAGCCCCCCGCCGACGGATCGGACGATGAGGACTGCGGGCACCGCCACCATGAGGATCTTGGCCCAACCGAGCAGAGAGGCAGGGTCGAATGGGAGGCCGAAGAGGACGGTGAGATTTTCCGGATCCTCGAGGAGCTGCTCGGGCATCACGATGTTGGTCTGGCTGCAGCCTGCTTCCGGCCCGCGACAGCTCAGGAGGGCGCCGACCGCCCCCACGGCGGCTCCGTAGAGAGCGGCGACCATGAGGATGTGACGGGTGCGAAGTATCCCTCGCCGCAACGGCGGGTCCTCCGTCCCGGGTTTGGGGATGGCCATCGCCACCACGAGGGCGATGGCGATCGTGACCACCAACCCCAACATTCCGACGGTGACGAATGCCGCCCCGCCGTCGAAGGTGGCCCGTGTGGAAGTCGACTCGGTGAGATAGATCTCCACCAGCATCGCACCGGTGAGGCCGAGCGTGCCGCCGATGAGCGTTCCGATCGTGAGGAGACCGAGCGACACCCAGCCGCGCTTGAACCTGCTGGTCAACAGCTCCCCCAAGAGCCCGGCGCCGGCGGAGACACCCAACACCAGCGCGACCTCATAGGTCAGCTGATCGGAGACCGATGTCGCTCCAGGGGTGAGACCCTCCGTGGCCAGTCTGTACAGTGACCAGCCGAGAACTCCCAGCCCGAGCAAGGGGGTGGTGGCGGTGGTGCCGAGAACCATCCGGTTCATCGCTGCCGACCCGGCGGTGAACGCGACGAGAACCAACATTCCACCGGCCACCGCGAGGGCGGTGATCCCGAGGACATCGCCGTCGGTCATCCGAGCGACGACGACGGAGAGAAGAGCCATGCCGAACGTGAGGTGGATGCGGCGGAGGCGGTGCACTATCGAGTGCACGGTCCACATCGCCGGCCCGACCACCTTCCCTTCACCGGCCGGATCGTCCCAGGCAAGCTCCTTCCTGACCGGGTTCATGGCGGCGACCGTCGGCCAGAAGAGATGCCTCATCCGCTCGACGAAAGTGAGAGGTCTGAAAGTCGACTGTGTGGAGAGCCAGCCCAGCCCGCCCACGACCACGAGACACGCCGCGGCGTACATCCAGGCCGCTGCCGTCGGGGACTGACCTGCTGCGAGCGGTATGTCGAGGCTCATGTTGGCGATCTGGCTGAAGAAGATCCCGGTGAGAGAAAGTCCGGCGACCCGGATCCAGATCCGTGACCACACGTTGGGGGACTCGCTCATCCAGCCGGCCACGTTGGCCATGGCGAACGGGGCGAGGAGGATCCAGAATGCCGACAGCGACGACTTCGAAGTCAGGCTCCCCCAGTGGAATGCCTTGACGTCCCAGCGGTCGCGATTCGGCTCGAACACCCGGGCCAGATCCAACCCCTGATCGTAGGTGACCGGCTGGGTGTAGAGCATGTCCGTAGGTGGTGTGCCGGAGACGCCGTGAACCCGGAGCTCGCTTGGCAGAAGACCCCCTTGCGTCGAGAAAGCCAACCTATCGGATCGAGACCTCAGGCGCCCACTACATTCAGGCCAATGGATGAAGAACGCATAGCCCTGTTCATCGACTACGAGAACCTGGCCATCGGGGCACGGGAAGCCCTCGGGGGCATGGAATTCGAGTTCGAGCCGATCGGCAACGCCCTCGCCGAGCGGGGCCGGGTCATCTCCCGCAAGGCATACGCCGACTGGTCGATGTTCTCCGACGCTCGCCAGTCGATGACCCGGAGCCATGTCGAGTTGATCGAGATCCCCCAACGCATGGGGGCCACCCGCAAGAACGCCGCCGACATCAAGATGGCGGTCGACGCCATCGAGCTCGCCTTCGAACGCGACTACGTCACCACCTTCGTGATCTGTACCGGCGACTCCGACTTCACCCCGCTGGTCCACAAACTGCGCGAGCTCAACAAGAAGGTGATCGGTGTCGGGGTCAAGGGGTCGACCTCGAACCTGCTTCCACCGGCGTGCGACGAGTTCCTCTTCTATGACAACCTCGCCGGGGTCGACGCCCGCCGAGCCGACGCATCCTCACCCGACGAGCCCGACGACGACGACGCCCAGGAGCTCGACTCGCTGGTCACTACGACACTCGGCGGGCTGCTGCGGAGCACCCAGGGTGACGTGCTCGCCTCCTCGCTGAAGCGGGCCATCTTGCGCAAAGACCCCACATTCACCGAGGCCGACTACGGGTTCCGCGCCTTTGGCGAGTTGCTCCGTCACCTCGAGTCGGAGGGGGCGATCGAGTTGTCCGAGGGCCCCGGACGCGGCGACCCGTTGGTCCAGTTCCCAGCCACGGGATCGGGAGAGCAGGGTGCGTTCGACCTCCTCCAAAAGGTGGTCAAGGAGATGAACTCTTCCAACAGCCTGGTAGTCCTCTCGGGTCTGAAGAACCAACTCCGCAAGAGACAACCCGACTTCAGCGAGAAGAAGTTCGGTTACGGGGGATTCCTCCAGTTCTGCAAGGCCGCTGCCACCCGGGGGATCATCGAGCTCACATGGGACGACAGCGTCGGCGACTACACAGTCACTGCCCGCTGAACCATGCGGATCCTCGACGGGGCAGCAACCCGCCGGGCCCTGCCCATGGCCGATGCGGTGGAGGCGATGGAGCATGCGTTCTCCGGCGAGGCAGAGGCTCCACTGCGAACCCTGGTCGGGCCCTCGTTGGTGATGCCGGGCCGGCTCGACGAGTACATGGCGGTGAAAGTGGTTTCTACGGTGCCCGGCAACCCGGCGGGGCTCGTGGTGGTGTTCGGTGATGACGGAAGCCCACTCGGTCTGGTCGACGGTCCCACCATCACCGCGATCAGGACCGGCGCCGGTTCCGGTCTCGCCACCAGGCTCCTGGCGAGGGATGACTCACGGTCCCTGGCCATGCTCGGCGCAGGTTCCATGGCCTTCGACCAGATCGAGGCGGTGCGCGCCGTGCGCGACGTCGAGCGAATCTACGTCTGGTCACGGAGCGTCGACAACGCTCGTGTCATGGCGAAACGGGTCGGCGGCGAGGCGGTCGAGGACGCCGACGAAGCGGTGCGACTCGCCGACATCGTCTCCTGTGCCACTCCGGCGGCGGTCCCGCTCTTTGCCGAGGAGTCGGTGAGGTCGGGGACACACATCAATGCAGTTGGGGCGTTCACTCCGGAGATGGCCGAGTTGAGCCCCGAGGTCCTCGAGCGCGCATACGTGGTGGTCGACGACATCGAGGCTGCCGCGGCCGAGGCGGGCGATCTCATCCAGGCCGGATGTTCCCCCAACACCACCCTGCGCGATCTACTCGCCGGCACCCACCCCCAGATCGGCGAGGACGTCACCGTCTTCAAGAGTGTCGGGGTGGCGGCTCAGGATGTCGCCGCCGCCGCCCTCGCCCTCGCCAACGCGGAGCGTGACGGCATCGGCCTCTTCGTGGCCTAAACAACCGTTCTGTGAACGGGTCGCGACAATATATCTCACCCACCGTTCACAGAACGGTTCAGGAGACCTTGGGGGCGCCCCTGATCTCGAGGCCGTCGAGGAGTCGCTGGGAGGCGTCCGTGATTTCGGCGACCGCCCGGTCGAAGACCTCCCGGTTGTGGTCGGCGGGCCTGGAGAAGCCCGAGATCTTCCTCACGAACTGACGAGCGGCGGCCTCGATATCTTCGTCGGGTGCGGGGGTGGCGCCCTCACGGAGCACCTTTATCGAACGACACATGTGGCCAGAACCTACAGATCGCGGCTCCGTATCAACGCGATCTCGTTGGAGACCACGGCGAGACCCAGCGCGGCGATGACGACGATCAGGCCGTCAGCCCGCACCCCGGTCAGGATCGCCGTCAGGAAAACCAGGATCCCCACCACCGATCGGGAGACGTGCAGGCGGACCCGATCCATGAATGCCGCGTGCCGTGCGTCTACCTGGCTGATCGGCTCGGCGGGATCACGGACCAGGATGAGCAGTGCGACGATGCCGGCGACCGCCGCCACCCCCTGGATGATGTTGGGCAGACGCTCGGGGAAGGCTCCGCTCGAGTTGGCGACGACCGTGGTGCCGATGGCGGTCGATGCCGACGCTGCGATCGCCGCCAAGCGGTTGTCGCCGCTGAGGCGATCGTCGAGATAGATGGCCAGGGCGATCCCGAACCCGGCAGCCCAGCCCGCGACGCTGAACCCGATGGCGATACCGAACACCGTCACCCCGGCCAGGTCGGTGAGCAGCGGTCGTCGGCCGGTGGTCGACGTGATGATGCGCGCTGCCACCATCAGGCCGGCGAGGGCCAGTCCCGAGGTGAGCGGGCCCCCGGTGAGCCCCCACACCGCGGTCACCCCCGCCCCCAGTAAGGCGGTCCAGTCGTGGTCCGGGTCGATCTCGCGTAGCAGGGCCCAGATGAGGAACGCGTAGACCGGTGTCAGGGCGATCGCTCCCGGCTCGCCGTTGAGCCACAGAACAACGGCGACACCGGCACTGACCAGGACGATCGCAGCCAGAGCGATATTGGACCAGCGACGAAAGTCCATGGGCCTGCCGAGATGCGTTCTGAAGTCCATCTGTAGCCAGATTGTGCCTTCTAGCCTGCCGCAGGTGACGAATCCCCTTGCCAGCATCCGCAAGCTTCCCGCCGTCGGGGCTCTCGCCGAGCGGCAGATGGGCGGGTTTCTCGTCCTGTCCGCGCTGGTGGGTGTGGGTGTGGGTGTGGGAGCCGCGGGACTGGTTCTCGCTCTCGAAGCCATCGGCGATCTGACCGACCGGATCCTCCCCGGAGGCGAGGTCGGATTCTGGGACCCGTCCCGTCTCTGGATCTTTCTGACCGTCCCGCTCGGGCTCCTGATCGCATGGTGGATCGCCCGGACCTTCGCTCCCGAGGTGGCCGGCGACGGTGTTCCCGCCTCGACGGAAGCGCTGATGGTCCGTGGCGGTCACATCAGAGGCAGGGTGGCCCCCCTCAAGCTGCTGGCCACGGCGGCAACCGTCGGTTCCGGCGGTTCGGCCGGTCGTGAGGGTCCCATCGTCCAGATCGGGGCCGCCATCGGGTCGTGGGTGTCGCGCCGTTTCAACGTGGGTGAGGACCAGGTCCGGTCATTGGTGGCCGCGGGAGCGGGGGCCGGGATCGGAGCGTCCTTCAACGCGCCGATCGCGGGGATGCTGTTCGCCCTCGAGGTGATCCTCGTGTCGTTCGCACCGAGGCACATGTCGGCGGTTGTCATCGCCTCGGTCACTGCCGCCATCACCTCACAGTCGATCGTGGGCCCGGAGTTGGCCCTGAATGCGGGGGTCTATAGCCTCCAGGGGTTCTCCGAGCTCTGGCTGTACGGCGTCCTGGCCCTGGTCGTGGCGGCCGTCGGGTTCTTCTTCCTCAAGACCATCGACCGGGTCGAGAGTCTCGCCGATCGTTACGCCGACCGTCTCGGATGGCTGCGCCCGGTCATCGCCGGGATCGTGGTGGCCGGTCTTCTCTTCGTCGAGCCACAACTCTTCGGGACCGGCCAGGAGGTGACCAACGCCCTCCTCCTCGATGAGCGGATCGTCGCCGTCACCGGCACCGGGGGAGAGGTGTGGTGGATCTTGATACTGCTGGCGCTGGGCAAAGCGGTTGCCACCAGTCTCACCCTCTCATCCGGAGGCTCCGGCGGTGCGTTCATGCCCTCTCTCTTCATGGGCGCCGCGGTCGGGGCCGGGTTCGCCCGGTTCGCCGATGGCTTTTGGGCAGGAAGCACCGAACTGCAGAGCGGGGCGTTCGCCGTGGTCGGGATGGCCGCCATGTTCGCGGTCGTTGGCCGGGCACCGTTGACGGCGATCCTCATCGTCTTCGAGGTGACCGGAGCCCGGGACTACGGGCTCATCCTCCCGCTCATGCTCGCCGCCACCCTCGGAACCTTCCTCGGGGAGAGGCTCATGAAGGACTCGGTGTACACATTGGCCCTGAAGCGCAAGGGGATACGACTCACCCGTACCGGCGAGGTCGACATCCTGGACACCGTCACCGTGGGCTCGGTGATGGCACCGGTCCCGTTCGTAGCCGCGCCCGAGCAGTCGATCATGGAAACGGAGCGACTGCTCACCTTCCACCGCTCCCACGGGGTCCCGGTCGTGGACCGCGACGAATTGGTCGGGATAGTCACGGTGACCGACATCAGCCGCCATGCGGACGACGCCGAAGGGGTCACTGTCAGTCAGGTGATGACTCCGCGCCCGGTCACGGTCGACCCGGACACTCCGGTGTCCCGGGCCCTGGAGCGGATGGCGGCGCTCGGGGTAGGGCGGCTTCCGGTGGTCTCGTCGGACGACCCTCGGCACCTGGTAGGCATCTTCCGGCGGGAGGAGGCGGTCCACGCCTATCACGAGGCCCTGACCAGCACCACAGACCATCATCTCCATCGTCTCCGTCTCGCCCAGCGAACTCATCCCGATGCCGGCTACTTCGATTTCAGGGTGCCGCTGGGGTCGATCGCCGACGGCCGCAAGGTCCGGGAGGTGGCCTGGCCCGAGGGATCGACCCTGGTCTCGGTCCGTCGCCACCGTGAGGTCCTGGTGCCGGACGGCGATACCACTCTGGAGGCAGGTGACGTGGTGACCGCTTTCGGGACTCCCGCATCCCGGCAGACGATGATCGACCGTCTCAATGCGGGTGCCGAGGAGCCCACAGCCGAGATCCTCCTCGAAGAGATCGCAGCCGAGGCTCCCGGTGAGACGGAAACTGATGAATAGACTCGCATCGTGAGCGAAATGATTGGCGAACAGTGGAAGTAATCATCATCGTCGTGGTTCTTGCCGCGGCCGGGTACGTCGTCTTCAACATGTTCCGGGCGCGGAAGCGCCGGATGGAGGAAGCCGCCCGAGCCGGGAGCACCGCCCCCGCAGCCGGCATCTCGGTGAGTCGGGACTTGTTCGAGGCCGGCTCGGGGCACCATGCGCCGGTGGAGTCGTTCCACGTGGTCGGGGACGAAGCGCGGGTCACCTTCGACGTCCCCCTCGACGAGGACGACGACGATGTTCTCAACGAGTTGCTGATGGACGAGGCCGTGGAGGTGCTCAGGCAGAAGCGGCACACCCTCCCCATAGACGAGGTCCATCACATAGTGGTCTTCGCCGGCCGCGACCAGGTCCGTGAGGTGGGTCGCACGAAGCTCCCCTCACCAGGCGAGCTCCCGCCGCCGGCGCTCGACACGGGGTTGAGCTTCACCCAGATCGCCCGAGACCCGTTCGCGGCTCCGTTCGACGACGAGCGCACCGACCATGGTGTGGCCTACGAGACCCGGGCGGACGTCCCGGAAGACGAGCTCCCCCCGTTGCGCGAAGACCTGAGGATCCCGAAGGGCCTCGATCGGGGTCTGCGCGCCCTCGGAACCGACCCTGACTCACTGAGCGGGCCCGAGTTCGTGATCGCTCTCCTCAGGATCTTCGGTTATGGAGTGACCGAGCAGGGGTATCCGGGGAGCTACATGGCGATCAAGGACGGGGTCTCCACCTATGTCGCCACCGATGGATACGAGAAGGGCCAGTACCCCGAGGTGGATGAGGGAGTCATACGCCGCTTCCTGGCCGACTTCGGCTCGTCGGGGGCAGATCGCGGCATGCTGATATCAGACAAATACGCCCCCTTCATGGTTCACGAGATCGAGGCCAACCAGCCCAAGGTGAGGTTCATCACCAGGGAGAGGATCCAGCGCTTCGTCGACTCGATGGCGCTCGGTTAGGGGCCGACCCTCGGGAGAAAGCCCGGGGCCGCCGTTATGATGGCTGCCCAAGGAGGATCTTTGTGATCAGAGGACAAGAGTGGCTCATAGTTCTGCTCATCGTGTTGTTGATCTTCGGCGCACGAAAGCTGCCCGAGCTCGCCCGTTCCCTCGGCTCGTCCGCGAAGGAGTTCCGCAAGGGAATCGAGGAGGGGGCCCGGGAAGACGACGAAGAAACCACGACGCACTCCACGGAAACCCCGTCGTCAGATTCGGACAACGTTCCCGATTCTTGAGCGGCTCGCCGCTTGGAACTGAACGGCCGCGGGCTTCGTTTCCCTCGTAGGTCTCCGAGATGGAGTCCATCCCGCTGACCTGGGAAGAGGTGGCCCGTGTCTACGGACGGAAGATCTACAACTTCGCTTACCGGCTCACCGGTAACCCCGACGACGCCCACGACCTCGTCCAAGAGGTCCTCCTCCGGGTCCGGCGCGGGCTGGCGAGCTACCAGCCCGGCAGCTTCGAGGGTTGGTTGTGGCGCATCACCCGCAACGCCTTCCTCGACGACGTGCGTCGCCAGAAGCGACGCCCCACCGCACCCCTCCCCGACGAGGTCGACCGCTGGGAGGTGGCGTCGTCGGAATCGGCCGATGCCGAATATGCCCGGATCTCCCTTGGCGACGACATCCAGAAGGCGCTACTCGAACTCCCCGTCGACTTCCGCGAGGCAGTCGTCCTTTGCGATGTGGTCGGTCTGTCCTACGAAGAGATTGCCCAGGCCGTCGCGGTTCCCATCGGGACGGTCCGCAGCCGTATCCATCGGGGCCGGAAAGTGCTGAAGGAGCTGTTGTCGTGATCCACCCGACGGAGCTGATCAGCGCCTATCTCGACGGTGAGCTGGGTGGCCGCGAGTTCGCTCAGCTGGTCGATCATCTCGCCGGCTGTGGCAAGTGCTCGGTCGAGATGGAGGAGTTGCAACGGGTCCGGGCCGCGGTGCGGTCGCTCCCAATCCTTGAGCTGCCGGAAGGGGCCGTGCCGGAGGCGGACCCAGTGGTGGTCCCGATGCACAGGAACAAGGGCGTGTGGGCAGGCGTCGCCGCCGCCGTCGTCGCCACCGTCATCGCCGTGGCCACCCTGGTCGCACCGGCCCCCGGATCGATGACCATTGAAGAGCTCAACAGCCACTTCGGGGCTCGTGCCAGCCTCGATCCCGCCTTCGGGCCCGCCAAGATCGTCGTCCCCCCGTTCGTCGACCAGTGAGACGCCTCCTGGCTCTCGTCGTCGTCTTCACCATGGTCCCGGTCACGGCCGCATCCGGGACCGAGCTGGACGAGCTGTTGAGCAGGGGCCAGGAGGCCACCTACTCGGCGGAGCAAATCATCAACTGCTCCACTCCGGACGGGGATCGGGACGCCCTGGTCCGCATCGACCAGGTCGGCGACGAACTGCGGGTCTCGTCGAGTGTCAGCGACGAAGTCGAGATCGTGGCCGGGGCGGGAGGATGGACCCTCACCCGCGGTGGCGGTCTGGTCGCCGAGGCGATCGTCGATGCCAGTGACGTCTCCGCGGAAGCCCTATATGTCGTGGAGGATGAAGGGGCTGTCGACTATCTGGGTCGGGCCGCGATGGCCTACCTGCTCATCCGCGACGGCGCGCCGCGAGCCGAGCTCGTGATCGATGACGAGACCGGCGCCGTCGTCAAGGCCGTCACCCTGACCATCGACAGCGAGATCTATTGCGAACGGCGGTTCGTGTCGTTGAGCACCGACCAACCCGAGTTCGAGGTCAAGGCGAACGACGCCGAGAAGACCGCACTGATGGCGATCGAGTCGTCGACATTGCCTCAGTCCGTGGCCGGCTTCGAGTTGCTCGACCAGTATTTTGACGAAGAAGGGTTCACCTTCGTCTACTACTCGGACGGCTTCTTCTCCTTCGCTCTCTTCGAGACTCCGCAGGCGGTCGCCCTGCCTGACGCCAGGGTCGTCGAGTTCGATTCGGGGGTATATCAGCGGGCATTCACCGCCGGGCAGGTGGCCTACGTGTGGGAGACCCTTGACGGCGGAGTGGCGCTCGTCGGCGATCTCCCTCCTGACCTCCATGCCGCGGTCCTCGCCGAGATGCCCCACCCCGAGGACCCCGGCTTCTTCCGCCGCTGGTGGCGTTCCCTCTTCGGCTAGCCCCCGTTTCCTCCCCCGGCGAGCGAAGCGAGTGTTGGGGGAGGTGTCGGCGAAGCCGACGGAGGGTGGATCAGCCGAGGGACAATGCCGTCCGGTACTCCTCGAAGTTCCGCGCCTCTCCGAGATGCTCCGACCTCGTCACGGCAGTGACGATCCCGTCCTCGTCGAGGAAATAGGTGGTCCTCTCGGGATATCCATAGCCTTCGTTGAAGGTCTCATACTTCCGGGAGACCGCCCCGTGCGGCCACCAGTCGGAGAGGATGTCGAAGTCGAACCCCTGCTGCTCACTCCACACCCTGTTGGCATGCAACGTGTTGCAGGTGATGGCCACCACCCGTACGCCGGCGCCGGCGAACGTCGTGTGCTCGTCCCTGATCTGACAGAGCTCGCCTTCACAGGTCCGGGTGAAGGCGAAGGGGATGAAGACGATGACCGACCTGGAGCCTTTCAGGTCGTCGAGCGTGACCGGCTCACGGTCTTGATTCAGGAGAGTGAAATCGGGAGCGGGTGTTCCAACTACCAGGGTCAACTCACCCTCTCTTTCTGCTCGGGAGTCCGGCGACCAGGCTACTCAGGACCAGCCGTCGAGAAGGACCCGGGCTGCCCACGCCGTGGGGTCGCGGAGCTCGGTGGCGGTCGGCATGCGGGACGGGTCTGCCCACAACGTGGCGAGGGCGTCGTCTCCGTAGCGACGCTCCACTTCCTGGTTGAAAGCGTCGCCGGCCTGAGTCGCTTCCGGCGGGACGGGGCCGACCCCGATGGGCGGGGTCTCCGTCACCTGCTCCCGCACCCGGTCACGCATCTCGGTGATCGCATCGAAATGGGGCGCCATCTCCCCGACGGCGCGCCGCGCCAACAGCCGGGAGCAGCCGGTGACGACTCCGAGAAACGCCTCCAGCTCGGCTCTCGGGGCCTCGGCCTCCTCACCACCGATCAGCCCTTCTATACCGCCGGCCTCCTCGATCGCCTTCTCGATCGCGGCCGGGTCGGTGCCCCCAATCATGAGGCCACTGAGCTTGGTGGGGTCGATCTGAGCAGCGGCGGCGTAGTCGGCGACCAGGTCGGCGAGACGGTCCCGGACCCAAGGAACTTCGCAAACCGCCCGAAACGCCACTTCGTTGACCACTACCCAGAGCCGTACCTCCCGCGGGTCCACCCCGGGAACTTGGAGCGACTCGATGTTGGGGACGATCAGGGTGACCGGGCCGGTCTGATCGGGGGGCAGGCCGGCGTCGAACCCGGCCGTCACCCATGCCGAGAGACTGCCCACCAGGGAGCCGACCTGGAGCCCGATCATGGCCGGTGCCAGTTGAGCCATCATCGGCGCCGCCTCGCCGCCACTCATCGACGCGGCGAATGGTTCCACCAGTGACCCGTACATCTCGAGGTTCTTCTCCGCCCAAGATCTCCGATCGAGCGGCAGCACGTCGACGGCGGTGTGCACCGGGAAGGGCGCCACCTCCTCGAGGTGGAATTCGGTCAAACGCGTCAACTCCCGGAACTCCTCCGCCGCCCACGGCTCCACCGGCTGGCGCTCCCCGGACAGATGACGTGCCACCTCGGCAGCCAGCTTCCAGTTCACTGGTCCCGGCTGGTTGAACAGATCGAACAGCTTGGAGAAAAGGTCGTCGCTCACGGGTTCAACAGTCCCATCGTCACCTCGAGGGTCGTCTCGCTATCGCCACGGAGGATACGAACCGGGATGGTGTCCCCCGCCCGCAGACGACGCAAACGGGCGATGAGGCCGTCGATGGTGCGCACCTCTGCGCCGTCGATGGCGACGACCACGTCGTTGAACTGGCCCCCCGCCTCCTCGTAGGCCGACCCTGCCGAGATCTCCTCGATGAGGACGCCGACGGGAAACTCGGCACCGGCGGCGTCGGCCCAAGCAGTGGCACCCACGATTCCCATCAGTGCATGACGCACCTCGCGGGTTTCGATCAGGTCGTTGGCGACCCCGACGGCGATGTCGACCGGAACCGCGAACCCAATCCCCTCCGGGCCGATGTTGGACACCGCGATGGCGGTGGTGATGCCGATCAGACGGCCGGCGGCATCGACCAGGGCGCCTCCACTCGATCCAGGGGCGATGGGGGCGTCGGTCTGCACCAACCCGTAGAGCGTCTCGCCGGCGGTGACCTCGAGAGTGCGGTCGAGAGCACTGACGACCCCGGTGGTCACCGTCGGACCGCCCGCGAGCCCGAGGGGATTTCCCACGGCGACGGCCGGCTCGCCGATTGACAGGCTCTCGGCGCTACCGAGAATGACGGGCGCCATGTCCTGTCGCTCCACTCTCAGCACCCCGATGTCGGTGACCGGATCCGAACCGATGATCTCGGCGAGGAACCTGGCTCCGTCAGCGAACACCACCGCCACCTCGCCGGCGACATCGATCACGTGATGGTTGGTGATGATGTAGCCGCTGTCCCCGTAGACCACACCGCTGCCGGAGCCGCCCGCGAGGAAACTGCTGATTTCGATCGCCACCGTCGACGGGATGACGCGGGCGGCAACCGAGGCCACGCTGACCTCGTCGCCGAAAGTCGGAGCCGGGGCGGTGGGGCTGGGCGCGGTGAGGGTCGGCGCCGGTGGGATGGTCGGCGGGGTGGGCTCTTCGAAGACCCCGACGAAACCGAGGATGGCGAAGGTGAGCCCGGTCCCCAGCAGCACCCCGCCCAGGAGCCCGAGAGCGATGGCCCACGGGTCGGTCCGCTTCTCTACTGGCGGCTCGGGATAAGGTCCCCCGAGGCTCGACGGCCCTCGAGAGAGAGGAGTTGTCATAGGCTTCGAGTCTATGGGTCAAGTCGAACAATCGATCCGGGTGACGGTCGGGGACGAGTCGATAGACGGCGGTGCCCTGATCGCCGAGGTGGGCCGCCCCGATTCCGGGGCCACGGTGCTGTTTCTCGGCACTGTCAGAGACCACTCCGAGGGCAAGGCGGGGGTGACCCACCTTGAATACGAGGTCTTCGCCGAGCGGGTCGAGCCCAAGATCGGCGAGATCGTGGAGGAGGCTTCGGGACGCTGGCCGATATTGAGCGCCGTGGTGGAGCATCGATCGGGGAAGGTCGACCTGGGTCAAACCTCGGTCGCGGTGGCCGTCGCCTGCGCTCACCGATCGGACGCCTTCGAGTCGGCCCGCTACATCATCGACGAGTTGAAACGACGAGCGCCGATCTGGAAGAAAGAGTTCTGGCCAGGAGGTGCCGAATGGAGCCCGGGGAGTTGAGTGCCGCTGGAAATACGAAATATGCACTCAAATTTATGAGTACATTTGCTGCACCGCGAGGCAGGCTTCTCTAGTCTCCGCGTCTCCGTGAGGAAGGACAATCCATGACGACCCTGGTCGATCGTCCCGAAGTGCCCGCTGTGGACGTCGGTTATCGCACCGTGGCAGCCATGGTGCGCGAGCGAGCCGCCTTGCTCTCCGACAAGGTGGCGATGCGAGAGAAGGACTTCGGGATCTGGCAGGAGATCACGTGGGGGGAGTTCTGGGAGACGATCCTCGACGCCGCTCATGGTCTTCTCTCGCTCGGCCTGGAGCAGGGAGACCGGGTCTCCATCCACTCGGAGGACCGCCCCGAGTGGATCATCCTCGACATGGCCACCGTCGCCATCCGCGGGATCACCGTGGGGCTCTACCCGACCAATCCGGCCGCCGAGGTGGAGTATCTCCTCCACGACTCGGGTGCGCGGATCCATCTGGCCGAGGACCAGGAGCAGGCGGACAAGGTCATGGAGGTCATCGACAGGCTTCCCGCGATCGAGAAGATCATCCATGTGGAGCCGCGCGGGTTCCGCCAGTGGCGTGACGATCAACGGTTCGTCTTTTGGGATGACTTCATCGAGTTGGGCCGTGCCCACCGTGCGGAGAACCCTGGCGCCGTTGAGCGGATCATGGCGGAGGCCACCAGGGATGACGTCATGACCCTCGTCTACACGTCCGGTACTACGGGTCCGCCCAAGGGGGCCATGCTCACCAACGAGAACGTCACCTACTGCATCGACAACCTGGTGAACGACCCGACGAGGCTGGGCGCCGAGGACCCCATCGGGCCCGACGACATCCTCCTCACCTATCTGCCCCTGTGCCACGTCGCTGAGCGAATCTTCTCGACGTGGACGATGGCGGCCAACGGCCCGACACTCAACTTCGCCGAGTCGATCGAAACCGTGCAGCAGAACCTGCGCGAGATCCAGCCCACCGTCTTCTTCTCCGTGCCCCGCATCTGGGAGAAGATCCACGCCGGAGTCCTGATCCGCTTGAGTGACGCCACGCTGGTGAAGAAGCTGGTGGGTAAGCCGTCGATGGCGGTCGCCCGCTACATCGGCAGGGCCCGCGTCGAGAACGGGGGCGAATTCACCCCAATGTCGAAGATCCTCTACTGGATCTTCAACATCCTCTACTTCCGCAGCCTCAAGGAGCGCATCGGACTTCGTCGCTGTCGTTATGCAGCCTCCGGCGCGGCGGCGATAGCGCCCGAGGTGCTGGAGTTCTTCATGGGTCTCGGGCTTCCCGTCTACGAGCTCTATGGCATGACCGAGAACACGGCGGTCGCCACCACCAACTACCCGGGTCGGGCGAAAGTCGGGACCGTCGGCGAGCCCGTGGTGGAGGGCACTTTGCGTCTCGATCCGGAGACCGGGGAGATCCAGACCAAGCACGATGGAGTGTTCGCCGGCTACTGGAACAAGCCCGAGAAGACCGAGGAGACCTTCACCGAGGACGGTTGGCTGCGCACCGGCGACGTCGGCGAGCTCGTCGATGGCACCCATATCAAGATCGTCGATCGGATGAAGGACATCATCGTCACCTCGGGAGGCAAGAACGTGTCGCCGTCCGAGATCGAGAACTCGTTGAAGGTGTCCCCCTTCATCAAAGAGGCGATGATCATCGGAGATGGTCGCAAGTACCTCACCGCCCTGCTGGCGATCGAGTTCGACACGGTTGGCGATTGGGCCACCCGTCGCGGCATCCCCTACACCACCTATCGGGACCTCTCGGAGAAGCCCGAGGTCATCGAGCTGATGAAGAAGGTGGTCGACAGGACGAACGAGAAGTTCGCCAGGGTCGAGAACATCCGCAAGTTCCGGATGATCCCTAAGGAGCTGGACCACGAGGATGGGGAGCTGACCGCGACTCAGAAGCTGAAGCGGGCGGCGATGTCAGAGATGTTTGGGGAACTCATAGAGGACATGTACCGGTCGTGAACCCGACTCTGGCGATTCTCGCCCAAGAGGCGGCCGGTCCCAGCCGATTCTCCGACATGGTGGTCGAGGGTCTCAGCCTCGGGGCCATCTACGCCTTGCTCGCGGTGGGGTTCGTCATCATCTTCAAGGCGACTCAGGTCATCAACTTCGCTCATGGAGCCCTCGCCGCATTGGGTGCCTTTCTCGTGGCCAGCTTTGCCACGATCGTCGATATACCCGGTCGCTGGTTGCCCGACGCACCGTCCTGGGTCACCTGGGTGGGTGCGGTCGCCCTGGCCATCATCACCATGGGGGTCATAGGGATGATCTTGGAGCGGGTGTTCCTCCGCCCGATGGTGGGGGAGGAGCTGTTCGCCGTCGCCATCGTGACCTTGGGGCTCGACATCGTCATTCGCAACGTCACCAACGACTTCATCGGTCAGTTTCCAAGGCAGGTGGGTGATCCCTTCGGTGTCGCCCTCTTCGACCTGGGCTGGATCCGCATCGCTCATACCGAGGTCGTCCAGATCGTGGTGGCCCTGGTGGTCGTGGGGTTGATCACGTTGTTCTTCAGGTCGCGTCTGGGCATCGCCATGAGGGCAACTGCATTCGACCAGGAGGCAGCCCGGGCCCAGGGCATCAACGTGGGGCGGGTGTTTTCCATCTCATGGGTCATCGGGGCGGTGTTGGCGGCGGTGGCCGGGGTGTTCATCTCCATGTTCCCGAGACGTGCTGCCGGTGTCGACCAGAGCACCGCCTTCATCGCCTTCGCCGCATTCCCCGCCATCATCATCGGCGGTCTCGATTCGATCGTTGGGGCCATCGTCGGTGGTCTTCTGGTCGGGTTCGCCCAGTCGGCGGCGACGTTCTACGCCAGCGCTGACTTCTTCGGCACCGGTTTCGCCGGAGTGGTCCCTTGGCTTCTGATGCTGGTGGTTCTCGTGGTGCGGCCGCATGGGATCTTCGGGACCGAGGAGATCAGACGGGTATGAGGGTTTCCGAAGGAGTTCGCCGCTGATGCGCCAGCGTCCACTGCTCCACACCTCGTACCAGTCGGACCAGGCCCTGATGAACTCCTGGACCAAGAAGGTGATGCTCGCCGTCCTGTTGGTGATCCTGGTTCTGATCCCGTTCGGGGTGCTCCCGGTGATCACGTTTCTGTCCGAGACCGCGTGGTTGCGACTCCTCACCACGGTGGCCATCTTCGGCATCGCCGCCCTCGGGCTGAACATCCTCACCGGCATGGCCGGTCAGGTGTCCCTGGGTCACGCCTTCTTCATGGGGGTGGGCGCCTACACCGCGGCGTGGTTGGGCGCAGCCCCGGGCCCACTCCTCGGGCTGGGGCTCCCGATATGGATATGGCTTCCGGCCGCGGGAATCGTGGCCGCGGCGATCGGAGTGGCAGTAGGCCCCACCGCGGTCAGGGTGCGAGGGCTCTATCTGGCCTTCGTCACCCTCGGTCTGGTGTTTGTCGGGGAGTACGTGTTCCGCAATTGGGACTCATTGACGGGGGGTTCCCAGGCAGGTCGCGACTTCCCCGGATTCACGGTCCGACTCTGGAAGGAGGAGACGCCTCTCATCGACTTCTCCACCGCCGGGTCGTGGTTCGGGGTCGAGCTCTCCTCCCAGGCCAAGACCTACTACTTCGTGATCGCCCTTTTCATAGTCGCCGTGGTCCTGGTCAAGAATCTGCAGCGAACGCGGGTGGGGCGGGCCTTCCAGTCGATCCGGGACCGGGACATCGCCGCGGAGATCATGGGGGTCAACGACTTCAAGTACAAGCTGATCGCCTTCGGGGTCTCCTCTTTCTACGCCGGCGTCGCCGGCGCTCTCTATGCCGGTTTCGTGGGACGGATGATCCCGGAGACCTGGAACCTGCTCCTGGCGGTGTTGATGATCGCCATCATCCTCATCGGTGGCGCCGGTGTCGTCACCGGAACGGTCCTGGGGGCTGCATTCGTGGTCATCCTGCCCCGGTTCGTGGAAGACTTCACCCACTGGCTCTCCTCGGTGGCGCAAGCCGGCTCGGGGTTTTCCTCCTGGCTGGCGGATCTGATCGTCTCCACGGGCGCAGGCGACTTCGGTTTGATCAACACCCAGGCCGGCACCGCGCCCGGATTGTCGACGGCTCAGCTCAACCAAGTGCTCTACGGTCTGCTGATCATCGGGTTTCTAATCTTCGAGCCACTGGGTTTGTACGGAATATGGCTTCGGATACGCAATTATTGGAAGGGTTGGCCGTTCACTTATTGAGCGGCCCGACAGGGGACGGGCTTCCCGTCTCCACTGATCAAGGAGGAAGGAACATATGAAAGCCAAAACCAAGTGGTTGGCGATCTTCCTGGCGCTTGGCCTGGTGGTCGCCGCCTGTGGCGACGGCGCCGGTGACGACACCACCACCACGGCGGCGGATACGCCCGACACCACACAACCAGACACGACTGACACGACCGCGCCCCCGGACGACGATGACGACATGGAGCCGGGTGAGATCCTCACCGATGTCGGCGTCGACCTCGACGCCGGTGTGATCCGGCTTGGGCTGCTGTCCGACCTGTCGGGCATCTTCGCCCCACTGGTGCAGGTGATCGTGGCCGGCCACGAGGTCTACTGGGAGAACGTCAACGCCAACGGTGGCATAAACGGTCTCGAAGTAGAGCTCGTCACGACGGACACCACCTACGAAGTCCCCGTCCACGTGCAGCGGTATGAGGAGTTGAAAGACCAGGTGGTGGCTTTCGGCCACTCCACCGGCTCACCGCACACCGTGGCGATCAACCAGCAGCTCCAGGATGACGGGATCCTGGCGATCCCGCTGACCTGGTACTCGGGATGGAGCGACCCGGCGATCAACTCCAACCTGATGCATCACGGGATCAACTACTGCATGGAGGCTTACAACCTCATCGGCTTCCTCGAGGACCAGATGGGTGACGATCTGAACACCATCGCCATCGCCACGTTCCCCGGTGACTACGGGTTGGACGGTGCCCTCGGTGCCACGCAGGCCGCGGAGGCCGCCGGTCTCGAGGTCGTCTACGACGGCTCGGGCGCGGTGAACCCGGCCGACGAGTCGACGTTCACCGAGGCAGCCAATGCCATCGCTAGCTCGGAAGCAGACATGGTGTACGTGGTCACCAACGCGACCACGTTCGCTTCGATCTTCGGCCAGACGATCGCCCAGGGCTACCAGGGTGTCTGGACAGGGGCCAACCCGAGTTGGAACCCGGCTCTACTCGAGTCCCCGGTCGGCGAGGCGCTCGCCGCATCGAGCTACTGGTCGTCGTACACCAACGTCTGGACCTCAGACGCCCCCGGCGTGGTCGAGGCCAAGCAGCTGCTCGAAGACAGCGGTCGCTTGGAGCGTCCGAGCTCGGCCTACTTCGAGGGATTCGTCGAGGCCAGAATGATGCATGCGGCGCTCGAGGCCGCCTATGAGGCAGGCGACATGACCCAGGCCGGTGTGCTCGCCGCGGCCAAGTCGTTGGAGGAAGTCGACTTCGACGGGCTCGCTCCCAACGAGTCCTACGTCGGTGAGCCCAACGACTATGTGCAGAGGACGTCGAACATCTTCCAGCCCGACCTGGAAGGGTTCCTGTCCGGTGAGACCGCCGGTGAGACTGTGGTGGCTCCGAACTACACCTCGGACCTCGCAGCCAACTACGACTTCACGGGCGCCTGCTTCGTCCTGGAGAGCTAGAGAACGGCCGGTGTGGGGTGGACCTGTCATGGGTCACCCCACACCGTTCTGTGAACGCATGGCGGCTCCAAGGCTCGTCCTGCGCTCACAGAACGGTGGAAATGGAGACCGATAGACCTTGTTGAACGTCGAAAACCTCGAGGTGGTCTACAACGACGTGGTCCTGGTGTTGCGCGGGGTCTCCATCGAGGTAGGGAATGACCAGATCGTCGCCTTGCTCGGCGCCAATGGCGCCGGAAAGACCACGACCCTGCGTGCCATCTCCGGGCTGCTCGACATCCACGAGGGCGAGGTGACCAAAGGCGAGGTCCACTTCGACGGGCACGACGTGACCCATATCGACCCTGCCAAGCGGGTCGCCCTCGGCATCTCTCAGGTGATGGAAGGTCGGCGCGTCTTCGCCGAGCTCGATGTGGACGACAATCTCCGGGCCGGCGCCTACACCAACCGGAACTCTGCCGCGGTCAGCGAGGCCCGCGACCGGGTGATGACTCTGTTCCCCCGGCTCGCCGAGCGACGTGGGGCCATCGCGGGATATCTCTCGGGTGGGGAACAGCAGATGCTTGCCATCGGACGCGCTCTGATGCAGGACCCCAAGCTGCTCGTCCTCGACGAGCCCTCGCTGGGCCTGGCGCCGCTCCTGGTCCAGGAGGTGCGTGACATCATCGTCGAGATCAACAAGCAGGGAACCGCGGTCCTGTTGATCGAGCAGAACGCCACGATGGCCTTGTCGATCGCCCACCACGGCTATGTCATGGAGACCGGGAAGATGGTCATGGACGGGTCGGCCGAGAAGCTGCTCAAGGACGATGACGTCAAGGAGTTCTATCTCGGGTTGGGCGCCACCGGCGAGAAGAGGTCTTTCCGCGACGTCAAGCACTACAAGCGGAGGAAGAGATGGCTGTCATGAGGCACTTGCTGAGGTTGCCCCCCTCGCCGGCTTCGCCGGCACTCCCCCCAGTCGGCCTCCGGCCTTTCCCCCTCCGCCCCTTCGGGGCACCTCCCCCAACGCTCGCTCTCGCTCGCTGGGGGAGGGAACTGTCGCTTCGCTCCTGGGGGGAGAGACGGACGGCCAAAGTCGGGCGGCATCAAAGATGAGTGGTCAGCTGTTGCGGAGACGGGCCGAGCGTTATGGGCCCTCGGACTACGACCATCTGCTCGAGGCCCGTGACATCCACTTGCACTTCAAGGGTGTCAAGGCGATCGACGGCATTTCGTTCCACGTCGACGACGGAGAGCTGTTCGCCATCGTCGGCCCCAACGGAGCCGGCAAGACCTCGATCTTCAACTGTATCAATCAGGTCTACCGACCCCAGCAGGGAGACATCCGGTGGAAGGGCGAGTCGCTGATGGGGCTCAAACCCAACGTCACCGCCGAGCGTGGCATCTCCCGCACCTTCCAGAACATCGCGCTCTACGCCCACATGACCGTGCTGGAGAACATCCTCACCGGACGTCACATCCGGATGGAGTCGGGATGGCTGGCGGGCTCGTTCTGGCTGGGCAAGGCGAAGAAGGAAGAGATCGAAAACCGAGAGATAGTCGAGTCGATCATCGACTTCCTCGAGATAGAGCAGTGGCGGAAGTACCCGGTGGGGTTGCTCCCCTACGGCATCCAGAAGCGGGTGGAGTTGGGGCGCGCCCTGGCGATGGATCCGGAGCTGCTCATGCTCGACGAGCCGGTGGCCGGTATGAACCTCGAGGAGACCGAGGACATGGCCCGATTCATCCTCGACGTCCAGGACGAGCTGGGGATAGCCATCATCCTCGTCGAGCACGACATGGGGTTGGTGATGGACATCGCCGACCGTGTGCTGGTGGTCGACTTCGGAAAGCAGATCGCTCTCGGGCCCCCGCAGGAGGTCCAGGCCAACCCGAACGTGATCAAGGCCTACCTGGGAGAAGAGCTCGAGACGGCCTAACGCTCCCCGCCGAGCAGCTTCCAGGCTCCGGGCAGCACCAGGCCGGCGGCACTTGCCTTGATCAAGTCACCGAGCAGGAAGGGAACCACCCCTGCCGCCACGGCGCCGCTGAACGACAAGCCGGCGAACGTCATCAAGCCGCCGACCCCGAACACGTAGATCACCGCCGAACCGAGCATGAAGGCGGTGAACATCGTGGGGAAGGTCCGGTCCTGACGGTGCTCTGCCATCCAGCCCACCACGGCTGCGGCGAAGACAAATCCGATCAGGTAGCCACCAGTGGCCCCGGTGAACACCGCGATACCCCCCGAGGCATCGCTGAACACCGGTGCCCCCAGTGCTCCTATCGCCAGGTACAACGTCTGGCCCCCGGCGCCGAGCTTCCAGCCGAGAGCCGCCCCGGTCAGCAGTACGGCGAACGTCTGGCCCGTGATCGGAACCGGGGTGAACGGCAGGTGGATGCGCCATTGGGCGGCCAGGGCGGTCAATGTGGCCGCGGCCACGACCAGGAGGATTGAGACCACGCCGGATCGGGGGAGGGCCCGGTGGCTGATCACTGCTGAAGTCATTGTCATCTCCTTGAAATCGGTTGTCTGAGAATACGTCTGAGACCCGTAACGACGGGTCGTCGTTACGCTCCAATTGCCCATGAGCGCTGCCGAGGCGAGGAACAAGACTGCGTCGTGGCCCCTGTACCTGATCGGGTCGCTGTTTCTCGTGGGATTCTTCAGTGTGGTGGCGTGGAACCTCGAGCTCCCCTACCTCGCCTACTCCGTCGGGCCGGTGTCCGACGCCGCCGACACCGTTGTCGCCGAGGAGGTGGAGGTATACCCACCGCAGGGAGAATTGCTCATGCTGACGGTGGTGCAACAGGACGTGAACATCTTCGAAGCTGTCATCGCCGGTTTCGATCCCACCATCGATCTGGTGCGAAAACAGGCCGTTCGCCGCGAGGGGGAGACCGACGAGGAGTATCGCAACCGGGTGCTCCAGCAGATGGACGATTCCAACTACCGCGCCATCGCCGTCGCCCTCGAGTATCTCGGTTACGAGTTGGTGCCCATCGAGGTGGTGATCCTCGACATCGTCGAGGGTGTTCCCGCCGAAGAGGTCCTCCAACCGGGAGACACGATCGTCGCTGTCAACGGGGATCCGGTTCGTGAGCTGGCCGATGTGGTCTCGGCCTTGGAGGGATACGAGGTCGGCGACGCCATCGACCTCACCGTGGAGCGTGATGGTGAGCCGATCGAGCAGGTGGTGGAACTGGCGGAACGGGAGGACGAGCCGGGCACACCGATGATTGGCATCCGGCTGGACCAGCTCACCGAGCCGCCGTTCCCGATCAGCCTCCATTCGGGTGATGTCGGTGGCCCTTCGGCAGGGTTGATGCACACGATCGCCATCATCGACTCCCTGACAGAGGGTGAACTGACCGGCGGCCGGACCGTGGCCGGCACCGGCACCATCGATCTCGACGGGAACGTGGGCAGCATCGGAGGGATACGTCAGAAGGTGGTGGCCGCCGAAGCGGCCGGCGCCGAGGTCATCCTGGTCCCGGCGGGCAACTACGAGGCGGCCAGGACCGCACCCCGGGATTCGATCGAGATCGTCCCGGTCGCCACCCTCGACGACGCCATCTCCTTCCTCCAGGGCCTCGCCACCGCATAACCCCGCGACACTCGCGAACCCTGGGTTCCAGGCCCCGCTGAGCGAAGCCTGGCGCCCTCAGTTGGCCGCGCTTGTGCCGCCTTACGCCGGACTATTCGCGAAAATGCGGGAAGCTGTCAGTATCTTCTATATCCGATGGCCCCAGACGTGACCCCCGACGCCATTCGCAGCGCTGAGTTTCGCACCACCCTGCGCGGGCTCGACCGTGCCGAGGTCGAGACCTTCCTCGACGAGGTGGCCAGCCGGGTCGAGCGGCTGGAGGGCGATATCGAGAAACTGGCAGCCCAACTCGACGAGGCTTCGGGCCCCAACCTCGAAGCGGAGTTCGAGAAGGTGGGCCACGAGGTCTCCTCGATCCTCCAAGCTGCCCGCGAGGGGGCCGAGTCGATGCGGGAGCGGGCGAGCATCGATGCAGCCCGGTGGCGGAGGGAAGCCGCGGAGGAGACCGAAACGCTGCGGAGAGAGGCCACAGCCGACGCAGAGGCTCTTCGCCGTGACGCCTGGGTGACCGGATCGGAGCTCCTCGACCAGGCCCAGGTGAACGCCGAAGCCATGAGAGCCGCCGCGGAACGGGACGTGCTCACGGTGATGGGCGAGGCGGAGAGAGAGGCCCATCGGCTCACTTCAGGGGCCCGGCGCGAAGCCGAAGACCTCGCGCGCAACGCCAACATGGCTGCCGAGAAGATCACCGCCGACGCGACCAAGAGACGCGACGAGATCATCGACGGGGCCAACCGGCAGGCAGCAGCGGCACAGGAGAGGACCAGGGCTCTCGAGAACCGGCGGGACGAGCTGCTCGAAGAGCTGGAGAACGTCAGAGCCACGCTCACCAAGCTCGAGGGCTCGCTGGAGGAGCGGCGCGAGGCCCTGGATCTGACCCAGACCGTCGAACCGTCGAGTGTGAGGGTGGTGCACCCTCCGGCCGAGGCGAAGGAGCAATGGGAACTTGGCGAAACGGTCCGTGTGGTGCACCCTGACCACAGCCCTCGGCTCGGCCCGGACACCTCGATTGCTGAAGAGGTGAGCGACCAGGTTGCCCGTATCCAGCAGTCAGAGTCCGTTTCCGAGCCAGGATCCACGCAGCGGGACGTGAAGGAACCGGAGCCCGAACCTGTCCCGCAGACCGGACCGGAGCTCGAGTCCCCTGCCTCGGAGCCGGAGCGCCCGGCCCCTTCCGCCGAGCCGGAGGATCCCGACGACGTGAAGGCTCTGTTCGCCGCGTTGCGCGGAGGTGCTGACACCGCGGGGGTCGCCGGCACCCCCGAGGATGTGCCGCACGACGAGCCGGCAGGGGAGGACGAGCCCGAGGAGCCGTCGAGTGACGGAGGAACCGATTGGATCGCGGTGCGCGACTCGAGGCTGCTTCCCATAACCAACCGCGCCCTTCGGGGCGTCAAGAAGGAAATGACCGAGGTCCAGAACGTGGTTCTCGACAGCCTGCGGACCGACGGCGACTGGAAGCCCGATGAGGCTGCGATCGCAGCCTCGGTCCACGCCGAACTGGTGGGTGTCTGGACCGAGAGCTTCGCTGCCGGCCATGCCATCGCCGAGGAGATCACCGGATCGAAGTTGAAGCGACCGAGCACACCAGCGTCGAAGGCGGACGCGGAGTTCGCTTCCGACCTCGCCGCAGCGGTGGCCGGCGCATTGAGAGGCGCAGGTGACGGCCCCCGCGAGCGTCAGTCCGCCGCCTCCCGGGTGTTCCGGGTCTGGCGGAGTGACGAGGCAGAGCGGAGGATCAGGGACCTCGCCATCCTCGGTTACGAGACGGGTATAGAGGAGTCGCGACGGGTCAGCACCGGCTGACGTGTCCTCGATCTCGGTGAGCCTTAGAGCCGGTCGGTCTTAGACTCGATCTCCAATGTTCACCAGGATCCCATCCGACTACTCAGCAGGGCGCCGCCCCTGGACGGTGATCGTCGTCGTGGGTCTGGCGATCTACCTGCTGCTCACCGCGGCCGGGACCCTCTGGACCGACTTCCTCTGGTTCGACTCGATGGGCTTCACCAACGTCTGGCTGCGCAACTGGGGTCTGTCCATCGTCCTGGGGACCGTTGGCGTGGCGGTCTCTTTCCTGGTGATCTGGGCCGCCCTCAAGTTGGTCGACCGTTTCACGCCGCGTTGGGCGCCGTTCGATCTGACCGACGAGGAGGAGCTGGTCGAGCGTTTCCGGGAGTGGGTGGAGCCACGTCTGCGCCAGGTCCGTCTCGCCGTCACCGGTGGCCTCGCTCTGATCATGGGGCTCACCGTCGCCACGTTGCGGGACCAGATGTTCCTGTTCCTCAACTCGAGGCCGTTCGGGGACACCGACCCGATCTTCGATACCGACATCGGCTTCTACGTGTTCCGGCTTCCACTGTGGGAGAGCGTCGTGGACTGGGTCTTCAACCTCTTGGTGCTGACCACGGTGCTGGTCGCGGTTGCTCTGTACCTCAACGGTGCCATCCGGTTCAATGGTCGTCGGGTGACTGCCACGCGGGGGGCGAAGATCTACCTGTCGGCTCTGTTCGCCGTCGTCGCGCTGATACGGGCGGTCACCTACCGCCTCGACATGTACGAGCTGCTGTATGCCGATCGCAACGGCATCTTCTTCGGTCCTGGGTTCACCGACATCAATGCCCGGCTCCCCGCAATTCGGCTCCTTCTCGTCGTTGCCCTCATCGCGGCAGCGTTGTTCATCATCAACATCTTTCGTCGTGGCTGGACGCTGGCCGTCGTGTCCGTGGGTTCGTGGATCGTGGTGGCGATAGCCGCCGGGGCCATCTACCCGGCGTTCATCCAGAGGTTCAGCGTGCTCCCCGATCAGAGGGACAAGGAGACCGAGTTCATCACCCACAACATGGCGGCTACCAAAGAGGCGTGGGTGCTCGACGAGGTCGAGGTGCGCAGTTTCAGCGCCACGCCCAACCTAACCGCGGCGGACATCGAGGAAAACCGCATCACCATCGACAACCTCCGCATTTGGAGCACCAGCGTCCTGCCCCGGACCTATCAGAACTTCCAGGAGCTCGAGCCCTACTACACCCTGCAGAACGTCGACACCGACCGCTACATATCCAATGATGGGACGCCGAACCAGGTGATGCTGGCAGTCCGTGAGCTCGATGAGCCCGAGCTGCCGGCGACCGACTGGCAGAACCAGCGTCTCTTCTACACCCACGGGTTTGGAGCGGTGGTGAACCAGGCGAACGTGGTCCAGAACGATGGCCAGCCGGTGTTCCTCCTCCAGGACGTGCCCCCGGTCGCCGCCGAGCCCGTCTTCGAGCTGGAGGAGCCACGCATCTACTTCGGTCAGACCTACGAGACGGGCCGCCCCGTGATCGTCAGGACCGGGAGCATCCCTCAGGAGATCGACTTCCCTCTGGCCACCGGGACCGGGTTCAACGAGTACGAGGGCGACGCCGGGGTCGTGCTCGACAACTTCTTCAAGAGGATCGCCTTCGCGTTCCGCTACCGCGACCTGAACCTCCTGATCTCGAATCAGATCAGGCCAGACAGCCGGGTCCTGGTCGAGCGCAACATCATGGGGATCGTCGACCAGGTCGCCCCGTTCCTGTCGGCGGACGCCGATCCCTATCCGGTGATCCTCGATGGTGAGATCAAGTGGGTGCTCGACATGTACACCACCACTTCGTTCTATCCGTATTCCCAGCCCATCGACTCAGTCTCGCGTGAACGGCTAGCTCTCAACTCGAGGTTGGACCTGGGGGTCAACTACGTGAGGAATTCGGTTAAGGCAGTCATCGACGCCAACAACGGCGATGTCAACCTCTATGTATTCGATACCGACGATCCAATCGTCAACACCTGGGCGGCCGTCCACCCCGAACTGTTCGTGGACGGCTCGACCATGCCGGACAGGCTCGAGCACCACCTTCGCTACCCACAAGACCTGTTCCGGATCCAGAGTCACATCTACCTGCGCTATCACGTCAACCAGGAGAACCAGCTGTTCTCGGGCAACGACGAGTGGTCGTTCCCGGGAGACCCCTCGACTCCGGGTCGCACCGGCAACGCCCGTCTCTATGGCGACTTCCGCTCCGCTGACGGGTCGCCCATGTCTCAGATCATGCCCTACTACCTGCTGACCGAGCTTCCCGGCGAGACCGAGCTCTCCTACCTGTTGCTCCAACCCTTCAACCCGCGAGCACGACGCAACATGGTCAGTTTCCTCGTCGCCGACTCCACCCCGGGCGAGTACGGACGCCTGGTCGACTTCCGGATGCCGGAGGGAGCCCTCGTGGACGGCGCGGAACAGGCGGGTCAGCGTATCGAACAGGACGCCGACATCGCCCAACAGCTCAGCCTCTGGCGCGGCGAGGGATCTAACGTGATCAAAGGCGACCTCCTCATCGTGCCCATCGAGAACTCGGTCCTCTACGTGCAGCCCATCTTCCTCGAGGAGGACGGGGGAGCGTTCCCCGAGTTCAGACGGGTGGCGGTGGTCTTCGCCGACCGCGTCGAGTGGGCCGACACCCTCAACGGAGCCTTCGAGCTGGTTTTCGGCATCGCCGAAGATGAGCCCGGTGATGGTGACGGCGATGGTGGTGAGCTCCCACCTGGGGAAGTGGGGACCATCGAGGAGCTGATCGCCGAAGCCGAGGACGCGTTCGCCAACGCCGAGGCCGCTCTCCGGGCCGGCGACCTGGCCAACTATCAGCGCTGGGTCAACGAGGCGCAGCGGATTCTGGAGGAGCTCGCCGGTCTCGTGGACGATGTCGGGCCCAACGCCTGGGGCTCTCATCTGATATGGGACTAGTGCCCCGATCGCCTAGTCTTCTCTTCTCATGGCCAAAGACTCTGACGAATACATCCGGATGCGCGGCACCGTCATGAAGATGCTCCCGGACTCCACCTTCGAGGTGAAGCTGGACAGTGGTTTCGAGCTGCTCGCCAAGCCTTCCGGCCGGATGCGCAGGGGACGGGGGATCCGCGTCCTCCCCGGAGACCAAGTCGACGTCGAGGTGTCGACTTACGATCCGACCCGGGGCCGGATCGTCTGGCGGTACCGGTAGTTCCTAGCGAGACCGGAAGTCGACCCCCTCGCGAAGGTAACAATATACTTGACTCACCCGAAAGTGAGTAGTACACTCACCTAATGAGCGAGAACAGGCCACCCACCAACCTCATCGAAGCGATCCGACACTTTTCAGACCCCGACGTCTGTCTGGCTTTCGTGTCAAGTCTCCGGTGGCCAGAGGGTCCGGTTTGCCCGTCGTGCGAGGGAACCCGACACTCCTACCTCACAACCCGTCGTCTATGGAAATGCAAGGCCTGCAAGCGTCAGTTCTCGGTCAAGGTCGGCACAATTTTTGAGGACTCACCGATTGGCCTGGACAAATGGCTCACCGCGATCTGGATAGTGGCCAACTCCAAGAACGGGGTATCGAGCCACGAACTAGGGCGAAGCATCGGCCTGACTCAAAAGTCAGCTTGGTTCGTCCTCCATCGCATTCGGTTGGCGATGCAGACCGGCACGTTCCAGAAGTTCTCCGGTGAGGTCGAAATAGACGAGACCTTCATCGGTGGCAAGGCGGTCAACATGCATGCCGATCAGAGGCGGAGGAAGATCACGGGACGCGGGGGCCAGGGCAAGACTCCGGTCATGGGTTTGAAAGAGCGCGGGGGCGACGTGCAAGCCTTCGTGATGTCAGGCAATTTCACCCGACCTGTAATGCAGTCTTACGTCAAGGGTCACGTTGAGTCAGGAACTTCGGTCTATACCGACTCCCACAGCGGGTACACGGGCCTGGAATCAGACTTCCATCATGCAACCGTTGACCACGCGAGCTACTACGTCAATGGCAGAGTCCACACCAACGGGATCGAGAACTTCTGGGCTCTGTTGAAGCGAGGGCTCAAAGGAACCTACGTTCAGGTCGCGCCGGCGCATCTGTTCCGGTATCTGGATGAACGGGTGTTCACCTTCAATAAGAGGGACCTGACCGATTTCGATCGGTTCCTCTTTGTCCTAGGCCAGACATCCGGACGCAGGCTGACCTACGAAGCGCTAACGAGAGCTTGAGTCCTTGTGCGTCTTGTGCTTCTCTGCCTCGCGGTCCAGATCCTTCTTGGAGACAGCCACTAACGATCTGGCGAGTGTCTCAAACTTCTCGTAGGGCGATCCTTGTTTCGGAGTGAAGACCGTCGTGACAGGGTTCTCGGTCTGGTTCGTATCCTTGCTCATAGTGACCTCCTATTCGATGACATCAAAGGTTACGCGTCCCTCTTCCTTCCCATCGAGCTCAAGTACAAAGCTGTACCGTCCCGGCCCTAAACTCAGTGGAAACCGGAATACTAGAGGGGCGTCGATGGTCGTGCCCCTAGTAAGCCCAGGAGGTC